>JBEKWU010000087.1:0-22914 GCA_049512775.1 Bryobacteraceae bacterium
CGTAGTTTTGGGATTGGTTCCTGGTAGAACCCAATCCAATCTATCAGAGGCTCGGCCTGCTCACGTCCCGGCGCAGGCCCCGCAACGGGCAGGCAGTCGCGGCGCTAATTTGGACAAGAGTGGCGGGAGATCGGGACTCGCCTGCACGGTCTGTGCACGGTTGTTGAACCCACCGAAGAGATCACGGCCTGCGGCGACCTGGAAGACAACAGCGTGCTGGAGTGTGCCGTTGCCGCGAACGCCGGGGCCATGGTCAGCGGAGACCGCGCGTTGCTGCGGCTGGACCCCTTCCGCGGTATTCGCATCCTCAGCCCGGCGAGGTTCCTGGAAGAGAAGCCTTGGAGTATCCTTGGCGGGGACTGAGCGGTGGATGGCGCGCAGGATGCCCCACCCGGCTTCATCATGCAGAACCGCGGTGAGGATCTGCCGGGTGCAGTTCGGCAAGGTGCGACGCAGCTTGACGCGACTGCCACGCTGGGATACGGGGTCGAACCCGAACCTGGAGAAGATGCGGACGAGTTCTTCACCTGACAGCGCTCGCAGTCTCGGCATCAGGCGACGGGTTGGAGCTCCATGGTGGCGAGGATGGTCGGGTTCCCCGCGAAGCCGAGTTCAGCGAGGTCTTCGCCGTCCAGGTGGAGCGAAATGGCTTCGAGGATGTTGGAGGCGAGTTGGTCCAACGTCGGCGCTTCGGTCACGACGGGCAGGTCGAGACACTCCGCGACGTACTGCTTCTCGCCACGGAAGACTCGCACCTGAATCGTTCGCTTCATGGCGTCATCCCACCAACACTGGTCAGCCTGCGAAGGACAGCAACTGATCGGATGAGGCGTCAAACAGCCTGAAGTTGCGATGCCCGCTGCCGGATAGCGCAGCCTTCAGGCAATACCAATGGTAGAGGAGGCGGCGCAGCAGCGGAGAGGGACGGGGAACCAGACCGGCGATCTCCCCGCTGTGGAGGACCGTTCTCAGATAACCGATCATGGAATCCTGGAGACCGGCCAGAGCTTTGTCCGGAGTCTCGGCCTTCACGATCAAGTCCAAGTCAACACACTCGGCGACAGAGCCCCCGGCGGATGGGTGGACGAAGCAGCGGGACGTGAAGGGCCGGCCGAGCGAGAGGCGCTGTTCTTGAAGAGAGGTAGCCACTTCCGCCGTGCACTCCTGTTACTCCATTGTAGGCCGCAGCGCAATCACTCACTGCAGCCCGGAGGCTGGAAGAGGACAAGCTGAAGCAGGTCCTACGAGGGGAAGGAGGGGGAGAAGTGGGGGCGGCATTGGAGGATCTGGAGTTCGTGGAGGGCGCGGTAGAAGGCGCGGCGGAGGGCGCTTTCGTAGCGGAGGAGTTTGCAGAAGGAGCCGGTGGCGCGGGCGCTGGCGGAGTTCGGGTTCAAGCTGGCGGCGACGCGCGGGACGGCGGGCTTGCTGGTCTTCCTTGTGCCGGCCCAGCGGCGCCGGGATGGCCGGAACTGGCAGGCTGGGGTTTGGTCTACACTGGGGAGTCGAGCGGTTGCGCGCTCGCAGATGGGACCTATGTCGAGAACAGAAGTTCTGCTTCATTCCGTTTTGGTCAGCGCGCTGGCTCTTCCGCTGCTCAACTGCGGAGGATCCGGGCACGATCCGACCGAGGCCTACTATCTGGTCACCACCAACACCAAGATCCCCTACTGGCAGGCTGCGGTCGCCGGGCTGGGACAAGCCGCCAGGGAGTACAAAGTGGGATGGGAGATGGTGGGACCGGACACCTACGACCCAGAAGCGCAGAGACAGGAATTCCAGAAGTTGCTCCGGCAGCGCAAGCCGTCGGGCATCCTGGTGTCGGCCGCGAATCCCGATGTGATGACGCCGGAGATCGACGGCGCCATCGCCCAGGGCATCCCGGTCATCACGATGGACTCCGACGCGCCGACCAGCAAGCGGCTGCTGTTTATCGGCACCAACAACTACGCCGCCGGCCAAATGGGCGCGAACGTGGTCGCCAAGCAGTTACAGGGCAAAGGCAACGTGGTGGTGTTCACCATGCCCGAGCAGGCCAACCTCAAAGAGCGGCTGCACGGGTACGAACAGGTGTTCCGCGGCCATCCCGGAATCAAGATCGCCGAGGTGGTGGATATCAAGGGCGTTGCGACGATCGCCTTCGACAAGACCAACGAGATGGTCTCGAAGAAAACCCCGGTGGACGCATTCGTGTGCCTGGAAGCGCAGTCCTGTCCGGAGGTGGCCGATGTGCTCAACCGCCACCAGGTGACGGGCAAGACGGTGGTGGCCATGGACACCGACCCGCGCACGCTGGAGTGGATCCAGAAGGGCATGATTGCCGCCACGATCGCGCAGAAGCCGTACACGATGGCTTACTTCGGCACCAAAGTGCTGGATCTGTTGCACCACCACAAGCTGCCGTCGCTGGAGGTCGACTGGGCGCAAGACGCCCGGTCGCCGCTGCCCAGCTTCATCGACACCGGCACGACGCTGATCGACAAGAACAACGTGGACGCGTTTCTGAAAGCCAACCCCGCGCCGCAGAAGGGGAACTGAGAGATCCGCTCGCGCCGGGGTCAGTTCTCGGCGCCCTGGCCGGTTCGCGCCGGCGGCTCCGGCTCCATGCCGAAGCGGCGGAGCAGCAGGAATTCCGAGAGGTTCTCGGCGGTCAGCAGTCCCGCCAGCCGGTCGCTGTCCATGACCAGGGCGCAGGAGCCCGCCGGCGCCAAGGAGCGCATGGCCTCGGACAGATCCTGGTCCGGCGAGAGCCGCAGAAACGCCCGATCCATGGCCCCGGAGACGTAGGAATCCGGCCCGCCGGTGGCCATGGCGCGTAACAGCGCATTGCGGCCGAGCAGTCCGATGACCTGTCCCCCGTGCATCACCGGGAAGTCCTGCTGCGTGGTGGCCAGCAGCAGGTTGGCGGCATCGCGGATGGTGTCGGCGTGCGCCAGCGTCCGGAAATCGGTCACCATCGCGGCGCGCACCGGCAGGCCCTGCGTGAGTATGCGCCCGACCGCCGCCGCGCCCTCCTGCGCCGCGCCCAGGTACACGAAGAAAGCGATGAAGATCAGCATGTAGTTCATGCTCAGCAGCCCGTACAGGCCCATGGCGATGGCCAGGAACTGGCTCACGCGCGCCGCCAGCCGCGTGGCTTCGTCGCCCGGCTTGCGCAGCGCCAGCACCCCGCGCAGGATCCGCCCGCCGTCCATCGGAAACGCCGGCAGCAGGTTGAACGCCGCCAGGATGAGATTGCCCGCCGCAATGCGTTCGAGCAGGTTGGCATCGCTGGGCTGCACCAGGTCTTCGAGCAACACCGGCACATCGCGCCAAAGCAGCACTGCGAACAGCCCGGCCGCGATCAGAAGGTTGACCGCCGGCCCGGCCAGCGCGATCCAGATCTCGTCGCGCGGCTTGGGGCTCCGTTCCAGGCGCGTCACGCCCCCGATCGGGAACATCACGATCTCCAGCGTCCGCACCCCGTACAGCTTCCCCACCAGCGCGTGTCCCAGTTCGTGCAGAATCACCGAGCCGAACAGCGCGGCGACGTAGAGGATGTTGACCGGCGGGGACTGCCGCTCGCCGATGCCGGCGAACATCAGAAAAACGAAGAGCAGGATAAAGGTGAAATGGAGGCGGATGGGCACGCTGCCGATGCGGATGGTCCCGATGGACCCGGGGATGAAACTGGTTTCGGTTTTACGACTGCCTGTTGGCTCCGGCTCCATCAACGCCCCTGGACTCACGATAACAGAAATCCTCCCGGGTGGCTCCGCTGCTAAAGTATCCAGTATGGGCCGGGAACTCGCGATCACGTCTCCGGACGGCAAAACCAGAACGGTCTCCCTGGCAGGCGGCTCGCTGTCGCTGGGCCGCTCGAACGCCAACGAACTTTGCTACCCCGAGGACATCGGCCTCTCGCGCCAGCATATGGTACTGGAGTGCGACGGGGACGAGTGGACGGTACGGGACTTGGGAAGCAAGAACGGCACCTTCGTCAACGGCATCCGCGTCAGCGACAAGCGGCGGCTCAAGCCTGGCGACCGCATCATCGCCAGTCGCGTCGTTCTGACCTATGAGCCGGCCCAAGCGGACGCGAACAAAACGGTTTTCTTCGATGGCCTGGGCGCTTCCACGCCCGCCCACGTGACGGTGGCCACGACGCTGGAGAGCCTGTTGAAGCGGGAGGGGAAGGACCCCAAGGCGGTCCTCGGCCCGGGCGCGCAGGAGTGGGGAAGCCCGATCACCGCGCTGGTGCGCGTCGGCCGCGAGCTCACGGTGCGGCGTCCGCTCCCCGAGCTCTACCCCGCCATCCTGGGCTTGGCCATGGAGGCCTGCGGGGCGCGCCGCGGCGTTCTGCTCACGCTGGAAAAGGGCAGCCTGCTGGTGCAGGCTTCCCGCGGCGAGGGGTTCCGCATCAGCAGCACCGTGCGCGATCGCGTGCTGAATGCCAAGACCTCGCTGCTGGTCCGCGACGCGCAGCAGGACGAGGCGCTCCGCCAGCAGTTCAGCATCATCGAGCAACGCGTGCGCACCTTGATGGCCGTCCCTCTGCAAACCGACGACCAGGTGATCGGCCTGCTCTACGTCGACTCGCCGCAGCTCACGCGCGAATTCACGAGCGACGACCTGAACCTGCTCACCGTGATGGCCAACGTGGCCGGCCTGCGCATCGAGCGGGAGCGGCTGGCGGAAGTCGAGCAGGCGGAAAGACTGATGGCCGCGGAACTGGAACAGGCCGCCGAGATCCAGCGCCAGCTTCTGCCCGCGGAGGCGCCGGTCGTCGCCGGTCTGGACCTGGCGGGATACAACGCCGCCTGCCGCACTGTGGGCGGCGATTACTACGACTTCCTGACCTACCCGGATGGCCGCATCGGCATCGTGATCGCGGACGTGGCGGGCAAAGGCATGCCGGCGGCCCTGGTGATGGCCAGCCTCCAGGCCAAAGTGCAGGCGCTGGCCGACACCCCGGGCGACACCGCCGACATGGTGGGCCGCCTCAACCGAGGCATAGCGGGCGCCTGCCCGCCCAATCGGTTCGTCACGCTGTTCTTCGCGGTTCTCGACCCGCGCAGCGGGGAACTGGCCTACTCGAATGCCGGGCACAACCCGCCGTTTCTGGTCCGGCCGAACGGAGAGATTGCAGCGCTGGAGGGCGGAGGGCCGCCGCTGGGCATCCTGCCGGCCATCCGGTACCAGGAAGAGCACGGAAGGATGGAGCCGGGCGACGTTTTGCTGCTGTACAGCGACGGCGTCACCGAGGCGTTCAATCCGGCGGGGGAGGAGTTCGACGAGCGGGTCAAGGACGTCGTGGTGGAGAAGCGCGGGGAGCCCGCGGCGGCGATCGTCGAGGCGGTGCACGAGGCCGTCGCCGCGTGGACGGCGGGACAGCCCGCCACCGACGACATCACCGTGGTGGTGGCGCGGCGAACGGAGTAACCCCGCGGTACCACTCGAGGGTCTTCCGGAGGCCCTCGGCCAGCGGCGTGGTGGCGCGCCAGCCGAAGCAGCGCTCGGCCCGGGTGGTATCCAGCTTCCGGCGGGGCTGCCCGTTCGGCTGAGAGGCATCCCAGAGGATTTCCCCGTCGTAGCCGCAGGTTCGGGCCACCAGGTCCACCAGGTCGCGAATGGCGATCTCCTCGCCGCTGCCGAGATTCACCGGCTCGGCCCCGTCGTAAAGTTCCGCGGCCCGCGCGAATCCCTCGGCGGCGTCCGCGACGTACAGGAACTCCCGGGTCGGCGAGCCGTCGCCCCAGCAGACGATCTGCCGCGCCCCGTTGCGCCGGGCCTCGCAGCACTTCCGCATCAGCGCCGGGATGACGTGCGAGGAGGCGGGGTCGAAATTGTCGCGCGGCCCGTAGAGGTTCACGGGCAGCAGGAAAATCGCGTTCATGCCGTATTGCCGGCGGTAGGCCTGGCACTGCACCAGCAGCGCCTTCTTCGCGATCCCGTAGGGCGCATTGGTCTCTTCCGGGTAGCCCTCCCAGAGCGATTCCTCGCGGAAGGGCGCCGGCGTGTGCTTGGGATAGGCGCAGATGGTCCCGGCCACGATGATCTTCTCGACCCGGTTGCGGCGGGCGTGCTCGATCACCTGAAGGCCCATGATCGCGTTCTCGTAGAAGAACCGGCCCGGGCTGTCGCGGTTGGCTCCGATGCCGCCCACCACGGCGGCCAGGTGAAACAGGATTTCCGGGCGCGCGTCGGCGAAGAAGCGCTCGACATCGGAGGCCACCCTCAGGTCGTAGTCGCACAGCCGCGGGACGAAAATGTCGCGGCAGCCGCGGGCCTCCAGCGCCTCGACCAGATACGAGCCGAGAAACCCTTCCCCGCCCGTGACACCGATACGCTTGGCCGCCAGATCGGTCATGGCGCCGTCTGGGTCACCTTTTCCAGCACGCCGGAGGAGCGCCTGGCCAACTCGGACATCTCCGCATCCACCATCAGCCCCACCAGTTCCTCGAATCCCACCCGGTGCCGCCATCCCAGCCGCTCCCGCGCTTTGGACGGATCGGCCTGAAGCGCCTCGACTTCAGCCGGCCGGAAATAGCGCGGATCGACTTCCACGTGACGGCGCCAGTCCAGTCCCGCGTGGGCGAACGCCCGCTCCAGGAACTCGCGCACGGTATGCGTCTCGCCCGTGCCGATGACATAGTCGTCGGGGGACTCCTGCTGGAGCATCATCCACATGGCCTCGACGTACTCGGGCGCGTATCCCCAGTCGCGCGCCGCCTCCAGGTTGCCGATGTACAGTTTCTCCTGCAAGCCGCACTGGATGTGAGCCACCGCGCGCGCGATCTTCCGCGTGACGAAGGTCTCCCCACGCCGCGGGGATTCGTGGTTGAACAGGATGCCGCAGCAGGCGAACATACGGTAGCTCTCGCGGTAGTTCACGGCGATGGAGTGCGCGAAGGCCTTGGCGCAGGCGTACGGGCTGCGCGGGTGAAACTGCGTGAGCTCGTTCTGCGGCGGCGGGGAAGCGCCGAACATCTCGCTCGAGGAGGCCTGGTAAAAGCGCGTCCGGATGCCGGTCTCCCGGATGCCTTCGAGCAGGCGCAGGGCCCCGGTGGCGGTGATGTCGGCGGTGTACTCGGGGATGTCGAAGCTCACCCGCACGTGGCTTTGCGCGGCCAGGTTGTAAACTTCGTCCGGAGCGATCGAATACAGCAGCTTCCACAGGCTGCTGGAGTCGGCCAGGTCGGCGTAATGCAGGAAGAAGCGATTGCCCCGCGCGTGCAGGTCGGCGTAGATGCCGTCCACCCGGCCGGTGTTGAAGCTGCTGGCCCGCCGCTTCAAGCCATGCACCACGTATCCCTTCCGCAGCAGGAATTCCGCCAGATAGGAACCGTCCTGGCCCGTGATTCCGGTAATCAGCGCGCGTTTCATGGGGTGCCCGCGGCCCGGTTGCATGGATCGCGGGGTCGGTCCTCGGTGCATTGATCGGCGATCGCGGGAAAAAGGATTAGCGGGAGGGCCCCGGAAGCGGTAGAATCTGAGTCTTACCAAGATCGAGGGGAGCTCCCCGGAAGTAAACGATTGCGGTCATCCACCGTCCAGTCGCGCGGTCCCAAGTGGCACGGGGACTACCTGTTTCTGCTGCAGAACCTGGTGGCGAAGGACTTCAAAGTCCGCTACCGGAACATGTCCCTGGGAGTGTTCTGGTCGCTGCTCAATCCGCTGATCATCATGGGGGTGATGTGGTTCATCTTCACCAAGGTATTCGTCAGCGGTCCCGCCCAGGGTTTCGGCGCGTTCGTGTTGTGCGGCCTGGTGCCGTATAACTTCTTCACCCTGGCCTGGGTGACCGGGACGCTGTCGCTGGTGGAGAACGCGCCCCTGATCAAGCGCGTGCCGGTACCCCGGGGAATCGTGCCGATGGCCGCGGTGCTTTCCGTCGGCATCCACCTGCTGATTCAAATCGGGCTGCTGCTGGTGGCGGTGCTGATAGCGGGCAAAGGGGTGAACTGGGAGTGGCTGTGGCTGCCGTTCCTGTGGGGATGCGAGGTGATCTTCGTGTGCGGGCTGTCGCTGATGTTCTCGGTGCTGAACGTGTATGTCCGGGACACGCGCTACGTGGTGGAATCGTCGGGCGCGGTGCTGTTCTGGCTGGTGCCCATTTTCTACGATCTCGCCCGTGTTCCTCAGCGCTACCGCGAGATCTACGAGTTCAACCCGGTGGCGGCGCTGGTGCTGGCCTGCCGCAACGTCCTGCTCGATGGGGTCGCGCCGCGGGCCGAATTGCTGGTCAAACTGGTCCTCAGCTCGGTCCTGGTGTTGCTGGCGGGTTTCGCGGTGTTCCGGGCGCTGAGGCGGCGCGTCTACGATTATTTATGAGCGCACGGGCCGCCATCGAGTGCGACGGAGTGTCGAAATACTTCTACCGCCACGCCGGGCGGGTGCTGCTCCGCAAGCACGTCGAGGGCTGGTTCCGCCACTCCCCCAAGGAGCGGTTCTACGCCCTGCGGGACGTCACCTTCCGCATCGAGCCGGGGGAGCGCGTTGCGCTGGTCGGCACGAATGGCGCAGGAAAGAGTACACTGCTCAGCCTGGTGGCGGGCCTGGTGGAACCCGACGACGGGAGCTTTGCGGTGGAGGGCCGCATCGGCGCCCTGCTGCAACTCGGCGCGGGCTTCCACGGCGACCTGACCGGGTTGGAGAACGTGCGCCTGAACGCCGCGCTGATGGGCCTCACCCGGCGCCGGACCGAGGAGCTGTTCGAGAGTATCGTCGAGTTCGCGGACATCGCCGATTTCATCGCCGAGCCGTTGCGCACCTACTCCTCGGGAATGGAGATGCGGCTGGCCTTCTCGGTGGCGGTGCACCTGGACCCGGACATCCTGATCATCGACGAGGTGCTGGGGGTGGGGGATCACGCCTTCCAGTCCAAGTGCGCCGAGAAGATCCGCGATCTGAAGCGGAGCGGCAAGACCATGCTGTACGCGTCTCACGCCTCGGAGTCTCTGGAGGATCTGTGCGAACGCGCGCTGTGGCTGGATCACGGCGAACTGGTCATGGACGGCCCGGTGACGGAGGTCCTGGATGCCTACGAGGGCCGCCGGCGGCGGAGGCCGGAGTAACGGGGCTGCCCCCCGCGGTCGCGGCGCGGAAGAGGCTTCTCGCCTTGCGGCGTTGTCTCGGCAGGCGCTATCCTCGAAGTGCAGGGGCGGTTCGTAGGCGGATGCAACCGACAACCCATGAAGCGGCCGGCGAGAGCAGCCCTGTTCCGAAGGCGCCGCTTCTGCTGATCCCGCTGTTCCTGGCGGCGGTTGCGGGCGTCGCCCTCCTGTACTACCTGAACCACAGCGAAGAGCTCAAACGGCAGCAGCAGGAAGCGCTGCTGGCTATCTCGGACGTCAAGGTTGGCGAGATTGCCGACTGGCTGCGGGAACGCCGGGACGACGCCGAGGTGACCGTTTCCAATCCCATGATTGCCCGTTCGGTGAGGCAGGCGCTGGAGGGGCGGCCAGAGGCCGTAGCAGAGCTCCGGAACTGGCTCCGGACCGTGGCGGGCAACTCCGACTACAGCGACGCATTTGTGCTGGACGGTGCCGGGCGCGAGGTGATGGCAGCCCGGAAGCGGGAACCCCAGGTCACGACGCCGCAGCTCGCCGCCACGGTCGCCGAGGCGAGCCGAACCGGCCGCGTCACGATGTCCGACTTGTACCGCGACGAGGCCTCCGGGCAGGTCTACATGGATCTCGCAATTCCGGTCCTGCCGGCAGGGGCGGGCACGGCGCCGATTGGAGCCATCGTTCTGCGGATCGATCCGAACCGGTTTCTGTACCCTTTCGTTCAATCCTGGCCGACGGCCAGCGCGTCGGCGGAAACGCTGCTGGTCCGGCGGGAAGGCGGCCAGGTCGTCTTTCTCAACGAGTTGCGGCACCAGAAGAACAGTGCTCTGCGGCTGAAGCTGCCCCTCGGCCGGCCGCGTCTGCCCGCGGCATTTGGGGCGCTGGGGAAGGAAGGCCTGATCGAAGGGATCGACTATCGAGGCGTTCCCGTTCTGGCGGTGGTGCGGCGCATCCCAGGCTCTAACTGGATCCTGGTCACCAAGGTGAACACGCAGGAAGTGTACCGGCCGATTCGGGAGCGCGGCTGGTGGGTGGTGACCACCGCCGGCCTGGTGTTCGCCGGACTGGGCCTGGGCGTCCTGCTGCTGTTCCGCCACGAGCAGGCCCGTTTCTACCGCCGGCAATACGAGGCCGAGCTCCGGCGCAAGGTGCTGGAGCGCCATTACGAACACCTCAACCGGCTGGCGAACGACATCTTTCTGCTGATGGACGCGAGCGGCAGAATCGTGGAAGCCAACGATCGCGCCGTCAGCTCTTACGGCTACGCCCGGAACGAACTGCTGGAGCTCCATATCCGGGATCTGCGGGCGCCGGAAGCGCTGCCCGCATTGGAAGGCCAGTGGGAGGCCGTCGCCCGGGGCAGCGGGCTGGTGTTCGAGACGGAGCATCGCCGCAAGGACGGTTCCACTTTTCCGGTCGAGGTGAGTTCGCGGAGCATCGAGGTCGAGGGCTCCCGGTTCCACCAGAGCATCATCCGCGACATCACTGAACGCAAGCGCGCCGAGGAGGCGCTGCGGGAGGCGCACGACAACTTGCGGGCTTTGATCGAGACCTGCCCGGGCGCGATCATGGTGATCGACCTGGAGCGGCGCGTCAAGCTCTGGAGTCCCGCCGCCACGCGGATGTTCGGCTGGTCCGAAGCGGAGGTCCTCAACCAGCCGCTGCCCATCGTGCCGGAGGAAGAGCGGGCGAGTTCCGAGGAGTTGCTCGAGCGCACCCGGAGCGGGGAGAGCGTGCTCGACTTCGAGACCCGCCGCTGCACCAAGGACGGCGCCATCCGGGACGTCAGCATCTGGACCGCGCCCCTCCGCGATGCGCAGGGGGCCATTACCGGCTACTTCGAGCTGTGCAACGACATCACCGACCGCAAGCGGCTCGACGACCAGCTCCGGCACACCCAGCGGCTGGAAAGCATCGGCTTGCTGGCCGGCGGGATCGCGCACGATTTCAACAACATCCTGACCAGCGTGCTGGGATACGCGAGTCTGCTGCGAGAAGACCTGGCCCCCGAGAGCCGGGTTCAGCCGTACGTCGAAGCGGTCATCCAGGGCGCCGAGCGGGCCGCCGATCTCACCATGCAGCTTCTGGCCTACGCCGGCAAGGGCCGGTTCGTCATCGAAGCGGTGAACCTGTCGGAGTTGACCCGCGAGATGAGCCGTTTGTTGCAGGGTTCTATTCCAAGGAACGTCGAACTGCGGTTGGATCTGGACGAAACCGTGCCGTTGGTTGAAGCCGATCGAAGCCAGATGCAGCAACTGATCATGAACCTGGCGATCAACGGCGCCGAGGCCATCGGCGACAGCGTGGGCGTGGTCCGGGTCGCGATTGGAGCCTGCGAACTCCGGGATGGCGCGGACCGCAGGGACTTTCCGGAACTCGCCGGCGGAACCCATGTTTGCCTGGAGGTGTCCGACAACGGGTGCGGGATGGATGAGGAGACGCGGAGCAGGATCTTCGACCCATTCTTCACCACGAAGATGATGGGGCGGGGCCTGGGACTCTCGGCGGTGCTGGGGATTGTGCGCGGGCATCGCGGCGCCATCAGGATTTCGAGCGAGCCCGGCAGGGGTAGCACGTTCCGGGTGCTGCTGCCGGCCAGCAAGACACCCGTCCTCCGACCGGAACCAAGCCTGGCGGCCGGGCGCCGGGGAAGCGGCACGGTGCTGGTGGTCGACGATGAGCCGGCGGTCCGCTCCCTTGCCCAGGAGGCCCTCGAACGGCGCGGTTACGCGGTGCTCCTGGCGGCAAACGGGAAGGAAGCGCTCGAGCTCGTGAACTGCCACGCGGAACTCAGTGTGGTGCTTCTGGACATGACCATGCCGGTCATGAGCGGCGAGGCGACCCTCCAGGCGATCCGCAGCCGCTCGACCGCGCTGCCGGTAGTGTTGTGCAGCGGGTACAGCGAACTGGAAGCCGCCCGGCGCTTCAGCGGCAACCATGTGAGCGGTTTCCTACAGAAGCCGTTCACAGCCGACCAGCTCGTGGCCAAGATTGCGGAGGCGGCAAGAACCCGGGGACCTTACACACCCGGCGCAACACACGGCTGAAAGACGAGTCCGGCGGCCGGGATACCCGAGGCGGTGTGCGGATGCCGGCCGTCTAAGCAAGTGGAGCGAGTGTACTGCCCCGGATTTTCCTTGTTACCATTAAATTCTGTGAACAAATCGCCCGCCGATGGCGTCTGATCGAAGAGGGAGCACTCTGTGAAGCGGAAATGGAAGATTTGGCTGATTGTGATCGGACTGTTGCTGGTGACCGTGGTCCTTCTGGCGAGCAGGGGGTATAGCCAGCGTGGCATCGTGGTAGTGCAGACCGGCCGCGTGGCTCGCCAGGACCTGACCTCGGTGGTCACTGCGTCCGGCGAAATCAAACCCAAGAACTACGTCAACATTGGCTCCAACGCGATGGCGCCTTCCCGGATCACGCAAATCTTAGTGAAAGAAGGGGATCGCGTCAGGAAGGGCCAGCTCCTGGCACGCCTGGAATCGGTGCAGCCGGAGGCGGACGTGACCGCCCAGAAGGCCTCGGTGAGCTCGGCCGAAGCCGATTCGACGGCGGCGGAATCCTCGGTCAAGGCCGCCGATGAGAGCCTGCTGAACGCGCAGGCCACCATCGAGCGCACGCAGGCGGATCTGGAGCAATCCAAGCTCAACTACGCCCGCGCGGAGCAGTTGTACAAGGACAAGCTGATCGCCAAGCAGGAGTTCGACACGCGGCGGACGGACTCCGATTCGCGAGCCGCGGCGGTGCGCGAGGCGCAGGCGCACTATGCGCAGACCAAAGCCATGCGCGATCAGGCCGCCGCGCAGCTTGCCGCAGCCCAGCGCCGGGTGGCGCTGGCCCGGGCCAACCTGGTCCGTGTCTCGGATGTCCTGGAAAAGACCCTCTCCACCGCGCCGCTGGACGGAATGGTGACTAACCTGCCGGTTCGGGTGGGCGAGACGGTGGTCCCCGGCATCCAGAATTCGGCCGCTTCGCTGATCATGACCATCGCCGACATGTCGCTGATCACCGCCGAGGTCAAGGTGGACGAGACCGACATCGTCAACGTGGCTCTGAAGCAGAGCGCCGATATCACCGTCGACGCGATCCCGAACAAGACCTTCAAAGGGCGCGTGACCGAGATCGGCAACACGGCCATCCTGCGCTCGACCGGCCTGGCCGCTTCCCAGAGCGCCATCTCCAGCCAGGAAGCCAAGGACTTCAAGGTCGTGATCGCCATCGACAACGCCTCCCAGGAGCTGCGGCCCGGGCTTTCGTGCACGGCGAAGATCACCACCGCTACCCGGCAGAACGCCCTCACCATACCGATCCAGGCGCTGACCGTGCGGCAGAAGGGCGATCTGGAGCCCGAGCCGAAGAAGAACGGCAAGCCGGCCGTCCAGGCCGCGAGCAAGCCCAATCCGGCGGCGGAGAAGGCCAAGAAGGAAGAGATCCAGGGCGTGTTCGTGATCCAAGGGGAGAAGGCCCAGTATCGCAAGGTGGACACGGGCATTACGGGCGCCACCGACATCGAGGTGCTGCAAGGCCTCAAGGAAGGCGACGAGATCATCACCGGCAGCTACAAGGTGATCCGCACGCTGCGGAACGAGGCCAAGGTGAAGGTGGACAACTCGGTGAAGGTGCCGGTCAAGACGGACTAGGAGTTCGATACAACCATGGCGGGAGTACTGGCTGAACAAGTCGAGCGCGGGGAAGAGCTGAAGCGGAACGGGATCGTCATTCGCACCTACGATCTGTGGAAAACCTACATCATGGGCGATCAGGAGATCCATGCCGTCTCGGGCGTGGATATCGAGATCAAACGGGGCGAATACGTGGCCATCATGGGGCCGTCGGGCTCGGGCAAGTCCACGCTGATGAACCTGATCGGCTGCCTGGACACTCCCAGCAAGGGCCTGTATTACATCAACGGCCGGCTGGTCAGCGACATGAACGACGACGAGCTGGCGCGCATCCGCAACAAGGAGATCGGGTTCGTCTTCCAGACCTTTAACCTGCTGCCGCGCGCCACCGCGCTGCACAACGTGGAGCTGCCGCTGATTTACGCGGGCATTTCCTCGGACACCCGCATCCAGCGGGCCAAGCACGCGCTGGTCCAGGTGGACCTGGAGCCGCGCATGTACCACAAGCCGAATGAGCTGTCGGGGGGCCAGAGGCAGCGCGTCGCGGTGGCCCGGGCGCTGGTGAACAACCCGTCGATCCTGCTGGCCGACGAGCCCACCGGCAACCTCGATACCGCCACCGGGAACGAGATCATGGCGCTGTTCGCCCGGCTGCATCAGCAGGGCAACACCATCGTGCTGGTCACCCACGAGCACGACATCGCCATGAACGCGCACCGCGTCATCCACCTCCGCGACGGCAAGGTGGAGCGGGACGAGCGGATCAAGTAGCGCCAGGACCTTGCGGCGCATCTGCGTTTTCTGCGGATCCAGCTTCGGCCGGCTGCCCGTGTACCGCGAGGCTGCCATCGAGGTGGGCCGGCAACTCGCCCGGCGGGGCATCGGACTGGTCTACGGCGGCGCGAGCGTCGGCCTGATGGGCGCGCTGGCCGATGCGGCGCTGGCCGCCGGGGGCGAGGTGATCGGCGTCATCCCACGCGCCCTGGTGGACCGGGAGATCGCCCACCTGGGACTCTCCGAACTGCGCGTGGTGGACTCCCTGCACCAGCGCAAGGCCCTGATGGCCGAGCTTGCGGATGCGTTCCTGGCCTTGCCGGGCGGCATCGGCACGCTGGATGAGCTCTCGGAAGCGCTCACCTGGTCCCAACTCGGCATCCACCGGAAATCCTTGGGGCTGCTGAACGTCGCGGGCTACTACGACGCGCTGCTCGCGACGCTGGACCACGCCGTCGCCGAGCGGTTCGTGCGCCCGGAGAATCGCGCGCTGCTCATCTCCGACACGGACGCGGCCCGGCTGATCGAGCGGCTGGTGGCCGGCTAGCCGGCGGGGATGGTCCGGGGCCAACTCGGGATCGTCACCCCGGCCCACGGAGCGGGCGCGGCGACGGTCCCGGTGGTTTGGAAATGGAAAGGGCGCCACAAAGGGCGCCCATGGAGGACATCGCTTTGACTAAGTAGTGGGCCGGGGGCGGGATTCGTCTCAAATATTTTCTTTGCGGGACGGCGCTACAATCGATGGGATGAATCGGCGACAGTTCGTATACGTTGCGGCGGTTTGGCCGGTCTGGGCGGCCAGTGCGAAACCAATGCGCCTGGGGCTGATCCTCCCGGTGGGCAAAGATCCCGAGAGCGCGATTCGGACGGTGCAGGAACTGGGGCTGCCGACGTGCCAGGTGGGGGTGGATTCTTTCGAGCCCGATCTGGCCAGCCGCCTGCGCGGCGTGCTCGAGCGTTACGGCGTCGAGGCGACCTCGGCGGTGGCCGGCGGCCCGGGACCGGAGGTCTACGACTTCTACCAGGGCCCGCTCACCATCGGCCTGGTCCCGCGGGCGACGCGCGAGACGCGGATCGCTCGCGTCAAGCAGACCTCGGATTTCGCGAAGAAGTGCGGGATTCCGGCCGTGCAGACGCACTGCGGCTTCATCCCGGAGAACCCCAACGATCCGGTCTACAAGGAGGCCGTGGATGCGGTGCGGCAGGTGGCCGCCTACTGCCGGAAGAACGGCCAAAGCTTCCGGTGCGAGACCGGGCAGGAGACCCCGATCACCCTGCTGCGGACCATCCAGGACGTGGGGCTGGACAACGTGGGCGTGAACTTCGACCCCGCCAACCTCATCATGTACGGCAAGGCGGACCCGGTGGAGGCGCTGGACGTGCTTGGGCCGCTGGTGCTCGGGGTGCACGCCAAGGACGGCCTGTATCCGGTCGATCCGAAGAACCTGGGCCGCGAGGTGCCCATCGGCCAGGGCCAGGTCAACTTCCCGCGATTCATCTGGCGGCTGAAGGAGATCGGCTACGGCGGCCCGCTCACCATCGAGCGCGAGGTTTCCGGCCCGAAGCAGCTCGAGGACGTCCGCGCGGCGAAGGCATATCTGGAGAAACTGGCCGGTTAAGGAGACAGCATGGGAAACGACAGGCAACAGATCGGCCGGAGGGCATTCCTCGGCGTGGCCGGCGGCATCATGATCCTGAAACCGCAAACGGCGCGCGGAACGGCGGCGAATTCGGCGGTTCGTATCGGGCTGCTCGGCTGCGGCGGGCGCGGCACGGAGGATGCCGAAGGACTCATCAAGAACGGTGGGGCGCGCCTGGCGGCGCTGGCCGACATGTTCGACGACCAGCTCGCGGCCGCCCGGAAGCGCTTCGACGCGCTGGCGGAGAAGAACGGCGCGGCGCGATTGGATGCGACGCAGATCTTCTCCGGGCCGCGGGCGTTCGAGCAGATCGTGGCGTCCAAGGAGATCGACGCGGTGGTCATCGCGACGCCGCCCTATTTCCATCCCGAGCACCTGGCGGCGGCAGTGGCGGCGGGCAAGCACGTTTACTGCGAGAAGCCGGTGGCGGTGGACGTGGCGGGCGCCAAGCGGGCGGTGGAAATCGGCGCGAAGGCGAACCGGCGGGTCAGCCTGGACGTGGGCTTCCAGATCCGCATGGCGCCGCCGTTCGTCGAGTTGGTGAAACGCATTCATGCCGGTGCACTCGGCGAGATCGCGTCGGCCGAGGCGCACTACTACTGCCAGGCCCTGGAGCGGCCGGATTGGCCGGGCGCGTCACCGGTTACCCGGCGGCTGCGGAACTGGGTGCACGACCGCGTGCTCTCGGGCGACATCATCGTCGAGCAGAACATCCACGTCATCGACGTCTGCAACTGGGTGTTGCAGGGCCATCCGGTCAAGGCCGTGGGCACGGGCGGACGCAAGGGGCGCACCGACCACGGCAACGCCTGGTCGCACTTCAGCGTCGTGTTCACCTACGGCAACGAGGTGCACGTGGGCTTCAACTCGACCCAGTACGGGAAGGGCGGGTTCGACGCCAACGAGCGGTTCTTCGGGCCGCGCGGCAACTCGACTTCGCCCTACACTGGGCCGCTCCAGATCTCGGGCGAGGAGGCGTGGACCTGGGGCGAGAGCGATCAACCGCAGGGCGAGAAGTTCTCGGTGACCGGCAAGTTCGCCGGCAACCTCACGCAGGCCGACCCGGAGAAGCACAAGGCGTTTATCGAGAGCATCACCAGCGGCAACTTCCACAACCAGGCCGCGACCGGCGCGGAGTCGGCGCTAAGCGCCATGCTCGGCCGCGCGGCGGCCTACTCCGGGCGCGAGGTCACCTGGGAGGAGATGCTGCGGTCGGACGAGAGCTGGGACGCGGGAATCGATTTAAGCAAGCTGACGTGACGCGCCTCGCGGTTCCAGGATCGGGTGGATTTGGCCGAGCTTCGGCGGCACGTCGGTGAGCGGGCCCATCCACTGTAACTGGCGGTCGATGTCCTCGTGCAGCCGGTACTTTTTCCGCACGCTGGAGATGGTCTCGCCGCGCACGTCGATCTTCGAGATGTCGTACTGGCCCAGGCCCACCTGCCAGCAGTATTGCTGGGTGGCCATCCAGAGCGGGTTGATGCCCATGGCCTCCACGGCCACGCGGTCGGCGGCGACGAAGTCGGTCGAGGCGATGGCCAGGCGCGAGGGAACCGGCGTGCCGGAGGCCGGGCCGCTGCCTTCCATGCCCTCGTAGCCGTCGATCACCGCCGCTCCCCAGAACGGGGCCAGTTTCTGCGCGGTCAGCATGATGTTGTAGTGAGTCTGCCGGATGCCGCCGTGATATTTGCGCTTGTCGTTCCAGCCCGGCCGCGCCCTCGGCGCGCTGTGCAGCGGCGCGCCCAGGCACATGTTCTTGATCGAGAGGGTGGCCACGCAGACGTTGTGCGTCTTCATCACCGCGGCGCAGAAGATGAAGGCGTCGGGATCGAGCAGGCGCGCGGCCAGGCGCACCGGCTCCACCCGGAGGTCCGGAGAGAGCAGCGGAATCACCTGGTACTTGCCCTCGGCATTGAGGTCCACCAGGCTCACCCGCTGTGCCTGGCGCTCTTTCGCCACCTGGGTGTAGCGGAAGTTCTCGAAACCGCTCATGGTGTTGCCAGCGGAGGACTCGGCCACGACCACCGGCCCCTTGAAGCGCGGCTCCAGGTAGTCCAGGATGCCCTGGAGAACATCGGCGTGCGTGGCGGCCAATTGGTTGTTGGTCGAGACGTTGTTGGGCTTGATCACGACGTACTTCCTGGCCTTGAGCAACGGCGCGATCTGCTCGTCAATCGCCACCAGCGACTGGAGAATGTTCTTGCGGCGGTCCTGCCCCTTCACCAGCGACACCGCGGCGCGGCGATCATAAGGGATCACCGGCTCGGGCAGGCTGGTGGGCACGGCGTCCCGCGGGATCTGCTGGCCCAGCAGGATGCGGCTCAGCGGAACCGGGCTGGCGATGGCGCCCGCTCCGGCGGCAAGGTACAGAAAACGACGGCGCGATAAGTTTACTTTCATGGGCGGACCCGGCGGCCTTACAATTGAGGTTTCGTACTCGATTATATCTGAAGTGCTGGGGGGTGAAATGTGAAATCTTCTCGACGCCAGTTCCTGGCCACCGGCCTTGCGCTGCCCGCCGTCAGCCTGGCTCAGGAGCCCACCGCGAGCGTCCTCCGCTACCAGAAGCTCGGCAGAACGGGGTTGACGCCGACCAGAGTGGCCTTCGGCTGCATGATCACCTCCGACGGGAGCGTGATCGAGAAGGCCGCCGACCTGGGCATCAACTATTTCGACACCGCGCGCGGATACCAGGGCGGCAACAACGAACGCATGGTGGGCGCTGCGCTGAAGGCCAAGCGCAAGCAGGTGTACATCTCGAGCAAGACGCACGCGGCATCCAAGACGAGGGCGCTCGAGGACCTGGAAACCAGTCTGCGCACGCTCGGCACCGATTACCTCGACATCTGGTACCAGCACGGCGTGTCGCGCGCGGAAGAACTCACTTCCGAGGTGCTCGAAGCGCACGAGAGCGCCAAGAAAGACGGGAAGGTCCGCTTCACCGGCGTGAGTACGCACATGGGCCAGGCAGCGGTGATCGATGCCGCGATCCAGTGCGGGAAGATCGACGTGGTCCTGCTGGCCTACAACTTCACGATGGACGCCAGCCTGGACCCAGCGGTGGAGAAAGCCCGGAGCGCGGGCATCGGCCTGGTGGCGATGAAGGTCATGGCCGGAGGCTTCCGCAAGGTCGATCCCGGCAACAAGTTCTATTCCACGCTGAAGCGCGACGGCGCGCTGGCGGCCGCCCTGCGGTGGGTGTTGAAGAATCCGAAGATCGACACCACGATCCCGAGCATGACCGACATGGATCAGCTCGAGGAGAACCTGAAGGCCATGAGCTCGAAGTTCACCGAGGCCGACCAGAGCATCCTCAGCGCCTACCTGGAGCGCATCGGTCCCCTGTACTGCCGCATGTGCGGGAAGTGCGAAGGGACGTGCTCGAAGGGGCTGCCCGTGGCCGATGTGCTGAGGTTTCTCACCTACGCCGACGGCTACGGCCAGTTCGCCCTGGGCCGGGAACGATTCCTGGAGTTGCCCCAGGAAGTCACCTCGGTGCGCTGCCGGGAGTGCTCCTGCTGCTCGGTGCACTGCGCCAACGGGGTGAGGGTCGCCAAGCGTCTGAGCCGCGCCCAGGAGATCTTCTCATGAGCGCTAGCCGCGCGGCATCCCGCCTCACGGCGGACAGACGTTCGGGGGCATCAGCATGAAATGCTTTGGCGCGCTGTTCATCGTTGGTTTGGCCGCGCTGGGCCAGACGCCCGATTGCTCGCTGGCGCCAGGCTGGAGGCAGCAGGGCCCGGCGCGCAGCTACGCTGCCGACAACCTGTTCGAGTACATGGACGGGAACGCCGAAGGGTACCTGATCTACGGTTTCGTCAAGATGCAGGGCGTGAACTGCCAGTCGGGCGAGGACACGATCATTTTCGACGTCTCCGAGATGGCGGATGCCGAATCCGCTTACGGCATCTTCAGCGCGAACCGCGACCCACGCAGCCCCACGGAGAAGATCGGCATGGGCGGGCAGGTCGTGCCGCGCCGCGCCATCTTCGCCAAGGACAAGTACTACGTGGAGATCGCCATCTCGAAGGAGGCGCCGGATGTGCTGCGCGCGTTCTCGCGGGCGATCGAGGCCAGGATCTCCGGCCGCACCGAGCCGCCCGAAGCTCTGGCGTGGTTCCCGACCGAGAAACTGGCGCGCGAGACGGTGCGGCTGGTTCCGGAAAGCGTGCTGGGCCTGCGCCCGCTGAAGCGGGGCTACATCGCGCAGTACGAGTACGGCAAGGCGTTCATCGTGGCCGAGACGTCGCCCGAGACGGCGGCGGAGGTCATGAAGAAGCTGCGGGCGCGGATCGGCGAGACCAAGCCCGCCACGGTGGCCGACGAGGCCTTCGGGGCCACCGACCGCTACCTGGGGCGGCTGTGCTTCTTCCGCAAAGGGCGCTATGTCGCCGGATTCGCCGGCTTGGCGGAGGGGCAGGACGCGGTCGCGCTCGGCACGGCCCTAGCGGCGCGCCTTCCGCGCTGACCGCGCGGCAGGCCCCGGGGGGCAACCAGGACAGGGCTGGAGCCCTATCCTACCGGTGCGCGATCTTGGTGACCGCCTGGCCGGCCGTGGCCGCCAGCAGCTCGCGGATCGTGCGGCGGTTCACGGGGTGCCGCAGATCGGGGACCAGCTCCGCCAGCGGCTCCAGCACGAACCGCCGCTCGGTCAAGCGCGGGTGAGGCACAATCAGCTCGGCGGCGTCGATCACGGATTCCCCGTAGAGCAGGATATCGATGTCGATCGTGCGCGGTCCCTTGGGCCGGACCCGCTTCCGGCCCAACTCCAGCTCGATTTTTCGGATGCGCGCCAGAAGCAGCTTCGGAAACAGGCCCGTTTCCGCCTCCACGACCAGGTTCAGGAACCAGGGCTGGTCGCGCACCTCCATCGGCTCGGTTTCGTAAAGCGAGGAGACGCGGAGGATGCGCAGGCCCGGCGCGTCCAGCAGAGCGATGGCCTGGCGCAGGTTCCCTTCACGGTCGCCCAGGTTCGACCCTAGCGAGAGGTAGATCCTTTTTTCCATCGGTTGTCAGTGGACGCCGACGGCGTCTCCAACCGCCAGGATACCCTTCGGCAGCCGCCTAACACACCAGGTCTTCGCGGCCGATGCGGAGGCCGTCCAGGTGTCCCAGTACGGTGAGGGCGACTTGCCTGGGATCGAAGAAGGTCCGCGCGATGCGCTGCACGTCTTCGGCGGTGACCCGCTCGACGCTTTCCAGCAGCTCGTCCAGGCTCAAGAACCGCGTGAAGTACATCTCCTGGCGGGCCAGGTTGGCCATGCGGCTGGTGGTGGATTCCAGGCTCAGCATGAGCGAGCCCTTCATGTAGTCCTTGGCCCGCTGGAGCTCCTCCGGTTCCACAAACTCCTGTTTGAGGCGGCGGAACTCCATGAGGATCGACTGCACCACTTTCGCGGCCGACTTGACGGAGGTGCCCGCGTACACGGACAGACACCCGGTGTCCCGGTAAGGGATCAACTCGGAGAAGACGGAGTAGGCCAGTCCCTGACGCTCGCGGATATTCTGGAACAGCCTCGAGCTCATGCCGCCGCCCAGCACCGTGTTCAGGACGTAACAGGCGAAGCGGTCCTGGTGCGACAGCGGGTAGGAGGGCACGCCCAGGCAGAGGTGCACCTGTTCCAGGGCCCTCTTGTTGCGGACCGCGATCCGCGCGTGGGTCGCCGGCGCGGCATCGGCAGCGGATTCCCGGCCCGGCGGCAGCGTCTCGAACCGCTCGCGCGCCAGCTCCACCAACCGCTCGTGCGTCAGGTTGCCCGCCGCGGTGATGAACATGTTCGCCGGTACGTACTGTGTGCAGTAATACTCCTCGATCATGCCCCGGCTGAACCGCGGGACGGTATCCTTCGTGCCCAGGATCGGCTTGCCCAGCGGGTGCCCCATCCAGAAATTGCTGGTGAAGATCTCGTGGACCAGGTACTCGGGGTTGTCCTGGTCCATTTTGAGCTCTTCCAGGATGACGCCTTTTTCCTTCTCGATATCCTCGGGCCGAAACATGGGGTGCAGCACCAGGTCCGAGAGCACGTCGAAGGCTTGGGGCAGGTGGTCGTCGAGTACCTTGGTGTTGAAGCTCACCAGTTCCTTGGCCGTGAAGGCGTCCAGGTTGCCCCCGATGGAATCCACCGAGCGGGCGATGTCCTCGGCCGAGCGGCTGGTGGTCCCTTTGAACAGCATGTGCTCGATGAAATGGCAGATGCCGTTTTCCTGGGGCTGCTCCCTTCGGGAGCCTGCGCCGATCCAGACGCCCACCGCCACCGAGCGAACGTGCCGCATGCGTTCGGTGACGATGCGCACGCCGTTGGCCAGGGTCGCCCTGCGGATCTCACCGGCGGCGAGAACGGAAGCTGACATAGGAATCCAGCGGTGAACTGCTGCTCTGATTATCCCACATTTTACGAGCCGGCGCGGCTCCTCCGCCGGGCTTTGTGCGGACAACCCTTTCCGTTGGGAGATAGACTGTTAGTGGGATGGTAAGCTGCCTGCGACAGGGCGGCTGACCAGCCCGAGGCAGTGCAAGGATCCTCGGTAGGCGGGGCGTCCGCGCGGCATACAGGCCACCGCCCTAAAGCGTCGAAAGAGGCTTGCGGTCAGGGTAGACCAGGAACTCCCGGGTCAAAGGTTTTCCTAAGGTGGCTGAGGTCCTCCGGATCTGCGTGATCCGACAGCAGACCCGCCCCGTCTTCCACAAGGAAGTCCTTGCGAATCAGACCAGCCGCTTGCTGACGCGCGGTGTGCCAGGGAAAGCCTGGCTGATCCTGTGAACTGAAAGGAGTTCACCATGTAATTGCCTGTTCGACATGTAGCCCAACGGGCGCGGAGTGGAGCAAT
>JBEKWU010000088.1:0-22481 GCA_049512775.1 Bryobacteraceae bacterium
CAAAGAAGAGCTCGGCCTGGATCACTATGAGGGTCGCAACTGGCAAGGCTGGCATCATCACGTAACGATGGTCATGCTCGCGCACGCCTTCCTCACGCTGGAAACCTTGCGCAGCAAAAAAAAGCTTCTGGGTGGACTCTGCCGAGGACGCGACGTGAGATTCAGTATCTGCTGTTCACATGGACCGGCGTCTGCGCCTACTGCGGCGCCGAAGCCAAGAGTTCGCGCAGTCCATAAATACGTGACGTCGTAATACTAGCCTGGCTTGCGCCGCAGAGCGCGCCCGCCGAACAGCAGGAGCCCGCCGACGAGCAGGAGAAAGCTGCCGGGTTCCGGAACCGTGCCGGGGTTGCCGGAAGCTCCAAGCTCGAGAGTCAGGCTGTGATCGCCCCACAGCACCTCCCAGGAGTAGCCGGCGCCGAGATTCGGGAAGAACATGTGGGCGAAGCTTCCGTCCCGTGTGCCGGTCCAGTTGAGGATGTCGAACTGGTCGCCCACGTGAGGTTGGTAGCTGGTTCCATAGAGCAGGACGTCGAGGTCTCCGTATGAGAAAGCGGCGGCACAGGGAGGCCACTGGCGATGACCCACACCGGTCTGGGCGAGAGAAAACAGGCCATTGAGTGCCTGCGCCAGGCTGCCGAGGCGCACGATACCGATGTGACCTTCATCGGGGTAAGTCCGATCTTCGATCCGCTTCGGGGGAGAGCCAGAATTCCGGGCGCTTTGCGCGGGGCTCGGTTTGCCGTAACTAGCGGCCCATCGGGAATCGACCCAACCGCGGCCGAAAGAGCCGGGCGACGCCGATCAGGAGGGCTCCCAGGGCGAGGGCAAACGTGGAAGGCTCGGGGGTCGGCGGCTCGGGTCCGTCGTCATGGTAGTACCCCGGCCCGATGAGCATCTGAGCCTGTGTCGTGCTCCCCTGGATGAAGTTCTCGTAAACAAAGGCGAGGTCGGATTGCTTGCCGAGGCTTTGGTCTTCATAGTACTTGGCCCAGTCGCGTACGTTTTGGGGGGTGGCTGCGGCGAACTGCACGCTTCCTGTCGTGAATCCATCTCCGCTATCGTGAACGATATCCCAGATCGCGAGCTGGAGTCCTGCACCCTGCTCAGGTGTCGTCACTTCCGCCAGAGCCGGACTTGGCAGCGGAACCGGAGGAACGGCGTTGTCGACGAGCCAGGCGACCCTCAGGAGATCCTTCTCCGGAACCTCATCGGGGCGCAAGAGCACGGTGTCATAAACCTGCTTCAGGTATATGTCGGTAAACAGGTCGACACAAACGGAGTCCCGATCGTACTCGGTCCCCTCAGTGAAGACTGAGATAAGGATGATACCGGCAAAGTACGCGTCCGTGTCCACGCCGTTCTCCTTGATCCAGATACTCTCCCCGCGGCTCGTGTCCACATCCGTGACCTTGATGGTGGTGGCGGAGGCAATCCCGGCGAGGAGTAACAAGGCGGTCAGCGCTGTGAGGACGGAGGCGCCGGAGCGGGGCACAACTACAGATCCCACGCAGGCATTGGGCTGGAACATATTCCCTCCACCTATCAGCCTAACGCTGAGAGGGTGGATACGCAAGAAGAATTGTTGGGGTGGTGGCTAGTGTGAAGCCCAGTACAACACCAGGCCGGCGAGGTAGTACTGGCTTGACTTCGGAGGAGGCGGCGGCGACTAGAGCGCATGCGGACACGGGGCAAGCTGAGGCTTGCCCCACCCTGGTGAGGATGACCAGACTGACTAACGCCTTCTCCAAGAAGATCGAAAATCATGTGGCCGCTATCGCCCTTCACTAAATTCACTACAGCATTTGCCGCATTCATCAGACACTTCGCATCACTCCCGCGATGGCTGCTGGCTTGATTGACCGGGTATAGCCGCTTCGGGATCTGATTGGCCTCCTTGGGTAGAAGGAGTACGATTAACCCACAAGCCTCTGTATTTAAATGCTAAGTCATTGAGCTGTGCTAGGCTATTCCTGAAATCTTTGTCATTACCTTCGGTATGCCCCAAGATCAACTTGGATGCTTCGACAGCTTTGATTACCGTGGTTTCACCACATCCATCGATGGTCCTCTTCACGTAATGTAGAACGTGGGATGCCACCGCTATGGCATAGGCTTCTGACATCTGTGGATTATATAGAAAACCAGCCATAGGGCGAGCCACGACCGCTCCGCAGCCCGTACAATCGAAGGTGCCTGTCTCGCGCATTACGGTGTCATACGTTGTGAACAGGGGTGCTGCTGTATCGCCATTCAGCTTAACGCCAAACAAAAAGTTGCAGCTAAACTCATTGAGGGAATCCTCATAAAGTGGATGCCAGAAAACGTGACGACGGTAGTACTCTTTAAGCAATTCCGCAAGTTTATTGATTGCGGTTGTGGAACCGGACCTCGAACTCTGCCGCAGAACAGTCTGGCATGCCCCCGCAGCAAAATCTACATTGTCGGCGAACGCCACCATAATCTTCCCGTACTCGGGGTCTGCGATCCCAATTTTCATTCCGTCAACTTTTGTCGGGACGACGGTGAATTGGCTATCCGCGCACAGCAACACTCCTGCGTCACAGACGAACCCGGCAGCAATGGTCATCGTCGCTTTTCTGCTCAGTCCAGGATGGCGCCTATGCTTGAGCGGGGGCTGATGCGGTCTGTTCGGGGGCAGCGGGCGGCGGGGAGGGGTCAGCGCGAGCCACCCCCGCAGACCTCAGGGAAGCGGCGCAAGGGGCCAGTTTTTGGAACTGACCCAGTACCTGAGGATGCGGTCAGCGCACCCGATGTTCAGACCGTCTGGTGCTCGCGACGGTACCGATCCATGATCTCCTGCATCTGGTCCTTCAATCGGAGCTTCAGCTTCTTGATCCGAGTTTCCTCGAGCTGTTCTTCCGGGCTGAGATACGGCCTGGAGGAGAGAGCTTCCAATTGCTTCTTGTATTCACAGTGCTGCTTGGCCAGAAGGCGAAATCCTTCGTCGGTCTCCATCAGATGCGCTTTGAGCTCTTCCGGGGTCAATGGCATAGGCGTAGCACTCCTTGCGGTGAGGTTGCCAGTCCGAGTGGCTTGCACGGGGCCGTAAGCTCGGCAGGTGACTTCCAGGAGATTCATTACAGCCAGGTTCAGAGCCGGGACCCTGCGATACCCGGCTGCCAATTGTGACATTAGCACGAATGGCGCCTCATGACAACCGCGGTTTCGCCCGTATCCTGGTAGTAGTCAGACCTGCGGGCGATCTCCTGAAAGTCGAGATTTCTGTAAAGGCTAATGGCCGGTGAGTTGGATTCGCGGACCTCCAGGAACCAGGTTCCGGGCCAGCGGCCAAGCACGTGCAGCATCAGGCGCTTGGCGATGCCGCGGCGCCGCATCGGAGGGTCGACCACCAGGCTCAGGACCTCGGATTCGTCGTGGACCGGGGCGCGGCAGACCACGAATCCGACCACGTGGCCGCCGAGCTCCGCGACCAGGCAGTCGTAGGCCAGGTAGGTGCGCGGCTCCCAAAGAACCGCTTCCGGGGAGGATTTCTGGATGCGGTCCAGGTCGACAACGTCGTGCTCACAGGCCGGCCGGATCACGAGCGGCGAGGGAGCGATCTCGGCGAGGAGGGAGCGCTGGAGCTGGCCCAGCCGCTTCCAGTCGAAGCGCTCCTCGGCCAGGCGGCGGGCCTGGCGGGCCATGCGGAGCCGGAGGGCGGGGTCGGCGAGCAGAGTGGCGATGCCCTCGGCGAAGGCGGCCGCGGTTTCAGCCACCCAGACGCTGACGCCGTGTTCCAGCCCGAGGCCCGCGCAACCCGAGAGAGTCGAGACGACTGGGCGCTCCATGGCCATGGCCTCGAGCACCTTGAGGTTGGTCCCCGCCGAAACCAGGGTGGGAACGATGACCAGGTTGGCCTCGGCGTAAAGCGGGCGCAGATCGCGGACAAAACCGAGCAGGCGAATGCGGTCGTCGGCGGGCGGCTGGAGGGATTGGTCCGCGGCGCGCCAGAAGAGCAAGGGATCAGGGCCGGCCACGGCGGTCAGGGTCATCTCGGGGAAGCGGTCGCGCAAGAGCGGCCAGACCTGGGCGGTGAAGAAGCGGTAAGCGACGACGTTGGGGAAGTGGCGGAAGCTTCCGACGAACAGCAGCCGCTGGCCGGCAGGCTCGGGCTGGGGCCCAAACCGCTCCAGGTCCACGCCGTTGCCAATGACGCGCAGGTGAGGGATTCCAAGCAGGCCGGCGTCTTTCTCCGACATGGCGACGACATGCCGGAAGCGGCGTAGGGCGCGGGTCTCAAAGCGGCGCCAGCGCCACCAGTTCCACCAGGCGGAGAGGGAGCGCCGGCGGTCGAGAACCTGGCGGTGGAGATCGAAAGTGACGTCGTGCTCCACCAGGATGTCGCCGCCGTAGGCAGCAAGCTGGGTGTATTCCACCTGGCGCACGGCGATCTCGAACTCGCCGCAAAAGCCCTCCCAGAGGGTGCGCATCACGCGCGAGCGGTATTCGCAGACTTCCGGGGGCGCCAAAGTGGACCAGCGGGGCTCGCGGTAGCGCGGTTTGGGAACCAGGATCACTTTGGAGCAGAACTCAAGGACCGGCTGGCATTCCTCGGCCTCGCCACCTTCGGTGAAAGCGAACAGGACGACGTCGAAGTCACGGGCGATTTCGCGGAGCAGGTGGAAGATGCGGACCGCGCCGCCGTGGGAGAGCGGGTAGGGGAAGTAGGGCGACAGCACGGCCACCCGCTGGCGTTCCGGCGAGAAGGGACGGCCTTGGAGCAGCCGCTGGCCGCCGGGCTCCGTCGAACGGTCGCGTTTCCATGGGCAGAGCCAGCGCGGACGGAGGAAGATGCGATCGAGCGGCAGGCCGCGCAGGAACAGCCAGGAGGCGATGGCGGTGCAGAGTTTGAGATGGTGGCGCTCAAGCCGCGAGTTGTAGGCGAGGATCTTCGAGGGCGCGAGGAGGAAGGCGGCGAGGCGGAGCGCGCGGAAGCGGGAGTCGGGGGTGAGGAGCACGGGCGCGAGACCGATGCGCAATCCTCGGAACCTCCGCCGCAAGCGGCGGTAGAGCTGCCACGGGGAGCCAGGCTCCAGGGCGACGGAGAGATGCCGACGATCCGGCACCAGCCGGTGAACCTCCTCGAGCATTGCGGCAGCCAGGGGCTGCTCGCCGGAGAGGAAGCTGACCACCACCGCCACGGGATCCTTCCCGAGCAACCGGAACAGGATCTGTTTAAGGTAAGCCTTCAGGTTCACGAGCCACCAGGTACAGAACTCCCCAGCCTAGCAGAGGAAGGATCGGCACAACCAGGGACACCGCGCCCAGCATGGGGTGGGCTGTACTTGCGGACGAAGGGAAGGATGGTCACGGCGGGAGGGAGTGTTTTAATGCGTGTGTTTTCAAAGCGATGGGGGACGGGGCGGAGGGAGACGGGAGACGGGCGGAGGTAGTTTGGGTTGAGGAAACTGGCGCATGGGTGTCTCCCGAAAGGGCCAAAAAGCGGAGGCAGCGGGGACGGAGAAGACAGTCAAGAAGCGGAGGAGGACGAAAGCGAAGCTGGTCAGCAACGTGATCAAGAAGATCGAAGAGAAGCTGGATGCGGATGAACTGAAGCCAACGGTGGGGGACCTGTTTCGGCTGCTGCAACTGGAGAAGGAAATGGAACAGGAGCAGCCGAAGGAGATCAAGGTTTCATGGGTAGAACCGGACGAGAAGGAACATGCACCCGAGAAATAGAGTACAACCCGCTTCCTTCTCAGGCCCGATTCCACGGCTCAGCGGCGAGGTTCAAGGGGTTCTCCGGGCCGATCGGAACGGGGAAAAGCCAGGCGCTGTGCCAGGAAGCCATCAAGCTGAGCTACCAAAACGTGGGAAGAGTGGGGATGCTTGGCGCACCGACTTACCCGATGTTACGCGACGCCACGCAAAGCACCTTGTTTGAGATTCTCGAAAAGAACCGGATTCCTTACGAGTACGCCAAGGCCGAGAATACTCTGGTCATGCGAGACACGCGGTCGAAGATTCTGTTCCGGCCGGTGGACGAGTTCGAGAGACTGAGGGGAACGAACCTGGCGTGGTTCGGGTTGGACGAGCTGACGTACTGCCAGGAACAGGCCTGGGTGGTGCTGGAAGGGCGGTTGAGAGACCCGCGGGCGCGGCGATTGTGCGGGTTTGGGGTGTGGACGCCCAAGGGGTACGACTGGGTGTACCGCCGGTTTCTGACGGACCCGGTGGAGGGCTACGAGGCGATCGTGGCCGCGCCCTTCGAGAACCGGTATCTGCTGGATCGGGTTCCGGATTTCTACGAGCGGCTCAGGCGCAGCTACGACGAGAAGTTCTATGAGCAGGAGGTGCTGGGGAAATACCTCAGCATCCACGGGGGGCTGGTGTACCACGCATTCCGGCGGTGGGAGCACGTGGGGGAGGTGGGGGTGGACCCGGGACTGCCGCTGCTGTGGGCGCTGGACTTCAACGTGGACCCGATGAGCTCGGTGGTGGCGCAGATCGCCGGCGGGGCGGTGACGGTTCTGGACGAGATCGTGATCAGCCGGGCGAGCACGGAACAGGCCTGCGAGGAATTCCATGCGCGGTTCCCGCGGCACGATGCGGGGCTGTGCATTTACGGGGACGCGTCAGGGAGCCGGATGCAGACCACGGGGACCACGGATTACCAGGTGATCCGGGAGTACTTCCATCGCGAGGGGTACCTAAACGTGAGTTACAAGGTGCCACGGGCCAACCCGCCGGTGCGGGAGCGCACGGCGCTGGTGAATGCCAAGCTGAAATCGGCGTCCGGGGAAATCCAGTTGCGGGTCAGTCGGAAGTGCAAAGAGCTGATCAAGGACCTGGAGGAAGTGACTTACAAACCCGACAGCAGCGTGATCGACAAGGACAAGGATTCGCGACGAACGCATCTGTCGGACGCCCTGGGGTACTTGGTCTGGCAGGAATGCCGGCCGCAGGCACCGGTGGGGGAGCAGGGCCGGCGACTCATCTGACGAAGACGGCTGGGCGGCGGCCGCGGCCCGGCAATGGTCTTCGAGGCGCGATCGCCGGGGAGCGGCCGCCCAGGCTGGGCGGGGGGCGAAGAAGGACGTATGGTGAACATCGATCGAGAGCATCCGGAATACAAGCTGCGCCAGGGGATGTGGGGGATGTACCGGAACCTGTACGCGGGCGGGGAGCAACTGAAGGTGAACGCGGCGGAGTACCTGCTGCGGAGACAGAAAGAACCCGCGGACGTGTACGGCGAGCGGTTGAACCGGGTGTTCTATGAGAACTACATCGGCTCGATCATCGACTGGTACGCGGCGACGCTGTTCCGGCGGGAGCCGATCCTGAGCTTCAGCGGGGAGAATGAAGCGGGCAAGGCGTTCTTCTGCGGGTTCACGGAGGACTGCGACCGGAAGCAGACGGGCCTGAGCGACTTCTTCCGGCGGCAATTGACGGAAGCACTGGTGGGTGGGGCGAGTTACGTGCTGGTGGACTTCCCGCGGGTGGGGCAGCCGGCGGCGAACCGCGCGGAAGAGGAAGCGCTGGGGGCGTCGCGGGCGTACCTGGTGGACTACCGCGCGGAGGACCTCATCAACTGGAATTACGACGAGGAGGGGAACTACGACTGGGTAGTGCTGAGGACATCGCGGCCGGTACAGGGGACGCTGAGCGAGGCTCGGGAGGCCAGCGAGACGCGGTGGCTGTACTACGACAAGGAGCAGTTCCGGATCTACCGCGCGACCCAGGAGCAAGGGAAGAAGCCGCAGATCGAGCAGGTGGACGAGGGACGGCACGGCCTGGCGGGCCAGCGCAGGGTGCCGCTGTTTCCGTTCAAGGTGAGCGAAGGTCTGTGGCTGATGAACAAAGCGGCGCTGCTGCAACTGGAGCACTTCAACAAGTCGAACGCGCTGGGCTGGTCGCTGACGATGGGGCTGTTCGCGATGCCGGTGGTGTACTCGGAGCGGGAGTGGAAGCAGATCATCGGGGATTCGTACTACATCCAGCTCGGTCCGAACGACAAGTTCGGGTGGACGGAGCCGGAAGGGCACGTATACCAGGTGGCGCTGGAGAACCTGACCCGGCTGAAGGACGAAATCTACCGGGTCTGCTACCTGATGCCGCAAGCGATCGACTCGACGACGCCGCAATCGGGATTGAGCAAGCAGCGGGACTTCACCATCACCAACGAGGTGCTGCGGGGGTACGGGGACGCGGTGAAGGACACCATCAAGCGGGTGTTGCGGGCGATCGAGGCGGCACGGCAGGACGGGCTGATCATCGACGTGTCGGGGCTGGACGAGTTCGACGTGGGGGAGTTCTCGAGCGAGCTCGCGGATGCGGGCAAGCTGCTGGCGCTGGGGATCAATTCCGCCACGCTGCGAAAGGAAGTGTTCAAGAAGCTTGCCTCCAAGTACCTGTGCGACGCGCGACAGGAACTCAAGGATCAGATTGCCAAAGAGATCGACGAGGGGCAGTAAGAGGGTGGAGGACGGGACATGGACGAAGAGAAAGAGACAGTGGAAGCCAAGGACGGCAATGTCCGGGCGATCGTGCGGGAAACGATCGAGGAGTTCGTGAAGAAGGAGCAGTCGAAGACGGAGCCGGCATACAAAGTCGAGCTGGTCGAGGAGCGGAAGCGAAGAGAGCAACTGGAGCGGAGGCTCAACGAACTGGTCGAGGAGAACAAGCGGAGCCGTCAACAGGCCGAGGAGGCCGAGCGGGCGGCGACGGTGCGGGCGGAGTTGCAGCGCATGGGAGTGGCGAAGGTGGACGTGGCGTTCAAGGCGATCAAGGACGACATCTACCGTGCCGAGGACGGCCGGCTGCTGGCGAGGGGCGAGGGAGGCGAGGTAAGCCTAAAGGAGTACGTCTCGCACTTTCTGAACGAGAACCCGGAATTCCTGCCGGCGCGCATCGCAGGGGGCTCGGGAGCGGTATCGGCGCACAAGCCGCCGGCAGCGAGCGGCGGGGCAGTCGACCTGGACAAGATCCGGCCGGGGATGAGCGCGGAGGAATCCGAGCGGATCCGGCAGGAGATCGTGAGAATTGCGTCGCAGACGCTGCGGGGAGCTTGAAGAGGAGAAGTACGAAGTAAGAAGGACGAAGTAAGAAGGACGAAGTAAGAAGGACGAAGTAAGAAGGACGAAGTAAGAAGGACGAAGTAAGAAGGACGAAGTAAGAAGTGAGAGATCAGAGTGAGAGGAGAGATGAATGCCAGCGATAACTTCAACTAACGTGGCTAACGCGATTGTCAAACTCGTAGCGGTGGATGCGCTGCCGGCTCTGATGGGGAACCTGGTGATGGGGAACCTGGTCAATCGCGATTTCGAGCCAATTCTGGCCCAGGCGGGGGATACGGTGAACGTGCCGATTCCGCCGACCCTGGTGGCCAACAACATAGCGGAAGGCGGCACGGTGCAAACGCAGAACCCGAACCTGGGGAACGCGCAGATCGTGCTGAACACACACGCGGAAGCGACCTTTCAGGTGCCGGACGTCACGAAGGTGCTGGCGGTGCCGGACCTTTTGAAGCTGTACATGCAGCCGGCGATGGTGGCGCTCGCGGAGAGGATCGAGACGGACCTGCTGAACCTGTACGCGAGCTTCACGTCGAACACACCGGTGGGGACGGCGGGCACGGCGCTCACCGAGGCCGTGGTGGATGCGGCCGAGACGGCGCTGTTCCAGGCCAAGGTGCCGGGCAGCGAGCCGAAGTACCTGGTGGTGGACGCGGCCAGCTACTCGGCGCTGCGACAGATCGTGCGATTCAGCGAGTACGACAAAGCCGGGGACGCGGGGATGCGGGCGCTGGTGGACGGGACCGTGGGGAAGATCAAGGACTTCTTCGTGCTGCGGTCGCAGTTCGTGGCCAAGACGGGGAGCTCGCCGGTGACGACGCACAACCTGGCGTTCACGCGGAGCGCGCTGGGACTGGTGGTGCGGCGGTTGCCACAGCCGCTGCCGGGGACGGGCGCCATCGCGGAGTACGCCGAGTTGGGCAACTTCGGGATGCGCGTGATCCTGAGCTATCAGCCGAACACGCTGGCGCAGCAGTTCACGGTGGACGTGCTGTACGGTGTGGGCGTGCTGCGGAACGGGTTCGCGGTGCAGGTGAACAGCTAGCAGAAGCCATCGGCCAGCGGCCAACAGCCCACAATCCATTGCCGCTGGGGGACAAGGTGAGGGCTGGCGGCACGGTGGCCGAGGGTAGCAGAACGGTTGGGAGCCTCGGTGGGAAGCTGGGGCTCTCGGACCTTCCGCGGACCGCGAGGTGGCGCCCGGAGTTAACGGCGCGCGGAGGATCGACCGGGTGGAGAGGGAATATGGACCTGAAAGTCTACTACCAGAAGGTGCGGCAGATTGAAGCGGCCCTTGGCGAAGCGCACGTGGTGGTGTTGAGCCAGGAAACGCCGGACGGCGGGCGCGCCGGAGTGCGGACGGAAGTGCCGCGCCTCGTGGCAGCGAAGCTGATCGTGGAGGGACGAGCGCGGCTGGCCACGGCGGAGGAGGCCAGCGAACACCGCGAACAGGCGGCCGAGGCCAAGCGGGCGGCCGAGCAGGCGGCAACGGCGAACCGGATGCAGATCACGGTGATCTCGGAAGCGGATCTGCGGGCGTTGAAGGGGGCGTCGCGCTCGAAGGTTTAGTGGAGCGCGGGGCGGGAGCCAGGGGCGAGGCGGTGGGTCTATGGCGATATTCACTGATGGAACGATTTCGATCATCGAGGACTTGATCGGGTACGAATCGGCGATCCTGGAAGCGGCCACGACGGAACAGATCGATCTGACGGTCAAGCTGGGCCTGGCGCAAGAGGAGTTGGGGATCGAGCTGGAAGCGTACCTATCGTGGCGCGACAGCACGCTGGGATTGGGAAACATCGTGGTGACGGAGCCGCTGCACAAGTGGCATACGTTCCGCACGCTGGCCCTGGTTTACCGGGACGCGTACCACCGACAGTTGAACGACCGCTACCTGGCGAAGTGGAAAGAATACCAGAAACTGGCGCAGTGGGCGTGGGACGCACTGCTGGAGATCGGGCTGGGAATCGTCATCGACCCGATCCCCCGGGCGGCGATGCCGCAACTGAGCTACGTGCCGGTGGCGGTGAGCGCGGCAACGTACTTTGTGCGCGTGGCGTGGCGAAATATCGATGCCGAGGAGGGCAGCCCGAGCGAGATGGCGATCCTGAGCGTGCCGGAGGGGAACGGACTGGTGGTGACGCCGGTGAGCGCGCCGGCGCAAGCACGCTCGTGGAACGTGTACGCCGGGCTGTCGGTGACGGACCAGACGCTACAGAACGAGGCGCCGCTGGCAGTCGAGGAAGCCTGGACCGAGCCGGTCTCGGGGCTACGGCAAGGCACGCCGGCGGGGACGGGACAGGCGCCGGACTACTTCCTGCGTCCGGGTCCCAAGGTGCTGTGGGGATAAAAGAATGGCGGCACTAGGAAGCGCGGCAACGAACAAGGTGTTGAGCATCATGACGGCGGCAACCGGACTGCCGTACCGGGTGGCGGCGCTGGCGGCACGGGAGAGCGTGGAACTGGCGGCCATCGACTCGAGGCAGGTGATCGGGCAGCAGGTGGCGTATGAAACCGCGGAACGAACCGCGGGGGTGATGTACCCGGCGGTGTACGTGTACTGCGAAGGGTTGACCAACCTGCTGACGGAGAAGTTCCGGACGTTCTCCGGGAAAGCGCACATGGCCGTGGAGGTGAGGGTCACGCACGACCGGCTGGAGCAAGTATCGAAGAACCTACAGTATTACGCGGGCGCGGCGACGGAGGTGCTTGACGCGCAGCGAGGCGATTGGGGATCGGGGATGTTCTATACCGGCGGGTACAAGGTGGAGTTCGGGCCGATCAAGCACGGGGGCAAGAACTTCCTACAGGCGGCCAAGGTCCAGTTCGAGGTGGACGTGAGCTACTGAGGGAGCCGGGAGCTAACGGCGGGGACCGCTCCCTCACGGTCGCGGCTCGGCTACGTTACCGAGCCGCGCGCGTGAGCAAGCGGGTGGCGCAGGAAGGCTACAGGAAAGGGGCGGAGTTACTGATATGCCGTGTGGATACATATCATCGAATGACAACCGGTTGTACGTGGCGCTGGAGCTGAGTTACGGGCAAGTGGCGGCCATCGAAAGCCGGAACCGGTTTCCGGCGGTGAAGCTGGCGACGAGCCAGCGGCTGGAGCGTCCGAAACGAAAGGACAAGACCGGGACGCGGACGTTTCCGGGGCCGCCGGCGGGGCTGAGGAAGCGGACCACGTTCGACGTGCGAACGTACATGACGGGCTGGACGCGGCAGGACGCGGAACCGGGCTACGGGCCGCTGTTCCAGGCGAGCCTGGGGGGCGCGGCGGTGCTCTTTAACGGGGGCACGGCGGGGAACAACCAGAACTTGAAGCTGCTGACGTTCTCGAGCGCGCACGGGCTCGCGGCGGGCCAGGCGGTGAGTTGCGGAGGGGAGCTGCGGTTCGTTAACTCGATCGTGGACCCGCTGACAGTCGAGCTGAACGCGCCACTTACGTCGCTGCCGGGGACGGGAGCGGCAATCGGGCCGACGGTGACGTATGGGCCGGCCACGGCGCTGGATACGGTGAGCATCTTCGACTACTGGAGTCCGAGCGGGGCGGCGCAGCGGATCCTGAGCGGCGCGGCAGTGGACAAGATGCGGATTCTGGTGAACGGGGACTATCACGAGTTCCAGTTCAGCGGCGGGGCGCGGGACCTGGTCGACAGCACGAGCTTCCAGGAGGGCGAGGGCGAGCTGACGAGCTTCCCGGCGGAGCCGGCGCTGGAGCAGTTCGATTACTCGATCATCCCCGGGCATCTGGGTCAGGCGTGGCTGGGGAACACGCCGGACCGGTTCTACACCATCACGGCCGCCGAGCTGCTTCTGGAGAACGACATCGAACTGCGGGCCCTGGAGTTCGGAAGCGACGCGCCGCGGTGCATCTCGGCCGGACTGAGGACGGTGACGGTGGACTTCGATCTGTTCCAGCAGAACGATGCAGCGACCAAGGCGCTGTACCAGGCGGCGCGGCAGCTCTCGCCGATCGGGGTGATGGTGCAGTTCGGGCAGCAGTCGGGGCAACTGTTCGGGGCGTACTTGAAGAGCGTGGTTCCGGAGGTGCCGGAATTCGACGACAGCGAGAACCGATTGCAGTGGAAGTTCACGGGTTGCCAGGCGCAGGGTACCGGTAACGACGAGATTTACGTGGCCTTCGGATAAGGGGTAGGCGAAAGCGCCTGCGCCGCATGGGTGAGGCGATGCAATACGAGAGCGAGAAGACCATCGAGTCCGGGAGGGCTCCGGGGGTCAAGTTCACGATCGTGCGGATGTCGCTGGGGCGGCGGATCGAGCTGACGCGGCGGGTGTGGGAACTGGCGCGGAAGGTGGAATGCCTGGAAGCGGGAGACGATCCGCGGGAGAAGCTGGAGGGGGCGCTGCTGGCGTGCGAGATCGACCGGCTGTACCTGGGCTGGGGACTGGTGCGGGTGGAAGGGCTGACGCTGGACGGGCAGCCGGCGACGCCGGAGAAGCTGATCGCGGCGGGGCCGGAGGAGCTGTGCCGGGAGGTCCTGGCGGCAATCCGCGCGGAGTGCGGACTGACGGAAGAAGAAAGAAAAAACTGATCGTCGCCTTCCACTTCTTTGGGTACTCGAATCCAGCCGCGTGGAGGTGCGACGAATGCCGGCGAAATGGGCTGGAGCCGAAGCGGCGATGCGGATGGCTGCGGCGGGGGCGGGAGAGCGCGCCCAGGGTGGTCTGGGCGCGGAGGACGGTTTCGACGAGCGAATGCCCGAGGTCGTTCATTACCGCAAGAAGCGTGGGATGGCTGGAGGAATTCCACGCCTGGAGGCGGCTTGGGTACCCGGAAGCGCAGAGCCTGACGGCGCGGCAGGCGGAGGCGATGCTGCTGCTGGAGCGCGAGCTATCCGAAGAGGTGAGGCGTGGCCACGACTAACAAACGATCGACCAGCGTGTTGACCATTACGGGCACGGGCAGCAGCGTGAGCGAGGTGCTGGCCGGGCTGGTAAGCGACTTGACGGCCAGTTTGCAGGGGAACACGCAACTGGCGGCGCAATTCGCGCAACTGGCCACGGTGACCCAGACGCAGACGGACGCCGTGAACCAGAACACGCAGGCGGTGCAGCAGAACACGGCGGCTCAGAGCAGCTCGGACAGCGGATCGACGGTGAAGAGCGCCGGCAGCACGCTGGGGAAGACCCTGGGCAGCGGTCTGGTGCTCTCGCCGTGGCTGACCGCGCTGGTGAGTTATTTCACGGGCGGAGGAGGAAGCACCCCGACGCCGCCAGCCCTGGTGAGCTACACACCGCCGCCGTCAATCAGCTTCGAAGGCAGCATCACCAGCAGCGGAGCGGCGACGGCGCAGCCTGGGGCGACGTATTCGCCGGCCTCGATGGGCGTGGAAGGCAGCATCGCAGGCAGCGAAGCGGCGAAGTATTCGGCGTTGGCATCGATCGAGCTGGAAGGCAGCCTCGCACGCAACGAAGCGGCGAAGGAGCAGTCCGCGGCAACGTATTCGGCGTTGGCCTCGATTGACCTGGACGGCAGCATCGCAGGCAGCGAGGCGGGGGCGGCGCCGCCGCTATTGAGGTATTCCCCACTGCCGCCGATTGCCGTCGAGGGCGGGATCAGCCGGAGCGAATTGACGGCCGCGCCGCCGCTGTCGAGGTATTCCCCGCTGCCGCCGATGGACGTGGCAGGCGGCATCCCACGCAGCGAGGCGGTGGCGGTGGAACTCGGGAGCGGGGCGGGCACGAGGGTGAGCGCGCCGCAGATCACGATTCAAGTGCAGGCCATGGACAGCCGGTCGTTTCTGGACCACAGCGACGAGATCGCGCTGGCGGTGCGCCAGGCCATGCTGAACTCGCACTCACTGAACGACGTGGTGAGCGAGCTATGAGCGCATTTCCGAAACTGAAGACCGGAGCGGTAGCGCAGTACCCGGCCAGCCGGGCGCTGTCGCAGGCGACCGAAGTGGTGCGATTCCTCGACGGGACGGAGCAACGCTACCGGGCCCGGGGGGCGGCCGGGCGGCGGTGGGTGATCCGCCTGGATCTGCTGGACGAGACGGAAATCGCCCGTCTCCAGGAGTTCTTCATTTCGGCACAGGGCAGGTTCGGGAGCTTCTCGTTCCAGGACCCGTGGGACGGGAGCGTGCACGCGGATTGCAGCCTGGAGGCCGACGAATTCGCGATGGAGCTGGTGGGCGAGACACGAGGCAGTCTGACCCTGGTGGTGAGGGAAAACAACAACTGAGATGCGATACTTTCCACAGCTCGCGACTGGGGCGATGGGCCAGTTCCCTGGGAGCCGGCGAGTACTGCGACGCACGCTGGTGAATGAAGCGGTTGACGGCAGCACGGTGAAGCTGGCGGACCCGATGGCCAGCGCGCAGGAGTGGCGCCTGGATCTCAGCGGGCTGAGCGACACGGAGTGGGGCGCGATCGAGACCCTGTTCGAGGCGGTGGAAGGGCGGCTGGGCTCATTCACGTTTCTGGATCCGTTCGACAATCTATTGAGCTGGAGCGAGGACCCGACCGCGGCCGCGTGGATCAAAGGGGCCGGACTGGCAGTGACCGTCGGCGTCGCGGACCCGCTGGGGGGCACGGGAGCGGCGCGGATCACGAACCAGGGCGCATCGGCCGAGAGCATCCAGCAGGCCGTGAGCGGGCCGGGGTCTTATCAGTACTGTCTTAGCGTCTATGCGCGCAGCGCGGCGGCCACCAGCATCACCCTGTTCCAGAGCACCCAGACGAAGCCGGCGAGCAAAGGGTTTGCGATCGGGCCGGTCTGGAAACGGCTGGAGTACGGGGCCAACCTGGCGGCCACGGAGGAGAGCGTGAACTTCGGCGTGACCATAGAGGCCGGCGACGCCGTGGAGCTGTTCGGATTCCAGGCGGAGGCGCAGACCGGCGCGTCACAGTACAAGAAGACAGCGGGGCGGAGCGGGGTGCACGCGAACGCGTCGTTTCTGGACGATACGCTGACACGGACGGCGGACGGGGTGGGTAGCAGCTCCTGCACGGTGCGGATTCGAGCGAGTGGGTGATGGCGACAATCAACGAGCTCAAGGAACAGAGCGTCACCGAGACGCCATTACTGCTGTTCGACTGCGAGCTGACCTCGGGCGCGCTCGAGAGGTGGAGCACGCACCGGGTGGACTTCGAAGGCCACCGTTACGAAGCGCGGGTGCTGCGCCACAACCTGTTCGACCTCCGGGCGGGCGCGGACGAGGGCATCGACGCGCTGGCCCGGATCTGGATCAGCCTGGCGAACGCGGATTCGCATTTCTCCCAGATCGAGCGGAGCACGGGCTGGAAGGGCAGCCAGGTCACGGTGCGGTTCGTGTTCTTCGATCTGCGGCAGGGGGCGGCGGCGGCGGAGGCAGAGGTGCTGTTTCACGGGATCGCGGACGCACCGCAGGAGATCACGGAAACGACCTTGCGGCTGACGGCGAGCAACAGCCTGAATCTGCAACGCGTGTCGCTTCCGGATGTGCGGGTGCAGAAGCGGTGCCCGTGGCGGTTCCCGGCGAGCGCGGCGCAACGGTTGGAAGCGGTGACGGGAGGGGACGCGAGACACAGATACTCGCCGTTCTACCGCTGCGGGTACTCGGCGGACCAGGACGGCGGGGCGGGGAACCTGAGTGCGGGAGCGCCGTACACGATCTGCAGCCGGACGAGAGGGGATTGCGAAGCGCGAGGGATGTTCTCCCAGGACAGCAGCGCGCGGCCGACGAGGCGGTTTGGCGGAATCGAATACGTGCCCGCGAGCACGCTGGTGCGGAGTTACGGGGACAAGTCGTTCCACGTTTCCGATCCGCTCGACAACGAGGCGCGTTACAACGACTATGTGCCACTGATCTACGGAACGGCATGGCACTCGCCGCTGATCGTCTTCTCGAAGAACGACGGGAACCTGACCCGGATGGAAGTGCTGCTGGGGATGGGCGAGATCACGTCGGTGCTGCAAGTGCTGGTGAACAACATCGTGATCCCGGAGGGGCAGCCGGGAACGAACATGACGGCGACCGGGTGGTTCAACACGGTCACGGCGGGGGGCCGGACCGGGGGTTTCGATCTGAACTTCGCGGACGGGGCCGGCAACCCGCTGGGGGACCCATACGGCAGCATGGCGTTGCTCTCGGTGGTGGTCCCAAACCGGATCAACAGCGGAACGTCGCTGCCGCAAATCCAGGTGCTGATCCAGGGAATGAAGCTGGAGCAGTTCGCGCCGGACGGGAGCTACGTGAGCGAGAGCTTCACGAACAACCCGGCGTGGGTGCTGCTGGATGTCTTGCAGCGCTGCGGGTGGAGTCTCGACGACATCGATCTGGGGAGCTTCGGGCGGGCGGCGGCCTACTGCGCGGAGTCGATCCCGGCGCTGGACCTGTTCGGGAACGCGGTCCAGATTCTGCGGTTTCAGTGCAACCTGGTCCTGCGGAACCGGCGAAGCGCGGGGGACGTGGCGCGCGGGATCCGGAATGGGGCGCGGCTGTTGCTGAGGTACGGGGCGGGGGGCCAGCTCGAGTTGGGAGTGGAGAACACGCTGGCGCTACAGCAGCCGACCAAGCCCGGAGGAAGCAACAGCCCGGCGGCATTGAACGGCGGATGGCCGAGCTACGAGTTCGGAGACGGCTCGAACGGCTTCTCGGGGATTCTGAGGAAAACCAACGGGGAGGCGGCGATCCGCGTGTGGGCGAAAAGCACGGCCGAGATCGCGAACCGGGTGAGCATGGAGTTCCAGGACGCGTTCAACGAGTATCAGCAGGACAGCCTGTCGCTGACGGACGCGGACGATGTAGCGGCAGCCGGGCAGGAGATCAGCCTGGCGCTGCCGGTACTGGGGATTCCGAACTTCGATCAGGCGGCCAGGGTGGCGAAGTTCTACTTGGACAAGGCGATTGCGGGGAATACATACGTCGAGTTTGAAACCAGCGTGCACGGGGTGGGGCTCAAGCCTGGGGACCTGGTCACGGTGACCTACCAGAAGGAGGGCTTCGACCGGCAGCAGTTCCGCATCATCAAGATCGCGCCAGGCGCGAACTACGGGACGGCGCTCATTACCGCGCAAATCCACCGGGACGAGTGGTACACGGACGACAACACGTTGGAGAACTCGTCGGTGCGGCGGCAGCCGGGCGCTGGAGCGGGGGCGCCGCGGCCACTGGTGGGGAAGGTGCTGGACAGCGACGGGGCGCCGCAATTCGAGATCGTCGAGAAGAGCAGCCAGAACGCGGACGGGGGGATGAGCCTGACACTGGCGGCGGGTTTCATCGTGCCGCCGCCGCCGGCGATGTCGGGGCTGGGAATACCGATCGTGAGCCTGTCGGCGCAGGCGGACCAAACAGGTGGAAGTCTGGCGGGCGATCAGACCCTGTACTACGCCGTGACGGCGACCGACGCGAGCGGAGCTGCGAGCGGGCTTTCGTTCATCGTGCGGGCGACGATTCCGCCGGGAACCAACACCAACCGGGTTACGCTCACGGGGCTGAGTTTCAGTGCGAATACGACCGCGTTCAACGTGTACCGGGGGCCGACGCCGGAGCAGTTGTTCCGGATCGCGTCGAACCAGGCGATCGCGCCGGCGTTCACCGATGTGGGCGCGGCGATCGCGCTGGCGCCGCCCCCGGACGCCAACTACGATCACGCGAACTTCTACTGGCGGCTGGAATTGCAGCCGGAATGCGCCGCGACCATCTACTCGAGCGACACGATCGGGGATGCGACGCTGGGGATGGCGGTGAACGGCTTCCAGGGAATGGTGGCACGGATCACCAAAGGGAAGGGCGCGGGACAGGAGCGCGCGATCGCGTCCAACACCGCCACCACGCTGACGGTGGGGCGGAAGTGGGACGTGGTTCCGGACACGACCAGCTATTTCGCGATCGCCGAATCGGGATGGCACTTCGGGGCGGCGGGGAGCAGCAGCCCGGTGGAGTTCGAAATCCCGACGCGAGTGGGGGTCACCCTGCACGTTTCCGGGAGGGCGGCGAACGCGCAGGACACGGAGTGCGCCTGGGAGCTTTCGCCGCTGACGCGGTGGCGGATCAGCGGAGCGGGCGCGCCGCTGGACGCCGAGGTGGCCGGGACGCCGGTGTTCGGACTGGCGCCGCGGGGCAGGGGCTCGGTGGAGTTGATGACGATCGCGTTCGCCGAGCTGACCAATACGCGCACGATCTCATCGGCTACGCTGACGCTGGACTATTGGAACGAGCTGGGCAGCCCTTCGCAGGTGCTGCTGAGCGGCGCGGTTGGAGAGACCGACACCTCGATCGGGTTGACGCAAGCCGGCAGCGGGGCGGTGGGCAGCCTGGTGCAGATCGAGTTTGAGATCGTGCGGGTCGAGGAAGTGCTCAACGGCGGCCTGGGATACAGGGTGACGCGGGGCGTCGAGGGGAGCACGGCCGCGGCGCATGCCGCGCAGACCCCGGTGTATCACCTGTCCCTCAAAGTGTTTGTGGTGGCGTTTCCGCGGGACTTCTTCGGGAGCCCGGCGAGCGGGAACTTCAGTTATCCGATCCTGCTGGCCGACGCGCGGATCGCATGCGCGCAGCTTTTCGTAACCAACGCGATAGGGAACAGCGAGGCGGGCTCGGCCTGCTACACCGGGACGGTGGACGGGGGCCTGCGCACGTTGTCGGGCGGGCAATTCACGATCCAGGTGGAGGGGTACCTGGCCATCCAGACGAACGCGGCGCCGCCGCTGGTCGTGCCGGAGACGCATTCGGTGGGGCGGATCTTCGCGGTGGTGAACGAGGCGCCGACAGCCGGTCCGGTGCAACTGGAAATCCGGCGGGACGACGCTTTGTACTGTAGCCTGACGATAGCGGCGGATTCGAAATACTCGAACGTGGTGAGCGGATTTGGCCTGGCGCCGCTGGCGGCCGGCTCCCAGGTCAGCCTGAACATCACATCGGTCCCCCAGAGCGCGGACGCGACCCCGGGCCGGGACTTGACGGTGACGATCCGGATGTAAGGACGCCATGGCCGAAACGCTCGAAAAACTGCGGCCCGATCGCGACTTGCAGTGCTACTTCGAGCGTCCATCGGCCGTCGCCGCGCTGAGCGCGGCCAGCGCGACTGGATTCACGGTTTCCGGCTCGTGGCGGCAGCAATTCGACTGGGCAGTGGTAGAGTGGAACCGCGACAACGTATTCGAGCACCCCGCCTTCCGTAACCTTCCCGATGGCGACCTGAGCGGCCTGGAACTCACCTACGACGAAACGCGCACAAACTGCATTCCGATGGACTCGGACCTGTACTGGGCAGTGGAGTGGCCGTTCCTTCGGATCTGGGTGGAGGGCGAGGCCGATCCGCGGCTGGTGCGGCTGCGGGATTACGCGACGGCGATCGAAGGATCGTATGTGGCGGCGACGGCGACACTGGAACTCCAAGGGACGCCGACCGCCGGGGACTATATCGGAATCGCGTGGCTCTCCGAGCAGTACAACTACCCGGTGACGAGCGCGGACACGATCCAGACGGCGGCGGCGGCGCTGGTGGGGATCATCAACGCATTTTCGACCACCGTGCACGCCTCCGGCTCGGGCGCCCAGATCACGCTGACGCCGCTCGACCCGGGAGCGAACTGGAACCGGATCGGAGCTTACGGTTTCGTTTCGGGAGCGCGGACGGAGCAGTGGCAGCCGTGGTACGCGCAGTTCAGCGGCGGCGCTTCGCCGTCGAAGTGGCGGGTTCACCTGGATTTCGACAACCTGACGGACACCGCGAGCAACTCCGTTCCGACGACTGCCGTCCGGAAAATGCGGTGGACGTACGCGGCGGACTTACAGGCGGGCGCGTATCAGCGGACCGAGTTCCAGGTCCAGATCAGTAACTGGACAGTAACGGGAACGAACCTCGCGTTCGCGATCGCCGGGCCGGGGAGCCGCCGCATCCAAGACACGGAAGTGAGTTACACGGGGACGTGGACTAAGGACACAGGGAATTTCTCGCAGGGGACGATTCACTGGACCGCGGCGGCCGGCTCGGGTTTGAGCTGCACGTACCACGCGCCGGGGCCGCACTCACTGTACCTGGGAACGAGGAAGACCTACAACGGCGGGCAGATTTCGGTTTCGGTGGACGGTGGGACGGCGACGACGAAGGATCTGCTCATTCCCGGCGAGGACGTTTTGGTGCGAATCGCGCTGGGTACCTTGGGGGAAGGCAATCACACGGTGGCGATCTCGTTCACGGGGCCGGCGGGCAGCACCTTCTACTTCGACTTCCTGGAAATCGCGGTTCCGGCGGCGGAGCTGCCGGGGATCGGGGCGGACCCGAAGCTCAGCGTAGCGACGGACTGGGACACGGATCACTCGATCTGCCTGGCGCCGGACAGAACGGCGTGGATGATCTCGGCGCTGGGGTTCCACGGGCGGCAGAACCACTACGCGGGCGCGCTGTGGTTCTACGAACTGGTGCGGGTGGGGCAGCAGTACGCGTCGGGGACGGTCGAGTTCAGCGGTACGCCGACATTCGGCTATGGATACAACACCACCGTGACGCTGGGCACCCTGGCACTGACGCACGTTCACTATATCGGGGACACGGCCGAGACGGTGGCGAAAGCCTTCGAGCTGGAGATCAACCGCGGGTACCTGTCGTATCGGGCGTCTTCGCAAGGTGCCGTGCTCACCATCTACGCGCGCGCCATGGGGGCCGAGGGGAACCTGATCAGCCTGGCGGCGAGCACCACCTGCACGGATTTCCACGCGCAGGCGAGCGGGGCGGCGCTCGAGGGGGGAACGGACGGCGACTGGCGGACAGATCTCGAAGCGACGCCGCGCCTGAACCGGGCGGCGCGCGACTGGAGCCGCAGCTTCTTCGCGGCGCTGAAGGGGTACGGCATCGACGCGACGGCGGCGCTCAGCATGGAGCTGCAACACGGCGACCCTTCGACGAGCGCGGGCATCGCGCAGAGGTGCCCGGGCGGGGACCCGGTGCTGCTGAACACTCCGGCGCTGCAAACGAATTTCTCGCCGGCCAGCATCGCGTTCTGGAAAGAGGCCTACCGGGACCTGGCGCAAACGATGCAGGAGGCGGGAATGCAGCCCTACCTGCAATTCGGCGAGGTGCAGTGGTGGTATTTCCGGGACTCGCGCTCGGGGATGCCGTTCTACGACGCCTACACGACGGCTACGTTCCAGTCGCAGTACGGGCACGCGATGGGGGTGATCACCGACAACACGGCGCCGCCCTCGCAGTACCCGGACGAGGTGGCGTTTCTGCCCACGCTGATCGGCAACTTCACGAACCAGGTGATCGGCTACGTGCGGCAGTCGTATTCCAACTGCCGGTTCGAAGTTCTCTATCCGCTGGATGTGAACGAGACCGATCTCAACCTGGCCATCAACTACCCGGGAGCCGCCTGGACGCCGCAGGCGCTGGACTGCCTCAAGACGGAGAGCTTCGGGTACACCTACGGCCGGAACCTGGACAAGTGCCTGACCTCCATCGAGCTGCCGCGGACCCGCAATTTCCCGCCTCATC
>JBEKWU010000089.1:0-22174 GCA_049512775.1 Bryobacteraceae bacterium
TTGGACAGGCCCGCACACTTCAGACAAGGAGACCTCAACCTGAAAACGCCCAACTCCGTCCAACAAGCCGCCTGTTTTCAGCAGCCGCCACTGCGGGTCTGTCTTGTCTTGGACAGCAGTGAATCGAGATAAGGTGCGAATTGGAGGCTCCTTAGCTCGTTCAGAACCCACGTATCGGCGTTTTCCATATCGACTCTGCTGCTGATGTTTGCTCGGGCGGGATCTTTCGATTTCCGTGCCGTCCCAAGCAGTCTCGCTCTCTATTCTAGGCCGACCGCAGGGGCGATAGACCTCACCGTCGTCAGAGAATGAAAACACTGGCCGGATCGCCGCCGACTCGGAAGTTTGCCCCAAAGGGCGATTTCGGAAGTGTACATCGGTCGCTAACGACAACCGCAGTCTCTCGCCCGGCTTCCACAGTGCCCGCAATACTGCTCATCTGCATACCGAGCTACGCTGATCCGCGGGTTCTGCGGGCAGCCATCAGTGAGATGCCAACCGCACGAGGGGCAGTAGTTGTGTCCATCTCTTTCTGCCGCCGCGCAGTCCGGACAGTTATGATTCGGCATGAACGACCCTTATCATAGCCCAATGTTGCTTCCCGGTCGATAGCCCTTCGCAGCGTGGCTGCTCGTTGCGGTCGCGCCGTGACCCGCAAACGCCGTCCCCCGAAGCCTGGACACCCCTATAGCCGTCTGGCTGGGGACCTAAGCTAGCGCCTGTGGGGGTCCGCCTCGCGGCGATCTGTTAGAATGGCAGACACCCAGATGGAGCGCGCCGGGAAGGTCATACGCGGACTGAAGATCGCCGGTGAATGCCTGTCGGCGGAGGACTTGGTGCGGGCGGCCTGGCCGCAGGCGGTGGGGCCGCGCATCGCCTCGCACACCAGGCCGGTGGCGTTTCACGAATCGCGGCTGGTGGTGGAAGTCCAGGATCTGGTCTGGCAGAGCCAGCTCCGGACCATGAGCGGCCAGATTCTGGGGCGGTTGCAGGAGATCGCCGGAGGCGATAGCGTCCGGGCCATCGAGTTCCGCCTGGGCGTGCCGCGCCGGATGCCCCAACGGGCTGGGCAGGCCCGGGCCACTCCGGATGAAGCCGACGGCATCGAAGATCCGGTTCTCCGGCGGCTCTACAAGGCGTCCCGGAGGAGGTCCGCGGGATGATTCTCAGCGAAGCGGAAGTCCGGTACGTGGCCGATCTGGCCAATCTCCGATTGACCGAGGAAGAGGTGCGCAGAATGGCGGCGGACCTGGGCGAGGTGCTCACGCACATGGAGAAGCTGAACGAGCTGGATACGAGCGCGGTCGAGCCGATGGCCCAGGTGCTCTACCAGGCGGAGGAGACCGCCACTTGGCGCGAGGACCGGGAGCGCGCGGGACTGGGCAGCGAGGTGGCTCTGGCCAACGCGCCGCTGGCCGGGGCCGGATTCTTCAAGGTCCCCAAGGTGATCGAACGGTGACCGGGCGCACCCAGATCCCCGCCCTCACCATCGCGCAGGTCCGGGAAGGTTTGGCCAAACGCCAGTTCAGCGCCGAAGAACTGGCGCGCGAGGCGCTGCGCTTCGCCGAGGCCGAGAACCCCAAGACCAACGCGTATCTGCATTTCTGCCCCGAGCGGGCGATCGAAGCGGCCCGCCGGGTGGATGAAAAACTGGCGCGTGGCGAGGATCCCGGTCCGTTGGCCGGCGTGCCGGTGGCGGTCAAGGACGTCATCATCACCCAGGGAGTGCGCACGACGGCCGGATCCAAGCTGCTGGCCAACTACGTTCCGCCGTACGACGCGACGGCGGTGATCCGGCTGGAGCGGGCCGGGGGCGTGATCCTGGGCAAAGCCAACTGCGACGAGTTCGCGATGGGCTCCTCGAACGAGAACTCGGCCTTCGGGCCGGTGCGCAACCCGGTGGATCCGGAGCGGGTACCGGGCGGCTCGAGCGGCGGGCCCGCCGCGGCGGTGGCGCAGGGGACGGCGGCGGTGGCGCTAGGCTCCGACACGGGCGGGTCGATCCGCCAGCCGGCATCGTTCTGCGGCGTGGTGGGGGTGACGCCGACCTACGGGCGCGTCTCGCGCTACGGCTTGATCGCGTTCGCCAGCTCGCTGGATCACATTGGCACGTTCGGGCGCACGGTGCGCGACACGGCCACGCTGCTCGAGGCAATCGCCGGCCGCGACGAACTGGATTCGACATCCGCGTTCGCCCCCGTGCCGGAATACACGGCGGTGCTGGACGGCGCGGTGCGCGGCACGAAGGTCGGCCTGCCGCGCGAGTACTTCAAGGGCCTGGCGAGCGAGACGGGCGACCTGGTGGCGCGGGGAGTCGAGCTGCTGAAGAGGCTGGGCTGCGAGGTGCGCGAGATCAGCCTGCCGCACACGGACTACGCCATCGGCGCTTACTACATCATCTGCACGGCGGAGGCCAGCTCGAACCTGGCACGCTACGACGGCGTGCGCTATACCTTCCGCTCGGCGGAGTCGGAGACGCTGAGCGACATGTACCGCAACACGCGGGGCGAAGGCTTCGGGGCGGAGTGCAAGCGGCGCATCATGCTGGGCACCTACGTGCTCTCCGCCGGCTACTACGATGCCTACTACCTGAAGGCCCAGAAGGTGCGCCACCTGATTGCCCGGGATTTCTCGGAGGCCTTCCGCGAGGTGGATGCCATCGTCACCCCGGTCTCGCCGTTTCCGGCCTTCAAGCTGGGAGAGAAGCTGGACGATCCGCTGGAAATGTATCTCTCCGACATCTACACCATCACCGGGGACCTGGCGGGAATCCCCTGCATGAGCGTGCCTTGCGGGAAGACGGCGGGGGGCTTGCCGGTGGGCATGCAGATCTTGACCAGGCACTTCGACGAGCCGGGCATGTTCCGGCTGGCCGATGCGTTCGAGAAGGCAGGGGGATTCGCGGGCTGAACCGGCCGCATCTTTAGGCTGGATGGCGTCATCACATGGAGTGAGGGGTGTGATGACACATAAACTGGAAGCCAGGAAGTTCGATTCCATCATGCGGGACCTGGACGGGATCTCCGCCCGGACCATGACCGAGCACTACAAGCTGTACCAGGGTTACGTCAACAAATACAACGAGATCATGGGCAAGATCGAGGCCGTGGACCGCGCGCCGGCCAACCAGACCTTCAGCGACATCCGGTCGCTCAAGGTGGACCTGACCTTCGCCATCGGCGGGGTGAAGAACCACGAGCTGTACTTCGGGCACCTGGGCGGCAAGGGCGGCGAGCCGCCGTCGGAGATCCAGCGGCAGCTTGAGAAGGACTTCGGCTCGGTGGAAGCCTGGCGCAACGACCTGAAGGCCACCGGGATGGCTTCCCGCGGCTGGGCCTGGACGGCCTGGGACCGGGACTGGAACTACCTGTTCAACTACGCCGGAGACGCGCAGAACACGTTCCCGGTGTGGAACGCGGTCCCCATCGTGGGTCTGGACGTCTACGAGCACGCCTACTACCTGGACTACGGCACCGCGCGAGCCGCCTACATCGACGCGTTCTTCAAGAACGTCAGTTGGGAAGCGGTCGGCGCCAACTTCGAGCGCGCGCACGGAGCCACGGCCGTCGGCAGCCACGCGTAGAGATCGATCGGCGGGACAGGACACTGGCCCGCCCTCAAGTTGCGTCTGCCCCCTGGGAAATGGTATTACTCGGCTGATAGGGTTCGATTCCGCGAAAGGGTGTACCCCGCTTGGAATGCACGCGCCATCAGAGTGTTAAGATCTTTATTCTGTTGGCTTTAGGCGCGTCATTCTGCCTGTCTGGAAGGGCTCAGACCGCAGCTCCGGAGCCCTCGGTTGCCATCGTCTACGACGGAGCGGCCGGGCCAAAGGAGTACCAGTCGAAGGGTTACATCCACGCGCTGTTCGTCGAGAACCTGCTGGGGCATTTCGGGCTGAAGGGCGACATCATCGCGCTCAAGGACTACGATCCGGGGCAGTTGGCCGGCCACCGGGCGGCGTTCTTCGTCGGGGTCACAACCAGCGCCGAGCTTCCGCCGGCATTCCTGGCGGACGTCAAGGCCTTCGGAGAACCGTTCTGCTGGTTGGGGCAGCACATCGAGCAACTGGTCAACACGCCGGAGGGACCGCGGCGGTACGGGTTCACATTCCAGCAATACGGCAAGAACATGGGAGTGAACCGCGTGGTCTACAAGGGCGCGGAACTGCCGAAAGTCGATCCGGAGCTGGTGGTGGTTGAGGTGACGGACAAGCGCGCGGTGGAGGTGGTGGCCACGGCGCTCACCAAGGACCAGACCTCCTACCCCTACGCGCTGCACCGGAAGCGGTTCTGGTACTTCGCGGACAGTCCATTCGCCTACCCCGATGAGGGCGGCTATTACCTGGCGTTTTGCGACCTGCTGCACGACATTCTGGAGATCCAGCACGAGCCGTCGCAGCGCGCCCTGGTGCGCATCGAGGACGTCAGCATCGACGACGACCCCGTGGACCTGCGCCGCGTCGCCGATCTGCTCAACGAGCGGCACATCCCCTTCCAAATCGCGCTGATTCCGGTTTTCCGCAACCCCTCGAAAGAACTGGACGTGCGGCTCTCGGAGCGGCGCAGTTTCGCCGACTCGGTGCGCTACATGATCGCGCGGGGCGGCACCCCGATCCTGCACGGCGTGACGCACCAGTACCGCGGGCAAAGCGGCGACGACTACGAATTCTGGGACGACACCGGAGACCGCGCGGTGGCCGGGGACTCCACCGAGTTCGTGATGAAGAGGCTCCAGCTCGGCTTGTCGGAGTGTTTCAAGACTGGCATCTACCCGGTGGCGTTCGAGACGCCGCATTACGCCGCCTCCAGGACCGACTACCTGGCGATGATGCGGGTTTTCACGCTGTTCTACGACCGCACCATCTCCACCCCCAGCCTGAACTCGCAGCAATACTTCCCCTACCCAGTGGTGGACCACTGGGGGCGCCAGGTGGTGCCCGAGGACCTGGGCTACCTGCCGGAAGAGAAGCCCGATCCCAAGGTGCTGCTGGAGCGGACGCGGAACCTGCGGGTGGTTCGAGACGGGGTGGCCTCGTTCTACTTCCATCCCTTTCTGAACGCGAATCTGCTGGACCAGGTGGTGCGTGGCATTTCGGCGCTGGGATACCAGTTCGTTTCGATCCGCGAGTTTGCGGGGCAGGTGAATTACCAAGGCCGCTACGCGGTGCGCACGGCGGCGGGCAAGGCCAACCTGACGCCGCAGAACGAGTACTGGCGAGTGCGGCAGTTCGATTCCAGCGGCAGGGAGGTCAAGACCGAGCTCTCCGCCCAGCGCCTGACCGGCCCGGTCGAGGTGGCCGTCAATGTTCCACAAGGCGGCTTCGCTGCCGCGGACTGCGTGAGGGAGCGCCCCACCGAACACCATGAACCGACCTGGGGCGAGCGCGCGCGCCAGTGGTGGAGCCAGTTGTGGGCCAGCGAACGCACGCCGGAAGCGCATGAATTCGTTTCGGGAAGGAAAGCCTGGGTGCTGGCCATCGACAAGCCCACCCTGGCGGTGGCCCGGAACCAGCAAAGCTATCGCACCGTGCTCGAGACGTTCGGCTACCAGGCCAAGCTGGTGAAGGCCGCCGAGTTCACGCGCGCGCCCGCCGAGAGCGACACCATCCTGATCGTTCCCCAGGCGGCCGGCGCCCGGCTCACCGAGCAGCAGCAGAGCGAAGTGCTGCGCTACCTGGGCACAGGCGGCCCGGTGGTCTTCGATGGCCGCCAGGACTGGCTGACCAAGCTCGGCTTCACCTGGTCGGACCGCCAGCTCACGGTCAGCAACGTTTCCGACGAGCTCTACCCGGAGATGTACCTGATCTGGCACCCGGAGGAGCGCGTCGAGCTGTTCACACCGCCGGAGACCATCCGGGAGCTGATGCTGGACACCGAGAGCAACCAGGTGCTGGCGTTCTCGGACGATTACAGGGCAGGCCGCTATCTGTACCTGGCCGCCCCGCTGGATGCCCACACCAACGAGGGAACGAGCCACTACCCGTATTTCCCCAAGTATTTGAGCGAGACCTTCGGAATGAGCACCTCGCTGCGGAGCCCGCGGCTGGAGGCGTACTTCGATCCAGGAGATCGGCCGGGAGCCGACCTGAACCGTCTGGCGGCGCAGTGGCGGCAGTCCGGCATCCGCACGGTTTACGCCGCCGCCTGGACCTTCTTCCCGCAATACTCGTTCAACTACGGGGAATTCGTGCGGGCCTGCCATCGCAATGGCGTCTCGGTGTATGCCTGGTTCATCCTGCCCGCCACCACGCCCAAGATGTGGGACCAGCATCCGGAGTGGCGCGAGAAGACGGCCTCGGGCGCCGACGGGCGCGTGGGCTGGCGCTACACCATGAATCTCCAGAATCCCGCCTGCTACGGCGCGGCCATGGACTGGATGAAGAAGGTGCTGTCGGATTACGCCTGGGACGGAGTGAACCTCACCGAGCTCAATTTCGATGCCGACTTCAAGGACTGGCTGCGCCCGGACCGCTTCATCCCCATGAGCAACGAGGTGCGCGCGGATTTCCGGAAGAAGTCGGGCTTCGACCCGATCCAGCTTTTCGCCGCCGATTCGCCCTACTACCTCAAGACCAATCCGGGCGCGCTGCAAAGATTCCTGAAGTACCGGGAAAACCTGGTGACGGAGTGGCACCGGAAGGTGCTGGGCGAGCTGGAGCCGATGCGCCGCCAGCGGAGCTGGGAAGTGATCGTCACCATGATGGACAGCCTGCACAGCAAGTACGTGCAACCGGCGCTGGGGGTGGATTCAAAGCGCATCGTGGCTTTAATGAAGGACTTCAACTTCACGCTGCAAGTCGAAGATCCCGCTGAGTTCTGGATGAAGTCTCCGGATCGCTACCTGAGCTTCGCGCAGACCTACCGCAAGCTGGTGAAAGACCCGCGGCGGCTCATGTTCGACATCAATGTGATGCCGCGGGACACCAAGAAAACCACCCTGCCTTCGGCCACCGCGACCGGCACGGAACTGGCGCGGACGGTGGTTTCGGCCGCCTCGGCCTCTGGCGCCGGCCGGGTAGCGATTTATTCCGAGAACACGGTCCCGGCGCAGGACTGGCAGTTCCTGCGCGTGGTACTGACGCGGGCGGCGCTGGTGGACGCGGGCAAGCGCTCCTGGACGATCGACAGCCCGGTTCCGGTGATGCTCACGCCGTCGGAGGACCGCGACTACTACCTGGACGGGAAGCTGTGGCCGGCGGTGTCGAGCGACGGGGTGCTGGTTCCCACAGGCCGGCACGGGCTTTCGATCGACCGGCCGTGGCACCACTTCCTGGATCCGGGGACCATGCCGACGCGCCTGCTGAGCATCAGCGGGGACCTGCTGGATGCGCGGGTGATGCCAACCGGGCTGGTCTTCTGGTACAGCAGCCCCGGCCGGGCCGTGGTGGTGCTGAACCAGTGGCCACGGGAGATCCAGGTGGATGGCCGCCGCAGCGACGGACCGGTCGAGAGCGGCGGCGCAAGTTGGGCCCTGATCCTTCCAGGCGGCGAGCACCGGGTGGCGGTGGTGACCAATACCACGGCCGGGGTAGCGGTCAATCTGTGGGGTTGGGCCTCCGCCTCGGCCATCACGGCGTTCGGCGGCATCGCCACCGTGCTGATGGCGCTGATCTACTTCGAGGTCCGGCTGCGGCGGTTGGTGAAGCAGCTCGCAGCTCGCAGCTCGTAGCTCGTCGCCGGGCCGGCCCCACCCACTCTGCTATCCTACTAACTGGTCGAATGTATTCCAGTGTCCTGATTGACGGCCTGTTCGTCGCCTCCGTCACGCTGATCTGGTTCATGCTGGCCTATCAGTGCCTGCTGTTCTTCCTGGGCCACCGCTACTACCGGCAAACCCGGCTGGGCAAGCGGCGCGCCCCGCCGGTACCCGATTCCGACCTGCCGGCGGTTACCGTGATCGTGCCCTGCCACAACGAGGAGCGGGTCATCGGACCGACCCTCCGGGGGCTGCTGGCGCTGGATTATCCGGCCGGCAAACTGGACATTCTGATCGTCAACGACGGCAGTACGGACAAGACCGCGGAGATCGTGCGGGGATTCAGGGACCCGCAGGTGCGGTTGGTCGAGGTCCCGCCGGCGCTGGCGGCGCGCGGGAAGTCGGGCGCGCTGAACTTCGCGCTGCGGCACGCCAGCCACCCGGTGCTGGCGATCTACGACGCGGACAACATTCCCGAGCCGGGCGCGCTGCGGCCGCTGGCCGAGCAGCTCGTCCGGGACCCCAGACTGGGCGCGGCCATCGGGATGTACCGCGCCTGGAACCGCCGCCGCGCGCTGCTCACGCGCTTTCTCAACATCGAGGGGATCGGCTTCCAGTGGATCCTTCAGGCCGGCCGCTGGATGCTGATGCGCCTCACCACCCTGCCCGGCACCAACTACGTGATCCGGCGCTCGCTGGTCGAGCAGTTGGGCGGCTGGGACGTGCAGGCGCTCACCGAGGACGCCGAACTAAGCGTGCGGATCTACCAGGCCGGCTACCAGATCCAGTTCGTGCCCGCCTCGGTGACCTGGGAGCAGGAGCCGGAGGGGCTGAAGGTGTGGTTCCGCCAGCGCCGCCGGTGGGTGCGGGGTTCCAACTACCTGGTCCGGAAGTACGCCCGCAGCCTGCTGCGCACGCGACCGCGCCGCATCGGCTGGGAACTGCTCTATTCCCTTTCGCTCTATTACCTGTTTTTCCTGGCGGTGGTGATCTCCGACGTGCTGTTTGTGCTGAGCGTGTGCGGGCTGGTCCGCATCCCCGTGCCCGGTCCCTACAGCATGGTCTGGGTGTTCGCCTATGCCACGTTTGTGCTGCAACTGATCATCGCGCTCTCCTGCGAGCCGGGCGAGGACACACCGCTGAACATCCTGCTGACGTTCGTGATGTATTTCACCTACTGCCAGCTATGGATTCCCTTGGTCGCGGTGGCGGTCTGGGACGATTTCATCGCGCGCCGGGAGATGCGCTGGGCCAAGACCGAGCGGTACGAAGTGACTCCGCCTTAGCTCTGCACGAACGCCGATGCCGCGCATCCCATGGTTCGTAGGCTATCCGCTGGTGGGCGCTTGCGGGTATGGCGCGCTCTACTTTGCCGCAAACCGAGCGATCTATTACCCCTCGCGATATCCCAGCGGCTGGTGGCACCTGCAAGCCCAGGTCTCGGCGGCCGACGTGTGGCTGCGCACGAGCGACGGCGTGCGGCTGCATGCCTGGTGGATCGAGCCGCCCGGCGCGCGGATTGCGACCTTGTTTCTGCACGGCAACGCCGGCAACATCACGCACCGGGTGCGGCACATCCAGGAGATCACCGCCGCGGGCTCGGCGCTGCTCATGCTCGACTACCGCGGGTACGGCAAGAGCGAGGGCCGTCCGACCGAGCGGGGCTTGTACGCCGACGCGGAGGCGGGCTACGAGTACCTGCGCCCGCTAGGCCGGCCGATCGTGGCGCACGGGGAGTCGCTGGGCACGGCGGTGGCGGTGGACCTGGCCGCAAGGCGTCCCTGCGCCGGCGTGGTGCTCGAGGCGCCCTTCAGCTCCGCCCGCGCGGTGGCGGCCAGGGTGCTGCCGGTGATCGGCCCGCTGCTGGTTTCGAGCTACGATTCGGCGTCGAAGATCCAGCGCGTGCGCGCGCCCTTGCTGTTCCTTCATGGCGACCGGGATTCGATTGTGCCGCTCGATCTGGGCCGGGCGCTGTTCGACGCGGCCCGGGAGCCGAAGGCGTTCTGGGTGGTGCCCGGCGCGGACCACAACGACCTGGTGGAGGCGGCCGGCCCCCGTTATCGCGAGCGGCTGCGGGAATTCTACGGGAAGCTGTGATTCCAGAGTGGGGCAGGCGGTTTCGCCTGCCACGGACTCTCTCCACAGGCGGCCGCCCAAGACCCAAGAGCGCGTGCTGTCGAAGGCGGGCTTCGGTTCGCGCACCGAGGCGCGCAATTGGATCGGCGCAGGCGCGGTCCGCGTGAACCGGAAGCTTCAATAGGCCCGCGATCACGTGATCGCGGAATCGCCAGTTTGCTCCCGTTATCTTGCATTTGGAGCCCCGATCGTGAACGCGCCCGTCACGGCGCAGCAGGACCAGATGTGGCCCTACCCAAAACGAAGGACAAGCTCGCCGAGCGCATCGACATTACCGGGCGGTGTCAGTCGTCAAGAGAGAATCCCGTCGATTTCGATTTCCCAAAATGCGAGGGCCAGTCGCTCCGCCTCGCTCCCGATAGGGTGAACGCAACGGGACAGGCCGATTCGTGGATTGAGGGCTTCGCTCCGCCGGGCACGTGGCGCGCGTTGCCTGCGCGGGTTTATGCTGAATCGGAGATGGACATCCTGCTCACGTTCACCGGGTTCCACGACCCATACTCGAGGGGACTGGTGGGCGAGGAGGATCAGCCCGGGCCGATTCTCTCTCTTGTGAGCCAGCGGGCGTTCGACCGGATCATTCTCCTCTCAACCCCCAACACGGAAAAGAACACGGCTGGCACTGTCGCGGCACTCGGCTCGCGGGTACCTATCGAAGTCGTGCCCCTGCCACTCTTCGACCCGACCGACTACGCCGCTATTCTCAAGGCGTTGCGGACGGAGATGCGGCGCATTTGTGATGAGTACCATGGCGCGCGATACTACGTTGCCGTTGCCTCCGGCACTCCGCAGATGCACGCGTGCTGGGTCCTGTTGGCGTCCTCTGGCGAGGTGCCAGCGAAGCTGCTGCACATCCGGCCCCCCCGATTTGTTACGAAGGACCAGCCGATGGTTTCCGAGGTGGATCTCACCGGCGCCGATTTCCCGGTGGTCCGATCCCGGGTTGGCAAGATCGATCTGGGGGAGGGCCCCGCAGTTGATGTGACGACTACGCTGGCAGCCCTCGGGCTTGTCGCGGATCATCCCAAGATGATGGCGGCCCTGGAAGTGGCCGCCGCACTGGCCTCCTCAACTGCCCCAATCCTGATTCAGGGCGCCACGGGAACAGGCAAGGAGCTTCTGGCCCGGTTTGTCCACCACCTGAGCGGGCGTCCGGCGGAAGTTTTTGTCCCGCTGAACTGCGCGTCCATTCCGAAGGAGCTGGCCGAGAGCGTCCTGTTCGGACACAAGAAGGGAAGCTTCACGGGTGCGCTGGCGGACCAGGCCGGCAAGTTTGAACTGGCCGACGGCGGCACATTATTCCTCGACGAACTTGGCGAGTTGCCTCTCGCGGCGCAGGCGAAGCTACTGCGCGTGCTGCAGGATGGAATGGTTGAGCCGATCGGCGCGAAGAAGGCGCGCAAAGTCGATGTCCGGGTGGTAGCCGCCACCAACCAGAACCTTGCGAAAGCAATTCGGCAGAAGAACTTCCGCGAGGATCTTTACTACCGCCTCAACGTCGGCGAGATCCACCTGCCTCCATTGCGGGAGCGCCGAAGCGATATCCCGAAGATCGCCCTTCACGTCCTCGACCGCATCAACACCTCGCTGAAGAAACCCAGGCGACTTTCGCAGGCTGCTCTCGCCCGCCTCCAGGGGCAACCATGGCCCGGCAATGTGCGCGACCTCCAGAATGTGATCGAGCGGTCGGCGCGCCTCGCTCGGAAAGACGTCATTGATGCGGAGGACCTGATCATCTCAGAACCGATTGCAGCCGACGACCCGCTCAGCGCGCTGCCCCAACCCATGGAGGGATTCTCGATGGAAGAGTTCCTGTCCAGCGCTCGCAAGCAGCTCATGCTGAGAGCGATGGAGGTGTCCAGCGGAAACCAGAGCGAAGCCGCCCGCTTGCTCGGCGTCACCCCCCAGGCGGTCCACAAGTACCTGCTAAAACTGAAGGGCAACTCCAACCGTGGTTGAAGAGATTTCAACCCGGGTTGAAATTCCCGCCGCCATCGGAATACCATTGGTCCTCACAAGTGGATCGTTTAGAACAGGTTGCGGCCGATCTATGGTTTGGCAGGCGATGTGCACTCAGGAGGTCATGGCAGAGTTCAATGTGGTTCACGTAGTAGACGGCGACACGTTCGATGTCAGTCCCGGCTGGCAGTGGAACGGCAACCAGGGTAACCGTGTGCGCCCCACGGGCTACGACGCGCCCGAGATGTACGAGTTCGGCGGCCAGGCGGCGAAGGACTGGCTGGCACGCCTGCTGCTGAATAAGACCGTCACACTCGGTAAGGCGTACAAGCTCGATCACGGCCGCCTGGTGTGTGACGTGTTCTTTCAGGGCAAGAGCCTCGCCGATTGGTACACCGCCGACCGATAGGGGCCGCCGGGCCTCCACGGCGAAGCGTGCGCATGTCTGCGCGGAAGGAGGATACTAATAGTTCTGTGCTGGACATAACGAAGGAGACCGACGCTCGGATCATCATCGACGACCTGCTTCGGCAGGCTGGCTGGGATCCGTCCGACAAGGCCCAGGTGCGCACGGAGGTGGGTGCCGGCGAGGGCCGCGCGGACTACGTTCTACAGTCCCGCCAGGGCCGCTCCCTCGCGGTAATCGAGGCGAAGAAGCACGCCTTCGAGCCCTATCGCGCCAAACAGCAGGCTCTGCCGTACGCCCGCGAACTCCAGGCGCCTTTCATCTTTCTGACCAATGGCGAACTGATCTACTTCTGGGACTACACCAACGACGACGCCCGTGTCGTCAACTCCTTCTACTCACGTCGCGATCTCGAGCGCGTTGTCGAACTGCGCGAACAGCGCAAACCCCTGGCGACAGTACCAATCCCCGAGGTCTACACCCGCAGTAGCGAACCCCGCCTCGTGAGGCCGTACCAACAGGAGTGCATGAAGGCGCTGGATCACGCCGTCGAACTCGGGAAGCGCAGGTTCCTGATCGAGCTGCCGACCGGCACCGGCAAGACGGATCTGGTCTGCCTTTACCTGAAACGCCTTCTCCAGGCCGGGCGGGCGGAACGCATCCTCTTCCTTGTCGACCGCGACCAGCTTGCCAAGCAGGCACTAGATGCTCTTCAGGACATCCTCGACCAGTACGGCAGCTACTGGCTGCGTCCCGGCGTCGAACGCCAGGAAAAGCAGATCACCGTCTGCCTGCTCCAGACGATGATTGGCAGGTACCCGGAGTTTACCAGCGGCTACTTCGATGTCGTGGTCGCCGACGAGTGCCACCGGTCAATCTACGGTGCCTGGCAGACCTCGCTGACGCACTTCGATGCCTTCCACATCGGGCTGACCGCGACCCCGGCAGCCTACATCGAGCGCAACACGTATCGCTTCTACCAGTGCAAGGACAACCAGCCCGATTTCACTTTCCGCATCCAGGACGCATTCCGGGACGAGTTCCTTGTCCCGTACGGCTTCGCCTCTGGCATTACACGGTTCCTGGACGAGGGCGTGGAATACGACGCCGAGCAGTTGGAGCCGTCGGAATTCGAACACAAGTGGACCAACCGCAGCACCAACGAGATGATGATCCGGGAGTTCGACAGGCTCGCCTGGGAGAACTATCGCCAACTCGCCTCGAAGCAGAAGCTCGGACCAGGCAAGGCCATCGTCTTTGCCATCACCAAGCACCACGCCACGCGGATTGCCCAGTACCTGAATGAGCTTCATCCAGAGCTAAAGGGCCGCTACGCCGAGGTTGTCACTTCCGACGTGCCAAACGCGGATGAAGTGATCCGGAGGTTCAAGCGGGAAGACTATCCCATGGTCGCAGTGAGCGTGGACATGCTGACCACTGGCTTCGACTGCCGCGAAATCCTGCACCTGGTGCTCTGCCGCCGCGTCCGCAGTCCGATCCTGTACCAGCAGATCCGGGGTCGCGGTACCCGCACCGCGCCGCACATCGGCAAGAAGAAGTTCCTCATTTACGACTTCTTCAAGAACCACGAGTACTTCAACGACAGCGACACGGACGTCTTCACCGGAACCGGCGCCGGCGGTATTGGCGCTGGCGGCGCTGCAAGGCCGCCTGCCGAAGCGCGGGAGATGATTGAGCTTGGCCGCGAGGATGAATGGCTGCAGGCCATCTCCTACGTGGAAGTGGGGCCCGAGGGCGAGCGCTTCGACAACAAGCAGTATGTCAGCAACTGGGAGCAGGCGATCCGCAATGCCGCCGATGACGATCCCGTGATCCGGAAGGTCCGGAACGATCAGCCTCTCACCGAGAATGAGGAGATCGATCTCGAAGCCCGGCTGAACCAGCCGGAGATGTACTTCAACGAGGACAATCTCCGCAAGGCGTATCGGCAGCCGTCCGGCAATCTGATCGACTTCATTCGTGCGGCGCTCGGCACATTCAAGCTAAAGAGCCGCGAAGAGCAACTGACCGACGGTTTTCACGCGTGGATGGTCACGAAGAACCTGACCCCACAACAGGCGCAGTTTCTCTCGCTGCTGAAGAATCGCGGCATTGTGAAGGGCAACCTCGCCGTCAACGATCTGTTCCAACCGCCGCTGTCGATTTTGGACGCGGCTGGACTGGGGGTTGAATTGTTCGGCGAGAAGGGCCTCCGGGAAATCATCGAAGACATGAACGACTCGGTTTTCACTGGGAGAACGGCATAACGAAATTGGAGCGGATTTGAATCAGGAACTTCGCAGAAAGCTCGGACGCATCACCGACATCCTTTGGGCTGGTGGCGTCACCAATCCGGTCACCTACATCGAGCAACTCTCATACCTAATCTACCTGAAGATGCTCGACGAGGAGGAGATGAACCGAGAACTGGAATCACGCCTTCTTGACGGCAATGGCAACCGGCGGCGCCTGTTCCCCAGCCAGGCGCAGCGGTTCCGTTGGTCGAAGTGGCGCTTCAAGAGCGGCCGCGATCTTGTTGACTTTGTTGGTGACGATGTCTTCCCCTACATGTCCTCGCTGGTGAGGGAGGCTCCGCAGATCGCCGACTACTTCAAGGACGCCGTGCTTGAGATCAAGGACCCCAACGTCCTCAAGGAGGTTGTGGACGAGATTGACAGCATCGAGTTCAGGAGGCTCGGCACCGACATCAAAGGCGACATCTTTGAGTACTTCCTCACCCACCTGGGCCAGTCTGCCCTGAATGGCCAGTTCAGGACGCCGCGCCAGATCCGCACCATGATGGTGCAAATCGTCGATCCCGATTTCGGCGACACCATTTATGATCCGGCCTGCGGCACTGCTGGGTTCCTCATCGACGCGGTGGAGCACATCCTGGCGAAGTATTCGGAGAAGCCAGCGGAGATTCCCATCTACGGGGAGGAGTGGCTGGACGATCGGGGCCAAACGATTGAGCAAGCCAAGGCTTCCATCCCGAATCTCCAGACCTACCGCAAAGGCACGGGCGAGAAGATTCCGGATTGGGAGACGCTCGAGAAGTCGATCTATGGCATCGACGTGAGCCGCCAGTTGATCCGCATCTCCATGATGAACCTCGTCCTTCACGGAGTGCGCGAGGCCCACGTGAAGCGCGCGAATACTCTTTCCGAGTTAGGCGGTCTGACCGAGGACGACCTCAACCGCAAGTACAAGGTGATCCTGTCGAATCCGCCATTCGCCGGCGTACTGCCGAAGGAGTCCATCCGGACCGATCTGCCGACCAACTCCAAGAAGAGCGAACTGCTCTTCCTGAGCGTGATCATGGAGGCACTCGCTCCCGGCGGACGCTGCGCCGTCGTTGTTCCGGAGGGCCTGCTGTTTGGCTCAACCAAGGCCCACATTGATCTGCGGAAGAAACTGGTAGAGGACTTCGAGTTACTGGCCGTCGTATCTCTGCCAGCGGGTGTATTCAAACCGTATGCCGGTGTGAAGACCGGCATCTTGGTTTTCCGCAAGCCACGAGAGGGCACGCGCAAGCAGAAATCCGATAAGGTCTGGTTCTACGAGCTCCGGAATGACGGGTACGATCCAGACAAGGTTGCGGGCGGAGTACGGCCGGAGACGCCGGGAAAGAGCGACATCCCGGACCTTGTGCGCCAGTGGCTGGCTTACAAGACCAGCGGCTATAGCAATCCGCCCGGTTTCCAAGGCTGCAGCCTTCTGACCAGCGGTACCGCCGAACCCATTTGCTGGTGGGTGACCCACGATATCCTTCAAGAATCCGACTACAGTCTGGCCGCAGGGCGCTACAAACCGCGTGTCGCCGAGACAGTGAGCGAGGAGGCCCCCAAGGCGCTTCTCCGGGATCTCCTCGCCGTTGAGAACGAGATCGCCAGTCAATTGTCGGCCCTACTGGCCGACTTGGAGGTGGAAGGATGATCTGGCGCCATCTTCCGCTTCACGAAGTTGCTCCTCCTGTCGCGAGCGAAGTGCAATTCGCGCCTGAGGACGCAGTATGGCACCTCACGCTCGACCAAATTGAGAGCCACACTGGCCGGATCATCAACAAACGAATGGCGGTCGCGGCGGACGCAGGCAACTCGACCTTCACGTTCGACAGCGGAAACGTGCTGTATTCCAAGCTGCGCCCGTACTTGAACAAGGTCGTGCTCCCGAGAGAACCCGGAATCGCCACCACAGAACTTGTGCCTCTCCGGCCCATCCCGGGCGTCCTCCTTTCGGACTTCCTCGTCCATTACCTGCGTTCTCCTGGGTTTCTTGGCTTCGCACAGTCGTGCGTAGCAGGGGCCAAGATGCCGCGTGTGATCATGAGTCAGTTCTGGGAGAAATCGATTCCACTGCCCCCACCCAGCGAACAGCGCCGAATCGCGGAGATCCTAGGTCAGGCGGATGCGCTCCGGCGGAAACGCGCCGAGGCCGATGCTCTGGCCGACCGAATTCCCCGTGCACTGTTTCTCAAGATGTTCGGGGATCCGCTTACTAACCCACACGGCTGGGCGGTTCGGCAGTTCGGCGATCCCGAGGTTGGCGTCCTTGATCGTGGGCGATCCCAGCATCGCCCGAGGAACGCCCCACAGCTCTACGGTGGCCCCTACCCTTTCGTCCAGACTGGTGATGTCGCCAACTCGGGCGGCGTGGTCCGCCGCCACACCCAGACGTACTCAGATGCGGGGCTCGCTCAGAGTCGTCTCTGGCCGGCGGGAACTTTGTGCGTCACAATTGCTGCCAACATCGCGAAGACGGGCATCCTGACCTTCGACGCATGCTTCCCCGACAGTGTGGTTGGATTCATCCCGGGCAAGGCCGTCACCACTGAATACGTGCAGACCTGGCTGACCTTCGTTGAGCGAAGGCTGGAAGAACTCGCACCGCAAATGGCCCAGAAGAACATCAATTTGGAGATCCTGCGGAACCTTCCGATTCCTGTTCCTCCCAGTGAGGCCCAGCGCGATTTTAGCAGGCGAATCGTGGTCACTCAGGAGATCCGCAACTGCGGGGAAGTGTCTGAAGCGAAGTTGACCGAACTGTTTGATGCGCTCATGAATCAGGCATTCGACGGTACCCTCACCGCGAAGTGGCGCGCGGCCCACATTAAGGAATTGCTGGCCGAGACGGAACACCAGACCCGGCTCCTGGGCGGAAGCCGGATGCAGCCGGCATAGAGTCCAAAGGCATCACATGTTGAACTCCCTCCACCTCGGGAACTTCAAAGCGTTCGGCGAAACGCAGGAGATCCCGATCAAGCCCCTGACGCTCATCTTCGGCGCCAACAGCGCCGGCAAATCGACCCTCCTCCACGGCCTCCTGCTGGCCTGCGAAGCCAATCTGACCGGCAACTACGATGCCTACGAAACCAAGGTCGGTGGTAAGTCAGTGGACTTGGGAGGATTCCGGCAGTACGTGTACCGGCGGGACTTGAGCCGCAGGGTCCAGTGGAGCCTCGAACTGGACGCGACGCGGTTCACCGGGCGGCTGGCGGAACTGCTGCGCGGCGCCGCGCGCGCGAAAGTGACCACCGACCTAGGCTTGGCCCTGGACGACTTGGGCCGGCCTCAACCGGAAGCGGTTCCGGAAATCGTCGCTTACGACTTGGGGGTCGACGGCAAGAGCCTGCTGCGGATGAGCGGGCGGCCGGATGGCAGCCTGCAATTGGACAAGCTGGACCGGGACCATCCCGTGCTGCGCGAACTGCTGACACAGACCATCGTGGGCACTACAACGACCGAGACCGTCACCGGCGCGGACTGGGAGACGGTCACCAAGGTGATCGATGAACTGGTGCCAAAGATCAAGGGCGAGCGCTCGGCATTCTCTCCCGCTGTCGCCGGTGTCGTTGCCAGCGGCGAGCCCGGGATTCTGGGGCCGGCCGCGCTGCCGCTAATAGGCTTGGCAGGTGGGGCGACGCTGGCCACTAAGCTGTTGTCGCGTCTGAAGCCGGTCAGCCGCGGCAGCCGAGAAGAAGACCTGGCCAACGCCATCGAACTCTACCTGCCGCGGCTTCTGGCCGAACTTCAAGGCGGCATCGCCAAAGCTGTTGCGACAGAACTGGCGCGCGTGCAATACCTCGGCCCGGTCCGCTTCGTCCCACCGCGCCACCTCGGCCACGCTGAGCCACAGGACCCCAATTGGGTTGCCGGGGGCGGCAAAGCTTGGGAGACGCTCCTCCGGAATGAGGAGGTCCGCAACCATGTGAACGCCTGGCTCCGATCCCAAGACGGCCTCCAGAGCCGCTACGAAGTTGTCGTCCGGGAGTACCTCGCGGCGGATGAATTGAGGCAGCCGTTGTCGGAGGCGCTGAAGATCGTCCACGAGAACGCCGAGCAGAACGCCAAGGAGATCTTCAGCGCATCGCTGGACAACCATGTCTACCATGACCCGGAGGGGGAGATCAGTTTGTTTGATCCAGACGAACACGCCGGACACATCGAAGATTGGCTTCGGATCTCTGATGCCGACCGAGTCCGGGATCTCATGCTCTTTGACCTCCAGGCGAAGACTTTTGTCAGCCACCGTGATGTCGGGTTCGGCATCAGTCAGGTCCTGCCCGTTCTGGTCTACTGCTTCGCATCGAAGGATATGATCCTGGCCATGGAGCAGCCGGAGATTCACCTCCATCCGGCGTTGCAGGCCGAACTTGGCGACGTGTTCATCGAGTCCGCCCTGAAGGGCCACAACACACTTCTGTTGGAGACGCACAGCGAGCACTTGATCCTCCGAATCATGCGGCGGATGAGGGAGACCTTCGAGGGGAAGCTGAAACCCGGCGTGCCTCCGGTGAATCCGAGCGACGTGTCTATTCTCTTCGTTGAGCGGGGACCCGCCGGCAGCACCGTGCGTGAGATGCCCTTGAATGAGCGCGGCGAATTGTTGAAATCATGGCCGGGGGGATTCTTCGAGGAAGGCCTGCGGGAGGTATTTCCGCAGTGATCCTTGGAGAGGTCGCAGTCACGCCTGACGTGTTCGACGCAGGGTTTTTCACATCCGCTGACGTTCAGAAGCAGATTCTAGAGAGACTCCGCGAGCCTCTCCTGTACGAGGTTCTGGTCCGTTCGCTCCGAGACCAAGAGTGGGAAACCGCAGTTCTGGAAGCCGCTCGCAGTAGTAACGCGGCGAAGAATCTGATACAGGTGCTCGCGAAGAGGAGGAGGTTCCGGCGGTTCACGCCGCAGTTGCCGACTCCTCCCACAAATCACTTTGGCTGGTGCGCGGAGGCGATAGCGAGTCACGGGGCCGAACCCTTGCACCGAGTGTTGGCCACACCGGATGTGGCAGCCAGGTTCAAACACAGCGGTCTAGTATCGTCAACGGATGGGCTGTCAATCTGTCCTTGGTTCTCGTCGCGGAGCCCGAACGTGCGGCCGAGTCGGGAGACGGCGGCATATTTGAGGACTCTCAACCTGGCTCTTCGCCACGCGAACCGGCTCGTCTTTGTTGACGCACACCTCGATCCCAGCAGAACAACTCCCTCGACCACTTACGCCGAGTTCATTGATCTGCTGGAGGCGGCTCGGCGAGTCTCGCTTCCGCCGCGGATTGAAATCCACCGAGTGGCCTACTCTGGACAAGGAGCGGCGCGGGTTGACTATATGGGTGCTGGCCGACCGCTCTTGGAGGCAAACTTTCACACTGCGTGGGCCACGCGCCTCGCAGCGGTCGGCCTTCAAGTTCGGGTTTTGGTGTGGGCCCACTTCCATGATCGCTATTTTGTTTCTGACCTGGTAAGCTTCAACCCCGCGAATGGATTTGACATCGATCGGGTTCGACATGGCCAAAACCCAAGCAAGACTATTTGGAACCGGCTAGGCCGTCAAGCTATCGAAGAAGTCGAGAGGGAGTTCGACCGTGCGACCTCGCCATGGAATTTCCTGTACGAGTTCACGGTTCCTTGAAAGTCTGCCTTGGGATTGACAGGGGTCCACAGCCTCTCGATCATTCGGTCTCGCTGAGTCCATGGCTCAGCATTGCAGTAGCGTGGTACTCTGGCTGAGCGTGAACGCGCATGCCTTCGCGGGCGGGGCCGTGGTGGGCCCTGAGTCGACGTTCAAGGTGCCGGGTCGGCACCCAAGTCCTGACAGACGGCGTCCACGAATGCGGGCACCGCCTTTTTCAATACGGCGAGCTGCTCCGGCAGCGTCCTGCCGAGGTTTCGTGCTTGCGCGTGAAGCTTGTCGACCACGACAGACGGATTGAGATCGTATTGGTGTTTTAGAAACATGCTTGGGCCCTGAACCTCAATGCCCCAAGGTTCGGTAGCAGCGGCTGGAAAATGCCGCTTGTTGTACGTGACGATGACTGGAGCGCCGCACTTCACCGCCGCGGCGAGGACGTGGCGGTCGTTGGGGTCGTTCGCCATCAGCCCAATCAGAGGCTCGTATCCCGTGACCCAGGAATCCCCGAAGTGCTCTCGCAGTTGCCCAACGAGGGACGCGGTCCTTTCGGTGTTCAGCCCAATCCGCCGTTCGAGATTGCGAATGGTTTCAGCGATGATCTCGTCAGACCAGCGCGGAACGTAAAGGCGGGGGTGTTCAGCAAGCCTCAGAAGCGTGTCTCGAAGCGGCGCCGGGATCAGGACGCACGCGTCAAGCACCGCAAGAAAGTCCGCTGTCACTCGTCTTCGGCCCCCTCGGGAAGGACAACAGTATCGTAGGTGCCCGCCTCCATCTCCGACCGCGCCATCTCATTGATGGCCCCGTGCCGGGCGGCATCGCGCCGGCGTTTGTAGTCCAGGAGGTCCCGAAGGTAGATCCGGCGATGAGAGCCAACCATGTGGAAGGGGACATCGCCGTTTTCCACGAGCTTCACCAGAAAGGGGCGGGAGACACCGAGAATGTTCGCGGCCCGCTGCGTCGTGAGCTGTTGATGCTCCGGCACGACTGAAATCGCCTTGCCAGCCTGCAAGTCCTTCAAAATCATCAACAAAAGCTCGTGGACCGGCTCTGGAATCGCGATTTCACGCCCGTCCGGTCCGACCAGCCTGGCCTCGCCGCGTTGAATCAAGCGGCGGAGATCGCGGACCTGCGCCGTCTGGGTTTCCAGGATCGAGACTGGAGCGGAAGTCATATTGCCTCGACAACAGCATAGCATATTCGAAACAAAAGAAACAAGCGAAATTTGCGAATCCCACGATCAAAACCTGGTCCGACGTCTTTCCGGTCTGATCCGCCCGACTTGTGCCATCGACCTCGGTCGTCGGGCCCTGCTCCAACGTAGGCGCGGTTCGAAGCCGGGGTTGGAACCGTGGTTGCCGTTCTTCCTGGTCCGTCGCGATATGGGAGTTATTGACTATCGCTAACACAGTCCGCTTCGGCAGGCACTCCTTGGCCGATCCACAGCTAGGAGCGTGGCGGGGCGGAGGTAGGGTCCTATCGCGCTGCGTCAGCACGTACGTTCGTGGCGAGTTCTCTGAACCTGCAGAGCGCATTGGCAAGCTGCACCTGGCGTGGCGTGCGGCAATCAAGCTCAAAAAGCTGTGGGCTCCCGATCACGACCGCGATGGCTCGCGCGCACGGGAGACGCATCAAGCGCCGGGCAGGAAGCTGGGGTTGAGGGCATGGAAACGCCAGATAATCGTTCTTATCGAGCGTTTCTGCAAAAGGTTGCCTCGGCTGGGCGGCGGGGCGCGCGGGGGGCCAACGACGAGCGGGCGGGCCGCCACCCGATGCAACCTTTTTCATTCACAACCTTCCCCAACTCTTTTTCTCCCCTCCCCTCAATCACTTCCCCCCACTCTCCCCTCCCCGCCGCCCCAATCCTCCCTTACCCTGGAGTCAGATCGTTGTCCCCGACAGCGGGGGCAACCGCGTTGCGCAAAGGGTTCCGGAACCCCTTATCGCCTTGTTGGTGTTTTCTGCGCTCTCGGGAGCCGCGGTCAGCCAGTGGCATGGCCGTCAAGGGGTGCGACCTATTAGGTTCGAATCCAAGGTGAAAGAGAGCTTGCCGCTCCGAAATATAGGAGGA
>JBEKWU010000090.1:0-22029 GCA_049512775.1 Bryobacteraceae bacterium
CCACCCCGCGCCCCACATGCTATAAGGAATCTTCCGCCATGCCCCGCAGAAACCGCGCCGCCCCGTAGCCCCGGAAGATCCCCATGCCCCTCCTCCGCCGCTCGGAATGGCCCCTCATCGTCTACTTCCTCTACACCGCCGCGCTCTCGCTCGTTCTGCACCTCCGCCCGCCCATTCCGGCCATCACCATCGCCCTCAACCTCGTCATCATCGCCGGCTTCTTCGTGCTCGCCCGCCCGCTCTCCCCCCGCGACCGCTACTTCCTCGGCATCTTCTGCGACTGGTGTCCCGTCGGCGTCAGGCTACGCCCCGCACCTGAATCTCCACCTGCTTCCCAAGCGCCGCGAAAACCTCTTCGATCTGCTCCGTTCGGCTGAAGTGCTTCAGGTCGAACAGCCGGTCGACATTCGCCCTTGGCATGTGCAATCGGCGCGCCAGCTCCACGTTCTTCGGTTGACTTGGACCGGAGGCAGGCTTCCCCCTACTCGTACCTCAGCGCCTCCACCGGGTCCAGGCGCGCGGCCTTGGCCGCCGGCCAGATTCCGAAGAACAGGCCCACGCCCACCGACACGGTCACGCCCATGATGGCGGCCCACAGGGGAACCGTAGTGGGGATGGAGGGAAAGACCATTCGCGCGCCCAGCGACAGCAGCCATCCCAGGAACATGCCGAGCATTCCGCCCAGTCCGGTCAGCACCACCGCCTCGGTCAGGAACTGCGTGACGATGTCCCCGCGCTTGGCGCCCACCGCCTTGCGCACCCCGATCTCCTTGGTCCGCTCGGTCACCGACACCAGCATGATGTTCATCACGCCCACGCCGCCCACCAGCAGCCCGATCGAGCTCAGCACCACCATCACGATCGCGGTCACCGCCATCATCTTCCGGAAGTCCTCCACCATCTGCTCGGCGGTGGTGATGGCGAAGTTGTCGGGATCGCTCGGTTTCAGCCGGCGCTCCTGCCGCAGCACGCCATAGACCTCGTCCATGGCGGCCGCCACCTTGCCCGGGTAGGCGATGACCACCAGCATGTTCTCCTTGGCGCTGGGGAACATCTTGCGCATGGTGTTGTACGGCAGCAGAACCCGCCGGTCTTCCTCGCCCGGGAACGACGCCGCCGGCCGCTCCATGGCCCCAATCACCTCGAGCTGGTGCCCATCGATCTCGACCCACTTCCCCACCGGGTCGACGTTCGGGAACCAGCTCTTGGCGAGGTCCTCGCCGATCACAACCACCGGCAGGTGGTGCTGGTTGTCGGCGATACTCAGAAACCGTCCGGACCTCATGACCGTGCCGCCGGCGGCGTAGGCTTCCTCGGTGCCCCCCATGTCCAGGTCGTAGATCTCGTTGCCCTTGTACTTGCCGTTGTGGATCTGCCGGAAATCCGGGAACAGGTAGGGGCTCACGCCCTGCACCGACGGGCAGCGCTCCGCGATCGCCCGCGCGTTCTCCACCGTCAGCGGCTTGCGCATCATCTCTTCCCGCGAGACGTTGCGGAACCCGATCTGGAACTTGAAGACGATCAGGGTGGTCGGGCCGAAGCTCCGGAAGATGTTGGTAATCGCGGAATCCAGCCCGGTGATGATCGAGCCCACCGCGATGACGGTGGCCGTTCCGATGATCACCCCCAGCACCGTCAGGAAGCTGCGCAGCTTATGCTCGCGGATGGTGGCCAGCGCCATCCCCGCCGCCGAGAACATCTCCGAACGGCTCATTTCTCCACCCTCAATGCGTCAATCGGATCCAGCAGCGCCGCCCGCCGCGCCGGGTAGATCCCGAAGAACAGGCCCACGCTGGCCGACAGAATCACCGCAATGAACACCGCCGACGTCGGCACCGCCATGGGCACGGGTGTCACCGTGCGCACCAACACCGCCAACCCCCAGGCGATCAGCACCCCGATCACCCCGCCGCTGGCCGCCAGCATCGAGGACTCCACCAGGAACTGGTTCAGGATGTCCCGCTTCCGCGCCCCCACCGACTTCCGGATTCCGATCTCGTGCGTGCGCTCGGTCACCACCGCCAGCATGATATTCATGATCACCACGCCGCCCACCACCATGAACACCGAGACCACCGCCACCGCCGTCGCCGCGATCGCCCCGGTCAACTGGTCCCAGGCCTGGGTCAGCGATTCCGAGCCCACGATGGAGAAGGTGTCCTCCTGTTTCGGCCCCAGGTGCCGGTAGCTGCGCAGCAGCATCCGCATCTCGTCCTGCGCCTGGTAGAGGTGCTCGCGGTCCAAGGCCACCGCAAAATACCCGATGTCGGTCTGCGAACCGAACATCTTGAAAAAGCTCTCCACCGGGATCATGACGAAGTTGTCCCGGCTCTGCCCAAAGACGCTCCCTTGCGTCTTGGCCACCCCGATCACATCGAAGGGCATCCCCTGGATCATCAGCGTCTTGCCCACCGGGTCCACGCCCTCGAAGAACTTGTCCTTGATGTCCGCCCCGATGAAGGTCACGGGCTGCCGCCGCTGGTTGTCCCCGTCGCTGAAGAACCGGCCACTGTCCACCTGGGTGTTGGTGATCGCCGCCATGTTCGGCGTCACGCCCCGCACCGCCACCCCGTCCACTTTCTCCTTGCCGCGGAACACCGTGGCGCTGCGCCTCCCCTCGATGCCGATGTCCCGCGACAGGGTCATGTGGCTGCGCACAAACTCGAACTCCTGCTTCTTCAGCTTGGGATTCCGCCGCTGCATCTCCAGGTACTTCTTGGCGTCGAACTCCCCGATCATGGCCAGGCGCAGGACCCGGAACCCGTCTCCGCCCATGTCGGACACCTGCTGGGCGATGTAGACATCCATCCCGTGGATGATCGCCATCACCGCGATCAGCGTGGTGGTCGCCAGGATGATCCCAAGCAGCGTCAAGAAACTGCGCAGCTTGCTCCCGCGCAGAGACCCCGCCGCTACCGACATCGCTTCCCCGATGGATGCCGTTGACCTCATCGAAATGAAGACGGTTCCCGGCCGGACTTTGTTCCGTCCCACCCTTCTTTTCCGCACCACTTTCCTCTACAATGGTCTCGCACAGACTGCGTGGGGGGGGTGATATGGGTGGATCTCACCCCAGCGCGGATCCGGCCCAGGAAGCCCGGGCACTGCGGGAACGCTTGCGCGAAGCCGAGCACGCCCTGGCTCTCACCCGGTTTTCCCTCGAGTGCGCCTCCGATGGTGTCTTCTGGGTGGAGCCCGCCGGCCGTTTCGTCTACGTCAACGAGGCTGCCAGCCGTCTCCTGGGCTACTCGCGCGAGGAGCTCCTCTCCATGCGGGTCTGCGACGTCGACACTGTCCTCACATCGGAGCTTTGGCCCTCCCATTGGGAGGAGGTAAAGCGGCAGGGCGCGCTCACCTGGGAAACCCTCCAGCGTGTCAAGGGTGGCGGCATCTCCGCGGTGGAGGTCTCGGCCAGCTACGTGCGCTTCGAAGGGGAAGAGTACGTGTTCGGCTTCGTCCGGGATATCGCTGCCCGTAGGCAGGCCGAAGACGCGCTGCGCGCCTCGGAAGCCAGGTTCCGCCGCCTGTTCGAGACCGTGTCCGTGGCAGTCCTCCAATCGGACCTGCGAGGCCGCGTCCTCATGGCCAATCCCGCTGCCCTCCACCTGCTGGGCTGCGGCTCGCTGGCCGAGCTGCTCGACGCCTCGCTGCCCGATTTCCTCGCCGATCCGCGAGAACTCGACCCCCTCGCGCGTCGGTTGAGGGACGAGGGCGAGATCCCCAACACGGAGGTCCTGTTGAAGCGCAAGGATGGAAGCCGCATCACCGTCCTCCTCAGTGGCCGCATCATCCAGGGAACCGACGCGGAAGCCTTCGTCGAGAGCACGTTCATCGACATTACCGAGCGCAAGCGCGCCCAGGAACTCATCCTGCAAATCGCGAACGGCGTCGCCGCCGCTACCGGCGCCGAGTTCTTTCACTCCCTGGTCGAGCACCTTGCGCGGGCGCTCCGGGCCGACTGCGCGTTCGCCGCCGAACTGCTCCCCGGCAATGCCGGCCGCGCCCGCACGCTCGCGGTCTTTACCAACGGCTCCCGGGCGCCCAATTTCGAGTACGACCTGGCCGACACCCCGTGCGACCACGTCGCCGACCGCGCGCTGTGCGTTTATCCCAGCGGATTGCGGGAGCTCTTCCCTCAGGACGCCTTGCTCCTGGGGATGGGGATGGACGCCTACGCCGGCACCCCGCTGTTCGATGCCAGGAGACGGCCCCTGGGCCACATCGCCGTCCTGTTCCGGCGCCCCCTCACCGACACCGAACTGGCCCGCTCGTTGCTTGAGATCTTCGCCGCCCGCGCCTCCGCCGAGCTCGAGCACAGCCAGGCCGAGGGCGGGCGGCGCGAGTCCGAACGCCGCTTCCGCGAGTTGCTCGAGACCGTGCGGCTCGTCGCCGTGATGCTCGATACGGAGGGCAGCATCACCTTCTGCAACGACTCCCTGCTCCGGCTCACCGGCTGGTCCGCCGCCGAGGTCATGGGCCGGAGCTGGTTCGATCTGTTCCTGCCCGAGAACGTCCGTGGCGAAGTCAAGAGCATGTTCGCCCGGGGAATCGCCGTCGCGGATTTCCCGGAGCACTATGAGAACCCGATCCTCACCCGCACCGGCGCCTCCCGCCTGATCGCCTGGGACAACACGCTGCTGCGCTCCCCCGAGGGACAGGTCATCGGAACCGCCAGTCTCGGCCGGGACGTCACCGAGCAGCGTGCCCTGGAGGAACGCTACCGCCAGGCGCAGAAACTCGAGAGCGTCGGCCGGCTGGCCGGCGGCATCGCCCACGACTTCAACAACCTGCTCACCGTCATCAACGGCTACAGCGACTTCCTCTCGCAGAAAGTCGATCCGCTGGACCCCATCCACGCGGGCCTCACCGAGATCTCCAATGCCGGCCGGCGGGCCGCCGTCCTGACCCAGCAGTTGCTCGCCTTCAGCCGCCGGCAGATCCTCAAGCCGGAGTTGCTCCACTTGAACACCGTGGTCACGGATGCCGGGAAGATGCTGCGCCGTCTCATCGGCGAGGACGTCGAGCTCATTGTACGTCTGGACCCCTCCCCGGTCCGCGTGCGCGCCGACTCCGGACAGATGCACCAGGTCGTCATGAACCTCGCCGTCAATGCCCGCGACGCCTTGCCGTCCGGCGGCAAGCTTCGCATTGAATCCGGGAACGTCACGGTCGGCAAGGGCGTAGCGCCGCCTGACCCTGGCCTGCCGCCCGGCGCTTATGCGCTGCTCTCGGTCAGCGATACCGGCCTGGGCATGACCCCCGAGGTGAAGGATCGCGCGTTCGAGCCCTTCTTCACCACCAAGGAGCCCGGCAAGGGCACCGGCCTCGGCCTGTCCACCGTGTACGGGATCGTCGAGCAGAGCGGGGGGCGCATTTTCGTCCAAACCGAGCCCGGCCAGGGCACGACCTTCCGGATCTACCTCCCGGCCCTCCCCGAGCCGCCGGCGCCGTTGGAGAGCCCCGATCAGGCGGAGCTTTCCACCCATCGGGGAACCGAGACCATCCTGCTGGTCGAGGACCAGCCCGACGTCCGAAAGCTGGTTGGCAGCCTGCTGGCCGACCTCGGGTACGAAGTCTTGAAAGCCGCCGATGGAGAGCAGGCGCTGGCCCTCGCGCAGCAGGGGTCCACGCCTATTCACCTGGTGTTGACCGACCTGGTCATGCCCGGCATCAGCGGGTCTGAGCTTGCCGCTCGCCTGGCCGCCATCCGGCCCGGCCTCCGGACGCTCTACATGTCCGGCTACGCGGACCGCACGCCGGCCGATCGGGACGCCCCCGCCTACCAGCAGAACTCCATCGGCAAGCCTTTTTCCCCCGCCGCCCTCGCCGCCAAGGTCCGCGAGGTCCTGGATCGGGCGCCGCCGGACTGAAATAATCCTGCATCCCCAGGGACCTCACGAGCATATAGTGGGTGTATGGAACGCAGAACTACACTCTGGAAGGCCGTTTGCTGTCTGGGAATCCTGTCCCTGGCATCCATCCCCCTGTCCGGACAAGCGGGGCAGGGCCAACTCAAGACCAAAGTCAATCCGGGCCGGGCCGGCGTGTTCGTCGATGGAAAGTACCTCGGCCCCGCCGCCAATTTCCGCATCGCCCGCACGTACACGCTCCCGGCAGGCGAGCATGAAGTCCGCCTTGCGGAACCGCGTTACGAGGACCTGGTGACCAAGGTCACGATCCAGGCCGGAAAGACCACCAAGCTCTCCGAGACCATGAAGCCGCTCCCGCCGGCCAAGCCGCCGTTCGGCCTCCTCCGCACGATTTCCGCGGAGAAATTCGACGCAGTGTACGTCAACGACAAGTTCATGGGACACGCCGGTGAGTTCAACAACCCCACCCAGGGCTTGAAGCTCAACCCCGGCGACTACACGGTGAAGATCGTGCCCGTCTCCGGCGGCGCCGGCCACGAGGAGAAGATCCGCATCGACGCCGACAAGACCGTCATAGTGCGAGTCAGCAAGTAGGCCGGCGCAGGCCTCCCTGGATCCACTCGACCACGGCCTTCCCCGGCCAGAACCGGGGCCGCCGGCGCGACAGGAATCCCAGGTGGCCGCCGTGTTCGACCACCAGCAGCTCCAGGACCGGGTTTCGAGACAGTTCCGGCCGCTCGAAGAGCTCGAAAGGGATCACCGGATCGTCTTGGGCCTGGATGAGCAGCGCGGGCACCCGGATGGCCTCGAGATACCGGAGGCAGGACTGGGTGGCGTAGTATTCCGCGGCGTCGCGAAACCCGAAGGCGGGCGCGGTGATCAGGTCGTCGAATTCCCACACTGTCTTCACCCGGCTCAGCCCCCCGATGCCAGGTTGGATGCGGCCCACGCGGCGCTTCAGCCTGCGTACGAAACGCCGCGCGTAGATGCGGTTCTGCGGCTCTTCCAGGCGCCGCGCGCAGGCCGCCAGGTCGAGCGGAGTCGAGATCCCGCAGACCCCATCGATCCACCCCCGCGCCTCTTCGCCCAACTCGCCCGCCAGCTTCAGCACCACGTTGCCGCCCAGCGAGAACCCGACCAGGTAGAACGGCCCGCGCCCGGCTCCCCCAAGCTGGCGCAGGAATGCGAGCAGGTCGCAGGTCATGCCCGAATGGTAGCCGGTCGGAACGAAGCGCTCCATTCCCCCGCAGCTCCTCAGGTTGAACCGGTGCGCCACCAGCCCCGCCTCCAGCGCGGCGCGCGCCATGCTCTTCATGTACCCCGACCGGCTGGATCCCTCCAGCCCATGGACCATCACGAGTTGCCCCGCCGGCGCTCCCGCCGGCCGCTGTGTCTCCACCAGCACCTCGACGCCGGGCCCGGCCCGATACCGCGCCCGCTCCACTGGGAACCGTCGCTCATCCAAGCCGCTCGGCCAGAAGTGCGATGCAATTGTCAGCAGGTGCGGGTTCCGGACCAGCGCCGAGTACGACAACGGAATTTCTGCCCTCCCGTATAGAATCTACACTGCCGCTGCGCTCCCTTTCCACACGGCGCCTCGAGCGCCGAGGAATTTACGACTGGCCCCGAAATTGCCTCCTTTAGAAAGACCCGAAAACAGGCTACTCTAAAAGAAGGAGTGTGTGACTCATGTCATCTGGGACAACATCGAATCACCCGCTGCCCGAACGGTCGTCCGAGAACTTCGTCACGGTCCTTTCCATCAGCCCTATTGAAGCGGACCACCTCTTCTTGCGCAACGTGTTCTCTCATTCCAACTGGAGAGTCCACGGCGTCCGTTCGCGCCGCGAGGCGCAGCTCTGGCTGCGCCGGCAGTATGCACCGGTGGTGCTCTGCGAGGAGCGTCTGCCCGATTGCGGATGGCAGGAAGTGCTGCGCGAACTCGGGTCGCTCCAGGATCCCCCGGCGCTGATTGTCACTTCCCGCCTGGCCGACGAGGCGCTGTGGGCCGAAGTGCTCAACCTCGGGGCCTACGATCTCCTCATGAAGCCGTTCGACCTCACCGAGGTATTCCGCGTGGTCAGCCTGGCCTGGCGCCACTGGAAGAACAATTGGGAGCGGGCGCGCGCCGATTCGCCGTGGGAGGGCCGCCGCGCGCTCAGCGCGTGAGGCCCCGGCTGCTCCGGGCACGCTACACTGTTAGGATTGTGGCCATCCCGCTCTACCAGGTCGATGCCTTCACCAGCCGGTTGTTCGCGGGGAATCCCGCTGCCGTCTGCCCGCTCGAGACCTGGCTCGACGATCGCCTGATGCAGTCGATCGCCCTCGAAAACAACCTCTCGGAAACCGCGTTTTTCGTCCGCAACGGCGAGGTCTACGATCTGCGCTGGTTCACCCCGGCCTGCGAAGTCGACCTGTGCGGCCACGCCACGCTGGCCTCGGCCTTCGTCATCTTCGAGTACCTCGACCCGTCGGCCGGACTCATCCGCTTCCTGACCCGCAGCGGCGAATTGTGCGTGCGCCGGAACGGCGACCTGCTGACGATGGACTTCCCCGCGCGCCCGCCGCAGCCCTGCGACCCGTCGCCCGCGCTCTCCGCGGCGCTCGGCAAGCCGCCTCGGGAACTGGGCGCCGCGCGCGACTACCTGGCGGTCTACGACTCGGAAGACGACGTGCGCTCGCTGGACCCCGACATGCGCGCCCTGGCCGCCCTGGATCGGTTCGCCGTCATCGTGACCGCCCCTGGAGACAGCGCCGATTTCGTTTCGCGCTTCTTCGCCCCCGCCCACGGTGTCGACGAGGACCCGGTCACCGGCTCCGCCCACTGCACGCTGGTCCCCTATTGGGCCGGCCGCCTCGGCAAGACCAGCCTCCATGCGCTGCAAGTCTCCGCCCGCGGCGGGGAGCTTTGGTGCAAGCTCGAGGGCGGTCGCGTCTTCATCTCCGGCCACGCGGTGCCGTACTTGGAGGGGCGGATTCTGCTTCCCTAATCCTCGCTCGCCAGCCGGCTGACCACCGCCATGTCTTCCAGCGTGGTCACGTCGCCGGTCACCGAGTGCGTGGTCACGATCTCTCGCAGCAGGCGCCGCATGATCTTGCCGCTGCGCGTTTTGGGCAGCGCCTCGGTGAAACGGATCTCGGCCGGGCGGGCGAAGCCGCCGATCTCGTGCGCCACCCACTGGCTCAGCTCTTGCCCCAGCTTCTGGTGGTCGGTGTTGCCCATCTTCAGCGTCACGAAGGCGCACACCGCCTGGCCCGTGATCTCGTCCGGCCGTCCCACCACCGCGGCCTCGGCCACCGCCGGGTGCCGCACCAGCGCCGACTCGATCTCCATGGTGCTCAGCCGGTGCCCGCTGACGTTCATGACGTCGTCCACGCGCCCCAGCACCGTGATGTAGCCCTCGGCGTCGCGGCGCGCCGCGTCGCCCGTGAAGTAGACTCCCGGCAAGCGGCTCCAGTACTGGCTCTGGTAGCGGTCCGGATCGCGCCAGATCGTGCGCAGCATCGAAGGCCAGGGCCGGCTCACGATCAGGAATCCCTCTTTGCCCGCTTCGACCGGCTTGCCGTACATGTCGACCACCTCCGCCAGCACGCCCGGCAGCGGGAAGCAGGCCGAGCCCGGCTTGAGCGGGGTCGCCCCCGGCAGCGGCGCGATCATGATGGCGCCCGTCTCCGTCTGCCACCAGGTATCGACAATCGGGCAGCGCCCCTTCCCGATCACCCGGTGATACCACTCCCAAGCCGCCGGATTGATCGGCTCGCCCACCGATCCCAGCAGGCGCAGGCTGGAGAGGTCGTGCGCGTTAGGCCACTGATCGCCCTGCCGGATCAGCGCCCGGATGGCCGTCGGCGAGGTGTAGAAGATGCTGACGCCGTGCTTCTCGACGATGCGCCAGAAGCGGTCGAATTGCGGATAGTCCGGCGCGCCTTCGTACATCACCGAGGTCGCCCCCGCCGCCAGCGGGCCGTAGACGATGTAACTGTGCCCGGTGACCCACCCGATGTCCGCCGTGCACCAGAAGATGTCGTCCTCGTGGAGGTCGAAGACCCATTTCATGGTGGCCACGCATTGCGCCAGGTAGCCGCCGGTCGAGTGCAGGATGCCCTTGGGTTTCCCGGTGGTTCCCGAGGTGTAGAGCACGAAGAGCGGATGCTCGGCGTCGAGCGGCTCGGCCGGGCAGATGTCGCTCACGCCTTCGTCGAGCTCGTGCCACCAGAGGTCGCGGCCCTCTTGCATCGAGACCGTTCCGCCGGTGCGGCGGCAGACGATGACGTCGCGCACCTGCGGGCACGCAGCGAGGGCTTCATCCACCGTGTCCTTGAGCCGCACCTCGCGTCCGCGGCGCCAGCCGCCGTCGGAGGTGATCACCAGGCCCGCCTCGAGGTCCTGGATGCGCGCCTTGAGCGCTTCCGCCGAGAAGCCGCCGAACACCACGCTGTGCGTGATCCCCAGCCGCGCGCAGGCCAGCATCGCCACCGGCAATTCCGGAATCATGGGCATGTAGACGATGGCGCGGTCGCCCGCGCGCCAGCCCCGCGCCTTGAGCACGTTCGCGAACCGCGAGACCAGGCGGTGCAGCTCGAAGTAGGAGATCGCGCGCTGGTCGCCCGGCTCGCCTTCCCACAGGATGGCGATTTTGTCGCGGCGCGGCGTGGCCAGGTGGCGGTCCAGGCAGTTGTAGGAGGCGTTGGTCTTGGCGCCTACGAACCACTTGGCGAAGGGCGGGTTCCACTCGAAGACGTGGGACCACTTCTCGAACCAGAACAGCTCCCGCTGGGCCAGTTCCCCCCAAAACTCCTCGGGCTGCTTCTCGGCGCGCGCATACAGCGCCCGGTAGGCCTCCATCCCCTGCACGTTCGCCCCCCGCACGAATTCCGGGCTGGGCTGGTAGACGGATTCCTCTCGCGTCTGGACGGCTTCCTGTTCCGGCATAAGTGGTCTGCTTAACAGATGCCTGGCGACCGCCCGGCGTCGCGCCAATCTTCGCAACCGCGACCAAGTCGTCGAGTTCTTCAACTGCTCCGCCCAGTTCCGCCCCCACGCGGCCTCCGTCTTTCGGCCCGACGCCGGCGGGCCGCTGTATGCTCAATCATGCTTCGTGAAGCCACGAGATCCCGTGCACCCTCTATCTCGCCGCCTTCCCACTTCCCTCCTGTTTCGCACGGCTCAACCGGCGTTTACCCCCTCCTATTCCTACTGTCGTTGTACCTGGTCACTCGGCTGTGCGCCCTCACCTCTCTCCCCATTTTCGTGGACGAAGCCATCCATCTCCGATGGGCCATGACTCTCTTCCACGGTGGCGCTCGTTTAGCTCTTGCTGATGGGAGAGGGCTGCCCATCTGGCTCAGCGCACTGACCCTTCGAGTCTTTACTGACCCAGTCTTTGCCGGGCGCATAGTATCCGTGATAAGCGGCGCCATATCGGTGTGGAGCATTTACTCCATAGCTATACTCCTGATATCTCGTGAGGCGGCGCTTGCTGGGACGCTCTTCTACATATGCTCTCCCTTTACCCTGTTCTATGACCGGATAGGTCTTCAGGACGGGACGGCGTCCGCGCTGGGAGCCTGTACGCTGTTGTTCAGTTACAGGCTCGTGCAGTGCCCTAACATGCGGAATGCCGTCGCGCTGTCTGGCAGCATGGTACTCGCAGTCCTCAGCAAGATGACGAGCGTGGTGGTGTTGCTCACGCCTCTGGCTGTGACCCTGCTGCTCGGATCGCTTCGAGAACCGCGAATACGTCGCAAGCTGCTGCTTTCCTACTGTATGGCACTGGCGGGATTCATCGGTCCTGTCGTGTACTACCTGAGCAGCACGACTGTACTGGGAAAAATAACGGGGCGGAGTACCGGAATTGGCAGGATCGTTCATAACACTCTCGAGGCCACGGGCTGGCTTTGGCAGTACTTGACGGCTCCGGTCTTCATTCTGGTGTTGGCTGGAGTGTGTACGGCCCTCGCAAGGAAGCGGACGCCTATCCTTGCCCTCGGATGCGTGATCGGCGCCACCTTGGGCTTCTTCTGTGCAGCGTCGCAGATATGGTTTCCTCGCTATATTCTGTTTGTCGGCGTACCCGCCTGTATTCTTGCCGGTTATGCGGTGTGGTATTCCGTGGACGCCGCGGCGGGAGTGCCGGTATTGGCCGGATGCAGCGGGCACAAAGCCCTGCTGACCTGCGTTGCTTCACTTCTGCTGTGTATCCCTGCATTAAGGGTCGATTTCTATCTGTGGACACGTCCTTGGGAGGCTCCGCTTCCCGACATAGAGGTTGAACAGTATATACGCGAGTGGGCTTCGGGCTACGGCGTTGAGGAGGCGGCCGATTTCTTGAAGGCCGAGGCTCGCGGATCGCATGAGGTACTGACGGTCTTGGATCTGGAGTATGGTACTTGCAGTTTCCTGGGGCTTCGGCTGTTGCTGTCGAAGATCGACAATATTGACGTCAAGTATTGGGGACCGGGGGACTTGGAGTTGCTTCGGGGAAGCCGGAAATCGCGAGGAGGACGCTTGTTCGTGGTCGTGGAAGACCCTCCCGTCACCCGCGAGTCCCAAGCCCGGATTGAATCGGCCGGCCTGCCGGCTTCGGCGGTTCTGCGACGCAAGTTTGTCAAGCCGAGGTCGACAAGAAGTATCCTGGTTTATGAGATTGTCACTTGAATTGTGCCCGCCGCCTGGCTTCGCGAGAACCGCGAGAACGTCCCCGAATCCCTCAACTGGTCCGGCCAGTTCAGCCCCCACGCGCCCGGCACACGGTCAGTTGGTAGAAGTACGGCGGGAGCGCCGCTCCGCCCAGCAGGCGCATGGCGAGGACTTGCAGCGCCGTGCAGGGGTGCAAGAAGGTCTTCTGGCACACCCGCCCGGCGCAGGCCTCCGCCTCGATCCTCGAGCTGATGTGGCCGGGAGAGATGTCGTGCGTGTTGCGGACCATCCACACGCTCCCCCCGCCCGCCAGCCGGGCACGCGCCGCCTTCACCGCGCCGGCGTTCAGAATCAGCACCGGCGTGCGACCGGACAGATAGTAACGCAGCGCGTGGTCCGTGTTGTAGGCGTCCATGAGAATGACGTCGCCGGGCCCCGCTTCGCGATTGAGCCGCTCGGCGATCTCCCGCAGCGGCGCCGAGTAGCCCGGGTTCAGGAAGTCCTCCCGCCGGAAGTACAGCGCCGCCGACCACAGGTACGACAGCATCAAAGCGGCCGCCGCCGTCTGCCGCCAGAGCCCCCGCAACCGCCAGATCCCCGCTGCGATGGCCAGGCTCACAAACGGCAGCAACCACAGCAGCCGCCCGGGCACGAACGGGTAACTCTCCCACCGGGCCACGCCCAAGTAGCCCACTCCGGCTGCCAGCCCGATGAACACCCCTAACCGCCGGTTCAACCGGGCGCCGCGCCACGCCAGCGCCAGCGCCACCGGGACCAGCCCCAGGCAAACCGCCGCGAACGTCTCGCCGATTGTGAAGGAGACCAGCCCAAAGCCGATTTTTAGGAACTGTTCGGTGAACGCATTCCCCGTAAGCGCGTACTGGGAGGTGAACCCGGAGCCTCCGCCCCACGTCCGCAACGCACGGATCAGTGTCGGGACCCAGGGAAGGTACCCCGCCGAGACCGCCGCCAGGAACCACCCCAACCGCGCGGCTCCCAGCCTCCGCCATCCCACCGCACAGAGCGCCACCAGCAAGGCGATGCCGGGAATGTAGTGCGTGTAGAGCAATGCCGTCATCGCCGCCAGGGCCCCTAGATTGCTCCGCCACGGCGAATCCGAATGGCGCAGCCACCGCCACAGCAGGCTCGCGGCCAGAAGCGCGAGCGCCGTCTGCATCGCATAGGAGCGCGCCATGCGGCCGTAGAGCAGCAGGCAGGGCGAAAGCGCAAACAGCGACAGGGCCAGCCACCGCCGCCAAGGTCTCCATCTCCGGGTCCACAGCAGGTCCAGCAGCAATGTGGCCGCCAGCGCCCAAAGCGCCGAGAAAGCCCGGAGCGCCGCGATGCCCTGCCAAGGCAACCTTAGTTGCGCCCATCCGTGCAACAAAACGAAGTACAGCGGCGGGTGAACGTCCCACTGGAGACCCCTGATGATCTGACCAACCGGACGCGCCACCGTTCCGTACGTGGATAACTCGTCGTCCCACACCGCCAGCAGATTCGGTTGATACAAGAGGAGGAATGCCTGAAGGCACAGCACCACACCGACGGGCGCGATGCGCCGCATGGCTCATCCTACCAGGGAAATCCAGCCTTCGGTTTTCGGAAACCGTGAACCCGCCGCGAGGCAGCGTCCCCAACCTTATAATTAGGTCTGCGGTTCGCGCAACGTCGCGATCCAGGACCACGTCCATCGAGCCAGGGGAGACAACCCATGCCGCGAACAACCTTTCAAGCAGTGAAGAGCGTTCTCATTCTCGCAACTCTGTGCGCGCTGTTCGCGTGCGCGGTTTGCGCGCAGGACCCGCCCTCGCGGGTCGCCCGCCTGAACTACATCGGCGGGAGAGTTTCCATGGAACCGGCGGGCACCGACGACTGGTCGCCCGCGGTGGTCAACCGCCCGTTCACCACCGGCGACTATCTCTGGACCGAAGATGGCGCCCGCGCCGAGCTGCACCTGGACAATGCGGTGCTGCGGCTCGATGCGCGCTCGAGTTTCGGATTCTTGAATCTCGATGACCATGTCACCCAGATCAAGCTTTCCCAAGGCGAGCTCTTCGTCCGCGCCAGGCGGCTCAACCAGGACGAGTCGTTCGAGGTCGATACCCCCAACGCCGCGGTCAACATTCTGCGCGACGGCGAGTACCTCTTCCGCGTCGACGGGGACAGCCACGTCGCCACGGTGATCGTTCGCGACGGCCAAGCGGATGTGACCGATGGCGGGCAGGCCTTTACGCTGCACGCCGGGGAAAGCGCTCAGCTCAGCGGCGTCGAATCGCCGGCCTACGACCTCCAAAGCGCCCCCGCGCACGACGGCTTTGAGCGCTGGTGCGAAGACCGCGATTCCCGCGAAGCGCGCTCCGCCTCGGCGCGCTATCTCCCTCCCGAGGTGGTTGGATATGAGGACCTGGACAGCTACGGGTCCTGGCGCGACGTGCCCGAGTACGGGCCCGTCTGGTTCCCCTCGGTCGCCTCGGGCTGGGCGCCCTATCGCTATGGGCACTGGACCTGGATCGACCCCTGGGGCTGGACCTGGGTCGACGACGCCCCCTGGGGCTTCGCGCCCTTCCACTATGGCCGTTGGGCCTTTTTCGCCGGTGCCTGGTGCTGGGCGCCCGGCCCACTGGTGGTGGTCTCGGGCGGCCCACCGATGGTTCGCGTGCGGCCCGTTTATTCCCCCGCGTCGGTGGCCTTTGTCGGGGGTTCCAACTGGGGCGTTTCGATCTCCGCCGGCGGCGGGCCGGCGGTGGGCTGGGTGCCCCTCGGGCCGGGCGAGCTTTTCACGCCCGCCTATCGGGTAAGCCACAACTACTTCCAGAACGTGAACCTGTCGAACACCAGGATCCACAACACGGTCGAAATCACCAACGTCTATAACACCACCTATGTCAACAACACCGTGGTCCACGATCGCGTCGTGAACCGGAGGTTTGTCAACATGACCGCCCCGAATGCCGTGACCGCCATGCCGCACGACGCATTCGCCAGCGGGCGATCCGTGGCACAGGCTGGCATGCCGCTCCGGGGCAACGATCTCGAGCGCATCCGCAGCGCGCCGGCCGTCGTCGGCCCCGGAGTCGCTCCCACCCGCCAGGCTCTCGCGCCCGTCAGGGGCAGTGGCCCCGTGGCCCAGCCTCCCGACCGGGTGGTGAACACGCGGGTTGTGGGAAGGACCCCGCCGCCGCCCCGCCAGCCGTCGTCTTCCGGATTCCGCCGGCAGTCCGAGACGCCGACGGTCACGGTGACGCCTCCCGCGCGCCAACTGCCCGACCAGCCCCGTCGCGTCGAACCCGTCGACCGGTCGCGACCCGCTCAGATCCAGACCTATCCCGTGCAACCCGCGCCGAACCAGCCCCCAAGGGTCGAACCCGCGGTCCGCCCGCAACCCGCCCCGGACCTCCGCACTTTGCCTGCTCCCGTGCCCCGCAGCACCCCCACCGTCCGCCCGCAGGAGCAACGGTCGGAACCGCGGACCGAACAGCAGCACCGCTCCGAACAACAGGCCGCGCCAGTGCGCCAGGAGCACCGCTCCGAACCGAAGGCCGCGCCGGTCCGTCAGGAGCGCCACGCCGCCAAACCTCCGGCCAAGCCGGAGGAGAAGAAGGAAAAGGACAAGTAAGAAGAACGCCCGGCCTCGATACCCACCGCCATCAGGTGGCCCTTTCGGCTCGCTTCCCGCCGAAGGCATGGATGGTCCGTGTGCCGGCCCGCGCTTCCCCGCCGTGCAACAGCCCTTTCGGGATGACGTACTCCTCCCCCGCTCTCACCGGGATTCTCCGGCCATCCACGATGAGGGTGTAGCAACCCTGCACCACGACGAAATACTCGCCGTACTCATGCGCGTGCGGCGCCGACACCACGGCTTCGCGGCAGTTCCAGAACGCCATCTGACTGCCATCCACTCCATCGAAAACGTAACCCTCGATTCCGGGACTCGACTGGCTGCTCGCCGCAATCCGGTTCGCCGGGTGTTTCATGAATTCCGGGAAATCCTCCATGTTTACCCTCCCCCTACTTCGCCAGCACCCGCGCCAGTTCCAGCAGCCGCGGATCGAGCGGCTTCTTGCCCGCCGCCACCTCGGCCAGCGGCGTCGTTGTCACCTCGCTTTTCTGGATCCCCACCAGCACGCCCTGGTGGCCCGCCGCCAGTTGCTCCACCGCCGCCGCTCCCAGCCGGCTGGCCAGCATCCGGTCGAAGTAGGTCGGCGTGCCCCCGCGCTGCACGTAACCCAGGATCGTCACCCGCAGTTCGAACCCCAGCCGCGCCCGCTGCTCCTTGACGTACTGCGCCAGGCCCTGCGCGTTCGGTTTCGCTCCCTCGGCCACCACTACGATCGCGTGCGGCTTGCCGCGCTCGTAGGCCCGCCAGATCTCCCGCGCCACTTCCTCCGGGTTCGTCTCGCACTCCGGAATCAGCACCGCCTCGGCCCCACCCGCGATCCCCGCCATCAGCGCCAGGTACCCGCAGTCCCGCCCCATCACCTCCACCAGCATGGCCCGCTGGTGCGACGACGCCGTCACCTTCAGCCGGTCGATGGTCTCCAGCGCGATGTTCAGCGCCGTGTCCACTCCGATGGTGATCTCCGAGCCGTACAGGTCGTTGTCGATGGTCGAGGCCACGCCCACCACCGGGTAACCCGCCCCCGCCAGCAGGTTCGCCCCGGTCTGCGACCCGTTGCCCCCGATGACCACCAGCCCCTCGATCCCCTTCTGATTCAGCGCGCGGATCGCTTTCACCCGCCCCTCTTCGGTCTTGAACTCGGGGCACCGCGCGCTGCCCAGCATGGTTCCGCCCCGCTGCATGATCCCGCCCACGTCGCGCGCACCGAGCGGAATGAAGTTGCCTGCGATCAGCCCGGCGTAGCCGTGCTCCGCCCCGAACACTTCCCATCCCTTCTCCAGGCCCGTCCTCGCCACCGCCCGGATCGCCGCGTTCATCCCCGGGGCGTCTCCCCCACTGGTCAACACCGCAATGCGTTTCATGCTCCCTCTCTAAGGACCAACCGGATCATGCTCAGCGTCACCGTCAAATCCCGCTCGTCTCCCGGCGCGCGCCACACCGGCTGCGCCTGGATCTCCACCAGGTATTCGGCCGCCTCCGGCACGTCCGCCTCGAAGACGAACAGCCCCGTGCGGTGCAGGCCCATCTCGCCCGTGGGCGCCCCATTCACCGCCACCCGGATCCTCACCGCGCCGTGCGCGAAGGCCGCCTCGGGCGCGTTCCCGCGCACCCGCAGCCGCAGCGGCCCCGCCTGCACCCGCTTCAGCCGCGCCGTCGCCCGCCCTCCGATCCACCGGTACTTGTTTCCGAACACCCCCTCCACTTCGTGCCAGCCCTCGCCCAAGTGCCGCTCATGGCCGGCCCGCGACACGTCCAGGGTATCCTCGCGCTCGCCCGGATACAGTTGCTTCCGCTCCGCCGCGGGCAACAGGTTGTAGACCCCCTCTTCCTTGGCCGCCCAGTACCCGCAGCGCGCGCATCTCAGCGCCTCGTCCGCCCCGCGCCCCAAGTCGCCGCCGCAATCCGGGCATCGCAGCACCGCTTCAAATCGATCCATCTCGAAGCGTGGGCATTCGGAAGGCGAGCCTCCCTTCCGGCACACTGCCGTCACCGTTCCGCCCAGCAGTTGCGCCGCCCGCCACACCGATCGATACCGGTCCAGCCGCACCGCCATCCGTTTTACGGCGCTCTCGCCCCACCCGCGCTCCGGCACGAAGATCTCGTACTCTTGCGCCACGAAGTGCTTCTCTGCCAGCCGGCGCCAGTCCTTCAGCCCCATCTTGTGGTTCAGCCGGATCCCGAAGCTCTCCTCCTGCCGCGCCCCAATCACGTCCCGCACCAGGTAGCCCAGCAGCCCCCACTCGAACAGCTTCCGTTCCCACGGCTTCATCGATTCCCAATACGGGCACCGGTAAAGCCGCAGCGACAGCAGCCGCTTGAGCGGCTCCTCGGTGAACAGGAACACGCCGCCCGGCGCCAGGATGCGCTTCACCTCCACGAAAATCCGCTCGATATCCATGAATTGGTAAAGCATCTGGCACGCCATCGCGAATCGCATCGAGCCGTCCCGGAACGGCAGCCGCTCGGCGTCCCCCGCTACCCGCACCGGCGCTCGCTCCAGCCCCCAGCGCTCCTGCAACACCACGCCGTAGCGCAGCGCATCCGCCGAAAGGTCCAGCGCGAACCCCTCCGCCCCGAACTCGTTCGCCAGCAGGTAGCTGGTGTGCCCTGCGTTGGCCCCGATCTCGACGAACGGCGTCAGCCCCCCGATGAACCCGAGGTGCTTGCGGATCAGCCCGCCCCGCCGCCGGTTCTCCTCGGCGTAGATCGCCAGCACGCGCTCCGGCTCGCCCAGCGAGGCGAAGCTGTGGAACTCCACCTGCGCCCGCTTCACCGGAATCGATTGCGGTTCCATTACAGCAGCATCTCCACTTTCAACGCCCGCAAATCCTCCAGCAGATAGTCCGGGGAATACGCCCGCAGTTCCTCCACCGGAACCACCCCCGTCGCCACCGCGATCGACCGCGCTCCAGCCGCCTGCGCCGCCAGGATGTCGTTGGGCGCGTCCCCGACGAAGCTCGCCGGCGTACCGCTGTCGATCCAGTTCCGCCGCCGCGCTTCCTCCTTCGCCAGCCGCACCAGTTCCGCGCGGTTCTCCGCCATCTCCCCGAACGCCCCGAACCGGAAATACTCCTTCAGCCCGGCCCGCTCCATCTTCTTCCATCCGATCCGCGTCAGGTTCCCAGTCACCAACCCCATTACAATGCCTCGCCGCTTCAGCCGCCCCAGCAGCCGCCGCGTCCCCGGGCAGGTCTTCCGCTCCAGGTTCGGGCAGGTGCGCGCGTAGATCGACTGCGCCCGCCGCATCACCTCGGGCATCGCGGCCCGGATCTCGGCTTCCGGCGCCCCGGCCCGCCGCAGCATCTCCGCGATGATCACCGGGTCCAGCGTCCCGAACAGCGGAATCCGGTCGGTGGTCGTGGCCAGGCCGGTCGTCTTCCGGATCGCCTCCACCAACGCCTCCCGGTGGTGCAGCCCGCTGCGGCACAGCAGTGTGCCATCGATGTCGAACAGCGCCAGTGCGGGCGCCCTCGCGGTTCTCTTGCCGGCGGTTGCTTTCACGGGAAAGAACGCCTATTTTACTATGCATGGAAAGGCATTTTCCCGGCGCCAAACGCATCCGGCTCGTAATGGGCGACATCACGCGAATCCCCGCTGACGCCATCGTCAACGCCGCCAACTCGCGCCTGGCCGGCGGCGGCGGAGTGGACGGCGCCATTCACCGCGCCGGCGGCCCCTCCATCATGCGCGAGCTCGACCAAATCCGCGCCCGGACCGGAGGCTGCCCCACCGGCAGTGCCGTGGCCACCGCCGCGGGCAACCTCCCGGCGCGCTTCGTCTTCCACGCCGTCGGGCCGGTCTATCGCGGAGGCCGCCACAACGAGGCCGAGCTGCTCGCCTCCTGCCACCGCTCCTGCCTCGAGATGGCCGAGCAACGCGACCTCGGCATCGTCACCTTCCCCGCCATCTCCACCGGAGTCTACGGCTATCCGGTTGACCAGGCCGCCCCCATCGCCCTAGCCGCCGCCTGCGCCCACCTCGAACGCCACGATACCCGCCTCCGGGAGGTCATCTTCGTGCTCTACGATCGCGCTACCCACGACGCCTTCGCCCGCGCGCTCGGAGCCTCCTCCGAACCGCGACCGTGAGGGAGCGGCTACAATAGGTGGCATGCAGGTCGTTCACGCCGGTCGGCACAAACTCATTCAACTCGAGCTCGAACCCGAGATCCTCAGCGGCATTGCCCGGCAGGCCGGCTTCGAGTGCAAGCTGGAAGAGAGCAAGCGCGCCCTGGCGCTCGAGCTGAGGGTCCCCAACCGCCCCGGCCCCCTCCTGCTGTTCGATGCCGCCGATCCCGCCAACCTCGGCTGGTTCTCCCGCTGCCAGTTCTATGTCGATGGCCAGACCGGAGCCGTCCTCCAGACTCCCATCTCGGTCGCCAACTTCAAGGATCGCACCGGCCGCGTCCAGCCCAACGCCCTTCGCGTCCAACTCGCCAAGGAGCTGCCGGCCAACTTCCGCCTCCCCGGCAGAAACCCGGTCACCGAGCAGACCATCTACGCCGTGCTTCTGAGCTTCCTGAACGCTCTGGCCTCGACCGGCGTCGGTGTTTGCGGCGGCCCGGTCGTCAAGCCCCTGGCCGGCCGTAGCGAAGGCCCCGGCATGCGCAACTGAAGCCTACTCACCGTCCCGGTCGGCTATACTTCAGGACAGGAGTGGAGGAAGCATGACTATCGAGACCGCAGTCCGGCGTCTGCCGATCACTCTGCTGTGCTTGCTGTTGGCGCTGCCCGCCATCGCGGACACCCGTTTCAGGGTCCGGCAGATGACCCGCAACGACGTCCCGATCGGCAAAGGCCAGTGCGACATCCGGTTGCAGGTCGACGGGGAGGTCGAGGTCAGCGTTCGGGGCGACATGGTGTACATCCGCACCATCAGCGGTCGCGATGCCCGCGACGACGGCTCCGAATGCAACGCGCCGCTGCCCCCCACCGACCCGCGCAACTTCGGGTTCGAGGTCAAGGACAGCCGCGGCGACATCCGCCTGCTGGCCGAACCGTCCCGCCGCAGCGATTTCTCCGCCATCGTGAGAATCCGGGATAGCAAGGGCGGCGAAGGCCGCTATCATTTCCGCCTGACCTGGGCCCTCACCGGCGGCGGCGACCGCATCGACGACCGCAGAGGCAGTGGCGACCGTTCCGACGACCGCCGCGACGGACACCGCGACTGGGATCGGACGGTCGATTTCTCAGGACGCGGGGATGGCCGCTACTCGCGCGAGGGCTCAGGCTGGCGCCGAGTCACCGGAGTCTCCGTCCGCATCGATCGCGACGGGCATGTCTTCGCCGGATTCGACACCCAAGGTTGGGGCCGCATCGAACTGTCCGGCCGCGTTACCAGGATGATGGACGGCGGCCGGGTCGCCGCCGATATGCGCTCCGAGGACCCCAGAGGCCCGCGCGGCGAAATGGTGATTGCACTGGACCGGGACCGCATCCGCGAGCTCAACCTCTCCGGAACCGCCGACCGCGATCCCTGTGAGCTGTCCTGGCGCGAGTACTGAGACTGCATTTCCGTTCTTGAGTAGTTGCTGATGACCTCTCGCAAGATCCGGCCTTCCGGCTCATCGGTTCCGAGAAGACTTGGGATCGTGGGGCGGCGCTGACTTCCCGCTTCGAGACTTCTGAGACCGGGATGCTGGCCGAGAGCCATCTCACGCGGCGCCTTAGGCTGCGGCAGGGAAGCAAACCGGGCAAAGTTCTTCTGTACCCGGAAGAGCCGGAGTTGGCCCCTCCTGGGCCGCCGGAATGGTTCGGGATAGGGAAAATGAGAGAAACCTGTCAAGTCATTTAACGATGTAACCGAAACCGGTCTTGGTTGGGTCATTTAAGAATGTAACCGTGGGCGGAGGTGTACACCGACCTGAGGTGTATGTTTTTCGGGCCGACCAACGGGAG
>JBEKWU010000091.1:0-21487 GCA_049512775.1 Bryobacteraceae bacterium
GACTCCGCTACAGGCGCGGGCCTTCGAACTGCTCGGCGTGTAGCCAGAAACTGGAACCTGCCTCCAGGGCCATCACCCGCACCCTCAGTCAGATACTCGCCGCTGCGGGATGGAACTTCGGTTTAGGTCAAAGGGGTGCGCAGCGTGCCATCGAGGACCGCACGCACTGGAGGCTCGCCCCACCCGCTACAGCCTGATCGATTTCGCCGCCATGTGGAATCATCCGTTCCGGATTGCGCACAACCCGCCGGAGCTGAGCTACGAGGAGATGCGCCGCCTGATGGGCTTTCTGGTTTCCACGCAGTTCTTCGAGGAACGGGGAGACCTGGAGCGGGGCAGGAGGGTCTTTGCGGCGAAGCGCTGCGGCGTCTGTCACGACGACCCCTCCAGCGGCGCGCCCCCGCGATCGGCTCTGGTGGGAAGAATGACTTCCTTCGACATGGTGGCCGCGCTGTGGAAGCACGGGCCGGCGATGCTCGACCGGATGCGGCAGCAGAGGCTCGCGTGGCCGCGGTTTGCGGGCACGGAGATGGCGGATCTCACCGCTTACCTGCACGGGGCCGAGCTCAAACAGCGCTCAGCGGGCGATGCTCACCGCAGCGGGGTCCAGCTCGTAGCCGTCGTCGCGGGCGGTGGCGACGGCCAGCCCGCGCAGCATGTCGTCGGCCGCCTCGCGGGAGACCTTGTGGCCGGATGCCGGGCGCTTGATGACTTCCTCCCCGATCTGGATGCGGACGCGCCAGGCCTTCTTGTGCGGATCCCAGGCGACTGCGGCACGGTCTGCTTTAATCATATTGCCCTCCCGGACCGAAGGCTTCTTCCCCATCAGAAATAGCGCGAATCGGGCGCGACGTCAACCTCGTTGATCACGCCAGCAGCGCCGCGATCCGCTCCGGGTCGTTGGGCACGACGATGGGGTGGTTGCCGTAGGTCGGCTGGATCTTGCTGCCGCTCGGGGCGGTGAGCGCCCCGGTGTGGTAGCGGTAGATGTAGTCGGGGTCCTTGAGCAGGTTGCCGGTGAGGACGGCGACCACGTCGTCGCTGCGACGGATCACGCCCGCCGCGGTGAGCTTGCGGATGCCCGCCAGCGTCGCCGCGGATGCCGGCTCGCAACCGATGCCGCACAGGCCGATCTGGGCTTTGGCGTCGGCGATCTCCTGCTCGCTGACTTTCTCCACCACGCCGCCCGATGAGCGCACCTCGTAAACCGCCTTGGGCCAGGACACCGGGTCGCCGATGCGGATGGCCGTGGCCAGCGTCTCGGGCTTGGTGACGGGCCGGAGCGCGCTCTGATCGGCGGAGTTCGCAAGCTCATAGAACGGTGCGGAGCCTTCGGCCTGAACGACTGCCAGGCGCGGGCTTCCGGGGATCAGGCCCATTTCGACCATCTCGCGCAGCGCTTTGCCGAACGCCGACGTGTTGCCGAGATTGCCGCCCGGCAGCACGATCCAGTCGGGTGGATTCCAGTCGCGCTGGTCCATCATCTCGACCATGATGGTCTTCTGCCCCTCGATGCGGAAGGGGTTGATGGAATTGAGCAGGTAGATGCCCAGCCGCTCGGCGAGAGCCCGGACCAGGGCCAGGATCTGATCGAAATTGGCTTCGACCTGCAGCGTCCGCGCGCCGTACTCGAGCGCTTGGGCCAGCTTTCCGTAGGAGATGTTGCCATGCGGGATGAAGATGATCGGCTGCAAGCCCGCGGCGCTGGCGTAAGCGGCCATAGAGGCCGAAGTGTTGCCGGTGGAGACGCAGGCGACCCGCGTCATGCCGAGGCGCAGGGCCTGGGCCACGCCGCAGGTCATGCCGTTGTCTTTGAACGACCCGCTGGGGTTGAAGCCCTGGTGCTTGAACAGCAGGCGATCGAGGCCGCCGTAGGCCGCGGCGCGCGGGGCGTCCAGCAACGGCGTGTTCCCTTCCCTCAGCGAAACCACGCGGTCGTACGAGTCCAGGAACGGGATGCACTCGCGGTAGCGCCAGACGCCGCTCTGATCGAGCGGGCTGTTGTTAAGCCGGCGCTCGCGCCACAGTTCCTTGAGCGTACCGGCGTCCTGCTCCCACCCCGAGTAGCCGGCCTCCAGCAGCCCACCGCATCGCGGGCAGTTATAGAGGACCTCGGTAACCGGGTACCGCGCGCGGCACTGCGGTTCAAAGCACACCAATTCAGCGAGCATGAACCCTGATTATACTGGGTGTCGTATGCTGGCCGTTCACATCGAAAACGGAGTCGTGGAGGTGCGCGATGCGCCGCTGCCGGAGCGGCCGCGCGGGTTCGCGCTGATCCGGCTGATCTGCGGCGGCATCTGCAACACCGATCTCGAGCTTCAGCGGGGCTACTACGGGTTCTCGGGGACGCCGGGGCACGAGTTCGTGGGCCAGGTGGTCGAAGCGGACAACGAGAGCCTGCTCGGCCGGCGCGTGGTGGGCGAGATTAACCTGGATTGCGGCGAGTGCGACTGGTGCCGCCGCGGGCTGGGTCGCCACTGCCCCCATCGCACCGTGCTCGGGATCGTGAAGCATCCGGGGGCGTTCAGCGAGTTCTTTACGCTGCCCGAGCGCAACCTGCACGTGCTGCCGGAGGGGATCGCAACCGAGGACGCGGTGTTCACAGAGCCGCTCGCAGCGGCCTGCGAGATTCTCGACCAGGTCGAGATACCGCGGGGCGCGGAAGTGGCGGTGCTGGGCGACGGGAAGCTCGGGCTGCTGGTCGCGCTGGTGCTCGCGGCGCATGGCGCGGCGGTGCGGCTGTTCGGGCGGCATCCGGAGAAGCTGCGGATCGCCGCGGCGGCCGGCGTGGCGGTCGAGGTGGCTTGCCAGCTTCCGCGCGCGGCCTATGATTGGGTCGTTGAAGCTACGGGGGCGGCCGAGGGGCTGCGGCAGGCAATCGCGATGGCCCGACCACGCGGCACGGTGATCATGAAGTCGACGGTGCACGGAGAGGTGGCCTTCGACGCCGCGGCGGCCGTGGTCAACGAAATCACGCTCATCGGCTCGCGCTGCGGGCGCTTCGAACCGGCCCTCGAATTGCTACAGAGCGGCGCGCTGCCGCTTCGGGAGATGATCTCGGACCGCTTCCCGCTGGCCGAAGCTCCGCGCGCCTTCGCCCGGGCCGCCGAGAAGGGCGCGCTGAAAGTGCTGCTCGAGTGAGCGCGGTTACAGGAGCTGCCGCGTTCTGAGAACCACGCGGAGGGTTTCCCCGCCCCGCCGCAGCAATTCGCCGCCGAGAATGCCGGCGATGTCGCTGCGCGCGAACGCGCCAGCGCCCGCAGGTCGTGCCGCGCCCCCTCCGTCGTAGCGGTACTCCTTCGGATCGTAGAGCGTCAGGGTTCGTGCGTCGTAGTCGATCCGAACCACGTAGCGCTCCAGCGGCTCGAAGCCCACGATGCCATCCATCGCGGTGCCGTATCTGTCCGCGACGTCGTCGAGCGGAACGGCCACCGTGTGGGCGGGCTGGAGCGTGATGCCGCCGAACTCGATCCGCACGCTGGGAATGAGGGTGATCCGGGTCGGGTTGTCCCCGGCGCCGGCGTTGGCTTGATCCCATTCACTCAGTGCCGGCAGCTTCAGCGCGTCGAGCTTCGAGCGGTTGAGCACGCATCCGGCCGCGGCAGTGTCGAACAGGATGTGCAGCGGAGCCGACCCGTTCACGCGCCCGGCGAACCAGATCGCGTTGGCGTACAGTTCGAACCGAAACGTCCGCGGTGGCTCGGCCGCCGCGAGGAAACAAAGGACCAACAGGGAGTACCACAGCCGGATCACAATCCAATGGACACCGGGGACCGGCGATCAGTTCCCGCCGTCAACCCACCCAGCGCTCCATCCGCGGCGAAGAGCCGTCGATGCAGGCGACGCCTCTCAGCGTGTCTGATCGGCCACGTTGGCCTGGACCGCCCCAGCCGTCTCGCCAATTCGCTCGCGAATTCATGAGCCCTGGCAACAACTCCGGAAACGCCCCATCGCGCACGCTCCGCGGCGCCAACCGCCCAAACACCGGCCTGTTTCGTGGACGCGCACTCCAGGGGATCTGTGTCTCGGAACGCTCTTGGCAGACCGCCAGCCTGATCGCTGGCGGGAAGGGCTAACGTATTCCCGACAGCCATCCGTGGCGTTGCCCGGACGGTTGAGATGTGGTCTAATTCCCGTAGCCCGTCAGATGCCGACGCTAATGACGTTCGATGAATCATACAAATAGGAACTGGAGCACAAGGAGCGACGAAACATGAAGATGAAACACGCGGAGGGGGCAATGACCGAAACAAGACCGTCCCCCAGAGAGTTCGCAGCATTCATCAGTTTTGCAGAGCCTGACCGCCCGTTGGCGGAGATGCTTCAACGGGTTCTTTCTCACGCGGGGTTGCCCTCGTACTATGCCCCGAAAGTGGTTCCTGCAAACACACCGGCTCGATGGCAGAGGAGGATTCTCGACGATGGGATTAGGAAAAGTGATTCGTTCGTTCTCATCTGCACCAAGGAGTCGTTGAGTCGGTCCTGGGTCCTGTTTGAGGCGGGAGCCGCTGCCGCCCTTGGGGGCAATTGCTATTGCACCATGGTTCAGAGCGTCAGCGATGCCGACATCCGATCCATGCCGGACCCCCTCGACCTCTACCACTACAAGCTATATAACTCAAAGGAGTTACAGGATTTGCTGCGTCACGTTGCAAAGGATCACCTCGGGGAGGCTTGCCAGGAGATGGTCCAGAAGATCGACGACATGTTTGCCAGCCAACACCACCTCCTTGGCGGATTGATGTCACTTGCGGCAAGACGATGGGTCTTCATTGCCGGAAATGTACCCCGAAAGCGACCTGCGATTTCGCGGAAACGAAAGGTTTACATGCGTGCCTTCGTAAAGAATTTTACCGAGTGCCTCATGAAATCAGGCTTCAGTATTGCCGCATGTCCCCAGGTCAGGCCGGTTGGCAAAGTGGCTCTCAACACTGCTGAGGTTTTTGTTGCTTCTCTTGCAAAGCGAGAGCCATTTGGCAGTGGTCGCGTGGACTACGAAATAGGCGGGCTGTATCCGGTCGATCGCATGCTAAGACCCAAGGGGCTGAAGTCCACCCGGGCAGAATCCAAATGGCAAGAGCATTTGATGAGGTTCAGAAAGAGCTACCTGGAGAAACAGGAGTGGTTGGTGCTGATCGGCGGGTCCGAGGGCACACGCGAGGAGTATCAGGCAATCGAAGCCATAAACAATGAGCGAAGAGCCAAGGTCAAGACGTACCCAATCCCGTGTTTCGGAGGTTCCGCGGCCGCCATCTTCCGTGAACTGGTACGGGCCGGTACCGATTATCTCAAGCCGTGTATCGGTTGCCGACCTCAGAATGGGAAGTGTCCTTACCTCCAGGATATTGTGGAGACGATGAGCAGACCATAGAATGGCCGACCAAGCCTTCGAGGCGACGCTTGGGAGCGCGCCTCAAGGCTGGCGTTAGGTGGACCCCTCGCGGTGTTCAGATAGCTGTTGCGAAATCCATCCCATCAGTTCGGCGCCCCTTCCGTCCCGTCGTGGCAGGGTGGGGCGGCGAACGCCCCGAAGGTCGCGCGATCCCGTGAGACGTCGGATTCGAGTGGCCCAATGGAGCCGGCCAGGGTCAAGCTGCCAGGGGCGCCAGCTTGAGAGTGCGTGGGCGTACCTCCGGGGTGGCCTGCTAGGCTGGGGTGATATCGGTGGCGGTGAAATCGTTCCCCGCGTACAAGAGCGGGAGGCCGGCCAGGCTGGCAGCCGCGTAGGCGAGACAATCGCCGAAATTCAGCCCTGCGGGATGCCTGCCTTTGCCGTAGCGCAGGAATGCGTCCAGCGCCGCGTGGAAGTGATCGCCGGTGAGCGGAATCACTTCGATCTCCGCCTCCCGAAGGAATTCGTTCAGCATCGGCCGGGCATCTTTACCCAGGCGGCTGGAAAGGACGATCGCCGCTTCGACCAGCGTCGGGGCGCCAACCCCGGCCGCCTGCGGGCAATCCAGGATCACGGCAAGCCTCCCGAATCAATAGCCGCCGGGGCCGTAGCCCAGGATTCTCGCTTCCTCGTCCCGGGTGATCGTGGTCCCGAGAATCTCGCGGGGAATCGCCGGCCAGATCCTGCTCCTCAGCAGGGCCTCGAGCCGGGCGCGCTTGGAGGTGCCCGACCGGCGCACCTGCAAGCGTGCCTTGCGCTCCGCGAGTGCCCGCCGGATGGCCTCGGTCTTGGTTTCTTTCGCCATTCGCGCGACCTCCGCTAACCCACCCAGCGCTCCATCAACGGCGCATAGGCGTCGATGCGGCGGTCGCGGAGGAAGGGCCAGTTGTGGCGGACCTCCTCGATGCGGCGCGGGTCGCAGTCGGCAACCAGGGTCGCCTCGTCGCTTTCGTTCGCCTCGGCGATCACCTGGCCGAAGGGATCGGCGATGAACGAGGAGCCCCAAAACTCGATGCGGCGCTCCGCCGGCCCTTCGTGACCCACGCGGTTGGCCACCGCGACGTAGACGCCGTTGGCGATGGCGTGGGAGCGTTGGATGGTGCGCCAGGCGTCGAGCTGGGCCGCTCCGCGCTGCTGCTTCTCCGCCGGGTGCCAGCCGATCGCGGTAGGGTAGAACAGGACTGTGGCCCCGCGCAGGGCGGCGGCGCGGGCCGCTTCCGGATACCACTGGTCCCAGCAGATCAGCACCGAGATGCGGCCGTAAGGCGTCGAGAACGCCGGGAAGCCCAGGTCGCCCGGCGCGAAGTAGAACTTCTCGTGGTACAGCGGATCGTCGGGGATGTGCATCTTGCGGTAGATGCCGAGCAGATCGCCCTTGCGGCCAATCACGGCGGCGGTGTTGTGGTACAGGCCTGGCGCCCGGCGCTCGAACAGCGGGGCGATCAGGACCACCTTGAGCTCGCGGGCCAGGCGGCACAGCCGCTCGGTGGTGGGGCCGGGAACCGGCTCCGCCAGCGCGAACAGATCGGCATCTTCCTCGCGGCAGAAATACTGCGAGCGGAACAGTTCCTGGAGGCAGACCACCTGCGCGCCGCGGCCCGCCGCCTCGCGCACCCGCCATTCGGCCTTGGCCAGATTCTGGTTCGGATCCAGCGAGCAGGCCATCTGCACCAGGCCCACTCGAAACGTCGAGTCCGTCATCGGGGTCATAATAGTGATTCTTTCATTTCCGGCTCACTCGTTGTTTACCCGGGTGAGACCCGCCTCGCGCGCCCAGGCGATGGCCTGGCGGTACTCGGCCGGCGTGATGCGTCGCGAAAGCTCGGGGTAGCTCCAGGCGTAGTGCGCGGGACGGTACTGCGCCATGATGTTGACGTAGGTCGAGCGGGTCAGCTTTGCCGCCACGAACTGAACGAACTTGTCCGTGCCCGCGAGGTTCGACGGCAGCACCAGGTGGCGGATCATCAACCCGCGCAGCGCCACGCCGCGCTCGTCCACCACCAGCTCTCCCACCTGCCGATGCATTTCCTCGAGGGCAGCCGCGGCAACTTCCGGATAGTCCTTCGCGCCCGCCGAGTACTTCTCCGCCATGGCGCCGTCGGTGTACTTGAAATCCGGGAGGTAGATGTCGACGATGCCGTCCAGGAGCTTGAGGATCTCGACCGATTCGTAGCCTCCGCAGTTGTAGACCAGCGGGACGCGCAGGCCCAGCCGGATCGCGACGCGGAGCGCCTGGACGATGTTGGGCACAACGTGCGTAGGCGTGACCAGGTTGATGTTGTGGCAGCCCTGCTGCTGGAGCTCGATCATCAGCCGCGCCAGGGCTTCGTCGCTGACGAGGCCTCCTTCGCCCTCGTGGGCGATCTCGGCGTTCTGGCAGAACAGGCAGCGCAGGTTGCAGTGGCTGAAGAAAATAGTGCCGGAGCCGTGCCGGCCGACCAGCGGAGGCTCCTCGCCGAAGTGCGCGTGGGCGGAGCAGACCTTGACGCGGGAAATGGACCCGCAGTCGCCCAGCTCGCCTTTGAGCCGGTTGACGCCGCACGCGCGCGGGCAGAGACGGCAATCGCGGAAGACCTCGTAGAGTTCGCGGGCGCGGTGGTCGAGTTCGCCGCTCTCATGCAGGCGCAGGTAGGCGGGCTCGAACTCTCCGCGCGGTTCCACCGCAGCGTTGGTCACATGTACATGCCGCCGTTGACCGCCAGCACGTGGCCGGTGATGTAGGCGGCATCGTCGCTGGCCAGGAACTTCACTGCCGCCGCGACGTCCTCGGGCTGCCCGCCGCGCTTCAGCGGCACTCTCGCCAGCATGCCCTGGCGTTGCTCCGGAGTCAGCTTGGCGGTCATGTCGGTTTCGATGAAGCCGGGCGCGATGGCGTTCACCGTGATGTTGCGGCTGCCCACTTCCTGGGCCAGCGCCTTGGTCAGGCCGATGATGCCGGCCTTCGATGCGACGTAGTTGGCCTGGCCGGGATTGCCCGACTGGCCCACCACCGAGGCGATGTTGATGATGCGGCCCCAGCGCTCCTTCATCATGCCGGGCAGCGCCTGCTGGGCGGCCAGGAACGCACCGCGGAGGTTGATGTTGAGCACCAGGTCCCAGTCGCCCTGCTTCATGCGGACCGCCAGGCCGTCCTTGGTGACGCCGGCGTTGTTGACCAGAATGTCGATGTGGCGGAACTGCTCGAGGGCCGTCCCGAACGCCTCCTTAACGGAATCCGGCGAGGTGAGGTCGAGGTATACGGTGACGGCCTCGCCGCCCGCCTCGCGGATCTCCGCCGCTACCTTCTCGTTGTTCTCCGGTTCGTTCGAAGCCACCACAATCCTGGCGCCGGCCTTGCCGAGGGCCAGCGCGATCGCGCGGCCGATCCCGCGGCTGGCGCCGGTGACAAAAGCGGTACGATTAGTCATTCGTTCCATTTTATGCCATACACCGACTTGCGCGAGTTCATGGACCGGCTGGAGAAGGAGGGCGAGCTGCGGCGGGTTTCCGTCGAGGTCGACCCGGTGCTCGAAATCACCGAGTTCGCCGACCGCGCCGTCAAGCAGGGCGGCCCGGCATTGCTTTTCGAGAAGCCCAAGGGTTCGGATATCCCCGTGCTGATCAACGCCTTCGCCAGCCGGCGGCGGATGGAGCTGGCGCTCGAGGTCTCGTCGGTCGAAGAGGTGGCGGCGCGCATCTCCGGTTTCCTCGAAATGCAGAAGCCCGAGGGGCTGATCGGCAAGCTGAAGATGCTGCCGAAACTGGCCGAGCTGGGGTCGTTCTTTCCGAAAGACGTCTCCGACGGGCCCTGCAAGGAGGTGGTGCGGCGCGACGCCTTCTCTTTGTTCGAGTACCCCATCCTTCAATGCTGGCCCCAGGACGGCGGGCGCTTCATCACCTTGCCGCTGGTATTCACGAAGAACCCGGACACCGGCAAACGCAACTGCGGCATGTACCGCATGCAGGTTTACGACGAGCGCACTACCGGCATGCACTGGCAGACGCACAAGCAGGGCGCCGAGCATTACCGCAGGCTGCTGAAAGACGGACGCGCCAGGCGCATGGACGTGGCCGTGGCCGTGGGCGCCGATCCCGCGACCATCTTCTCCGCGGTGCTGCCGCTGCCGCCGGATGTCGACGAAATGCTGTTCGCGGGCTTCCTGCGCTCCAAGCCGGTCGAGATGGTGAAGTGCGAGACCTCGGACCTCGAGGTGCCAGCCGAGGCCGAGATCGTGCTCGAGGGCTACCTCGAACCGGGCGAGTTGCGGCGCGAGGGCCCCTTCGGCGATCACACCGGCTTCTACTCCCTCGAAGACGACTACCCGGTGTTCCATCTCACCTGCGTCACCCAGCGGAAGAAACCGGTGTACGCGACCACCATCGTGGGGCCGCCGCCGATGGAGGATTTCTACATGGGCCAGGCGATCGAGCGCATCTTCCTGCCCCTGATGCGCCTGCAACTGCCCGAGATCCGCGACATCTCGATGCCCGCCGAGGGGGTGTTTCACAACCTGATGCTGGTGGCCATGCGCAAGTCCTACCCGGGCCACGCACGGAAAGTGATGCACGCCATCTGGGGGATGGGCCAGGCGATGTTCTCGAAGTGCATTGTGGTGGTGGATGAGGAGGTGAACGTCCAGGACCCGCGCGAGGTGGCCTGGAAAGCGCTCAACCACATCGACCCCCAGCGCGACATCGAGTTCGTCCTGGGACCGGTGGATTCGCTCGACCACTCCAGCCGCCTCCCAAACTACGGCTCGAAGATGGGCGTCGACGCCACCCGCAAGTGGCCGCAGGAGGGCTTCACCCGGCCCTGGCCCGACGTGATCCGGATGACCCCCGAGGTCCGCGCCCGCGTCGACGAGCTCTGGAAGGAATCCGGCCTGTGTTAAACTAGCCTTGATCCCCTACCGCTGCGGTGGGTGTAGCTCAGCTTGGTAGAGCGTCGGATTGTGGTTCCGAACGTCGCGGGTTCGAATCCCGTCACCCACCCCAAAAACTCGCGACAGTACACGCAATGGCCAATTCCCTGAAGTGCCGCACCGCCCCTTTCCCGCGCGGCGGCTTCGCGATGCCTGCCCAGGCGCCCCAGATCTCACTCCAGTTCGTAATCGACCGAGCGGATTGCCGTCGAGCGGCCCGCTGAATCCTTCGCGCTCACCTCGGTCCGGTAGGAGCCGGCTGCCAGAGGAGGCGAGTACAGCTTCAGCCCGATAGGAACTACCGGGTGGCCGGCCATGATGTGATCCGCCACGGAAACCAGGCCCGTGTCCTGCACCACGCTGCCGGTCTTCCGGTCGACAACCCGCACTTGAAGCCCGATGGTAGGCGGGTTCTGCCCGGAGAGAAGCGGCTCGTACAACTCCAGATAAAGCACCGTCGGATCGGTAGTTTTGAAGCGGCTGGCGCCGGAAGGAGTGATCTGAAGCCCCTTCACCACCAGCGGCGTTCGATCCTCCAGCAACGCCGCGTCCATTCCCATTCCGATCTGGTCCACGCGAACGACTTTCTTGCCGACCGCCAGTGTGCTGATGGCGAGCTGGCGGGCGTCGAACGGATCGACGGCGAGCGGCGCCGCCACCTTCCCAACGCTTTGCCGGCCCGAAGTGAACCCTACCTTCAGCGTGTACTGCCCGGCAGCGATCTCGAACTGGTTTTCGTAGTGGAACGGCTTGCCGTGGAACTCCTCGACTTCCTTCTTGTTCTCGAAATCCAGCTTCACCGTATCGCTGAAGCGGGCCGCCAGCGAGCCGTCCGGTTTATACGCAATTCCGAGAAGATTCATCTCGGAGTGCTGCTTGCCCTTCACTTTCTCGAAATTGAAGGCATTCCCGGGAATCTCCATGGCTACGCTCACGCGCGCGGTATTCGCCGACGTGTAGAAATAGGGAAGCGAGATCGACGCCGTCGCGCTGCCCGGCGCCGAGCCGGCCACCAGGGCCTCCAATTCCTTTTCCATGGGCTTGCCAGCCAGCCAGTCCACCGGCTTGGTGTTGCAGTACCCGCTGCGCGCGCGAACCGTTACGCCGGGACGATCCACCTTCACCTTCAGGGTGTGGCAACTCCCTTCCGCCGACTCCAGGGGGGTGTACGAGACCATGTAGTACTCGTTCTGTTCGTTCCCGATCTTCTGCAAGCCTTCCAGCAGACCGTTCGTGTTGGAGATGACGAATCCGCCCGTGCCCGCGGCCAGCGCATACATCACGTCCTGATTCGCCGAGGACGATGGCGGGAAGGTCGGAACGATCACACGGGGTTGTCGCGAGGCGTTGACGCCCAGAGTGTTCTGATTCACCGAACTGCCGCCGTACCGGCCGCCCGTGGTGCCGCCACCGCTACCGATCGAGCCGCCTCTCGCGCCGCCGGCATTCACCGAGCCAGGATTGCCGGTGCCGACGCCGCCCGGGCGCGTCGTCACGCCGCCGACAACGCCGCCTCGACTCCCGGAGCCCGGCGATGTCGTCCCGCCGCCCGTCGTACCTCCGCCCGTCGTACCTCCGCCACCGGGCCGCTGCCAGAAGGCCAGCGAGGTCGAAGGCGTAAACGATGCCAGTCTCAGAAACGAGTTCCCCGCACCGGAGAAACCCGAGCTGGCGCCCACCGCCGGAGCAACCAAGCCGCGAACATCAATCGGGTAAATCGCCACGTTGGCCTTGTTGCAGGCATCGATTACCGCAGTGAGTTCCGGCCTGTCGTCGTCGCCTAGCGGGAAACCTTCCGTCAGGAAGATCAGGCTTTTGCGGCCCGGAATCGCCGCCAGGTCCTTGGCCAGCATCCGGAGAGCCAGGAGCACGCTCCGGACGCCGAACGCGCTCTGCGATCGGGCCAGACTGGGCGCGCCAATGCTGGCGACCTCGGCCTCGGCGTTGGGATTCACGGACGAGAACCGAACCCCGCTGGCCGCCTGTTTCAGCCGCTCCACACCGGCGGTGAAGTTCTGCGTGACTTGAAGAGTTCCGCCAAAATTGACGACCGCCATCAGCCGGTCCGGCCCGGCGTTGTCCTCGATGAATTTCACGGCCGCCCGGCGAGCGTACACCTGATTGGGCAGGCTGATCGTCGAGTTGTCGAAGAACAGCACGAGGTAACGCGCGTGTTTTCCGGCGGGCGCGGTGGCTTCCGCTTCAAACGAGAAGCTCTTGATGGCTTGTTCCTTGTTATCCTCCCAGACGCGGATATCCTTGGCGGTCAGATCGCGTACGTACTTGCCCTTCTTGTCGGTGACCACTGTGTCCACCAGCACCAGGCGCGACTCGGTCTTGATCACGGGCCCCGACGACGGGTAGGCGGCGGGCTGCGTCTGAGCCAGCGCGCACTCCAGGGCGATCCCCGCCAGCACCATCCCACCACGAATCTTCATGCTCCACCTCCTTAGTACGGAATCTCGACGGCGCCGTTCTCCGAAGAGATCTGTTGTCCTTCCGCGTCCCGCGCCACCAGCCGGACCAGGTATGTGCCCGGCTTCACGTCAAAGCTGGTCCGGAGCGTGACCGGCCCTCGCAGGCGGCTGGTGAGCGTCTCATCCAGCAGACGCAACTCCAGGATCTTCTCGATCCCGCTGATGAAAATGCCGTTCCCGTCGAACAGGCCGGTCACCAGCGTGAGCTCGTTCCGGTTCCGGCCGTCCGCTTTTCTGTATTTCAGTGGCCGCAGGTCCACCCGGGCAATCACGGTGAGCCGTGCGCTGGTGTCGCTCGACTTGAAGAACTGCGTGTGCAACTCCATGGGAAGCTCGCGCAACTCGTCGCGCGAGAACAGCGCCTCTTGGATCTCGAGCTTGGCCTGTTCGGCGGAGTCTCCCAGGCGCCGCGGGGCAAAATAGCCGCGGCGGGCCGTCAAGGTCAGCTTGGCCGACTCCGGCAGCTTGACCTTCAGGGCGTGATACTTGCCATCCAGCTTCAGGTTCTGCGGCGAAAATCCCAGGATGTACGTGTATTCCGGAGCCGCGGCCACCCGCTCGAAACCCGCAAACAGGTCGTTATTGTTTTGAAAGAAAGTGCCGCCCGTGCCCGCCGCCAGTTCCGCCAGCACGTCCGCCTGAGCGGAAGCCGAAGCCATGTAGTACTGGGTTCTCAGGTTGTACCATTGCTGGCTGAAGAAACGATCGTCGGAATCCGCGCCCACGACCATCGTGTACAGGCCGCGCGCATCCAGCGAGCTGATGACCACCTTGGAGCGGATCGCGCGGTCCAGGATCTCGGTTTCCTCAAACCGATTCTCGGCCAGAAGGAAGCCCGGGGAAACCAGGATCACGGTTCGCTGCCCGGGCATCGCCGCGAGCCGGCGAACACAGTCTTTGACGACGTTCAGCGCCAGCCGCGTCTGGTAATCCCCGGCTGCCAACACGCGCGCGGCCTGCCCCTCCACGAGGCCGGCCGCTGTGCTCTGCGCCCCCGGCATGGAAGGATCCAGCCCCAGGCAGCCCATCGCTTCGAGCGTTGCGGCGTCCAATGCCTGGCGATCGTTCTTGTTCCGAATCAGGTCGGCGACATAGTAGCTGAGATTCGGGCACTCGTTCGCGGTCTTGTTCAACTCTCCACTGGGCCTGAGCCGCAGCAGCGTGTCGGTGAGAGCTTTGCGGTCGTCCGTGAAGTCCAGCACAGTCTGGCCGGACGTCGAGAAGACCGCGGCGCGGTCCGTCGGCTGGAGCGACGTTGCCAGGTGCTTGATCGCGGCGACGCGAGCCTGCGCCAGATTGCCGAACTCCAGGTGCACATCGTCGAAGAGATACGCCACGAAGCGCTCCGGAGCCACCACCGGCGGGCCTGCTTCCTGCGGGTTCGTCTCTACCCCTTCGCCCGGACTCTCTTTCTTCGCCGCGGGACGCTCTCCCCGCTTCTCGACCGAAAATCTGGCGATCACCTGCGGCTTGCCCTGGTCGAAGAGCTGGAAATCCTCACGGTGCAGATTCCCGATGCAGCGCCCCTGACGGTCCCGGACAACCACCGGAACCATCACCAGATTGACATTCTGGTGAAACACGGCGGGCAGGTCGCGGGAGCTCATTTCCGCGGTGTCCCGCCCGACCGGTGCAGCCGGCTGGCCGGCCTGGGAGGCGCCGGGCTGCTGCGCACCCGTCACTGCCCCAAGCAGGAAGAAGAGCGGAAATATCGGCCGCATTCTGAAACCTGAGCCTTCTGCCAAGGACGTCCCTTCCGGACCCCCGGTTGCACAAAAGTATAGCACCAAGTGCTCGACTTGGAGCCGTTGGGCGGTTGGGATACCAGTAGTGCACCGGCACGCAGGTGCAGTGCTCTTCGGAGCGCTACTTGCCCGCGAAGTTGACGGTCGTGGTTCCGGGCTGCCGCACCTTGAAATACGCGGCTTCCCACTCCTTGTGGTACGGGTGCGCGCCGTAGGCCTGGAGCGCGGCCTCGTCGGCCATCTCCATGCAGACGCCCCATTGGCGCACCTGTTCCCCAACCCGCAGCGGACGCGTCAACTTGCCGTACCAGACGTGGCTCAGACCGGGAATCTTGCCGGGCAATTCGTCGGTGGCCTTGAAGAACGCCTGCCAGTCGGCGTCGCTGGCGCCCTCGGTCACGGTGAAATAGAAGCAGTGCATGAGCTTCTTCTCTCCGGCCGAGACGATGCCGGCCAACAGAAGCAAGCAGGCAGCGCAAATCACAACGCGGGAAACTCCGAACGAGATTCGCATAAACCCTCCAGACTCCTGATGATTCTAGCAGGTTGCCGCTCAGTCCTTCAGTGGGGGGACACGCGACCGAGAGCAGGGCGTCAGTGTCCTGTCCAGCGTAACAATCGGCAATGGACCGCTCCCTGACGGTCGCGGCTCGGTAAAGATCCTTCGTGTTCGCAGGCAGTTACGGAGCCACAACCGCAAGGGAGTGGTCAACTAGGCTATCGCAGCTCTCAGCGAGGGTAGGGGTGGCCGCGGAGGGTGGTGGCGGCGCGGTAGATCTGCTCAGCGAGCATCACGCGGGCGAACTCGTGCGGGAAGGTCATCGGGGACAGCGAGAGCAGGAGATCGGCGCGAGGCTGCCAGGCCGGGGGAAGGCCGTCGGCGCCGCCGACCAGGAAGACCAGATCGCGAGCCTCCCTCTCGGCGCGAGCCACCAAGGCGGTGAAGGCCGCGGAATCCAGGGCGCGGCCGGCGGCGTCGAGCAGGATCTTCATGGCGGCGGGATGGCGTGCCCAGGGGTCGAAGCGGTCCGGCCGGATCTCGCGCATCTCGCAGTGGAGGTAGCGGGTGGTGCGCCGGACGTATTCCTCGGCCATCTGGTTGGCGCGGGGGTCGCGCGGCTTGCCGATGTAATAGAGATGGACCTTGATGAACGCAATGATACAGTGTTTACAAGCTCAGCTCCAGTTCGTCGCCTTCCTTCAGGAGCACCTCCCGCGGGAACACGATCGCGCGGCCCCGGGTCTCGTGCGGCAGCTCGATCTTCGCCAGCTTGGCCGAGGATTGTCCGCCGGCCGCGTGCGCCAGTTCCACCGACCGGCAGGCCAGGCGGCCGGCCGCGACGGCGAGCGTGAAGTGCAGCTTGCCCTCTTGAAGGGAGTGCGAGAATGTCCCCCAGGCAGTCGCCGTCGACCAGATGGAACGGAAATCCGCCGGATGAATGCGCGGGGCGGCGACCACGCTCTTCTCGAAGCCGTGATAACGGAAGCCGCTCAGCGCGAGGACCGCGCTCCAGGCCGCCATGGCACGCGCGTAGTGGTGGCCGCACTCGGCCTCGTCGTACGGATTGCGGCGCTCACCGTCGTACCGCCGCCGGATGTTCTCGATGCACTCGAGGCCCTCGCGGATCATCCCCGCGTAGAGCATCAGCACCACGGCCGAGTATTCGAACCCGGTCATGACTTCCGCGTAGTACGAAAAGGGGACCTTCGGGCGCTGGGTGCGCCCATAGTCGCAGATCACCAGGGCCGCCTCGTCGTTCAGCGCGAAAGTCCGCTGGACGCAGTCGTGTTCGAACAGCACACGCTTGTAGTTGTACCTGTAGATGGAGGCCAGCGTCTGGCGGACCTTCTCCGCATCGACCAGGCTTCCCAATCCCGCCACTTCGGCGAGGTACTGACCCACCAGTTGATCGACCAGGCAGCCCTCGCCGAGCTGAAAGTCGGGATGTTCGGTGTCTTCCGCGCCGCCCTTCGAGACGAGCACTTTGGCGATCTGGTCCAGGGGATAGCCGCGAACCTGCTGGATGTAGTACTCGCCGTTGAAGAGGTTGGCGTCGATCCACTGGCTGCCGTTGTCGAACAGCCGCCGGTACTCGGCCGCCGAGTGCGAATCGCCGAGCGCGCGGGCCATCTCTTCGCCGGCTCGCAGGGCGCCGAGGTAATAGATGCCGCACATGGGGTTGGGGCCGAAGAACTCGACGTCGTAGGTGTTGTGCTGAACGCCCTCGAGCACGCCATCGCGGTCGGCATCCCAGCCGCCGGGAATCCAGGCGAACTCCAGGCCGCGTTTCACGCGCGGCCAAATCCGGCGGAGCCACTCGGTGTCGCCGGAGAGCCGCCAGTCCAGGTAGGCCTTGATGATCTGTCCCATCTGGCCATCGGCGGCGGGGAACCCGGAGCGCTCGATGCCCGCGGGCAGCACTTCGCGGAAGTGCATGGCGCCCTGGTCGTCCATCGAGAAGCCGAAGGCAGCCTGGCGCAGGGAGCGGGCCAGGGTGGGGAACAGATGCTGGGTGGCAGCCTCGTAGTTCCAGACATGGGTGCAACTGCCGTAGCAGCAGCCGCTCTTGTCGTTGCCGCCTTCGAAACCGTGAAACTCGCCGTCGGCCGTGCGGAAGCACACGGGCGTTGCCAGCGTGGAGAGGTTCGACATGGCCGCGTCCTTCACGGCGGGGGGCAGGGTGCTTTCGCGCATGGCGGCGGCGAAGCGGCGCGTTTGCGCTTCCAGGCGCGGGAGATTTGCCGCAGCGTATTGAGCCGCCTGCCACGCGTCGGCGAAGCGCTGCGTGTAGTGGTTCCCAATGATGTCCTGTTCGTGCCCCTTGGGCGCGTGCCAGCCGCACCACTGCGGCGTGCGGTTGGGGAAGTGCCAGCTCAGCAGGAAGGTATACCCGGCCTCGGCGCCCGGCGCGATCTCCCGCTTCAGGCAGAGCGCCCCTACCTTGGCGCGTGCGTCCACTTCCGGGCCCAGTTCGCCATCGGAGGAGAAGTCGTCCCAGTAAAGCTGCGGGCCGGCCCACCACTTCGCGCGCGGCCAGCCCCGCAAGCAGGTTACTTTTCCGCCGGCGCCGAACACCGCGAGCGCGAGCGAGCCAAACATCGGGTCCGTGCCCTCCAGGCCGGGATTTCGCATGAAGAGGCCCGCGAAGTCCGCTTCTTTCCGGTACTCGTTCTCGCGCTTGTCGCCGCTGCCCACCGGGTTGTCGAGCGCAAAAGCGATCGATACCTCGGCCTTCTCTTGGCCCGGATTGCGCACCCGGTAGCGCAGCACGGCCACCGGCAAGCCGGAGTCCTCGGCATCCAGCGGAACAAACGGGGTGAACGCTTCGAGCGTGATCGTAACAGGCAGCCGCGAATCGCGGAAGGCAACCGTCGCCAAGGGATACTCGCCGGTGAACACGGCGCCCTGGAGCCGCGACAGGCCCGGCGCGTTGTGCGAACCGAGCCCGTGCGCTCCCTCGTAGGGAGGCAGGATGCGGGCCTCGAGCACGCGCGCCACCGGCTTACGGCCGCCGCTGCGCACCCAGATTCCCGGGAAGGCGTAGTCGGGGGCGTAGCCTTTGTTCGGGCGGTTGAAGATCTCCCAATCGCGTAATTGGCCGCGCCCACCCAGGCTCAGGCTGCCCGAGGCGACGCCTCCGAGCGGGAAGGCGACCATGGCAAGCTGGCGCCCGGTGAAGATTCGCGGGTACTTGAAGGCCGGCTGCGCCTGCGGTTTGGATTTCGCGGGCGGGGTTGAGGTGGCGCTCTGTGGCGCGGGGTTGGAGGCTTGCGCCGCGGCGCCGCCGGCCAGCGCAACAGTCTTCAGAAAACCACGTCGTGGGGTTCGCATTGGTCCCTCCCCGGTCCCGATCGCCGGGATGGAAAGCTCCATCCTACACCGTAAGGTTATTCTGAAGGGATGCGCTGGCTCGTGGTGTTGGTGGCGGCGGTTGGCTGGGGGCAGGCGTTTGAGGCGGCCCCGGCCGCGGTCCGGCAAGGGGAAACGATCCGGGTTCGCGACGCGGGCGCGGCCACGTCGGCGCGCATGAACAGCCGGACGGTACGGCTGTTCCCGCAAGCCGAGGGCGGGCGGCTGGGGCTGATGCCGGTGCCTGCCGGTACTGCGCCGGGCCGCTACCAACTCGAGTTCCTCGGGGATGACGGCAGTGTGCTCCATGCCGCGACCATCACGGTGCGGGATGCGCGGTTTCGAACGCAGAATGTCGTGATGGGGAGGGCGATCCAGGAACTACAGCCGTCCCCGGGCGAAACGGAGACCGTTGCGGAGTTCCGGGAAACCGTCAGCGAGACGCGGCGGTGGGTGGAACCGCTGGCAGCCCCGGTTCCCGGCTGCATGATTTCGCCTTTCGGCGTGAAGCGGCTGCACAACGGAAAGCCGACCGGGGAGTATCACGGGGGAGTCGATCAGCGCTCGCCGGCTGGGCGGCCGGTGCGTGCGGTGGCGGGAGGCGTGGTCAGGATCGTTCGGAAGTTCATTCTTCGCGGCGGCACGGTGGCGATCGATCATGGACAGGGATTGGAATCGATTTACCTTCACTTGTCCGGATTCGCGGCCAGCGAGGGCGCCGTGGTGAAGAAGGGCGACATCGTCGGATACATCGGTTCCACGGGGCGATCCACCGGCGCGCACCTCCATTGGGCGCTGTACGTGAACGGCGTGCCGGTGAATCCCGGGCAGTGGGTTCCGCTGAGAGGCTGCGCCGCCGGGAAACGGAAAGGGAGAGGTCACTCGTAGCGCAGGGCGTCGGAGGGGTCCAGGCGGGAGGCACGCAGGGCCGGGGCGAGGCCGCTGAGCACACCCACCAGCGTCAGGATGGTGATCGAGACGCCGACGGTGGCGAGCGAGAGCGCCAGGTGGATGTCGCCCTTTCCGGAAGTGTCCTTGAACAGCGGGCCAAGCATCGGAAGGGTTCCCGAGACGGCGATGAGCAGCGTCGCCACACCGATGCCGAGCGCGCCGCCGGCCAGCGTGAGCACCAGCGCCTCGGAAAGGAACTGCGCGCGGATGTGCCAACGGCGGGCGCCCAGGGCGCGGCGCAGGCCGATCTCCCGAACGCGCTCGTCGACAGACACCAGCATGATGTTCATCACGCCCACGCCGCCGATGCCGAGCGTCAGGGTGCCGATGAACGCCAGCAGAACCTGCAAGCCGATGGTGATGCCGTCGATGATGGGACGGAACTCCTCGCGGCCGAACATCTGAATGGCGCGCTTGTCGGTGGGGGAAAAACGCTGGCGCTTGCCGACCGCCTCGCGCACCTGTTGCTGGGCGTCGCGCTCGAAGCGGGGCGTCATGGGGGAGAAGACCAGCACGTTGGCGTAGCGCGTGTCCCACATATCGCTGGCGGCGCTGTAGGGGATCCAGCAGGACTCGTCGTCGCTGGTGAAGTAGTTGCTCATCTGGATCTTGCGGTCCATCGTGCCGATCACGGTGAAGCGCACGCCGCGGATCAAGACGGTTTCCCCCACCGCCGGCCTGCCGCTGAAAAGCTGCTGCCGGAGCAGGCCGCCCAGGAAAACCACGCGGCGCCGCTCGAGGAAATCCTCGGAGCTGATCCAGCGGCCCTCGGCGGGGACTTCGTTGCGGATGAGGTCGTACTCGGGATAGACGCCGCGGATGGCGGTGTTGGCGATGCGGTCGCCGTAGGAGATGCCGAGCCAGCGCACGGTTTCGAGGCTGACGTTCTTGACTAGCGTGGCCTCGGCGCGCACCAGGTCCATGTCCTCCTTCTCGAAACGGACGCGGCGCCCCGCGCGCTCGCCGCCGGCCTGCTCGCTGGTCTGCCCCGGCCAACACACGACGGCGCTCTTGCCGAAGGCGTCGAAGGCGTTCACCAGCACGCCGCGAAAGCTGTTGCCGTAAGCGATCAGCACGGCGACGGCCACGATGCCCCAAACGATGCCCAGCATCGTGAGGAAGCTGCGCAACGGGTTGCGCCGCAATGCCACCCAGGCTTGCCGCAGGATTTCAGCCAGCATGGGTCATCCTCCGGCCTCGTAGCGCAAGGCTTCAATGGGATCGATCGATGCGGCGCGGCGGGCCGGGTAGAGCGCCGACAGCAGGGCCACCGTTCCCAGCAACACGAAGGCCGCGAGGCCTGCATCCCAGGAGGCGATCAGCCCGGCGAAGTACTGCGGCATGGGGAGCGAATTCACCGCCGCGCACAGGCCGTAGGCAATGGTCATACCGGCGCCGCCGCTGAGGAACACAATGATGACCGTCTCAATGAAGAACTGCCACAGAATCCCGTGCTCGGTGGCGCCGACGGCCTTGCGCACGCCGATCTCCCGGGTGCGCTCGCGCACCGCCACCAGCATCACGTTCATGACGCCGATGCCTCCCAGGAACAGGCTGATGATGCCCACCGCGCCCAGGAAGTACTTCATGCCATCGGTCATGGTCCGGAAAGCCTTGGCGTTCTCGACGGTGTCCCAGATCTTGGCGGCTTCTTCGTCGTGCGGGTCGAAATTGTGGACGCGGCCCAGGGCGCGGCGCACCTGAAACTTGCAGGCTTCGTGCTCGTCCAGGGACTTGGGTGTGACCAGCAGCCGGTCCACCGACCGGGCCTTCTGGGGCGGCTTGTTGGGGAAATCACGCAGCACGCTGGAGAACGGGATGAAGACCTTGCTGATGTCGCGGCCGTCGTAGCTGGAATCCTGCTCCTTCTGCTGCATCACGCCGATGATGGTGTAGGGCACGCCGCCCACGGAAATGGTCTGTCCCAGGGCGGCGCGCGTGGCGAACAACTGCTTCTTGGCGTCGCTGCCGAGGAAGGCGACGCGGCGGCCCAGCGCATCGTCCTCCCAATTGTAGAAGCGACCCTCGGCGACGGGGAGGGTGCGAATGTCGGCAAAAGGCGGAAGAGACCCCGTCACCAGCAGCGAAGCGCTGTTGTAGGCGCTGTGCACCAACTCGCCGTTGCCCAGCTCCGGCATGACCCACTCGCAGGCGGGCGATTCCTGCAT
>JBEKWU010000092.1:0-31198 GCA_049512775.1 Bryobacteraceae bacterium
AGCCGCAGAAACGGCCCTGCCGGTGATCAGACCGCGTGGTCCGCTGGTTCGGCCTGCTCGCACGCGAAATCGGTGCCGTTGGTGGCACCGCCAAAACGCGAGTTTATCCACGGGCTGCTAGACTGGGCGGGTTGGTGCTGGCATCGGACCTGCCGTCCGGCTTAAACTTGTCACATGAAGACTCTACAGTTCGTCGCGATCAGTCTCCTGATGCTGCCTCTGCTCGGCCTGGCCCAGCAAGGCCCCCCCGCCGATCCCCTGAGTTCCGACGCCCGCGGCGCGTGGGAGAACGTGAGGAACTTGGTTTCCCGCGCGGCCGAGAAAATGCCGGAAGAGAACTACGCTTTCAAGCCCGTGCCGGAGGTTCGCTCGTTCGGCCAAATCATTGGGCACATCGCCGACGCGCAGTACAGCATCTGCGCCGGTGCCAAAGGTGTGGCACGGCCCGATGTGCAGGTGGAGAAGACCAAGACCACCAAAGCCGATCTGGCCGCGGCGCTGAAGGATTCCGATGCTTTCTGCGACGGGGCGTTCGCTGACTTGACCGACGGCAAGGCCGTGGAGCTGGTGAAGGTTTTCGGCCGCGAGCGGACCCGCCTGGCCGTGCTGAACATGAACACCGGCCACGACATGGAGCACTACGGCAACATCGTCACCTACATGCGGATCAAGGGCCTGGTGCCGCCCTCGAGCGAGCCGCGGCCAGCGCCGCCGAAGGCCAAATGAGCGTCGAATCCGGCGTGCTGCTGATCCATTGCAGCGACCCGCGCTACCAGGCGCAGTTCCGCGATTTTGTGCGGAACCAGTTGGGCGTGGAGCGCTACGCGCTGCTGGCGGTTCCGGGCGGTCCGCAGTTGCTCGCGCCGTCCGAGGACCTGCCGAAGTTCCCCTGGGTGGGCTGGCAGTGGGTGAAGTTCCTGGGCAAGCTGGGCCACGCGGCGCGCGTGATCCTGATTGCGCACCAAGACTGCCAGTGGTACCAGGACGCGCGCTTCGCTGCGGCGCCCGCCAACCTGCGCGCCAGGCAGATCCGGGATCTCGACGAGGTGTCGGCACGGCTGCGGGAGCGCTTCGGCGATGCCCGAATCGAGCGCTACTACGCCCGCCTGGAGGGCGACCTAGCCGTCTTCGACAGCGTGTGATCGGGCCGCTGGGCCGGTCAGCCCTTCAAGTCGTGGAAGGCGTCTTCGATTTCGCGCTTGGCTTCCGGGGTGGCGGGTGTTAGCGGGAGCCGGGGCGGGCCGCCGTAGTAGCCGTTCAGATCCATGGCGTGCTTCAGGCCGGGGATGCCGTAGCGCGTGGTGACCAGCACGGCGGCGCGGGCGATACGGTTCTGCCAGTCCGCGGCGGCTGCGTACTCGCGCGCGCGGAAAGCTTCCCAGATGGCGATGGTCGCGTAGGGCGCCGCATTGGCGAAGGCGAGCACCGCACCCACCGCCCCGACCTGGAACGAGGGGTAGAGCGTGGGGGCCGAGCCGACCAGCACCTGGAAGCCGGGCTTCACTTCCCGGATCATCTGCATCACCTTCTCCAGACTGCCCGAGCTCTCTTTGATGGCGATGATGTTGGGATGCTCGGAGAGAGCGGCGACGGCCTCGGCCGGGATGTCCAGGCCGGTGGTTTGCGGCCAGTTGTAGATCATGATCGGGATCTTGGCCTGGTCGGCGACGGAGCGGAAATACAGCGCCTGGGCCGCGGCGTTGTTCAGCAGGTTCTTGTAGTAGTGCGGTGTGCGCACCAGGGCCGCTTTGTAGCCCACCCCGGCGGCGCGGTTGGTGAGCGCGACGGTTTCGCGCACGCTCTCCACTCCCGTGCCGGCCAGGAGCAGCTTCTCCGGCGCGGCGTATTCGGCCACCCACTCCCACATCTGGTACTTCTCCTCGGGGGTGAGCATGACGCTTTCGCCGGTGGAGCCGCAGACCACGTAGCCGGCCAGCGCCGCCAGGTTCCACTTCTCGACGTTGTGGCGGACCTTGGCCTTGTACAATTCGCCTTCGGAGTTGAAGGGAGTGGTGATGGGCGGAAAGATTCCTTGGAGTTTCATGGCCTTTCGAGCGGGGCAGGGAATCGGCCCTGCCCCGAGACAACCAGTTGCTAAGCGACTTTGAAAATGATGATCACCAGCGTGTAGAGCGACAGCGACTCGATGAATGCCAGGCCGAGAATCAGGGCCAGCCGGATGGGCGCCGCGGCGCCCGGATTGCGGGCCATGCCTTCGCAAGCGGCCGCGACGGCCTTGGCCTGCGCCAGGCCGCAGACGGCGGACGCGATGGCCATGGAGAAGCCCGCGGTGATCCACAGCCAATGGTGATTGGCGTCCTTGCCGGCGTCGGTGGTTTGGGCGAAGACGGGACTGGCGAGCACGAGCATCGCCAGCAGGAGCAGCAGCAGTCTCGATTTCACTTTCGTTTCTCCTTCGATGAATCTCGCTCCCAGGAGGTGGTTCCCGTCATCCTCTTGCAGCCGGGCTCACGCTGGCAGCGGAAAAAAGCCGGTATTAGTGCTCCGCCTCGTGCGGAAGAACCTCGCCCACGTACACCATGGTCAGCAGAAAGAAGATATATGCCTGAACGAAACCCACGAAGATATGCAGCCCCATGAAAGGCAGCGGGATCACCAGGGGCACGAGGCTCATGAAGGCCAGGATGACCTGTTCGCCCGCGAACATGTTGGCGAAAAGTCGGATCGTGAGGGAGAGCAGCCGGGCGAGGTTGCTGATGATTTCGATGGGAAACATCAGCAGCGCCAGCCACCACACCGGTCCGGCAAAGTGCTTCAGGTAGCCGAACGGACCTAGCGCGCGCAGACCGACGAAATTGTAGTAACAGAAAGTCGCGAGCGCGCAGCCCAGGGGCACCGGGGCGAACATGGTGGGGGACTCGAGCGTGGGGACGATCCCCAGCAGGTTCGAGAACAGGACGAACAGCAGGATGGTGCCGAAAAACGCCATGTAGGGACGGCCGTGGCGGCCCACCACGTCGTCGGTCTGGCCGCTCACGAAGCCGAAGATGAGTTCGCCGACGTGCTGCAACTTGCCGGGACGGTCCATCGACAGCCGCGGCCGCAACAGCGCGAAGAGCAGGACGATGAGGAGCGCCACCAGGACTTCCATCGCCACGAAGTTCGACCAGGGGTGGGCGGGATTCTCGGGGGGCACGCCAAGCTTCTGCAAGATGGGGGTGGTGGACCCGGCGAACATCTTGTTGAAAAGGGCCGTGACCCAGAGTTCATGTTCCGGCATGGACTAGCTCGTAGAGGGTCTCCACAAAAACGGCGGCGACGGGGACAAACAGGCCGATCACAGCAGCTATGGCGTTCATCCCAAAGACCTTCACTATAACATAGCCGGCCCCGCCCAAGAGCAGGTAGCGAAGCCCTAGAAACACGAACAGGCGTTTGCGGGTGGGACGCGCGTTGGGCCCGAGCGCATCCACTGCCTGGTGCAGCCAGGAGAAGTTCCAATAGGAGGCAACGGCGCCCAGCAGGAAGGCTAGCGCCCAGAGCCAGCCCTTGAAGCACAGCCCCGCGAGCGCACCGGCGCAGGCCAGCCACTTCATGCCGAGGTAGATCCGCCGCAGAGCGCTCTGGTAAACCGCTGCCTCAGCTTCCATCGTTCTTTGACTGGATGTCCAGCTCGCGGATCAGCGCCACGAAACCGGCTACGGTTCCCAGCACCAGGAAGATCACCGCCAGGAAGCGGGTGTGAAAGAGCCGGTCCAGCAGGTAGCCGATGAAGTAGCCGGCGAACGTGCCCACGGGCAGAATCAGGCCCAGCGACAGATAGCGGCTGGCCTGCGCCCAGGGGTTGTCGTTGCGGTTCATGGCTCAGGGTCTAGTCTACTATGGGTGCGCCATAATTGTTGACCGATTCACGTCCGGCTGCTGTCTCTGGTACACTTTGGGATCGCTTGAATCGGGTCGCCTGGCAACACGCGAACGCAATTGCCGCATTGTAAGGTCGTCATGAACGCGCACGCCGGCAAGGGATACAAAACCGGCACCCACCGTCTGGTCTCGCCCGGCGAGACGCTCGCGCGCGTGCGGCCTCTTCTCCCCAAAATGGGCATCACCCGCCTCGCGAATGTAACCGGCCTGGATACGATCGGAATCCCGGTGGTGATGGCGTGCCGGCCCAACTCCCGGTCCATCTCGGTCTCGCAAGGCAAAGGGCTGGACCTGGATGCAGCCAAAGCGTCGGCCGCGATGGAGTCCGTCGAAGGCTATCACGCCGAGAGGATCACGTTGCCGCTGAAGCTCGCCAGTTATCGCGAGCTGGGCGCCAGCCACTGCGTCGTCGATGTCGAACGGCTGCCGCGCGCGGCGGACAGCTACTTCCATCCGGACCTTCCGATCCTGTGGATCGAAGGCGACGACTGGTTGCAGAGCGAAAAGGTGTGGGTTCCCTACCAGATGGTCCACGCGGCCTACACTACGGACTTGGCCTTCGATCTGAACTGCTTCGTCGCGTCCAGCACCGGCTTGGCCTCTGGCAACCACCTGCTGGAGGCCGGGAGTCACGGCATCTGCGAGGTCATCGAGCGCGATGCGGGCATGCTTTGGTCGCGCCTTCCCGAACCGGATCAGGAGGATCGCCGGATCGATCTGGACACCGTCGATCACCCCGATTGCCGGGCGCTGCTGGAACGCTACGATCGCGCCGGTATCGCCGTGGCCGTCTGGGATCTCACCAGCGCCGTCGGGATCGCGGCTTTCCATTGCCTGATCGCCGAGCGCCAGGAGGACCCCGTCCGGCGCCTGTACGCCGCCGAGGGGGCGGGCTGCCATCCGGTGCGCCACATTGCCCTCGTGCGCGCACTGACCGAGGCCGCCCAGAGCCGCCTGACCGCGATTTCGGGAGGGCGTGACGACATGCTCCGGCGAGAGTACATCGATAGCCGGGACCCGGCCACGCTGTTGCTTCAACGCCGCCGTTTCGGCCGGAGAGGTTCCCGGCGCTTTCCCGAGATCCCCTCTTTCGAATCGGACTCCTTCGAGGAGGACGTGGCCTGGGAACTGGACCACCTTCGACGAGCTGGCCTCGACCGTGTCGTCGTCGTCGATCTGGCGCGCCCGGAGCTCGGGTTGCCGGTGGCCCGCGTGGTGATTCCGGGCCTGGAAATGCCGCATTCCGCTCGCAGCGCCGGGGAGGCGAATCGATGAAGGTCATCGTGTTCACCGGCCCCACGCTTTCCCCACGGGAGGTTGCCGAGGTCATCGACGCTACTTGTCTGCCGCCGGTGTCGCAGGGCGACGTGTACCGCGCGTTGGCATGCCGTCCTGCCGCTATCGGGATCATAGACGGCTACTTCGAGCGCGTACCGGCGGTGTGGCACAAGGAGATTCTGTGGGCCATGAGCGAGGGCGTTCACGTGTTTGGCAGCGCCAGCATGGGCGCTCTGCGGGCGGCTGAACTCGTGTCCTTCGGCATGGTCGGCGTCGGAGCTGTTTTCGAAGCCTACCGCGACGGCGTTCTGGAAGACGACGACGAGGTCGCGCTTGTGCACGGCCGTCCCGAAGACGATTACCGCGCCGGCTCCGATCCGATGGTGAACATCCGCGCCACGCTCGCCAGGGCCAGGGCGGAAGGGATTCTGGGCGCGCCAGCCTGCGCCATATTGCAGCGAACCGCCAAGGAGTTGTTCTATGCGGAGCGCTCGTATGCGCGCATTCTCGAGCTGGCCGCCGCCCGCGGAGCGCCGCCGACGGAACTCGAGGCCTTCCGAAGGTGGCTTCCGGAGGGGGCGGTCAACCTGAAGCGCGACGATGCTCTGGCCATGCTTCGAGCCATGCGCGAATTCCTGGCGACCGATCCGGGGCCTAAATGCGTCTCCTACGTTTTCGAGGAAACCATGTATTGGGACGTGCTGAGGCGCTCCGCGGGAGAGGTGGCGTCGGAGCCGCGAAGCGGAGCGGATGTCCTGGTCCTCGATCAGCTCCGGCGCGATCCCGAAGCCTTGGAGCGCGCACGGGCCGGTGCGCTAGGGTGGTGGCTGGCTGGCGAGCGGGCGCGCCGCGAAGGCTATTCCCTCGATGCCGTCGCTCGTCTCGAGCAGGCTGCCGAATTCTGCCGCGTCCACGGCCTCTCGGATTCGGCGGACGTCGAACGCTGGCTGGAAAACAACCAATGCGGCCGCGAGCGTTTGGATTCGATCCTGGAAGCGCGCGACTTGGCCGCTCGCGAAGAGAACCGCGCCGGCGCCGGCCTGGAGGACTGCCTCCTCGACTACTTGCGTTGGACCGGCAGCTACGCCGCGCTTCTAGAGCGGGTCCGCTCCCTTAAGCCACCGTCACCCTCGCGCCGCCGGCCTTCTGCAAACCATCCATGAGATCGGCAAAGCCGGAGCTGACGACGACGCAGTTTCGTCCCAGAACCGGCCTGTCACTGAGCACGAAGGCCTGCCCGCCGGCCGAGCTAGCCGGGTGGCCCATCCTGCGCGCGGCCATAGGCTTCTCGAACAACTTCTGACTGATCGACGTGGACCTGGCGTCAGGCTTCAGGAAGATCTTCTGACCGATCGCCGTGGGGGTGGCCTCAGGCTTCAGGAAAAAACTGGCGCTCACTAAGCATTTTTGCATCGCCAACTCAACCCGGACCGGGCCCGACTGTCCGACAGACGCCATCACCGCAACCCTTCCGTAGATGGGATCGTTCATCGGAGGCAGGATTTCATAGTCACCAGCCGGTGGGAGCGCCCCTCCTTGCGGCGGGCGAATCGTGCAGTTCAGGAATTTCCCGCCCAGGCTGCCCGCGATGGTACGGCTTCCCGCCTGGAACAATAGCCTCATTGCGCCAATAGACGACATACACGTCCTCCTGTTTTAGCGTTGACGAGTTCCCGACAGAAGTATATCAACTTCGCTCGCCAACGGGAATAGGCTCGGATGGTGTTGGAATGGAAGAGGTAGACTGTACACTGCGCTATGCCCATGAATCGAATCCCGTTGCCGCTGCCCGTGATGCTGGAAGGCACCCATTTGGCCGGCGAATCCGTGGCGCCCGCCGAATCGCTGCGGCGCGCCTGCGTCTGGCGGCAGCTCGTCGAAGAGTACCAACCGATGGCGAAGAGCCTGGAATGGCAGCTCGCCGACCTGCATTGGAGGCGCGAGGGCGTCTTCGCTTTCATTGACAGCAATGTGCCCTACCTGGTGACCAACAATGGCCGGGTTGCGGCGGATGCAGCAGAGCTGCTGTTCGCGAGCTGCCTGGAGCCGGGGGCCGGCCGCGAGCGGATCGCGGTACTCGAACTGGGGGCCGGCACCGGCCTGTTTGCACGGTACTTCCTGGACGAATTCCGGCTGCTTTGCGAGCGCGAATCGCGAGACTTTTACGAGCGGCTGGCCTACTATGTGACGGACGGTTCGCCCGCAACCATCGAGCAATGGCGGGAGAGGGAGATCTTTCGGGATCACACCGGGCACTTGTTCCCGCGTGTCTGCGATGCGAGTGCTCCGATGGCGATCGGCGCCGGGCCGCTCCGCGCGGCGATCTGCAACTATGTTCTCGACGTGCTGCCGTCGGCGATTCTCCGCAAGGCGGAGCAGGGTTGGGAGCAGCTCTGGGTCCGCACCTGGATCACCGACGACGCGAGTCTGCTCAAACAGTACACGCCGCTCGGCTTCGAAGAGATCCGCGCGCGCGCTCGGAGCGCCCAGGACGAGGATCGGGTCGGGCTCCTGCCGCTTCTTCCTCTCCTGGAGTTCGAGAAGGACCTTCTGCCCATCGGCCCGGACGCGCCGGCCGGTCTGGAGGCTCTGGAGGGCGAGCCGGCCGGAGCACCGTTTGCTTACAACTACGGCGCCCTGGGGTGTCTCGATGCCTTGCTCGAGCTGCTGGAGCCTGATGGTTTCGTGCTCGTGAACGATTACGGCCCGGTGCGCCGGGAAGACGTGGCCGAGCGCTCCGTCGCGCAGCGATTTGGTCCGTCGACAGCCATGGGGTTGAATTTTCCGCTGCTCGAGGAACGGCTGGGACGCCGCGGCGTCGAGGTCCTGAAAGCGGAAGGCGACGATGGGCGCCTCCTGCACGCCCGGCTTCTGACGCGCAGCGAAGCCCCCGGCGTCCGCCGTGCGTTCGCAACCCGGTTTGCGGCTGCCGCGCGCGAGCAGGCCGATGCGCCTATCGAGCGCGCGCGCCTCGAGGTGGAGAGCGGCCACGCACGGGAGGCTCTCGAGAGCTTTCGCGCGGCGATCGCCCAGAATCCCCGGGATTGGCAACTGATCGGCGAGGCGGCCGTGTTCGCAACCACGCAGTTGCGCGACCGTGCGGCCGGGCTCGAGCTGGCGCGCGCGGCGGTCGAGCTGAATCCGTGCTACAGCCCCTGGTTGTGGAATGTGCTCGGGGACTGCCTGTTGTCGATGGAGCGTCCCGAGGAGGCGCATGAATGCTACTTGCAGGCGCAGCGTATCCATCCGCAGGATGTGCAGACGAATCTCAACCTGGCGCACTCGTGGCTGCTGTGCGGAGATCCGGGCAGGAGTCTCGAAGCGGTCGCTCGCGGACTGGCGAACGACTCGGAGGCCATGTTCCGGCACACGCTTCTCGAAAAGCAGCAGCAAGCCATGGCATCTCTTTCCGTCCGCTGGAACATGGAGCGCGCAACGGCGGCGCGCCGGTGAGGGCAGACACGATATCCTTGCGGCGCCTCCCCGCCTCTCGTATCATTGAATATGGTTGCCAACAGCATTCCCGAAGGGCTCACCTTCGACGATGTTCTCCTCTTACCGGCCCGGAGCGGGGTCGTGCCTGCGCAAGCCGACACCCGCACCCGTTTGAGCCGCGGCATCGGCCTGAACATCCCCATCGTCAGCGCCGCCATGGATACGGTCACCGAATCGCACCTGGCCATTGCGCTGGCGCGCGAGGGCGGCATCGGGATCATCCACCGCAACATGCCCATCGAGCGCCAGGTCGAAGAGGTCGATCGCGTGAAACGAAGTGAGAGCGGGATGATCGTGGATCCGGTCACCATGGACCCGGAGCAGAGGATTTACGAGGCTCTCGAGGTGATGAGGCGCTACCGCATCTCGGGCGTCCCGATCACGCGCAACGGCCGTTTGGTCGGTATCCTCACCAACCGCGACCTGCGGTTTGAAATCAACCACGATCAGCCCATCTCGAACGTGATGACCAAGGACAACCTGGTCACGGTTCCCGTGGGCACTACCCTGGAAGAGGCCGAGCAGATTCTGCACAAGCACCGGATCGAGAAGCTCCTGGTGGTCGACGACAATTACGTGCTGAAGGGCCTCATCACCGTAAAGGACATCCAGAAGAAGTTGAAGTACCCGAACGCGGCCAAGGATTCGCAGGGACGGCTGCGCGTGGGGGCGGCGATCGGCGCGGGCCGGGATTTCCTGGAGCGGGCGCAGGAACTGGTCGCGCGGAAGGTGGACGTGCTGGCGGTGGATACGGCGCACGGCCACAGCGAGCGGGTGCTCGAGGTGGTCCGAGCGGTGAAAAGCAAGCTGCCCGGCGTCGAGCTGCTGGCGGGCAACGTGGCCACTTACGAGGGCGCGCGCGACCTGATCACACTCGGCGCCGACGGCATCAAGGTCGGCATCGGACCCGGCTCCATCTGCACCACACGGGTGGTGACGGGCGCCGGCGTCCCGCAGATCACCGCCGTCGCGGAATGCGCGCGCGCGGCCCGGGAAGCGGGCGTGCCGCTCATCGCCGACGGCGGCATCAAGTATTCCGGCGACATCACCAAGGCGATCGCCGCCGGAGCCGACTGCGTCATGATCGGCAGCCTGTTCGCCGGCACCGAGGAGAGCCCGGGCGAAACCATCCTGTACCAAGGACGCACGTTCAAAAGCTATCGCGGGATGGGTTCTACCAGCGCGATGTCGGTCTCCAGCGCCGACCGCTACGGCCAGGAGCAGGACGCGAAGCTGGTGCCGGAAGGCATCGAGGGCCGCGTGCCCTACAAGGGGCTGCTGGCCGAGATGGTGTTTCAACTGGTGGGCGGATTGAAATCGGGCATGGGCTACTGCGGTGCCGCCTCGATCGACGAGCTGCACCGGAAAGCGAAATTCCTGCGCATCACCTCGGCGGGCCTCCGGGAAAGCCACGTGCACGACGTCATCATCACCAAGGAAGCCCCGAACTACCGGCTGGAGTAGGACCGGCGCAACCGCTCCCTAGCGGTCGCGGCTCGGAAACAGCTCGGTGACCCGGGCTTTGAGACCTCCGCGGGCCAGGCGCACGCGGATCGCGGATTCCGCCGGGACCTCGGAGGCGTCCTTCAGAATCCGGCCCGAGTCGTCGGTGGCGATGGCGTAGCCGCGCTCGAGCACGCGCAGCGGGCTCAACCAGCGGTTCCCAGCGCGCCCGCGCCCGCGCCAGACATCTCTCGACCGACTGCATCGCGGCCGCCTCGGCGATCTCCAGCCGGCGCCGCAAAGCCAGCGGGCCGCGTATCGAGGCGCGAATGGTGTAATCCAGCTCGTCGACGCGCTGGAGCCAGCGTCCGATACGGCGGTGGAGCAGGCTGCTGGCGCGGTCGATGCCGCGAGTGTGGAGTTGCCGGGCGGCGTGGGCCAGCCGGTAGCGCAGCGCCTGGCGCAGCTTGGATGCCGCCGCGTCGATCTGCTCCAGCACGTCCTGGCGATTCGCGACCACCAGCTCGGCGGCCGCCGAAGGGGTCGGCGCGCGAAGGTCGGCGACGAAATCGGCGATGGTGACGTCGGTCTCGTGGCCGATGGCGGAGATCACCGGCACGGAACAGGCGGCGATGGCGCGCGCCACCGCTTCCTCATTGAAGGTCCAGAGGTCCTCGAGGGAGCCGCCTCCGCGCGCCAGGATCACCACGTCCGGCCAGTGTGTCTGGCTGAAGTACTCGAGAGCGCGGCAGACCTCCTCAGCCGCACCCTCGCCCTGCACCTGCGCCGGGTAGAGCCGGACGTGCAGCCCGGGAAAGCGCCGGTCGAGGATCTGGAGCAGGTCGCGGAGAGCCGCGCCGGCCGGTGAGGTCACGATCCCGATGCGCCCAGGGAACCTCGGAATGCGCCGCTTGCGCGCGGGATCGAACAGCCCCTCGGCGGCGAGCTTCCTCTTCAGTTGCTCGAACGCGAACTGCAAGGCGCCGAAGCCCTGCGGCTCGAGCGACTCGACCAGCAACTGGTATTCCCCGCGCACCTCGTAGACGTCGATGCGCCCGCGCGCGAGGGCCGCCACGCCGTCCTGGGGCTTGAAACGCAGGTAGCGGGCGGTGGAACGAAAGCACACGCAGCGCAGTTGGGCCTCCGCCTCCTTCAGCGTGAAGTAGTAGTGCCCGCTGGTGGCCAGGCGCACCCCCGAGATCTCCCCGGCCACCCAGATGTCCTGGAACTGGGCCTCGAGCAGAGTGCGGATGGCGGCGTTCAGCTCGGCCACGCCGAACACCCGGCGGGCGGGCTCGAAGGAAAGCTCAATCTGTTCCATAAGAAAAGGCGATCCGCTCCATAAAAAGGACCTTCTTGACCGCGGGGGGTCCAATCGCTATTCTAGGAAACAATTGCGGTTGCGGCATCCCTGCTAAACTTTACCCACCCTAGGGAGGATGAATGAGTCCGAAGGAAGTAATAGAGTACGCTACGAAAAACGAGGCCAAGCAGATCGATTTGCGCTTCAGCGACATCCCCGGTCTCTGGCACCACGTCTCCTATCCGATCAGCGAACTGGACGAAGACGTCTTCGAGGAAGGCTACGGCTTTGACGGCTCGAGCATCCGCGCGTGGGCGGCGATCAACGAGAGCGACATGCTCCTCGTGCCCGACCCGGCGACGGCCATCATGGATCCATTCGCCGAAACGCCTACGCTGGTCATGATCGCCGATGCGGTCGACCCGATCACGCGGCAGCACTACGAGCGCGATCCGCGCTGGATCGCCAAGAAAGCCGAGATGTACCTGACGAATTCCGGCATCGCCGACACAGCCTATTTCGGCCCCGAGGCTGAGTTCTTCATCTTCGACAACATCCGGTTCGATCAGGATCAGCATTCCGGCTATTACTTCATCGACGCCGACGAGGGCCGCTGGAACAGCGGCCGCGAGAAGGACAACCTCGGCTACCGGCCGCGGTACAAGGAAGGCTACTTCCCGGTTCCGCCCACCGATCACTATCAGGATCTGCGCAGCGAGATGGTGCAGACCATGATCAAGTGCGGGATCCACGCTGAGTGCCACCACCACGAAGTCGCCACCGGCGGCCAGGCCGAGATCGACATGCGGTTCGCCCCCCTGCTCGAGATGGCGGACGACCTGATGTTGTACAAGTACATCATCCGCAATGTCGCCAACCAGCACGGGAAGACCGTCACTTTCATGCCCAAGCCGCTCTTCGCAGACAACGGCAGCGGCATGCACTGCCACCAGAGCCTGTGGAAGGAAGGCCAGCCGCTGTTCGCCGGCGATGGCTACGCCGGTCTCAGCCAGTTAGCGCTGTGGTACACGGGCGGGTTGCTCAAGCACGCGCGCGCTCTTTCGGCGATCATCGCGCCCACCACGAACAGCTACAAGCGTCTGGTGCCGGGTTATGAAGCCCCGGTGAACCTGGCCTACTCCCGGCGCAACCGTTCGGCTGCGGTCCGCATCCCGATGTACTCCTCGAACCCCAAGGCGAAGCGCCTCGAGTTCCGGCCGCCGGATCCGGCGGCGAACCCGTATCTGGCGTTCGCGGCGATGCTGATGGCGGGACTGGACGGCGTGCTGAACAAGATCAACCCGGGTGAACCGCTGGACAAGGACATCTACGACCTCTCGCCCGAGGAACTGCGCGACGTCCCCTCCATGCCGGGCTCGCTTGAGGAAGCGCTGAACTGCCTCGAGGAGGACCACAGCTTCCTGGTGAAGGGCGACGTGTTCACCGAGGAGCTGCTCGAAGCCTTCATCGACTACAAGCGCAAGAACGAGGCCGACGCAGTGCGCCTGCGGCCGCATCCTTACGAGTTCGCGCTCTACTACGACATTTGAGATCGCAAGTCCCTGGCGGTCGCGGCCCGGTTCCGAGCCGCGACCGCGAGGGAGCGGCCGCACACCCAGCCGCTACTTCGTCACATAGGCCCGGTGCACCGGCCCGGCCGGCGCTTCCGAGTCCTTGGTTTCGAACACCAGCCCCTGCGGGAGGTCCGCCTTCAGGCTGTTGGTCCGGCGATTGATCTGCTTTTCGTCGGAAACCCGCGCGCCATAGCCGGTCGCAGCGGTGCGCACGTCCGCCATGGGAGGCGGGCCGATCTTTTCACCCGGCTTGGCCGCCGCCATGGCCTCCACCGCCGCCGACTCCAGCAGCTTCGGCCACAGCTTGCGGAACAGTTCGTGCGTCGCATACACGTCCGAGCCGGTCACCTTGCCATTCACCGCCGCCACGTAGCCCAGTGCGTCGGGATGCGTGTTGGCCAAGCCGGACAGCTCCTTCTTGAAGCCCTCCGCCGTTTCCCTCACCTTGGGCGTCTCGAGAGTCAACTGGTAGCTCGACGGGGACGCCGCCGCTCTCGCCGTTGTGCCGAGGCTCTTGGACAGACGCTCCTGCGCCGCCGACACCTCCGCCCAGACTTCGCCCTGGCTGCCCTTCTCCTTGACGGCCCGCTTCATCTCCGGTGACGCAATCGCATTGGGGGAGGCGGCGAAAGACTGCGCCGATTCGTTGCCGCGCCGGGTCCAGCGCCCGTGCTCCACGCAAAACGCCGTCACATTGACTTTCCCCGAGGCGGTCGGCACGATGATGTCGTCCTTCAGCACCCGGTCCTGTTTGCCGCCCTTCACGATCTCGCCGGACTGGATGTAGACGTCCTCGGCGGACAGGTTCTCCACTTGCAGGATGTTGACGTTGCTGGTCTCGTAGACCACCACCTTACCCTGCCCGATGGCCTCGGCCAGCGTCAGGTATTTTTTCTGGACCCGGTCCTGGCCGTGGACCAGGTAGATGGAAAGGTTGTCGTGCGTGTACGGGCCGCTGAGCCGCAGTTCGGCGGCCGCCACCGTGAGAGTGAACGCCGCGGAAGCGGCGATGCAGGTTGCAGTGAGTCTCATTTTGCTTCTCCTTGCCAGGGACATGCCGCCACGTCGCCACTCCTTTCGGCCGATTCTCAGGGGACGATTCGGCCACCAAGGGGCCGGCGGCCCGGCTCCTCCCTGGCCAGCACCTTCGAGGGTGGGACAGGTGGAACAGCGGCCACCAGATGAGGACACCGAAAGAGAACTCAGTGAAGAAGACCAGGCGAAAGAACGATTCCGCCCCGCTCTGCGGAATTGGTGGATCTGAGCAATCGAAGCGACTACTTTCTGACGTACAATACAAGTAAGGGGGGCCGGACGTGACGGACTGTGGCAGGGGGGACTCGGTATGGCTGGGAGACACTGACATCCTGACCGCCATTTTCAAGAGCCTCGCCGTGGGTGTGGTGGTTTGTGACATCGACGGGAGGTTTATCTTCTTCAACCCGGAGGCCGAGCGGATACTGGGCAGCGGGGCGATGCACGCGGAAGTCGCGGAGTGGTCGGCCCTTTACGGTTGTTACCGGCCCGACATGGTGACACCCTATCCATCAGAGGAACTGCCGCTCGCCCAGGCCATGCGGGGGGAGGAAGCGCTCCACGAGTTGATCTTCATCAGGAACCCGCGACAGCCCGCGGGGCTCTGGATAGATGCCAGCGGAAAGCCGCTGCGGGACAGTTCGGGCACGTTACGCGGTGGCGTTGTCGTTATTTCCGATGTCAGCCTACCTGAGAATTTGCGGCGCAACCATGCGGCCGCTCCGAAATCCTTGACAGGAGCGCGCGAGCCGCGCGATCCGGTTGAGAGCCGCCGCGACGTGGTTCCCGAACGCTTCGCCCAGTTCCGCACGATGTACGACCAGCTTGCCATGGCGGTCGAGCAGACGGCTGACAGCATCCTGATCACTGACAGCCGGGGAATCATCGAATACGTGAACCCCGCCTTCGAGGCAATCACCGGCTACTCCGCTGCCGAGGTGCTGGGGCGGAAGCCGAGTGTGCTGAAATCGGGACAGCACGACGCCGAGTTTTACCGTGGCCTCTGGGGCAAGCTCGTCTCCGGCGAGCCGTTCCGGGGAACGATCGTCAACCGCAAGAAGTCGGGCGAACTGTATTGGGTGGATCAGACGATCAGCCCGATCAGGAATGCCGCTGGGGACACGACTCACTTTGTCTCCGTGCTGAAGGACATGACCGCGCTGAGAAAGAAACAGGAACTCGAGTTTCATATGCGATTGGCGCGGGAGATCCAACAGCGGTACTACACCACGACGGCTTCGCTCGCCGGCTTCGACATTGCGGCCGCGGCCTATCCTGCGGATGAGACGGGGGGCGACTACTTCGATTTCCTTCCGCAGCCGGATGGCTCGCTCTACATCGTCCTCGCCGATATCGCGGGTCACGGGGTTGGGTCCGCTTTCTTGATGGCGGAAACGCGAGCGACTCTGCGGGCGTATGCGACCATGGCGCCGGACATATCTTCTCTCCTCAACTGCCTCAACCGCTCCCTCGCTGACAGCCTCCCTGGAAATCGGTTTGTCACAATGTTCCTCGGCCGCATCGACCCACAGAAACGGTCGCTGGAGTATGCCAGTGCGGGACATGAACCGGGTTACCTGCTGCGCGATTCCGGTGATATCGGAGCCGTGCTTGGCAGCACCGTACCGCCCTTGGGACTTTTTCCTGATCAGCAGTTCTGTTCCGGTCAGGTTGTTCCGCTCGAGCACGGAGATACGATTGTGCTGCTGACCGATGGGATCACGGAGTCGACGAACGCCGAGGGGGGCCTGTTTGGTTCCGAGGGCGCACTGGATTTCATCAGACGCCAGCAGCAGAGCACCGCGGGCTCGATTGTGCGCGGGCTTTACCTGGCTGCTCGCACGTTCGCCGGCGGCTTGTCACAGCTCGACGACATCACGTCGGTCATCTGTAAGGTCGAGTAGCCGAGCCTGATCCGCATGCCATCCACGAATGACTCACAGAAGGCGTGTGAGGCGCAGCGAAAGACAGATCGTCACGCCGTAGTGTTTTGTGGCCAGCAATAGCTGTTGCGAGTCCCCTTCGCCCCACCACCGCCCGCCGCCACCCCGGGCCAATGCTGATCGGTAACGCCTGCTGGGACTATTCGGCCACCAAGGGCCCGGCGGCCCGGTTCTTCCCTGGCCAGCACCTTCGAGGATGGGACGGGTGGAACAGCGGCCACCAGACGAGGACACCGAAAGAGAACTCAATGAAGAAGACCAGGCGAAAGAACGATTCCGCACGGCTCGCCGAGGCTGCGGGTCACGGCATTTCAACGAGTGGCCGTAAGGGCAGGCGGGAGGGGACCCCAAGGTTGGTGGTGCGATGGGCTATTGTCGGCAGCTATCACTGGCACAGCTATCACTGGCGTTTGTCTTGACCCGCGAGATGTGGTCTAATTCTCCCAGCCGGTACCGCGCGCTCGCAGTTTCGTCTTAGGCCGACCCGGGTTCCGGTTTGTGCAAGTGGGCTTAAACAGGAGTTACGCGACGTATGCGACGCTGGTTCCGAAGATGGAGCGATCCCGTGCCCTCTGCGCAACCGCCGCTCCTGCGCTGGGACCGGCGGAATACGCAGGAACCGGTGACTATTTCCAGCGACGGGTTGACACTCTCGTGGGAGACCGACGAGCAGTTCGCTTGGCTCGGGTCGCAGACCACTGGGCGGCTTTCCAGCGGTCTCTTCACCTGGGACTTCCGGATCGACTCGATCGCCCAGCGTCAGATCGGCGTCGGGATCATGCTCGACCCGCCGGACTGGGGGTTCTTCGGCTACCTCGGGGCGGGGAAGAACGCGTGGGCGTACGATGCCTTCGAGGGCGCTATCGTGACGGAGACGGAGGCGATCCACAAAGGCCTGCCGACGATCCGCGACAGCGGCACTGTCTCCGTGTGGCTCGATCTGAAGACCGAGAACGAGCTCGTATTCATTGTGGACGGCGTGGAGACACCGACCATCCGTCTCCCCGCCGGGGCGGTAGCGATTCCTGCGGCCTGTCTGCTCAAGCGGGGGCAGGTCGTGACGCTGGCCAATTTCAGGCGTGTTGAGTAACCGAGGAGTGGCCCGACCTAACTATCCGCTGCACTTGACCGCAGGCCAGAGCGGCCCCGGCAGGTGAAGGGGTAGTCAGGCTTCGAATTGAGCTTCTTTTACGGACCCCTCACAGTGACCACACATCCCCTTCGCCCCACCAACCCCCTCGCCGCCCTGGGCCAGCGCTGATCGGGAACGCTTGCTGGGACTATTCGGCTACCACCGGGCCGGCGGATTCGCCGAGGGCGGCCAGCAGGCGTTCCTTGCGGGTCTCGGCGGTGGCGAGGGCGGAATCCATCGAGACGCCGTAGACCACGGCGCCGGAGGCGGCGGCGAAGGCCAGGACGCCGTAGAAGGCGGCTTGGCTGTCGAAGGCAAAGCGGGCGGCGTAGGCCAGCAGCACCGGGAGGCCGAGCAGCGGGTAGCTCAGCATCAGAAACAGGGCGATTCTGCCGCCCGAGGCGCGTCCCCAGGAATGGTCGGGGTTCACGGCGCGCGGGTAATAGAGAGAGGTCAGATTCCCGAAGGCCTGGAGGTAGAGGCAGAGCACCAGCGTGACCAGGTAGGCCTCGACTATCCGCGGGCCCGGCATGGGCAGGCGCACCAGGAGGCAAACCAGCGTCACCAGCGTGATTTCGAGCACGATGAAGACCAGCGCGGCCAGGTTCTTCCCGGCCAGCACCTTCCAGAAAGGGACGGGCGCGGAGAAGTACAGTTGAGCGGCGGAGCGGTCGAACCCGAAGACGTTCCAGATGACCGCCTCGGCCAGCAGCACCAGGGCGTAAACGCTGATGAGGACCGGGTAACTGGCGGCGGAGCCCCCCTCGTCGGCGGAGCTGCGCAACAGCGGCCACCAGATCAGAACGCCGAACGAGAAGCCCATCAGGAAGACCAGGCGGAAGCGGGGCGTGCGGGAGAGCGAGCGCAGCTCCTTCTCGAGGAGCGCGGCGAGCGGGTCGGCCAGGAGCAGGCGCGGGGCGCGGTAGAGGGCCTCCACCCAACCGCGATCCCGCGCGGTGCTTCGGTCGGCGGCCGAGCGGGCCGCGAAGTCGAAGCTCAGGCCGCGGCGGAACTGCGCGATTCCGAAGAGCCACGCCAGCCAGGTCCAGGCCGCAAGCAAGACCAGGAACGGGAGGGCGTGCTCGGCCACGGCGATGCGGCCGGCGGCGGTCCAGGGCCACAGGAAACTGGGGCTTTGGGCGAAGAATCGCCGGGCGGTGCGGGGCATGCCGGAATAGACCAGGATCTGCGGCAGCGCGGCGGCCAGCACGAACAGGAAGACCAGCGCCTCCCGGACGCGCTTATACGCCAGCAGGCGCTCGAGCAGGTTGCGCACACCGGCGGCGGTGAACAGATTGAAGGCGATGAACAACGGCACCGCCGCGAGCGGTCCCCAAACCGGAACGGCCGGGTTCCGCAGCAGGCCCAGGAAGCCGCCGGCAAGCACCAGCAGCATCTCCAGGCCGGCCACCGCGCGCAGCAGCAGCTCCATGACGAAGAGCTGGCCGACGGGGATGGGATAGAGCAGCAGCTTCTTGATATCGATGGTGGCGCCCAGGCTGGCGGACAGGATGGGCGCCAGTTGCCAGTACACGGAAACTGCCATGAGTCCCCAGGGGACGCCGATCCGCAAGCGCTCGCGATCCAGGGTTTCGGTCGCGAACCAGGCGCCCAGAGCGACCATGGCCCACATGCCGTACCAGATCAGGGCCATGAGAATGCCGAGCAGGCGGCCGGTGCGGCCCTCGGCGGGCCGGAAGTTCCACAGCGCTTTCCACTGCGCCCAGAGGATGGCGAAAAGCTGGGACGCCATGGCTACAGCCAATCCAGCTTCTCGACGGCGCGCTCGGCGCCGACCAGGCGGACAAAGGCGTCTTCGAGGGTTTCGGAGCCGTTGCGCAGGCCGGCCATGTCACCCTCCATGACCAGCCGGCCTTGATGGATGATGGCGACGCGGTCGCAGAGGCGCTCGACCACCTCGAGGACGTGGGAGGTGAGGAAAACGGTGGCGCCACGGCGCACCTGGTCGATGAGCAGGTCTTTCATGAGGCGCGCGCCCACGGCATCGACGCCCTCGAAGGGCTCGTCCATGAGGAACAAATCCGGGCGGTGGATGAGGGCGGCGGCCATGGTGACGCGCTTGCGCATGCCCTTGGAGTACTCGGCGATCAGCTTCTTCGGGCTGGATTGGAGCTCGAACAGGTCCAGCAGCTCGCGCGCGCGCTCGGCGGCCACGCGGCGGTCCAGGGCGTACATGCGCCCGACGAACTCGAGGAACTCGCGGCCGGTGAGGCGGTCGAACAGAACGGATTCGTCCGGGACGACGCCGATTCTGCGCTTGATCTCGACGGCCCGCGCGGGCATGGGGAGGCCCAGGATCTCGATGGCTCCGGAGGTGGGAGGCGCCAGGCCCATCAGCACGCGGATGGTGGTGGTCTTGCCGGCGCCGTTGGGCCCCAGGAAACCGAAGAAGCAGCCGCGCGGAACCGACAGGGTGAGGCCATCGACGGCGGCCTTCTCGCCGTAGACCTTGCGCAGGTGGCGGACGGCGATGGCCGGCGGCGTCTCGGGCATCGATTCCATGGTAACCCGCGGGGTGGATGAAGTTCCGCGCTGGAGTTGCCGATAAAAGGAAGGTGACGTCCGCTCAATCCGGGACTGCGTGTTGCCGGGACCAGGCGCTGGCAAGCCTGGACCGGCTGCCGCCGTTCTCGCTGATTCTCAACCGCCTGCTGGCCACCATGGCCCAGGAAGACGTCTCTTTTGCCAACCTGGCGGAGCTGATCGAGAAGGACACGGTGCTGGCCGGGAACGTGCTCCGGCTGGTGAACTCGGCGCTGTACAGCTTCCAGGGAACCGTGAACTCGGTCCGCCACGCGGTAGCGATCCTGGGGCTGTACAAGCTGCGCAACGTGGCCCTGAGCATGTCGATCTCGCGGATGTGGACCCAGGTGCGGATGCCTCCGGGCTGGTCGGCAGCGCGTTTCAACCTGCACTCGGTGGCCACGGGTGTCCTCACGGACCTGCTCTCGCAGCAGGTAAACGTGCCGTACCCGGAGGGCGGCTTCGTGGCCGGCCTGCTGCACGACATCGGCAAGCTGCTGATCGCGGTCTCGCTTCCCAACGAGCACGCGGCCATTCTCGATCTGCTCAGACCGGGAGGACGAACGGCGCTGGAGTGCGAACTGGAGGTGACCGGGACCTCGCATGCCGAGCTGTCCGGGGCGGTGCTGGCGCGCTGGAACCTGCCCGTGCCGATCCAGAGGGCGGCCATGTTCCATCACGCGCCGGAGCAGGCCGCCGGCGGCGAGCTGCACCTGAGCCACCTGGTGCGCGCGGCCGACCGGCTGGCCAACGATCTGGGGCATTCCGTGGTGCCGCGGCCGGGCAATCCGCAGGTCTTCAAAGAGCACCTGGAGGAGCTGGGGGTGGCCGATCAACTGCCCAATGTGCTCCAGCAGTTCGAGCTGGAGTTCGTCGAGTTGAAGCGTTACTTCTGAAGGCCGCCAGACCCGCGTGCGAACCGTGCCATCGCGGCGGAACCTGGGTTGTGAGCGGTCATAGCTTCCGGCCGAGCACGGCGTAGTCCAGCGATCCGAAGAAGGCCTCGCGGAACTCCGCGGGAAGCGAATTGAGCGCGGGCATGGTTTCCGCGGCGGGCGCGAAGCGGTGGGTTTGGAGTCCGCCCATTCCGCATTCTTCGAGATAGAACGCCAGAAGCAGCGGAGGCACGGGGTGGTGGTGCGTGGGGTCGAGGTAGAAGTGCGAGGTGAGGATGGCCAGGCATTCGGGGTTCGGCGTCTCGACGGCCAGCACGCCGCCGGGAGCCAGCTTGGCGGCGGACAGGCGCAGCATCTCGGGCAGGCGCGCGGGCGGCAGATGCTCGATGACCTGGGCGCAAAAGATGCCGTCGAGCGCCCCGTCGGGCAGGGCGTCCAGGTAAGAGAACAGGTCGGCGACTTCGGCGTCGAGGCCTTTGGCGCGGCACAGCGCGACGGATTCGGTGCTGAGATCGATGCCGCGCGCGGGGATCTCCTCCTCTTCGAGAAGCTCGAGGAATTCCCCGCGGCCGCAGCCCAGGTCGAGCACCTGGCGGCAGCCCTCGAAATGGGGCAGGTAGAAACGCTGCCTCTCGCGGACGTACTCTTCGGAGCCTCGGAAGCGGGAGGCGAAGTGGAGCCAGTCGATCGGCGGAGCGGCTGCCGGGGCCGGGGAAAAGACGGCCGCCGGCGAAGCGATTTGGGGCAGAGCGGCGCGCTGGCGGATCAGGCGCAGCTCGGCGTGGATGAGGCGCTCGAGCTCGGTCCGGGTCTCGCGGATGCCGCGCCAGAGCGCGGCCAGAAAGTCGGAGTGCTGCAAGTTGATGGTCTCGCGGAGGCCGGACTCCAGGGTCGTGGCGCGGTGCTGGAAGCCGCCGTGCAGCTCGGCGACGTTGCGGAAAAAGTGGCGCTCGATCTGATCCAGCTTGCGCTCCCATTCGACGCGCCACTGGGCCCAGTGCGAGCGAATGTCCCGAAGCTCCAGCAGCTCGTCCAGGCGTCCGCCGACACCGTCAAGCCGCGCGTCCAGGGCGGTGGCACGAGCCTGGGCGCTCGCGGAGAGGTCCTCGATGCGCGCATCCACGCGCGCGCCCAGGGCATCCAGCCGTCCGCCGAGCGCATCGCTGCGGGTCTCGACGCTCGCGGAGAGATCCTCGATGCGTGCATCCGAACGCGCGCCCAGGGCATCCAGCCGTCCGCCGAGCGCATCGCTGCGGGTCTCGAGGCTCGCGGAGAGGTCCTCGATGCGTGCATCCAGGCGCGTTCCCAGGGCAGCGGTGCGGGTCTCGAGGCCCGTGGAGAGATCGTCAATGCGTGCATCCAGACGCGCTCCCAGGGCAGTGGCGCCGGTCTCAGCGCTCGCGGAGAGCGCTTCGAGGCGAGCCTCCAGACGCACGCCCTGAGCCTCCAGACGCGCGCCCAGGGCCTCCAGACTCGTGCCCAGGGCCTCCAGGCGCGAGACTAGGGCTTCCTGGCCCGCGTCCAGCGCTTCGAGCGCTTCCCGGTTTTCATCGAGCGCTTTCCGGAGGGCATCCGCGCGCTCACCGAGGGCCTCGTCGCGGGCGCCCAGGGCACTCAGCGCACAGTTGTTTTCGTTGAGCGCCTCGAGGGTCGCGCCGAGGGACCGGACGATGGCGCGGTTGAAGTCGGCCTGGTCGCGCACGTGCCAATCGAGCAGACGGGCGATGAGCTTCTTGGCCCACTGGACGATGGAGTTCCACACTCCGGGTGGGCGGGGGTTGACGGTCCCGATCGCGGCCACCTTGGCCTCGGCGGCGTCGCGCTCGTGCAGGATGGGCAGCAGGTCGGGCAGGACCACGCCCGCGCTGGCCGTGCCTTCGGGAAGGCGCGCCCGGACGCGGTCGCGGATCTCCTGGATGACCGCGGTGAGTTCTTCGGTCCTCAATCCCTCGGGCTCGGGGTTCGAGTCAGCGGCCACGTTTCTTGCTCCAGGTGGCGGTCGTCTTGGAGTAGATTCCGCCGCGCGGGGTGAATTCGCCGATCACGACCGCCGAGACCGGTTTGGCCGCGGCGACCACATCGCGCAGGAAACGATTCACGGTGTTCTCCTGGAAGATGCCGAGGTTGCGATAGGCGAGCGCGTACATCTTGAGCGACTTGAGCTCGAGGCAGAGCTTGTCGGGCACATAGCGCAGCGTCAGCTTGCCGAAGTCGGGCAGGCCGGTCTTGGGGCAAACGGAGGTGAACTCGGGGATCACGATTTCGATCTCGTACCCGGCGTATTGGTTGGACCAGGTCTCAATTTCGGGCAAGGAGGCGGAAATACCGGCGCGCGCGTGTTCTTCGGTGTACTGCGGCTTCTTCTTCATGCTTGAACCAGGATCTTGGCCAGCAGATCGAGGAACAGGCCGACATCGGCGACGACGCCTACGGCCTGTCCCGTCCCGCGGTCGCTCACTTTGGTGGCGACGGCGGGGTTGATATCGACACAGACCATTTTGACCCAGCTTGGAGCCATGTTCCCGGTGGCGATGGAGTGCAGCATCGAGCCGAGACAGAGAACCAGGCCGGCATCCTTGAGCTGGGCGGTGTAGGCGTCCTGGGCCTGGTTCATGTCGGTGATGGTTTCGGGCAGGGGGCCGTCGTCGCGGAGGCTGCCGGCGAGCACAAAGGGCACGCCGGCTTGGACGCATTCGTAGAGCACGCCGCTCGTGAGGACGCCCGAGGCGACCGCCTGGCGGACGCCGCCGCACCGATAGATGGCGTTGATGGCGCGCATGTGGTTGCGGTGGCCGTGCTCTTCCTGGCGGCCGTCGCTGAGGCGCAGGCCCAGCGAGGTGCCGAACAGGGCGGCTTCGACGTCGTGGACACCCAGCGCGTTGCCGCTGAGTATCCCCTGGACAAACCCCGCGCGGATCAGGCTGCTGAGGCCGGCGGCGCCGCCGGTGTGCACAACCACCGGGCCCGCAACCACCAGGACCTTCTTGCCCTGGGCGCGCGTCTGCCGGATGAGCGCGGCGGTCTGGCGCACCGCGGTTTCGACCTGGCGCTCCGAGGAGACGCCGTTGCTCATGAAGGCGAAGGCGAGGCGGTCGCGTTCCTTGGCCTCGGGAACGACGCGAATGCCGCGCATGCCCACCACCACCTGGTCGCCGGCCCGGATGTCGCGCAGGCGGCGGCAGACCGCGCGGTCCCCCTCGATCACCACCAGAGCGTCCATGCGCTGGTTTTCCGCTTCGATCCAGCGCTGCTGGTGGCGCACCAAGGTGCGGTGGTTGGTGGTGGAGTAGAAATCGTCGGGCGCGCAGCGGTCCCGGTCAACGGCCGCCATCGCCGCGTCGGCGGAATCCACCGGAGAGCAGCCCAAGCCGACCAGGTGGCCGAGCATCTGCCCCAGCAGTTCCCGGCTCGGCGCGTCCACTTTCAGGCGCAAATAGGACGGCTCGCTGTTGGTTCGCCCGATGCGGAACTGCTCCACTTCGAACCGGCCGCGGTATTCGACCACGGTGTCGAAGATCTGCTCCATGATGTGGGAGTCGATGAGGTGGCCCTCGGCCTCGACAACTTCCTGGAAGGGGAGGGCGGAGCTCGGATTCATGATCGTTCTACTAGTGTAGCGTGTAGGCTGCGCTTGCCGTGGGGCAGGCGAAACGGCCTGCCCCACGCATGGCCCGCACGAACACTGTATGGCATCAGGCTCAAGCCCGCGCCCCAATCGACGCCGAAACTTAGTCCAGGACCACCTTCAGATCGGTCCCCCCCACGTGGATCTCCTGGAGGTAGGCCCTGCCGTCACGGATGACCAAGCGAGTGGAGTCGGTCGGGAACTTCCGGCTGGCCTTCTCCACTTTCACGGGGCATTCCACGACGACCTTCCCTCGCTTGAGCACCGCCCTGGTGTCCTTCAGGTCGAGAACGTACTCGCCCGGCCGCAACACGGTCCCCGCCACGACTGCGGGACTGTACAGGGTGACCGGGTAGGTCTTGGCGCTCGCCATCGACAGCGCCAGCGTCAGCACAGCAAAGATTGTCTTTTTCATGCTCAATTCTCCCAATGATGTTCTCTGTAGTTCTTACTCCAGTGAGGATTACGTTGGCGAACGGTTTTAGTGATGCGCCATGCCTCGCCGGGACGGGGCCGGCGGAACATGGCGAGACGTGGCGAGGTTTGGCGCGGCCGGGGGAGTTTGATGCTAGCATCGGAGTAGCTTCGTGGGACGAACTCAAAGGCCCGCGACGGCGTCTAAGTTGATATGGCGGAGCCCATATCGCCGAAGGTGGTTGGCATTCACGAATCCAGAGCGGGCCGAGGAGCCGCCGAGGTCCCGGCGGGGAGGCTGGATTCCTGGAAGGAGATCGCGGCCTACCTGGGCCGGGGGGCCCGGACGGTGCAGCGCTGGGAACGGGAGGAGGGGTTGCCGGTCCACCGGCTGCGCCACGATCAGGGCAGCACGGTCTTTGCTTACAAGTCCGAGCTGGACGCCTGGTTGGCCCGGCAGCCTGCCGCGGCTCTGCCGCCCCCGCCCGAGCAGGAACCCGCCGCCTCGATCGGCGTGCTTCCGTTCACCGACATGAGTCGCGAGAAGGACCAGGAGTACTTCTGCGAGGGCATCGCGGAGGAGATCATCAACGCCCTTTCCCGGCTGAAAGGACTGCGGGTCGCCTCGCGCACCTCGGCCTTCCAGTTCAAGAACGCGACCGCCGACAGCCGGGAGATCGGGCGCCGGCTGCGGGTGGGCACGCTGCTGGAGGGAAGCGTGCGGAGGTCGGAAAACCGGCTGCGGATCGCCGTTCAACTCACCGGCGCCGAGAGCGGTTACCAATTGTGGGCGGCGCGCTACGAGCGGGAGCTGCGGGACGTTTTCGCGATTCAAGACGAAATCGCGCAGAGCATCGTCCAGACGCTGCGCTTGACGCTGACCGCCGACGAGCGGGGCGTGCTTCAGAAAGCGCCCACCAGCGATGTGCAGGCCTACGACTACTACCTGCGCGGGCGCAAGTTCTACTACCATTTCAACCGCCGCGACGTCGAATTCGCCATCCAATTGTTTTCCCGCGCCGTGGAGCTGGATCCAGCCTATGTTCTGGCCCACGCAGGTCTGGCCGACTGCTGGTCGTATACCTACCTGTACGTCGAGCGGACTGAAGCGGCCAGACAGCACGCCGATGCGGCCAGCCTCCGGGCCGTGGAACTGGACCCGGAGTCGGCCCAGGCGCAGGCCTCTCGCGGGGTCGCCCTGGGGCTGTACCGGCGCGACGAGGAGGCCGTCGGGGCCTTCGAGGCGGCCATCCGGCTGGATCCGAATCTGTTCGAGGCTTATTACTTCTATGCCCGCCACAGCTTCGTGCGCGGAGAGTTGGACCAGGCGCTACGGCTGTACGAGCGGGCGATGCTGGTGCGCCCGGAGGACTATCAGTCGCCGCTGCTGGTGGCCCAGATCTATGATGACCTGGGCCGGCCGCAGGGTGCCAGGGCCGCCCGCGAGCGAGGAGTTCGGGTTGCCGAGGAGCACCTGAAACTGAATCCGGACGACGCGCGGGCGGTGTACATGGCGGCCAACGGGCTGGTCGCCCTGGGGGAGCGGGAGCGGGGCCGCGAGTACGCCCGGCGCGCCCTGGCGATGGAGCCGGACGAGCCCATGGTGCTCTACAACGTGGGGTGCGTCTACTCGTTGCTTGGGCATGTCGAGGAGGCCATCGACTGCCTGGAGAAGGCGGCCCGAAACGGCCTGAGGCAGGAGGGCTGGTTCGAGCACGACAGCAACCTGGATCCCCTGCGCGCCCACCCGCGCTTTCGGAGTCTCCTCGGACTGCTGGAGTAGGCGGGGGCCGGCCAGTGTCCTCTGACAACGGACCGCTCCCTAACGGTCGCGGCTCAGCGATGATGTCCCGTACTTACGGGCGCTGACCGCTAGCGCTGCACCGGGATGAAGAGTGTGTCCTCGCTTTGCGAGCCGCCAACCGTGGCTACGACCCTAGCGTCTCCGTCCGCAACGGAGGGGACCGTCACGTTGAACTGATAGACCCCGGCCGCACTGATTCCGGCCCACTGGACGACCGCGCTGACGCCGCCAACGGTTGCAGTCACGGGCGTGGTCGTAGGATATGCCCCGTAGAACACCTGGCCAACGGGCGGCGCGGGGCTGGTCGGGCCGAATCCGGTTCCGAACAGAACCACTGTGTCGCCCGGCTTGGCCGGCCGCGACGGAACGTCGCTTCCGAACGCTCCGACGGGGGCAACATAGGCGTCGAAGGCGCCGTCGGACTTGGTGCAGTACCCGGCGATGTACCTCTGGATCGGCGGCCCGAAGGTGAAGAAGGCCGGGGAGTAGGTCTGAAGCTGCACCGAGAATGGCGCGCTCGCAACGCCTGCATTGGTCAGAACGACGTTCACCGCGCCTGTGGCGGCGTCGGGCGGCGCCAGCACGTTGACCTGCGTGGGGCTGATGTACTCGACGTAGGCGGGCTTGCCGTTGATGGTGGCGCTGACGCCGTCCAGGCTCAGCGGCAGGCGGCCATCGACGATGTCCTGCGTTCCCCAGGTGCGGCCCGAGCCGGCCGGGGCCAGATTCGAGCCCCAGATCGCCACCCAGGAGTTGATCTGAATGGCGTGGATGTTGCCGTCGGGGGCAATGGTCACCGCGGCGATGGACGGCACGGGAGTCGGGGGGACGAACGCATCCTGCGTGACTTGAACCGCGACTCCGCCGATGGTAAGGCTGGCGGTGCGCTGCGCGCCCGAATTGGCCGCCACGGCCAGGGTGACGCTGGCCGGGCCCGAGCCGCTGGAAGCGCCCGAGGCGGCGATCCAGGTCGGCAGGCCCGTGACCGTCCACGCACAGATCCAGCCCGTCTGGACAGCGATGGTCACGCTCCCGCCCGAGGCCGCGACACTCCAGTTCGCCTGGTCCAGAGAATACGAACAGGCAGGCGCGTTGGAGGGAACCAGCGCGCGGATGCGGCCGTTGCCCGGGTCCGCGACGAAGATGTTGCCGGCGGCGTCTAAGGCGATTCCACTGGGACCGGACAGGCGCGCGGCGGTAGCTGGTCCATTATCGCCCACCGTGTTGCCGCCGCCCGCGATGGTGGAGATGATGCCGTTCGCCGCGACCCTGCGGACGGTATTACCGTCGGTGTCGGCGATGTAGACAATGCCTGCGGCGTGCACGGCGACGCCGGTCGGATAGTTCAGCTTGGCGGAGACCGCTGGCCCATTGTCGCCGCTCGAGCAGCAATCCCCGGTCCCGGCGAAGGTGGTGATAATGCCGCCCGAGACCTTCCGGATGCGGTTGTTCCAGGTGTCCGCGATGTAGACATTCCCGGTGGCATCCACGGCTACTCCATACGGCTCGCCGAGCTGGGCCGTGTTGGCCTGGATGTTGTCGCCGTTGTAGCCCAGCGTTCCGGTGCCGGCCAGCGTCGTGATCACTCCGTTGGACACCTTACGGACGCGGTAGTTGAGCGTGTCGCCGATGTAGAGGTTCCCGGAGGAGTCGACGGCGACGCTCCAGGGCGAGTGAAGTTGGGCGCTGGTGGCCGGAATATTGTCGCCGTTGTACCCTGCCGCTCCGTTGCCGGCCACCGTCGTGATCACGCCGCCCGAGACCTCGCGAATGCGATTGTTGACGGTGTCGGCGATGTAGACATTGCCGGCGGCGTCCACCGCCGCACCCGACGGAAAGCTCAACATGGCGCTGGAGGCCAGTCCGGTGTCGCCCAGCGTGGGGCCGCCGCCCGCCACCGTGGTATGAAGCCGTTGGTGTGGGAGACCTTGCGGAGGCGATTGGCTCCGGTGTCGGCGATATAGACGTTCCCGGCGGCATCCACCGCGACACCTTGGCCCCAGCTTAGCAGGGCGTTGGTGGCCGGGCCGCCGTCGCCGAGTTGAGAAGTACCGCCCGCCAGCGTGGTGATGATCCCCGCCGAGACTATGCGCACCCGGTTATTGCCGGAGTCCAGGATGTAGAGGTCTCCCGCGGCGCCCAGGGCCACGTAGGCGGGGGCGTTCAACTGGGCGGCCGCAGCCTGAATGTTGTCCCCGTTGTACCCTCTGACGCCGGTGCCCGCCACGGTGTTAATCACCCCGCTCGACACCCTGCGGATGCGGTCGTTATACGTGTCGGCGATATACAGATTCCCCGCGGCGTCGAGAGCCATGTTGATCGGAAAACTCAACTGCGCGCTGGTGGCGGCAATGCCGTCGCCGTTGTAGCCCTGGGTCTCGGTCCCCGCCACCGTGGTGATGATTTGCGTGGAGAGGGAGACCTTCCGGATGCGGTTGTTGGCGGCGTCCGCGATATACAGGTTGCCCGCCGAGTCCAGCGCCAGGCCGAGAGGCCGGTTCAGTTTGGTGCTCCACGCCAGGACGTTGTCGCCGCTGTAGCCTGGGTACCAGTTTCCCGCGAGCGTGTATATCCTGCCGCCCTGGACCACGCGAACCACATCGTCGCCGGTATCGGCGATGTAAAGGTTGTCCGCGCCGTCCAGGACGATTCCCGCGGGGCGATAGAGGTGGGCGGAAGTGGCTGGGGCGCCTTCGTCATAGGACGATCCGCCGCCGGCCACCGTGAAGATCGTTCCATTCACGATCCTCCGGATCACGTTGTTGCCCATGTCGGCGATGTAGAGGTGGCCCGCGCTATCGATCGCCAACGCGCTGGGCGAGTCCAACTGGGCGCTGGTGGCCGGGCCGGTGTCGCCGCCGTAACCCGGGGTCCAATTCCCCGCCACTGCGGTCACTGCGCCCGAAGTGTCCAGTTTCACCACCACATGGTAGGCAAACAGCGGGATGTAGAGATTCCCCGCCTGATCCGCCGCCCCGCCGGTGACGCTGCCCAGATTGATCGTGTTGGGTGTGGGGTGCTGCGGAACCACCCCGCCGGCGATGGTGCGGATGGTATAGGTTTGGCCGAGGATGGCTGCCGCAAGGAGCAGGTCTCAAAGGAGAGCGGAGAAGAGACGCTTCATGGAGCCTCCCGATCCTGGGGACGTAACACGAGTACTATACCCGAAAGTCCGGCGCGCGTCCACGACTTGCTGCGAGATGCGCCGGCGCCTGCCTCCGCCCCGTCCACGGTCCGGCAGGAACCGTACCGGATCAGGCGATGGGAGTACTAGATCCTTCCTGGGTCTCCCGGGGACGAAAACGCCCGGCAAGATCTTCCCGGGGGAGGCGGCTCGGCGTATAATTCAGTTTTGGCCAGGAGGCTCCTGGTCGGATTGAGATGCAAGCGGGTCGCGGCAGGTCAGCGTGGTGGCCCGCAGGAGTGGAGACCAATGGCGACGGCGAAACCTCGCGTTGCACTTTTCAGCGGATGGATTCTTCTTGGCCTCTTGAGCGCCTCCAGCGCTTCCGGAGGTACGGTCTACAATTTCGAGTCCTGCAATCTTGGCCCAATCGGGGTCTGGAGCGGCGGTCCCCCGCCCGGCTGCGAGAACTGGTACACGCCCACGGTGGGGGGGAGTGTGTCGGCACAGGTCGAGCCGTACACCGCCATGGCGCCCTATGGCCTCGCGGTCGACCCCAACGGCGGGAACAACTTCCTCGGTCTCGTCCTCACCCCGAGCGGGGTCACCCGCGCCCAGCACGACTTCAACTTCTCGGCATCCGAGCAGTGGAGCATCAGTTACGATCTCGACGCGGTGAACATGACCCTTACGGGTGGGGACACCACCTACGGCTCGTATTACATCGGCGGCTTCTCCGTCTTCACCATCAACGCCGGCACCGCCTCTTTCATCGTCGATGAGGCCTGGGACAGCTCCGCGACGGACTCGACCTACTCGGTTCTCTACTTCGTCTACGATGCCAGCGGCGACGCCTTGAATGGCGGCAACGGGACAACGGCCTGGTCGGGATTGCTTCAGAACAATTGGTACACCCAGTCGACCCTCTTCGACACCAAGACCAATCAGATCTTGTTGGTCTCCCTCATCAATCTGACCACCGGCGTGACTTCCAGCTTCTCGCCTAGCGGTTGGTACATGCTGGGCGGCCTAGACCGTCAGTTCTTGCCCCAGGGTGTCCCCAATGTCGACCCGAACGCCTTCCGGGTCGCCGGCATGGGAGCCACCAACGGGTTCTTGGTCGACAACTTCGATCTGGATGCGGTTCCCGAGCCGGCGACGCTGTTGCTGACCGGCCTGGGGCTGATCGGCCTGATCGCCTTCCGGCGCCGCTGACCGGCTGAGCCGCTATCTCTCCGCCGTCCAGGCAACGAACAGGCCGTCGGGAGCGACGTCTTCCCAGTACGAGATGAAGCGACTGGAGACGCGGCGGCAATGCCGGCCGAGCAGGCGCTTGAGTTGCCGGCGCGTGAACCATTTCTCCCATTCCGGCGTTTCCAGCCGGCCCCACTGATCCGCGTTCTTGTCGATGATCACGATGCGGCCGCCAGGCTTGACGACCCGGCAGATCTCCGCCACCGCGCGCTCGATCTCGACCGCGTGCTCGAGCGACTCGGTGGCGTAGGCCGCGTCGAATGCCCCGTCGCGGAAGGGCAGTTCGGTCATCGAGCCGGCGCAGGTGCGGACGGCCGGAGGCGCCAGCTTGAGCATCGACTCGGCCAGGTCGAGCCCCCAGATTTCCGCGCCGGGGTGGCGCTCGGCCAGGATGCGGGCGAAGCGGCCCTTGCCGCAGCCCACATCCAGCACGCGCTTCCCCACCAGGT
>JBEKWU010000093.1:0-21049 GCA_049512775.1 Bryobacteraceae bacterium
ACGAGCTACCAGACTGCTCCACCCCGCACTCAAATGGTAGCGCATGGGGAGGTGCGGGTCAAGGACGATTATTCGCCTTTCGGCAGGCCGCCCTCGGCGCTCAGGAAGGCCATCGTCTTGACTCCCGAGATGTCGAAGCGCTTGCGGCAGCGCAGGTTCTTGCAAGCCACCTTGTCGTCGAGCAGGACCATGTAGCTCTGCGCCTTTTGGAAGCGGGCGCGGTCGCGCTCGTCGGCGCCGGGCGGCAGCCGGTCCTTCTTCTTGCGCAGCAGCCAGCGCAGGTCGTAGCTGGCGGGGGTCCGGCAGAACGGACAATTGAGCTGGGTCGGCTTGGTAGTTTGCGATTCATTGAAAAACGCACGTTCGTCCACGGGGATCAGACTCCTTTGAAGCTCGCCTCGAGCAGACGGGCGAACTCGTCGATATCGGCGCGAGAAACGTTCAGCGGAGGCGAAATGCGGATCACGTTGCCGTACAGTCCGCCCTTGCCCACCAGCAGCCGGTTCTCCCGGGCCGCCTCCATGATCCGGGCGGTCGCCTCGGGCGCCGGCGCCTTGGTCTCGCGGTCTTGGACCAGTTCCAGGGCCTGCATCAGCCCCATCCCGCGAATCGATCACGGCTTTGGCGGCGGTGGCGGCCACTGGGTTGCCGCCGAAGGTCGAGATGGTGAGACCCTGGACGCTCGCGGCCACCTCGGGCCGGGCCACGGTGAGGCCGATGGGCACGCCGTTGCCGAGGCCCTTGGCGCTGGTGATTACCTCCGCCACGACGCCCCAGTGCTCGATGCCGAACCACTTCCCGCCGGTGCGCCCCCAGCCGGTCTGCACCTCGTCGCTGATGAAGATGCCGCCGTGATTCCGCACGATTCCGGCCACGATCCCGAAATACTCGCGCGGCGGCGTCACGAAGCCGCCCACGCCTTGAACCGGCTCGGCGATGAAGCCCGCGACCCGTCCCGAGGTGGTGGTGCGGATCAACTCCTCGACGTCGCGCGCGCAGCGCAGGTCGCAGGAGGGATAGCCCAGTCCGAACGGGCAGCGGTAGCAGTACGCATTGTGCGCGAACACCACGCCAGGCTGCGACGCGCCGCCGATTCTCCAGACCGATTGGCCGCTGAGCGCCATGGTCAGCGCCGAGCGGCCGTGATAGGAATGCCGCAGCGCGATGATTTCGTTCGAGCCGGTGTAGCAGCGCGCCGCCAGGATCGCGGTCTCGTTCGCCTCGCTGCCGCTGTTGGTGAAAAACGATTTCGTCAGGCGGCCTTCCGGCGTAATCGAGGCGATCTTCTTGGCCAGGGCGGCCAGCGGCTCGGTCGCGAACAGCGTCGAAACGTGCTGGAGCCGGTCGATCTGCTCGTGAAGCTTGCGGTTCACCTGCTCGTTGGCGTGCCCCACGCTGATGGTGACGATGCCGCCGAAGAAATCCAGGTACTGGTTTCCATCGGCGTCCCAGACGTACTGGTCCTTGGCGCGCGCGATCACCAGCGGCTCGCGGTAATAATGGAACACCGCGGGAAACAGGTACTCCTGGCTGGCCAGGATGATCTCTTCCTTGGTCACGGCAGCGCCTCGTCCATGATACCCCGGCCGGCCCCTTTTGCTCTAATAGAGACGATGAGAATCACCGCCATCGACACCTACATCGCCGGGAATCCCTGGAAGAACTGGCTGTTTGCAAAGGTCTCCACCGACGCGGGGCTTTACGGCGTCGGCGAGGGCACCCTCAACTACTTTGCCCGGACCGTCGAGACTGCCATCCACGAACTCAAGCCGCTGGTCCTGGGGATGGACCCTTTCCAGGTCGAGACCATCTCCCAGAAGCTGATCCGGGACGTCTACACCGAGGGCGCACAGATCCACATGTGCGCGGTGGCGGCCATCGAGATCGCCTGCTGGGACATCATCGGAAAGGCCTGTAATCAGCCGGTCTACAACCTGATGGGCGGCCGGTGCCACGAGAAGCTGCGCGCCTACGCCAACGGCTGGTACCGCGGCCCGCGCACGCCCTCGAGCTTCGCCGAAAAGGCCCGCACGGTGGCGGCGCGCGGCTACACCGCGTTGAAGTTCGATCCCTTCGGCGACAACTGGAGGATGCTGCCGCGGCGCGAGTTCGACCTCTCGATGGACATCATCCGCGCCGTGCGCGACGCGGTGGGGGACGCCGTGGACCTGCTGATCGAAGGGCATTCGCGCTTCGGCGTCGCCACCGCCGTCGAGGTGGCCGAGGCCATGCACCCGTTCCGGCCGGCCTGGTTCGAGGAGCCAGTGCCCCACACCAACATCCACGCGATGGTGGAAGTCGCGCGGCGCAGCCCGGTCCCGATCGCCACCGGCGAGAGCCTCTCCACCAAGCAGCAGTTCGCCGAGCTGCTCGGCTACGACTGCGTGAGCATCCTGCAACCCGAGCCGCTGAACCTCGGCGGCCTGTTCGCCACCCGCAAGATCGCCGACATGGTGGACGCGCACTACGGCGTGATCGCCCCCCACAGCGCCCAGGGCCCGGTCTGCTCGGCGGCCTGCGTGCAATTGAACGCCTCGCTCCCCAACTTCTTCATCCACGAAATCTTCGACGAATTCAATGAGCCGTGGGAGAAGGAGATCGTCACGCACCCGGTCGAGGTGGTGAACGGCTACATCGACATCCCCGACCGGCCAGGACTGGGCATTGACCTGAACATCGAAGAGATCCTGCGCCATCCCTACCAGCAGGAGAACGCGATCCCGCTGTTCAAGCCCGGCTGGGAACGGCGGGAAGGCCGCTAGACCGCAACCGAGGGACTGCCTAGACCGTCCGCCGTTGGGACGGCTCAGGCTGTCCCCGGTTGCCCACAAGCTGTTACGCGCTGAGCTGGATCGGGATTCCCGCGCGCCGCAGGTGTGCTTCCACGTCCCGCTCCGTGAGCCGTGACGCGTCGTATTCCACCGTCAGGCCCTCCGGCGTGGGTTGGACGCGCAACATTCCATAAATGCTGTGTAGGGCGGCGACGCGTTCGAGCAGCGATTCGTCGAGCGGGCGGGCCAGACCGTAGCGCAGTTGTACCTTGGTCATCGGCTATCCAAAGTATACTTCGATCATGGACCACATTACGGGAAAGATCGCCCTGGTGACGGGCGCGAGCCGGGGAATCGGACGGGCCATTGCGATCGCGCTCGCGCGAGAAGGCGCGGATGTGGCCATCAACTACCGCAGCCGCGAGGAAGACGCCAACGCGGTCGCACTCGCCATCCGCGAACTCGGCCGCCGCTCCATCGCCCTGCGGGCCGATGTCTCAAAGCGCGACCAGGTGGCGCGCCTGATCCAGACCGTCGAATCCGAGCTCGGCAGCATCGGCATCCTGGTCAACAACGCCGGGATCGCCAGGCCCCAGCCCCTCGAAGAAATCACCGAACGGGACTGGGACGAACTCATCGCCATCAACCTGACCTCCTGCTTCCTGGTGACCCAAGCCGTCCTGCCCGCGATGCGCGCGCGGCGCTGGGGCCGCATCATCAATCTGTCCTCCGTCGCCGCGCAGTTGGGCGGCGTCGTCGGCCCGCACTATGCCGCTTCGAAAGCCGGAATGCTGGGGCTGACGCACTCCTATGCCGCGCTTCTGGCCAAGGAAGGCATCACCGCCAACGCGATCGCACCCGCGCTGGTCTCTACCGAGATGGTGACCTCGAACCTGCGCGCCCGCGCCGATCTGATTCCCGTCGGCAGACTCGGCCACGTCGAAGAAATCGCCGCCATCGCCGTCCTGCTGGCGAAGAACGGCTACATCACCGGCCAGACCATCAGCCCCAACGGCGGCTGGTACATGAGTTAGGAAGCACCCCCGCCAGTCTTCCACAGAATCTGCCGGAAGATGCCCAGCCAGATCTCGATGTCGCGTTCCGGGAGATGGAGCCGCCGCACCAGCCTGCGGATTTTCGCCTCCGTGGATGCCGCCGTGCGCGGATTCGTATAGCCGCTGGCCTCGAGCGCTTCGAGTAGCATCGCCGTGAGCCGCTCGACGTCACCCGCGGCGGCGGGCGTCACCGGCTTGGGCGTGCGAGTCGCGGCGCGGCTGTCGCGCACTAGCTCGTACAGAGAAACCGCCACCGCCTGGCCCAGGTTCATCGAGCCGTGCGCTTCGAGCGTGGGGATGCGGATGAGCCAGTGGCAGTGGCTGAGGTCGTGGTTCGCGAGGCCGTACTTCTCGGAGCCGAACAGCAGAGCGACGTGGCTCGAGGCCAGCCGCCGGCGGATCAGCCGCGCGCCGTACTCCAGCTTGCGCAGCGGATGCTGGAGCTCGCGATGGCCCAGCGCGGTGGTGCCGACCACCAGCGTCGCGTCGGCCACCGCGTCCGCGACGCCTCGAAACTCCTCGGCCGATTTCAGCAGCGCGGCCGCACCCACCGCCGAGCGCGCCTCGCGGAACGCCACCTCGTAGGGATTCACCACCCGCAGCCGCGAGAAGCCGAAGTTGCTCATCGCGCGCGCCGCGGCGCCGATATTCAGCGGATTGCGCGGCGAGACCAGCACCACCCGCAGGCGGTCGAGTTGTTCCGGCGTCAGCGTGGACAAGGCTGGAGCCTTATCCTACCGCAACTCCTCCATCATCTGGTCGAGCGCCTCCCGCGGTGGCCGGACCCTGGATTCCGGCAGCGTGGCCAGCGGCTCGTCCACCAGGTTCAGCAGCTCGGCCAGATGGGGCTTGGCGGTATTCAGGTACAAGATTCCGGTGACCACGTGCCCCTGCCGTTCCGCCTCGTCGAGCACGCGCAGCGCGTTCATCTTGTCGGTTGGGTCGTAGTCGCGCCCCAGCTTCTTGAGCCGCAGACGCGCGCCTCCATGCATCTCGATCTCGCGCACTTGCCCCTCTTCGATCTCCACCGCGATCTCCTCGTAAGCGGGCACCAGATCCAGCTCGTGCAGCGGCTCGTCGTGCTCCTTCATATAGGAGTAGCTCTTGGTGGAACCCTCGTGGTCGTTGAAGGTGACGCAGGGGGAAATGACATCGATCACCGAGAGTCCCTGGTGCGCGATGGCGGTCTTGAGAACCGCCTGCAACTGCCGCTTGTCGCCGGAAAAGGAGCGCGCCACCAGGGTGGCTCCCAATTGGATGGCTTCCACGCAGCAATCGATGGGGGGCAGGTCGTTGACCACGCCGGTCTTGAGTTTCGAGCCCAGGTCGGCGGTGGCCGAGAACTGGCCCTTGGTGAGGCCGTAGACGCCGTTGTTCTCGATGATGTAGATCTGCCGGACGTTGCGCCGCAGCATGTGGATGAACTGGCCAATGCCGATCGAGGCCGTGTCGCCGTCGCCCGACACCGTGATGGCGAACAGGTTGCGGTTGGCCAGGACGGCGCCGGTGGCCACCGAGGGCGCCCGGCCGTGCACGGCGTTGAAGCCGTGCGCCAGGTTGAGGAAATAGGCCGGCGATTTCGAAGAGCAGCCGATGCCCGAGAACTTGGCCACGCTCCAGGGCTCGACGCCCATTGCGTAGAAGCACTCGATGATCCGCTCGGAGATCGAGTTGTGGCCGCAGCCGGCGCACAAGGTGGTTCTCCCGCCCTTGTAGCTGAGGACCTCCAGGCCGATGCGGTTGGTCTTCTTGGGTGGCAGGGTGGCGGTGCTCATCAGAATCCCTCCTGGCGGACGATCTCCTCGGTCAGCGTGCGGGCATCCAGCGGCAGCCCGCCGTAATAGCGCACGCTGCGGAGCTTGGCGATGTCGTCGGGCTCCAGTTCCAGCCGCATCAGCAGCAGCAACTGGGCGTCGCGGTTCTGATCCACGACGTAGACCCGCTCGTGCCGGCGGACGAAATCCGCCAACTCCGGCGTGAACGGGTAAGCCTTGATCCTCAGGTAGCTGGTTTCCAGGCCGTACTCCTGGCGCAACTGGTCGCGGCTTTCCTCGGTGGCATAGCGGGAGGTGCCGGCGCAGAGGATGCCCACGTGGGCGTTGGGGTTCAGCTCGAGGTGCGGAAGCGGGACCTCCGAGCGCAGCGAATCGAACTTGCGCGCCAGACGGTCCATGTTGTTCATGTAGTCGTCTTCGCGCTCGCTGTAGCCGGACTTTTCGTTGTGGCCGCTGCCCCGGGTGAAGTAGGCCGCGGCGGGATGGCGGGTGCCGGGCAGGGTGCGGTAGCCCACGCCGTCTCCGTCCACGTCCTTGTACCGGGCAAAGCCGCCCAGGCGATCCAGGTCCTCGGCGCTGAGCACCTTGCCGCGCCGCAGCGGCTCGGTAGGGTAGGGAAACGGGTCGGACATCCAGTGGTTCATTCCTAGGTCCAGGTCGCTCATCACAAACACCGGGGTCTGGAAGCGCTCGGCCAGGTCGAAGGCCTGGATGGCCATCGTGAAGCACTCGGTAGGCGAGGAAGGGAACAGCATGGGATGCTGGGTGTCGCCATGCGAGAGCACTGCGGTCGAGAGAATGTCCCCTTGCATGGTGCGGGTGGGCAGCCCGGTGGACGGCCCCGCGCGCTGCACATCCATGATCACAGCCGGGACTTCGGCGTAGTATCCCAGCCCGCTGAATTCGCCCATCAGCGAAATGCCCGGGCCGGACGTGGCCGTCATGGCGCGGGCGCCGGCCCAGCCCGCTCCGATCACCATCCCGATCGAGGCCAGCTCGTCCTCGGCCTGCAACACCGCGAAGGTCGCCTTGCCCGTTTCTTGGTCGATGCGGAAGCGCTTGAGGTATCCGATCAGCGATTCCACCAGCGACGAGGACGGTGTGATGGGGTACCAGGCAACCACCGTGACCCCGGCGAACAGGCAGCCCAGCGCGGCGGCGGCGTTGCCTTCGACGATGATCTTGCCGGCGGTCGCGTTCATGCGCTGAACGGCGAAGCGGTCGGTCTTCGCCAGGCTCTTGGCGGCGAAGTCGCGGCCCGCCGCCACGGCGCCCCAATTCAGTTCGGCGGCCTTGGCTTTCCTGGGGCCGAACTGCTTGAACAGCGCCCGGCGGACCTCCTCCAGGTCGATGCCGAGCAGGTGGGCCACCACGCCGTCGTAGATCATGTTGCGCACCAGCTTGCGCAGCCGGGCCTCGGGACAGACCGGGCCGACCAGCTTGTCGAACGGAACGGCGTAGAAGTGCAGGTCCGAGCGCAAGGCGCTCAGTTTCAGCGGCTCGTCGTAAACCACTGCGGCGCCCGGCTCCAGCTTCTGCACGTCTTCCTGCGCCGTTTCCGGGTTCATGGCGACCAGGAAGTCGATCTGCTTCTTGCGGCCGATGTAGCCCTGCTTGCTGGCGCGAATGGTGAACCAGGTGGGCAGGCCGGCGATGTTGGAGGGAAACAGGTTCTTCCCCGAGACGGGGATGCCCATCTGAAACAGGGCGCGCATCAGAACGGCATTGGCGGTCTGGCTCCCCGAGCCGTTGATAGTCGCCACCTGGATGGCGAAATCGTTGATGACGGGCTGCTCCGCCTCCACGGGAAGAGGCGCGGCGGGACTCACTTCAATCGTAGACATGAGGCCTTCCTCTGATTGGATGGGAATAGCCCTCTCCTGGCTTCGATTATATGCAAACGGAAGCGGGGGGAGCGCTCCTACCGGCCCTGGCTCACATAGACCGCCGTGGACTCGCCCTGGACCTCGGCCACGTCGGCGATGGCTTCTTCGACCTGCCCGCGTCTCCACAAGTATCGCGTGCTTCCGTTGCGGCTCCAGCGGCGCCGCCGGGCTCGATCCAGGGCGGCTTGATTCAGCCTTCGGGCGGCATGCGTCTTGAACGCATTCAGCACCTTCTCGGGCCGGTCCTCGGCGTCCACGACCACGCGCACGCGATTGCGCCGGACGTGTGCCGCCAGAAGCCTCCAGTTCTGGAAGGCACAGGTCTCCCGGAGAGCCAGAAGCACGAGTTCCCGCCGGGGCCAGTCCAGCTCGTACGGTTCCTCCGCCGGCCCGTCCCGCTGCGTGGCACGGGCAGGGGCGCCGGGTTCCGGGATGCGCGTCCCCGGGACGTAGCGCGCCAGGCCGGCGGAACCCCATTCGCGGGCGTGCCAGTGGGCGCCGTAACAGGCGAAGGTGAGCAGGTAGGTCATCCATTAATCTGGTAGCCTGAACGCCGGTTTCCTCTCGCCTCTTCGCGAGCGGCTGCTCATGGCCCCTTTGCGCCGGTCGGGCCCATCCGGGTTAAACCTTTGCTTTCAAACCGATACACGCCGACCCACGCAAGTTCCGAACGGCCAGCGTAAGGCAGGGGCGGCCGCCGCTCCCTGTTATTGCCTGCCCAAACTAGGGTCTCCAACCCACGGCTATTCTACCCGTCGCGACGATCTACGAAACGTACATCAGATGTAGTACAACGCGCCCGGGCGCCAGGAGCTCTCCGGCGGGCGGGAGCGGAGGGATCGCAGGAAGTGGAAGCTCCAAATCGGGATGTGCCGCATGTGGACCATGCCCAGTCTGTCTTAAGTTGGTTCGCCGTCGCCGTCAAGCCCCGGCAGGAGAAGCTGGCTGCCCGGGTGCTGCGAGACCAGGGGCTGGAGGATTTCCTGCCGCTGTACCGGTCCCGGCGCCGGTGGTCGGACCGCCTGAAGGAAATCGAGGTGCCGCTGTTTGCCGGGTACGTCTTCTGCCGCTTTGGGCCCCAGCACCGGAAGCCGGTTCTGAGAACGCCCGGCGTGAGATCGATCGTGGAGTTCGGCGGCCAGCCGGCGCCGGTCCCGGACGCCGAGATCTCGGCCCTCCGCCAGGCGGCCGGTTCGGGACTGCCGGTCGAACCCTGGCCGCTGCTGGGAGAAGGGCAGCCGATCCGGATCGAACGCGGGCCCCTGAGCGGGCTGCACGGGATTGTGGTGCGCGCCAGGGACACCTGGCGGGTGGTGGTCAGCGTGAGACTATTGCAGCGGTCCGTGGCGGTCGAGGTGGATCGAGAGGACGTGGCCCGCGTGCGGGAAAGCATGAGGTGGTGCACTTGACCATCTCCTTGAAGCCTAGAAACCGTTTGGTGAACTTCCGGCTCACCGAAGAGGAGTACGGACAACTGGCTGCGGTGTGCATGCGGAAAGGCTGCCCCAGCATCTCCGATTTTGCACGCGCCGCGATCCTGCGGACCGTGGACCTGGAGGCCGGGCGCAGCGGGCCGCTGGACGGGCGCGTGGCCGACCTCAGCGAACGGGTCTCGCAACTGGAGACCAGCTTGCGAGGGCTGGCGCTGGGGGCCGAGCGGGCGGCCTGCGAACCGGCCTTGCGCCGAAGCGCTGGAGCCGGTGAAGTGGAGGAAGAGTGAGGTCATGAGAATCCCCTTGTTTCTGATCCTGATGGGCAGCATGGCCGCCGCCCAGATGCATCCGGCGGCCTCCGGCGACATCGGCGGCGCCAATCTGCCCGCGCACAAGATCGGACCGGACGACCTGATCGCCATCAGCGTCTACGATGCCCCGGAATTCACCCGCACGGTGCGGGTGGGCGCCGACGGGCTGATCCGCCTGCCCATGCTGAAGCGGCGGATCAAGGCCCAAGGGCTGCTGCCGGCGGATCTGGAGACGGCCATCGGCGAGGGTCTCAAGGGCGAGCAACTGATCGTCGAGCCGGTGGTGACCGTGACGGTGGTCGAGTATCACAGCCGGCCCATCAGCGTTGCCGGCGCAGTGCGAAACCCGATCACCTTCCAGGCCGTGGGATCAGTGACGCTGCTGGACGCGCTCACGCGCGCCGGCGGTCTGAGCCAGGAGGCCGGCGCGGAGATTCTGGTAAGCCGCGCGCAACCCGGCGCCGATGGAGCCGAGACCACGCTGGTCGAGCGCATTGCGGTCAAGGGGCTGATCGACGCCGCCGACCCCGAACTCAATCTCAAGCTGAACGGAGGCGAGGAGATCCGGGTGCCTGAAGTGGGGCGGGTGTTTGTGGTGGGCAACGTGAAGAAGCCGGGCGCCTTTCCGATTCAGGACGGCGCCGAGAGCTCGATCCTGAGGGCGCTGGCGCTGGCCGAGGGTCTGACGCCCTATGCCTCCAAGCAAGCCTATATTTACCGGCGCGACGACAACGTGTCGGCCAAGCACGAGATTCCCATCGAGCTGAGGAAGATCCTGGAGCGGAAAGCTCCCGACGTGCCCCTGTTGGCAAACGACATTCTTTACATTCCGGACAACACCGGCCGGCGCGCCAGTCTTGCCGTGCTCGATCGCATCATCGGCTTTGGTGCGGCTACCGCGTCCGGGGTTCTGGTCTGGCGGCGTTAATCATGTCCGAACAACGACAACTCATCCAGCGTTCCCCCTCTGCGCCAGGCGCCCATGCGCTGGCGCCGGCCGACAGCTACCGCATCGCCTACCTGCCGGGAGAGTCGCCCCAGGAACCAGGCTCGGTCCCGCTCTCGCAGTACCTGTGGATCCTGAAGCGCCATCGCTGGAAGATCCTCTCGTTCGTGTTTGCTTCGGTGCTGGCCACCCTCATCGTATCCTCGCGGATCACCCCGGATTTCGAGGCCACGACGATCGTCGATATCGACCGGCGCATGCCCACCGGCGTTCTGGGACAGGAGGCCCTGCAATCGGCCACCAACGACGCCGATCAGTTCCTGGCCACCCAGGTGAAGCTGATCCAGTCGGACTCGGTGCTGCGGCCGGTGGCGCAGCGCTACAAGCTGCTGGAAGCCGAGGGAGCCGACGCCCAGGGGACAGTCAAGCCGGCCGACGCCGAGGACGCCCCGGTGCTGCTGAAGAAACTGAAGGTCTCCCGGCCTCCCAACACCTACCTGCTGCTGATCAGCTACCGCTCGCCGGATCCGCGGCTGGCGGCGGACGTGGCCAACGGCATCGCGCAATCCTACCTCGAGCACACCTACAACATCCGCTACCGTTCCTCGGCCAGCCTGTCGGCCTTCATGGAGAAGCAACTGGAGGAGCTGAAGGCCAAGATGGAGCGGTCCAGCGCGGCGCAGGCGCAGTTCGAGCGCGAGTTGAACGTGATCAATCCCGAGGAGAAAACCAGCATCCTGTCGGCGCGTCTGCTCCAACTCAACACCGAGTACACCAACGCGCAGGCGGACCGGGTGCGCAAGGAGGCGGCCTTCAACTCGGTGCGCGGCGGCACGCTGGAGGCCTTGCAGGTCTCCACGCAGGGCGAATCGCTGGGCAAGATCGGCGAGCGCCTCCAGGACGCGCAGGCCCGTTTCGCCGACGTCAAGGAGCGCTACGGGGCCAACCATCCGGAATTCCGCAAGGCCGCGGCGCAGGTGGTCGAGGTGCAGAGAGCGATGGAGGCCGCCCAGGCCAACATCGGCCACCGGGTCGAGATCGAATACCGGCAGGCGACCGCGCGGGAAGGCATGCTCAACAAGGCGGTCGGAGAGACCAAAGCCGAGTTCGACCGGCTGAACGCGCGTTCCTTCCAGTACCAGGCTTTGAAGCGGGAGGCGGAGGCCGACAAGAGGTTGTACGAGGAACTGGTGCGGAAGATCAAGGAAGCGGGAATCAACGCCGGCTTCCAGAACAGCGCCATCCGCATCGCCGACCCGGCCCGGCCGGCCCTCAAGCCGGTGTTCCCCAACCTGAAGCTGAACCTGCTGCTGGCCTTCATGTTCTCGAGCGTGCTGGCCATGGGCGCGGCGGTGGTGAGCGACGTCCTCGACAACACGGTGAGGGATGCCGAACAGGTGGCGCGCACGCTGAAGACCGAGGTCATCGGCAACCTGCCGATGGTGAAGCCGTGGCATGGGAAGTTGGCGCCCATCTCGGCAGCAGGCGACGGGGTCGGCTCGCTGGTGCTGCACACCGGCAACGGGGACCAGGCGCTGTCCTCTTACGAAGAGGCCATCCGCACGCTGCGAAACTCGATTCTGCTGGCGGACTTCGAGCGCAATCTGCGTTCCCTGCTGGTGACCAGCGCGCTGCCGGGCGAGGGCAAATCGACGATTGCGGCACACCTGGCTGTGACGCATGCCCGGCAGGGGCATCGGACCCTGCTGATCGACGCCGACCTGCGGCGGCCGAGCGTCCATAAACGTTTCGGGATTCCGGGCGCGGTGGGCCTGTCAACCACGCTGGTGGCCGATTCGCCCTGGCGCGACGCGGTGCTCAAGCTCGAGCAACTGCCCGAACTGGAGATTCTGCCGGCTGGGCCCAGCTCGCGCCGCGCGGCGGACTTGATCGGCAGAGGACTCTCGAAGATCCTCACGGAAGCCGCCGAGACGTACGACATAGTGATCCTGGACGCGCCGCCGATGCTGGGCTTCGCCGAGCCTCTTCAGATCGCCACGGCGGTGGACGGCGTGATCGTGGTGGCCCGTGCTGGCGAGACCAATCGCAAGGCGGTCGCCACCGTACTTGGGACCTTGCAGCGCCTGCGCGCGAACGTGGTGGGGATGGTCCTCAACGAGATGACCGGTCAGATCAGCGACAGCTACTACTACTACGGCTACCACGGCAAGTACCACCGGTATTACAGCCCCAGCAATGGGACTGAATAGCCCGCCCTTCTCACGCAGGATCGTGACGAGGCGCGTGAGGAGCCCGTGGATACGAGGCGGGCGAGAGGCGACGGCCGGAGGCGTACTTGACAGTACGTCGAGGACGTCGCCCGAGCGCAACGAAGTAGACGTGGGCTCATCGCGCGCCGCAGTAGATCTTGTGTGAGAAGGGTGGGCTAGGGGTGCAGCCCTCTCCGGCTTGGCCCCCAGTCACAGCCGCGCGTACCCGTAGTGCTCGTTCTGGACGCTTTCGATCGCTTCCAGCGCAGCCGCCGCCGTCGCCGGGCTCCAACCGAGGCGGACTTCCCTCTCCAGGGCCGCCAAGCCCTTCTGTCCGAACTCGGCCAGCGCCAGCGCCGCATCCCGCGCCGGACCGCGTTCCAGTTCGCGCAGGCACTCGATGATGGCCGGCAGGGCCGGTTCGAGCCGGAGCCTTGCGGCAGCCAGGCAGGCGGCGGCCCGCACCTCGGCCGATTCGTCCCGCAGCGCTCCCAGCACCTCGGCATCGAGCGAGCGCACGCTCGAAGCATACGGCAGGGCGCGGAGCGCCTGGGCGCGGACCCCGGGTTGATCGTGCCGGAACAGGGGCGGCAGGTCCGGCAAGGGCAGTGCTTTCGCCCACCCCCCGATCAGCTCGAGCGCCGCCGCGACGCTCCCGGCGTCGTGGGAACGTAGCGCATCCGGGATCACGGTCTCGGCCAGCGTAAGAGCGTGGGCGGCCATCTCGCCCGCGAGGACCGACCGGACCGCGGGCCGCTGGGAGATGGCCAGCGTGAAGACTTGCTCGACGTCGCGCCGCCCGCCCGAGCGCAGCAGCGCCCGGTAGGCCTGAGTCCGAATCGACTCCTCCTTGTCGGCCAGGGCCATCATCAAGATCGAGTCCGCGACGCCCCAGGATAAGTCCGCCAGCCGGGCTACGGCTTTGGCGCGTACCTCCGGATTGGGAGCACGCGCCTCCTGCTGCCAGCGGCCAAGGATTCCCAATTCGGCGGCCAGCCTCGACAACCGCTCACTCGTGCAGCCGGTGACCGAGAGCAGCATCTCGGCCAGGCAGGATTCCAGGTCGCCCGGGCATTCCTGGTGAAGGCGCGCCAGTTCTGCGAGGCGATCCTCTCCGGCCGCATGGGATGCCAGGATCTTCCGGATGGGCGGCCTGTGACGCCGCCAGCCCCGCGCCATCAACGCCCAGGACACCTCAGGCCCCCGCCGCGAGTTGCGCGGGGCGCATGACGCGCTTGAGCCGCGCCAGCAGTTCGACGGGGCTGAACGGCTTGGTGACGTAATCGTCGGCGCCCAGCCCGAACCCGCGCAGCACGTCGACCTCCTGCCGGCGCACGGTCAGCAAGACCACTGGAGTGGACGCGGTCAGCGGGTCGTGCTTGAGTTCAGTAAGCACCTGGAAACCGTCCATGCGGGGCATGTTGACATCCAGGACCAGCGCGCTCGGCCGAAGCTGCCTCGTCATCTCCAGGGCTTCCCGGCCGTGCCGGGCGATGTGGCAACGGATGCCGTGGCTCCTCAGCGTGGCTGTGAGCAGCGCCGCGATGGTGAGGTCGTCGTCGGCGACTACGACCACTGGTTCTCCCGACGAGGGCGGCGCGGCCGCGACACGAGCCGCCGCCGGTTGCCTGCACAGGATCCTGGCCGCCCTCAGCAGCGCCTCCTCCGGACACCAGGGCGCGAGCAGAAAGTCGGAGGCTTGCTCGGGCAACACCGCATCGCCTGCCAGCATGGCTTCCCAGGTGCCGGCAACCAGCAGCGGCATGGCGTTCGTGGACGAGAGCCCTTCGCGAGCCCGTCGGGAGTCGAGCAGCGCTGGCGACACGTTCAGTACCAGCAGGTCGAAGCCGCGCGCGGTGGCCGAATCCGGCTCGATCTCGGCCGGCGCCAGGGGTGCGGCAAGGGCGCGCGCCTGTTCGAACGCGCGCGCCAGCCGCGCGGACTCCGCGGGCTCGAATCCGGCCAGCCCGATCCGCTTTCCCGCCAGCCCGGCTGCGAAGTCGCGCACCCTAGCCGGCAGGCTCCGCTCCGCCCGCGCTTCCGCGAACCGCCGCCCGATCTCTTCGAGCGACCGCTGCAACCCTGCGGCGCCCCCAGCCGCGGGATCGTCAAGCTGCTGCTCGATCTGGCAGGCGAGTTGGCTGAGCTCGGGAAAACCCAGCGTGCCGCCGACGCCCGCCCAGCGGTGAGCCACCTGTTTTGCGGACTCTGGATTGAAGTCCTCGTGCAAGTGGTCGAGCAGGCTCCGGCTCTCGATCTGGCCATCGCTGAGGAACTGGTCCTGTAACTCCGCCACCAGTGCGGGGTTGTCCTCGGCCGGCGGCGCGGGCCCCCTCCCAAGGCTGTCCTCCAGGGCCCCAATCACCTCACCGCACTCCGGCGTACGGAGCACATAGGCGCTGGCGCCGGCGCTCTGCGCCAGCACCAGATCGGCCTGTTCGATGCTGGCCGAGGACATGAGCACGACCGGAACCGACACCAGCCGCGGGTCCTGGCGCACCGCCTGGCACAGCTTGAAACCGTCCAAACCCGGCATCAGCACATCGCTTACGATTGCGTCGGGCGGCGATTGCTGGGCCTTCTCCAGCGCCTCCACGCCGTCATCCGCCGTCGCCACCTCGTAGCCTGCATCGCGGAGGCGAAGCAGCATCAGCTTGCGCAGGCGGGGGTCGTCTTCCGCCAACAGGATCGTTCTTGCCATAAGCAGGTTACTCCTAGGACTCTCTGAGATAGCTCCGGAGCAGGTCCGGCAGGCTACGCGTATCGATGGGCTTGGCGATGTAGCCGTCGCACCCCGCGTCCCGGGCCCTCTGCTCATCGCCTTTCATGGCGTAGGCAGTGAGTGCGAGGATCACCACGTCCTGCATGGACGGGTCGGCCTTGAGCTGGCGCGTGAGCTTCAGGCCGTCCGTGCCCGGCAACTGGATATCCATGAGGATGAGCCGCGGATGAAGCGCCTTCAGCGCCTCCAGCGCCTCCCTGCTGTCCATGGCCGTGTGTACCTGATATCCCTCTGCTGCCAGCAGAACTCGGGTGAGTTTCAGGTTCAGCGGATTGTCGTCCACCACCAGGATCGGTTCGCCGGCCATCGTCGTCCGGCTTATGCATCGGCGGCCACAGAACATTCCTTTAGCTGCGGCGCGCTGTGCGCCACCCGGGGCAGTACCGCGAAGAACACGCTGCCCTGGCCCGGCTGGCTGTCCACTCCGACCCGGCCCCCCTGTGCCTCCACAATCCGCTTGGTGAGCGCCAGCCCCAGTCCGCTGCCCTGGTATTTCTTGGCCGCGCTGGTGTCCAGTTGACGGAACTCGGTGAATAGATTCGGGATCTCGCCGGCCGCGATGCCGATCCCGTTGTCCTCGACCTCCAGGCGGAACTCGCCGGCGCCCTCCGGCCGGATCTGCACCCTCACCCGCCCGTCTTCGGGCGTGAATTTCAGTGCGTTGGACAGGTAGTTGTAGAGGACCTGCTTGAACCGCGCCGGATCGAGCAGCGCCGCGTTCAGTTCCGGCGGGACGTCCGCTTCCAGCGCGATCCGCTTCTGCGCGGCGATCGCCCGCAGCACGTCGGCCACCTCTCGCACCAGCTTCACCAGCGCCACCGGCTCGGGGCGGAACTCGATTCGTCCCGACTCCACCTTGGCCAGGTCGAGCATGTCGTTGATGAGCTGCAACAGGTGCTTCGCGCTGCTGAGGATGTCGCCGAGGTACTCTTGGTGTTCCACCGAGACCGGGCCCAGTTTGCCGTCGTGCATCAGCTCGGTGAACCCGATGACGCCGTTCAGCGGCGAACGCAGCTCGTGCGACATGTTGGCCAGGAACTCGTTCTTGACGCGGCTGGCCTCCCGCACGCGGCGGTTCTGTTGCTCCAGCTCCTTGTTCTTGGCGAGAAGCTGATTCTCCAGCCGTTTGTGGGCGGTGATGTCGCGTGAGATGATGCACGCCCCGATGACGGTCCCGCCGCCGTTCCGGATCGGCGACACGGTGATGGAGACACTGATACGGCGGCCGTCTTTGCGCACCCGCACGGCTTCGTAGTTCCGGACGCCGTCTCCCCGGCGGACTCTGGCGAGCAGCCTCTGTAGCTCCTCCAGCCGGTCCTTGGGGTACAGCAGGGAGACCGACCGGCCGACAACCTCCTGGGCGGAGTAGCCGAAGATCCGCTCCGCACCGGCGTTGCAGGTGGCCACCACTCCGTCCAGCGACATGCTCACGATCGCGTCGTCGGAAGCCTCGACGATGGACGCCAGCCGCGCCAGTGCACTCTGCGCCTGTCTCTGCTCGGTGGCGTCACGGGCCACCGCGTAGATCAGGCCACGTTCCGGCATGGGCGTGGCGTTGCACACCAGCCAGCGATACGACCCCTCCTGGGTGCGAACGCGCATCTCGAACCAGGTCGTGCTGGCGCCGGCCATGAGCTTCCTGAATTCCCCCATCGCGGCCCGCCGATCGCCCGGGTGCACGAGGCGGAACAGGCGCCGCCCCTCGAGTTCCTTCAGCGGCCGGCCCAGTGTCCGCTCCCAGGCCGGGTTCATTCGCTTGGCGCGGCCGTCAAAGCCGGCGATGCACAGCAGATCCAGCGAGAGTTGGAAGAACTGTTCCAACTCCTCCTCGGCCCGCTTCCGTCGATGCTCCGCCTCCATACTTTCCAGCGCGAACGACACGTCGGCGACGAGCCGATCGAGCAGCTCGAGGTTCTCCTGGTCGAAAAGGCCCGGTTCAGAGGCGTACAGCGAGATAGCGCCGATCGAGCGGCCTCCCACCCGGATCGGGAAGCCTCCGCTGGATCGGTAGCCGCGCTTCAGCGCCTCCTCCCGCCATGGCGCCATGCGCGGATCGATCCGGATGTCGTCGCAGATCGAGCGCGCGCCTTGCCGGGCCGCGGTTCCCGATGGGCCGCGCTCCTCCGCCGCGACGGCCACGGAAACCCGGATGCGCTCGAGGTAGCCGTCTACAAAGCCGGCCTGGGCCACCGGCCGGAGCGTACCCGTCTGCTCGTCCACCAGCCCGATCCAGGCCATCCGGAACAGCCCCTTCTCCACCGCGATGCGGCACACCTCCTGGAACAGTTCGTCGCGGTCGCGCAGGCGCACAATCGCCTGGCCGATCTCGCAGGAAACCGCGTACAGGCGGTTCAACTGCGCGATCCGGCGCTCGGCCTGCCTGCGCGCAGTGATGTTCTCGGCGACGAATTCGACCTCCACCGGCGTGCCGCTGCGGTCGCGGATCGCGCGCCCGGCGAACCGGACCGTGATCGGCGCGCCGTCTTTGCTTTTCCAGTCGAGCTCCGCGTCGATCGCTGACCGGAACAGGCCCTCGATGGCCGTGGGGTCCAGCGCGACATCCCGGGTCAGGCTCAGCCCCAGCACTTCCGCCTCGCTCTCGCAGCCCAGCATTGCCACCAGCGCCGGGTTGACCTCCAAGAAGCGGTCCCGAGTCAGGCTGGCCCGGCCGATGCCGTAGGTCGCGTGCTCGATCAGCGAACGCTTGCTGGCTTCCGAGAGGCGGAGCGCTTCCTCGGCCCGCCTCCGCGCCTCTCTCAAGCTCTTGTCCTCCAGCGCCCGCCGCACCGCCACCGGCAGCCGCTCCAGATGGTTCTTGAGCACGTATTCGATGGCGCCCCGCTTCAGACACTCCACCGCCGCCTCTTCCCCGGTCCCGCCCGTCAACAGAATCACCGGAAGCTCACTTCCTTCCGCCCGCAGCAGGTCCAGCGCGTCCAGGCCCGTCCAGCCGGGCAGGCGGTAGTCGACCAGGGCCAGGTCGTAGGATTTGGCCCGCATGCGTTCGGCCAGTTCCTCGGGTGTCTGGACCACATCGCCCTGGACGTCGAACCACGCCTTTCTCAGTTCGCGCAGGCTCAGTTCCACGTCCGCCGAATCATCTTCGATGAACAGCGCGCGGATCAGGCATCCGCCCGTCCGCGGCCCGTCCGGCAGCGGCGTTGCCATCTCCCGGTTCTCCTCCTCCCTAGGGCGCGAACGCCGCGCGCGGCGGCGGCTCGTTCACCACCAGCCAGTACAGTCCCAGTTGCTTGACCACCTGGCGGAACTGCTCGAAGTCCACCGGTTTCTGGATGTAGCTGTTGGCGCCCAGCCGATAGCCCGCCACCTGATCCCGTTCCTCGCGCGAGGAGGTCAGGATGATCACCGGAATGGCCTGGGTGCGAGGATCGGCCTTCACGGTGCGCAGCACTTCCAGCCCGTCGATCTTGGGCAGCTTCAGATCCAGCAGGATCATTCTGGGCGGCCTCCCCCAATCACCCTCAGCGCGAGGGACGCGGTGGAACAGAACGTCGAGCGCCTCCTCGCCGTCGCGCGCCACCTGGATGCGGTTGCTCAGGTTCTCGCCGCGGAGAGCGTGCAGCGTCAGTTCCACGTCCACCGGATCGTCCTCGACCAGAAGTATCTCGTATTCTTCTCTCATTGCCGGCTAGCCTCCCGTGCCCGCGGCGCTCTTCTCTTTCGGCCGCGCCCTCGCCTCGTTTCCCAGGGTGAAGTAAAAGGTGGCGCCCTGGTCGAGCTCCGCCTCGACCCACACCCGCCCTCCATGTTTTTGAACAATTTGCTGGACCGTCGCCAGCCCGATGCCCGTGCCCTCAAAATCCTCGCGCCGGTGCAGCCGCTGGAAGATGCCGAACAGCTTGTCGGCGTATTTCATGCTGAAGCCGACGCCGTTATCCCGGATGAAGATCGCCGCTTGCCCGTCCACCTCGGCCTGGCCGATTTCGATCACAGGCTGTTTCCGCGGACGAGTGAACTTGACGGCATTGGAGAGCAGGTTCTGGAAGACCTGGAGCATCAACCCCGGCTCGCAGTCGACCAAAGGCAGCTCGCCGATCCTCCACTCGATATCCCGGCCCTCGGTATCGGGCCTGATCTCGGCCAGCGCCTCCTCGACCAGCGAGTTCAACCCGGCCGGCCTTCTCTCCAGCGCGTGGTGCCCGGCGCGCGAGAAGTTCAGCAACCCATCCACCATGCGGCCCATCCGCTGGGTGCCCTCGCGGATGCGCGCCAGCCAGGTCAGATCCGAGGCGTTCAGCCGCGCGCCCGCCTCCTCCAGCAGGATCACCGAGAACCCGTCGATCTGGCGCAGCGGCGCCCGCAGGTCGTGCGAGACCGAGTTCGTGAACGTCTCCAGTTCGTCGTTCGCCGCCGTCAGTTCGGCCACTTTCTGCTCCAGTTCCCGATTCAGCTTCCGGATCTCCTCCTCCTGCCGCCGCCGGCTGGTGACGTTCTCGACGACCTCCAGAATGTCGCGGGGGGTCCCGTCTCCGTCGTGGATGGCCGTGGCGGTTACATGCACCCAAACGATCTCTCCGGTCTTGCCGACATAGCGTTCCTCCGCCTGAAAGACCGGAACCGAACCGGCGTGCAACCCGGCCAGCAGGGCGTTGCTGGGTTCGGCGTCCTCGGGGTAGGTGATGTCGCCGGGCCGGAGGCCCACCAGTTCCTCTTTCGAGTAGCCCAGCATCTCGCAGAAGGCTTTATTGACGCGGATCAGCCTATGGTCCGGCGCCAGCACCACGGCTCCCACCGGCGAATCGTCGAAAAACAGCCCGAAGCGCTCCTCGCTCTCCCGAAGCTCCGCCGTGCGCTCGCCCACCCGCGCTTCCAGCTCGTCGAGCGCCCGGCGCAGTTCCACCTGGGCCCGCGTCCGCTCGCGCGCTCTCCGCCGCGCGGTCTGGCCCAGGTGGACGGTCGCCCCAAGCAACGCCGCCAGCAATGTTCCGAACGCCAGCACCGCCTCCGGCAGCCGGAAGCGCCCCAGGGCATTCCCTCCCGCCAGCGCCTGGATACGCGTCTGCCCGGAGAAGACTATGGCTTGCCATATGCACACCGTGGCCGTTGTCACGGCCAGTGCGACCGGAGCGAACAGCCATCCTGGCAATTCCCCGTCGCGCTGGCGGCTCGCGCGCCACGCCACGGCCAGGACGCCAGCCCCCAGCACCGCCTCGCCCAGCGTCCCGTGCACACCCATGCCGTTGAGGCCCCCCCAGCCGTAAGTATTGAAGCCGGGAACATAGCCGAAGAATCCAACCACCCCCAGTGCGACAATGATCGACCCCAGCAGCCCTAGCAGTAGCGCGCGCCAGCGCAGTCGCTCTCCGTAGCTCATCAGGGCCAGCGCCGCTCCGGCCAGCACGAAGCAGAGCGCGGCGTTCGGCGGAATCCTGCCCGGATAGAGGCTGCCCACCGATACGTACGGTTCCACCAGCAGGCGGTCGATCCCCAGATCCAGGCCGAACGCGTACTCAGTCAGGGTCAGGAGCCCGGCCGTTGCGGCGATACCGCCCATGGCCGCAGCCGCCAGCCGCCAGCCCCAACTGGCCGCAATCAGCCCCATGCCGCAAAGCGCGAAGCACCACGCCGCGTTCGCCGTTATCACCACCAGGTGCGGAGCCCACTGGATCAGCGAGGGGACATCGGCGTACCACCCTACCAGAACGCTCAGCCCCAGCAGGGCCGGGAGCGCTCCTGAAAGAACCACCAGACGGTGGAATGTGCCGATCGCGCGCATGGCTGGCCACCAGCAGCCAATACTATTAATCAGGCCATAAGTAGGTAGACTTTTGACTTGGTCGGATTCACAGAGCGGCGTACTGGGTGTCCGGCGTCAGGAAGAACATGCGAACCGTCCAAGGCAATTTCTGCAGCGAGCGG
>JBEKWU010000094.1:0-20598 GCA_049512775.1 Bryobacteraceae bacterium
GCCCAAGCTGCTGGCCCAGTACTTCGAGGCCGACCAGGCCACCGAGACGTTCAGGCCGCGCTCACGGTAATGCGGGATGGCCAGGTAGACGTCCAGGGTGGTCTGGTCGGCCTCGAAGTACTGGGCCAGCAGCTTGGGCGGAGGAGCGGCATCGGCGTCCGGGATGTCGAACGGCATGCCGTCGGCGAACAGGCCGGAAGCATTGGAGATAGCCACCGCCCCGCCGGCCAGCGCTTCCTGGTTGAGGCTCAACCGGCTGAATCCCCAAGGCCGGTAGTTCAACGAGGTCAGGCTGAACTCCAGCGTGCTCTCGATGAAGCGGTCCTGAATCTGCATATGTTGCGGGGTGAGGAAGGTCCCCTTCGCCCAGATCACCGGCTGCAATCGCTTCATAGCAATTCAAAGTAGCAGGAATAGCGGGGCAGGTAAAGCCTGTTGTGACGCCTCCCTGCTGGGAGGAGGTGCTGTGGGACGGGCTTCCGCCTCTCCGGAAGGGGTCTCCCGGGGGTCCCGGGACCGTGGGCCGAGGGCAGCTTCGCCGGCCCGCCCGCCTTAGCAATTGAAAAATCCGCCCACTTAGGGCACAATGGCTCTGGCTAGGAAATTGGAATTTTGGTACAGTGTAGCAACGCATGGGTTCGCTGGAGGGACCCAAGTTTCACCAGAAGGGATTGAACATGGCAAGAGAAAGCGTCCACAAGAAACTTGAGAGAGTCAGACCGCCGCGCGTGCACATTACCTACGACGTAGAGGTCGGCGACGCCATCGAAGTGAAAGAGCTACCGTTTGTGATGGGCGTCCTGGCCGACTTCACCGGACAACCTGAACAACCGCTTCCCAGGCTGAAGGACCGCAAGTTCGTCGAAGTGAACCCGGACAACTTCGATGGCGTCCTGGAAGCCATGAAACCCCACCTGACCTACTCGGTGGAGAACAAGCTGAGCGAAGATCCCGATGCCGGGCAGTTGAAGGTCGACCTTCGCTTCAAGGGCCTACAGGACTTCGAGCCCGAGCAGGTGGCTCGGCAGGTCAAGCCGCTGCGGGAGCTGCTCGACCTGCGCACCAAGCTCTCCGATCTGCGAGGCACACTCCAGACCAACGACAAGCTGGATGAGCTGTTGCAGGACGTGGTCCGCAACTCGGACAAGATGGAGCAACTGAAGAGCGAGATCGAAGGCGGAAAGGGAGGTCCCAATGCCTGATCCACTATCGTCCTCCGCCCCTCAGCAGGCCCAGGCCGAAGTCAGGGAACTGGGGCTGCTCGACCAGATCGTTGAACAGAGCCGGATGGCCAAAGATACCGCCACGCGGGAGCGCGGCAAGGACCTGGTGAAGGAGTTCGTCTCGCAGGTGCTGGAGGGCGCCATCACGGTGTCCCGCGATACCGAGGCCATGATCAATGCCCGGATCGCGCAGATCGACCACCTGCTTTCCATCCAGTTGAACGAGATCGTGCATCACCCCTCGTTCCAGAAGCTGGAAGGGACCTGGCGCGGGCTGAAGTACATGCTCGACCAGACGGAAACCAGCGTGATGATGAAGATCCGGGTCCTGAACTGCTCCAAGAGGGAGCTGCTTCGGGATTTGCAGCGCGCTCCGGAGTTCGACCAGAGCGCGGCCTTCAAGAAGATCTACGAGGAAGAGTTCGGCGTGTTCGGCGGCGAGCCGATCGGCGCGGTGATTGGCGACTTCGAGTTCGGCAAGCATCCCGAGGACCTGGAGCTGCTGGAGAAGATGTCGCAGGTAGCCGCGGCCGCCCACGCTCCCTTCCTGACCGCCGCCTCGGCCGAGCTGCTGAACATGGAGAGTTTCACCAACCTGGATCAGCCGCGCGACCTGGCCAAGATCTTCGATACCACCGAGTACGCCAAGTGGAAGTCGTTCCGCCAGAGCGAAGACTCGCGCTACGTCGGGCTGTGCCTGCCGCGCGTGCTGATGCGCTTGCCCTACGGCAGGGACACGGCGCCGGTGGATGCCTTCAACTACGAAGAGGGCGTCGACGGCACGGACCACTCCAAGTACCTGTGGGGCAATGCCGCTTACGCTCTGGGCTCCCGGCTGACCCAGTCGTTCTCCCTGTATGGATGGTGCGCTTCCATCCGCGGGGTGGAGGGCGGCGGGCTGGTGGAGGGTTTGCCGGCTCACACCTTCCGCACCGACGAGGGTGACATCGCCTTGAAGTGCCCCACCGAGATCGCCATCACCGACCGCCGGGAGAAAGAGCTGGCCGACCTGGGGCTGGTTCCGCTGGTGCACTGCAAGGGGACCGATTACGCGGCCTTCTTCAGCGTGCAATCCGCCCAGAAGCCCAAGATGTACGACAAGGAAGCCGCCAACGCCAATGCCCGGCTCTCGGCCCAGTTGCCTTACATGCTGGCCGTATGCCGGTTCGCGCACTACATGAAGACCATCATGCGCGACAAGATCGGCAGCTTCATGTCCCGCTCGGATTGCGAGCGGTTCCTGAACCGGTGGGTCATGCAGTACGTCACCGAGGACGACAACGCCGCCCCCGCCACCAAGGCGCAGTACCCGCTGCGGGAAGCCAGGGTGGAGGTTGCCGAAATCCCAGGGAAACCGGGCTGCTATCGCGCTGTGATGTTCCTGAGGCCGCACTTCCAGTTGGATGAGCTGACCGTTTCGATGCGTTTGGTCACCACATTGCCACCTTCCACCAGAGGGTGAGCCCGGCTGGCTGAACGCGTTGACATTTGGGCCGGAGCCTTCTTCCGGTCGCGAACAAGTGGATGATTCTGAACACGTTAGAGGAGGCATAGCAGATGGCTTTAGTTGACTATTTCCTGAAGGTCGACGGGATCCAGGGCGAGAGTCAGGACAGTAAGCACAAGAACGAAATCGAGATCGAATCGTTCTCCTGGGGGGCGAACCAGACCGGTACCGCGTCCCACGGCGGCGGCATGGGAGCCGGCAGGGTGCAGATGCAGGACTTCAATTTCGTCATGCGGGTGAACAAGGCCAGCCCGAAGCTGATGCTGGCTTGCGCCAACGGCGAGCACATCAAGAGTGCGATCCTGATCTGCCGCAAGGCCGGCAAGGAGCAGCAGGAGTACCTCAAGGTGACCTTCACCGACCTGCTGGTCGCCAGTTACGTCACCAACGGCACCGGGGCCGCCGATGTGATCCCGATGGATCAGATCGCGCTGAACTTCACCAAGGTCGAGATCGAGTACAAGGAGCAGAAGCCGGATGGCTCTCTCGGCGGCGCGATCAAAGCCTTCTACGACATGAAGCAGCAGATCCACGGGTAACAACAGAAAGCTTGTAGCTTGTAGCTCGTAGCTTGTCGAAGGTGAGGGGGTAGTGTGCCACGCACCGGCGACGGGCCACAGGCTACAAGCTACGGGCGTTCGGAAAGTCTTTCCCTATGAACGCTATAGAACTGTTTCGGGCGGGAAAGCTCAACGAGGCCGTGCAGGCGCTCAGCGCCGAGCTTCGCGATCATCCCACCGACGCGAAGCGCCGCACGTTTCTCTTTGAGCTGCTGTGCTTTGCCGGAGATTACGACCGCGCCGAGAAGCACCTTCACGTGCTCTCGGAGGGCGGGCCGAACACGGAAATGGGAGCGCTGCTTTACCGCGGTGTTCTGGCGGCCGAGCGCGCGCGTCAGGAGACCTTCCTCAAACGCGAATACACCATGACGCCCGCCGAGCCGCTTCCCTTCACAGGAACCTTGAACGGGCAGCCGTTCGAGTCGCTCTCGGACGCCGATTCCAGGATCGGCGCCAGACTGGAGACCTTCGCCGCGGGGACCTACTTGTGGATCCCGCTGGCGCACATCGCCTCCATTGAGATTGCTGCACCGCGCCGCCTCCGCGATCTGTTGTGGCTTCCGGCCATGGTGCGCACCGGTCCCGGATTCAAGGGCACGGAGCTTGGTGAGGTGCTCATCCCGGTGCTGTCGCCGTTCTCCTGGCGCCATTCCGACGACCAGGTGCGGTTGGGCCACGCCACGGTCTGGGAGGAAACCGAGGAGGGCGAGGAGGTCCCCTTCGGGCAGAAGATGCTGCTGGTGGACGGCGAGGAGATCCCGATTCTGGAGGTGCGCAGCGTGCGGATCGCCGCGAAACCACAGGCCGCCGCGACCGAGGGAGTAGGATAAGGCTCCAGCCTTGTCCACTCCAATAGACCTAAGGGTGCTGAGATGCCTTTGCGGGATGACTTGCTGAACCCGATTCCCGGACCCAATCCCAGCGGGGAGAACCTGCGCTACGCTCCCGTCTACGACCAGATCAAGGAAGCCCGGCGCGAGGAAGAGGAGATCAACCAGGGAGAGTGGACCTACGAGCGCAAGAAAGCCGACTGGGTCGTGGTGGTCAAACTGTGCAGCGAGGCGATCGCCAAGAAGAGCAAGGACCTGCAAGTGGCGGCCTGGCTCACCGAAGCGCTCCTCCGGCGCGAAGGCCTCGCCGGCTTGAGGGACGGGCTGGGGTTGATCGGCGGCCTGCTCGAGAACTACTGGGAAACGCTGTTTCCGGAACTGGAGGACGGGGATTCGGAACTGAGGGCCACGCCCCTGGAGTGGATCGGCTCTCGCCTGGACGAGCCGCTCCGGAAAGTGCCGCTGACCCGCAGCGGGCTGGACTGGCTGAAGTACAAGGAGTCGCGGTCGGTACCCTCGGAGGCGGATGCGGAGAGCAACGAAGCCAAGCAGCAGGCGCGCGCTGCCGCAATCGAGGAGCACAAGCTCACCCCCGAGGATTTCGACCAGGCTTTCAACGCCACGCCAAAAGCCACTTACGAAGAGTGGATGCAGCAACTGGACGCCTGCCTGGAGGGGCAGCGGCAGTTGAACCAGGTCTGCGAGGAGAAATTCGGCGACTACGCACCGAATTTCACCGGCCTGCGCAAGTCTCTCGAGGAGATCAAGCAGACGGTGTATATCCTGCTGGCGAAAAAACGGCAGCAGGAGGCTGGCCCCGAGGAGCCGGAGGAAGCGGCCGAGGTGGAGGCTCCGGCCGAGGAAGGCTACGTCGAGGGCGCCGCCCCGTCCCGGGCAGCCGCCAAGCCGGCGGCGAAAAAGGCCCTTGCGGCCGAGCCCGCGGACCGCGACGATGCCATCGAGCGCGTGGTGGTGGTGGCGCGTTGGTTCCGGCAGAACGACAGCTACAGTCCGGTGCCCTACCTGCTCGTGCGGGCGTTGCGCTGGGGTGAGTTGCGCGCCAGCGGCGCCGACGTCGATCCCACGCTGCTCGAGGCCCCTCCGACCGAGACCCGGCAGGAGCTGAAGCGGCTGGCCTACGAGGCGGATTGGACCCAGGTGCTCGAGATTGCCGAGACCGCGGCGGCGACCCCCTGCGGCCGGGGATGGCTGGACTTGCAGCGCTATTCCGTGCGTGCCTGCCAGGAGCTGGGCTACGAGGCGGCCGCCTCGGCGATTCGTTCCGGGTTGCGGGCGCTGCTGGCGGATTATCCGCAACTGCCGGACCTGACGCTGATGGACGATACGCCCACCGCCAACGCCGAGACCAGGGCTTGGCTCAAGGAACAGGTGGCGCTTCCGGTGGCCCCGCCGGCCGCCCCGGCCGAAGATCTGCTCGTGGTGGCCCCGGCGGCCAGGGAGGAGAAAAGCGAGGAAGAGGAGGCGGAGCAGACCGTCGACGCGTACGATCTGGCGCTGGAGGCAGCCCGCTCGGGCCGCGCACAAGAGGCGATCGAGATCCTGGCGCACGAGGCGGCGCAGGAAAGCTCCGGGCGCGGGCGGTTCCGGCGGCGGGTCCAGTTGGCCCAGGTTTGCCTCGGGGCCGGCCACGCCGCGCTGGCCTACCCGATCCTTCAGGATCTGGCTGGGGAGATCGACCGCCGCAGCTTGGAAGAGTGGGAGCCGCCGGACATGATTTCCCACCCGCTGGCGCTGCTGTTCCGGTGTATGGCCAAGATGGACGTCGGCGCGGAGGAAAAGCAGAAGATCTACGGCCGGATCTGCCGTCTCGATCCCATCCAGGCCCTCTCGATCCACAAGTAACTTATGGCGCGCTACGAGCCGGAGCCTAATGTCACGCTCTCCGTTCTGGACCGGCTGGTCGACCTGGATCCGAAGGCTCGCGCCGATCCCGCGGTGAGCCGTGCCAATTCCCTGCGCCAACTGAAGAATTCCTTGCGCCGCGACCTGGAATGGTTGCTGAACACGCGCCGCAGGCCGGACGCGGTCCCCGACGGGCCCACGGAGCTGAGCCGCTCGCTGTTCAACTATGGCCTGCCCGATACCACCTCGCTGGGGGTGCACTCGGTCCAGGACCAGAACCGTATGCTGTGGATGCTGGAGACGGCGGTGACCAATTTCGAGCCCCGCATCATGGGAGTGCGGGTGACGCTGGAGCCGGTGCCGGGCACCGCGCGCATCCTGCGGTTTCAGATCCAGGGCCTGCTGAAAGTCGATCCCGCGCCCGAGCGGGTCTCCTTCGACACGGTGCTGGAGCTGACCAAGGGCGAGTACGAGGTGAAGGGAGAGTAAGGGCAAGCCAGTGCGCGACGAGCTTCTCGATTATTACGAGCGCGAGTTGACGTTCCTGCGGCAGATGGGAGCGGAGTTTGCCGAGAAGTACCCGAAGATCGCCTCGCGCCTGTTGCTCGAGCCGGATCGCTGCGAGGACCCGCACGTCGAGAGGCTGATCGAGGCCTTCGCCTTCCTGGCGGGCCGCGTTCACCTGAAGATCGACGACGAGTTCCCCGAGATCACCGAGGCGCTGCTGGGGATTCTCTTTCCCCACTACATCCGGCCGATCCCGCCCATGTCGATCGTCGAGCTCCACCTGGATCCGGAACAGGGGAAGCTCAGCACCGGGTTCAAGGTCCCGCGCGGCTCGCTGCTGTACTCGCGGCCGGTGGACGGGGTGCCCTGCCGCTTCCGGACCTGCTACGAGACCACGCTCTGGCCGGTGCGGGTGGCGGAGGCGCAATGGAGGTCCCCCGACCGCTTGCAGCCGCCCATCAAGGCCGCCGAGGCGGTGGCCGCGCTGCGGGTCGAGTTGCGCTGCCTGCCGGAGGTTACCTTCGACAAGCTGGCCCTGAGCACGCTGCGCTTCTACCTGAACGGCGAAGCCAACCTGGTCCACGCCCTGTACGAGTTGCTGTCGAACCAGTGCGTCCAGATCCTGGTCCGCGACCCGTCGCGTCCGCAGCGCATCGCGCAGTTGCCGCCCTCCGGCATCCGCCCCTGCGGGTTCACCGAAGAAGAGTCCATGCTGCCTTACACGCGGCGCTCCTTCGTCGGCTACCGGCTGCTCCAGGAGTATTTCGCGTTTCCGGAGAAGTTCTTTTTCCTGGAGCTGAGCGGCTTGGAACAACTGGCCGGACGCGGGTTTCAGGACCGTGCCGAGATCGTCTTCCTGATCTCGGAGTTCGAGCGCCCGGACCGGCAGCAGATGCTCGAGGGAGGGGTTTCGGCCAAGACCCTGCGTCCCGACTGCACCCCCATCATCAACCTGTTCAACCACACCGCGGAGCCGATCCTGATCGACCAGTTGCGGCACGAGTATCCGGTGGTCCCGGACGTGCGGCGGCGGCACGCCTATGAGATCTTCTCGGTCGAGCAGGTGGTGAGCGCCAACCCGCAAACCCAGCAGGTGACCGATTTCGAGCCCTTCTACAGCTACCGCCACGCCACGCTGCGCGACAAGAAGCAGACCTTCTGGCATGCCACCCGGCGGCCCTCGGCGCGACGCGGCGACGAAGGCACCGAGGTGTATCTCTCGCTGGTGGACTTGAGCGGCCGCCCGGCCCACGCCAACGTCGAGACCCTTACTGTGCGCTGCCTCTGCACCAGCCGCGACCTGCCTTCGCGCCTGCCCTTCGGAAGCGAGACCGGGGACTTCGAACTGGAGGGGATGCCCTCGATCAAGCGCATCCTCACCTTGAAAAAGCCGACGCCGACGCTGCGCGCGCCGGTGGGCAAGGGCTCGCTGTGGCGGCTGATCTCCCAGCTTTCGCTCAACTACCTGTCGCTGGTGAGCGAGGGCAAGCACGCCTTGCAGGAAATCTTGCGGCTGTACAATTTCACCGATTCCACGTACCTGGAGAAGCAGATCCAGGGGATCTCGGAGCTGAACAGCCGCAAGCACTTCGCGCGGGTGATCTCGGAGAACGGAATCGCGTTTGTGCGCGGCACCGAGGTCGACGTTTTGTTCGACGAGGAGCAGTTCGTGGGCGGCGGGATCTACCTGTTCGCCAGCGTGCTCGAGCACTTCCTCGGGTTGTACGTTTCGATGAACAGTTTCAGCCAGCTCATTGCCAGGACGCAGCAGCGGAAAGAGGTTATGAGGAAATGGCCGCCGAGGGCGGGCGAAGCGATCTTACTATAGCACAGCGGGCGCTGGAACAGCAGCTCACCGACGAGCCGTACTGCTTCGAGTTCTTCCAGGCGGTACGGCTGATCGAGCGCTTCACCCACCGCACGCCGGTGGGGCTGTTCGCCAATCCGCGCGACGAAGTGGCGCGCTTCGGCGTCCACAACACGCTGATCTTTCCGGCCAGCGAGATCCTGTCGCTCACCTGGCGCGAGGAAGGTCCCCCGCTGATGCGGGTGAACTTCATGGGCCTCACCGGCCCACTGGGTGCGCTGCCGCTCTACTACACCCAACTGGTGAGCGAGCGCATCCGGGCGCGGGACACCGCGCTGTGCGATTTCCTGGATATCTTCAACCACCGCATCATCTCGCTGTTCTACCAGGCCTGGGAGAAGTACCGCTTCTCGCTGGAGTATGAGCGGGGCGGGCGGGACCCGTTCTCGCACCACCTGCTGGATTTCATCGGTTTGGGAACCGACGGCCTCCAGGACCGGCAGAAGGTCGCCGATCAGTCCCTGATGTACTACGCCGGGCTGCTGGGGCAGCAGCCGCGCTCGGCGGTGGCGCTGCGGCAGTTGCTGGAGGACTACTTCGACGTCCCGGTGGCGGTCGAGCAGTTCGCCGGCGCCTGGTACCGGCTGACGCCGGAGATGCAGTGCTGCCTGGAGCGGGAGCCCAGCGATTCCGAGCGGGTGGCGGTCGGCGCGGTGGTGGGCGACGAGATCTGGGACGAGCAGACGCGCGTGCGCATCGTGTTGGGCCCGCTTACACTGGAGCGGTATCTGGATTTCCTGCCGAATGGGACGGCCTTCGAGCCGCTCCGCGGCCTGACAAGGTTTTTCTCCGGGGACCAGTTGGACTTCGAGGTTCAGCTTGTATTGAAGCGCGGCGAGGTCCCGGCCTGTGAATTGGGCCGGGAAGACTCCGAGGCCCCGCTTCTGGGCTGGGTCAGTTGGGCCAAGTCGGCCCCCATGCCCCGCGACCCGGGCGATGCGGTACTGGAGTTATGATTCGGAATGGCGCGCATTGGCGGCTCCCTCACGGTGGCGGCTCGGTTCCGAGCCGCGAGCGTCGGCGAGCGGTGGGCGCGCTGAAGGGAAAGGTCTTCTATGAGCGTTAATCTCAAGTCACTGATCGGCAAACTCAACGACCCCACGCGCAACGCGCTGGAAGCCGCAGCCGGGCTTTGCGTGTCGCGCACCAACTATGACATCGAGGTGGAGCACTACCTCATGAAGCTGCTGGACCAGACCGACGGTGATCTGGCCAAGATCATCCGGCATTTCGGGGTGGATCCCTCGCGGCTGGCGGCCGAAGTCACGCGCAGCCTGGACAAACTGAAGCGGGGCAACGCGCGCACGCCGGCGTTCAGCCCGACGCTGATGAACGCCATGAAGGAAGCCTGGGCCATCGGCTCGATCGATTACGCGGCTGGCCAGGTGCGCACGGGCTTCACCGTGCTGGCCCTGGTCACCCACGACGACCTGGCGCGGCTGATGCGCGAAATCAGCCCCAAGGAGTTTCAGAAAATCCAGGCCGACGCGCTGAAGAAGGACTTCCTGGCCATCGTGGCCGGGTCGCACGAGGACGCCGTCACCGCCACCGCCGAGGAGGCCGCCGCGCCCGGGCCGGGCGGGCCGCGCAGGGCCGGAGGGAAGACCCCCAACCTGGATCAGTACACCATCGATCTGACCGAAAAGGCGAAAACCGGCAAGCTCGACCCGGTGCTGGGACGCGATCACGAGATCCGGCAGATGATCGACATCCTGATGCGCCGCCGCCAGAACAACCCCATCCTGACCGGCGAGGCCGGGGTGGGCAAGAGCGCGGTGGTCGAGGGCTTTGCCCAGAGAGTGGCCAAGGGCGACGTCCCGCCCCCCCTGAAGGGCATCCTCGTCCGCACGCTGGATCTGGCGCTGTTGCAGGCTGGCGCGGGCGTCAAGGGCGAGTTCGAGAACCGGCTCAAGGGCCTGATCGAGGAAGTGAAAGCTTCGCCCACCCCCATTATCCTGTTCATCGACGAAGCCCACACCATGATCGGGGCGGGGGGCCAGGCGGGCCAGAACGACGCCGGGCAACTGCTCAAGCCGGCGCTGGCCCGCGGCGAGCTCCGCACCATCGCGGCAACCACGTGGTCCGAGTACAAGAAGTACTTCGAGAAGGACGCGGCGCTGGCGCGGCGGTTCCAGGTGGTGAAGGTGGACGAGCCCAGCGAGGCGGTGTGCAGTGTGATGTTGCGCGGCACGGTGCCGGCGCTCGAGAAGCACCACAAGGTGCGCATTCTCGACGATGCGGTGAACGCGGCGGTGAAGCTCTCGCACCGCTACCTGGCCGGGCGGCAGCTTCCCGACAAGGCGGTCAGCGTGCTCGATACCGCCTGCGCCCGGCTGGCCTTGGGGCAGGCCGCGGTCCCGCCGGTGATCGAGGACGCCACGCGGGAGCTGGACGACCTGAACGTCCAGGAGAGGGTCCTGACCGCCGAGGCGAAACTCGGCGCGGACCACGCCGAGCGGTTGGCGCAGATCGCCACGCGGAAGACCAAGGTCGAGGCGCGCCTGGCCGAGTTGCAGGCCCGCTTCGAGCAGGAAAGCAGCTTGGTCGCGCGCATCCGCGAGCTGCGCACCCAGATCGAGACCGGCGCGGCTCCGGCCCCTCCCCCGGCCTCCGGCGACTGCGCCGAGGCGGCCGCGCAGCCCGCTGCCGAGGCTCTCAGCCCGCGCGCCGAGTTGGAGAAGCTCAACCTTGAGCTGACCCTGTTGCAGGGCGATAACCCGCTGATCGGGGTCTGCGTGGACGACAACGTCGTCGGCGAGGTGATCTCGGGCTGGACCGGCATTCCCGTCGGCAAGATGGTCAAGGACGAGATCCAGTCGGTCCTCGAGCTCAACAACATCCTGAACAAGCGCGTCATCGGCCAGGATCACGCGCTGGACCTGATCAGCCAGCGCATCCAGACCTCGCGGGCCACTCTCGACGATCCCAACAAGCCGGTGGGCGTATTCCTGCTGGTGGGGCCGAGCGGGGTGGGGAAGACCGAGACCGCCCTGGCGCTCTCCGACCAACTCTACGGCGGCGAGCGCAACATGATCAGCATCAACATGTCCGAGTTCCAGGAAGCGCACACCGTCTCCACCCTGAAGGGCTCGCCTCCCGGATACGTGGGCTACGGCGAGGGCGGCGTGCTGACCGAAGCCGTGCGGCGGCGGCCCTACTCGGTGGTGCTGCTCGACGAGGTCGAGAAGGCGCACCCGGACGTGCTCGAGCTCTTCTACCAAGTCTTCGACAAAGGCAACATGGAAGACGGCGAGGGCCGCGAGATCGACTTCAAGAACAACATCATCATCCTCACCACCAACGCCGCCACCGATACCTTCATGAAGCTGTGCGCCGACCCGGACACCATGCCAAGTTCGGATGCGCTGGTCAAGGCCCTCAAGCCCGAGCTAAACAAAATCTTCAAGCCGGCGTTTTTGGGCCGCATGGTGATCATCCCTTACTATCCCATCCGGGACGAGAACCTGAAGAAGATCGTGGTGCTCAAGCTCAACAAGATCCGGAAGCGCCTGATGGAAAACCATAAGATCGAGCTGGTGTACGGCGACGACATGATCAACGAAGTGGCCAGCCGCTGCACGGAAGTCGAGAGCGGCGCGCGAAACGTGGATAACATCCTCACCAACACGCTGCTGCCGGAGATTTCGCGGCAGTTGCTGGGATGGATGGCCGAGGGGCAGAAGGTGACCGGCATCAAGGTCAGCGTCGGCCCCGAGGGAACGTTCGTATACGAGACCATATGCCCCCAGCCCCAGCCGCAAGAGTAACCGATATGGTGGCGCACCCGCTGCCACCGATGTTGACGCCCGGGCCCGGCAGCCCGCAATGTCACATCGGGTTTCTGTTTGCCTGGCGCGGCATACCGCTGGCGGCCGTCGCGGCGCTCCAAGCCGCCAAGGGGGCCGCGGATGCGACCATCCAGGCGGCGGAAGCGGCCACCAAGGCGGCGGCGGGGACGCCCGGCGCTCCCGCCGCCTACGCCGCCGAGCAGGCCACCAAAGCCACCGTCCTGGCTTCGATGTCCAGCGCGATTACGGGCGCCGCCGCCGGCGCCGACATCCACGCGTGCGTCACGCCGCTGCCCGTGCCTCCCCACGGGCCCGGCGTGGTGATCGACGGCTCTGCGACCGTAATGATCGACAACCTGCCGGCCGCGCGGCTGGGCAACACCATTCTGGAAGCCGCGGGGCCGTCCAACATGATCACCAGAGGGGAGCCGACGGTCGTGATTGGAGGGTAGTGAAATGCCCTGGACTGAAAAAGACCGCTTTCTCAACCTGCAAACGAAACTCGGCGCCGACAAGTTCCTGCTGCGCGAATTCACGGGCAGCGAAGGGATATCCCAGCCCTTCCATTTCCACCTGGATATGCTCTCGGAAGACCCGGCCATCGACTTCGACCAAATGGTCGGGCAGAATGTGAGCTTCTCGGTGCGGCTGGCGGACACCAGCAAGGCGCGGTACTTCAATGGTTACGTGAGCAGTTTTCAGCAACTGCCTGGAGAAGAACGCCTTACACGCTACGAGGCCGAGATCGTCCCGTGGCTCTGGTTCCTCACGCGCGCCGCCGACTGCCGCATCTTCCAGAACCAGTCGGTACCCGATATCGTCGAGAAGGTCTTCAAGGACCTGGGCTTCACGGATTACGAACTCCAGTTGCGCGGCACCTACGACCCCTGGGAGTACTGCGTTCAGTATCGCGAAACCTCCTTCAACTTCATCTCGCGCCTGCTCGAGCAGGAGGGCATTTTCTACTTCTTCAAGCATGAGAACGGCAAGCACACCATGATTCTGGGCGACTCGCCCTCGGCCCACCAGCCTTGCCCGGACCAGGCGCGCGCGATGCTGGAGCGCACCACCGGGCGCGGCGCGCTCCGGGAAGAGGATGTGGTGTACTCCTGGCGCTTCGAGAACGCGCTCCGTACCGGGAAGTTCTCGTACATGGACTACAACTTCGAGACTCCCGGCACCAAGCTTCAGTCCGAGGTGCAGAGCCAGATCAACCAGGGAGGCAACCAGCGGTTCGAGGTTTACGACTACCCCGGCGAATTCGAGAAGCGGGGTCAGGGCGACGCCTTCGTGAAGCTCCGCATCGAGCAGGAAGAGGCCGAGCACGCCGTGGTGAGCGGCCACAGCGACGTCCGCGCGTTCATCTCGGGGTACAAGTTCGATCTGTACGGCCACGACCGCCGGGACCAGAACGGCAGCTACGTCCTGACCTCGTTGACGCACCAGGCCGAAGAGGGCGGCTTCTACTCGGGCGCCGGCTCGGCGAGCGACTCGACCTACAGCAACACCTTCACCTGCATCAAGGCTTCCACGCCGTTTCGGCCTCCCTGCGTCGCACCCAAGCACCTCGTCCATGGCATCCAGACGGCGGTGGTGGTGGGACCCTCCGGGGAGGAGATCTACAGCGACAAGTACGGGCGCGTCAAAGTGCAATTCCACTGGGACCGTGTTGGCAAGAACAACGAGAACAGCTCCTGCTGGGTGCGGGTCGCGCAGCCCTGGGCCGGCAAGGGTTGGGGATTCATCACCCTCCCGCGCATCGGCCAGGAGGTGGTGGTGAGCTTCCTGGAAGGCGACCCCGACCGGCCGCTAATCACCGGCAGCGTGTACAATGCCCAGCAAGGCGTGCCCTATCCACTGCCCGACAAGCAAGTGATGAGCACCTGGCGGTCGAGCAGTTCCAAGGGCGGCGGCAATTCCAACGAAATCCGGTTCGACGACACCAAGAGCAAAGAGCAGATTTTCGTGCACGCAGCTTACGACTACGACATGCTGGTCGACCACGACCGTAAGGAAACCATCGTCAACGAGAGCCATCACCTGATCAAGGGCGACCACTTCGAGCGCTCGAAGAAGGACCGGCACGTCTACGTCGATCAGAACCTGAACCAGAAGGTCGGCTCTACGCACTCTCTGAACGTGGGCAGCAACCTGCAAGAGAAGGTAGGCCAAAACTGGGCCATGGACGCCGGCACGGAGATCCATCTCAAGGCCGGCATGAACTGCGTCATCGAGTCGGGGACTACGCTCACCCTCAAGGTCGGCGGCAATTTCATCAACATCAACTCCGGCGGCGTATTCATTAAGGGCAGCATGGTGATGATCAACAGCGGCGGTGCGGCCGGCTCCGGCGCGGGTTCCAGCCCCACCGCGCCGACCGATCCCAAGGAAGTGAGCCCGGGCGCGCCGACTGAGTCGGCGCCTCCGCCGCCCCAACCGCGTCCGCCGAAGCACGCCACCTACAGTCCTGCCGCCAGCATGTTGAAGCAGGCCGCGGCGCAAGGGTCGGCGCTGTGCCAGGTCTGCCCGTACTGCCAGAGGCAGCAATGACCGGGGGAACATGGACAAAATCGTCGAGGCAGTGAGTCCGATCCTGTTCAAAGAGGACGGGGCGAGTGTGTACGCGATCCTGGACGGCGGTTCCATCCCCGACCTCCTGGACAAGCTCTACGGCGCGCAGCGGCCTGAGTTCGAGTGCCTCTACACCGGCGAGATCAAGCCCGACCTGGCCGAGGTGGCCCCCTACCTGGTCCGGCTCGAGCCCAAGAGCGATTTCACCGAGTGGGTGATCAAAGAGGGGTGGGGCAAGCACTGGGGCGTCTTCGTGCTTGCCCCGGTGGACTTCCGCGCCATGCGCCACCACCTGCGCCAATTCCTGATGGTCCACGGCAGCGATGGCAAGCTGTTCTACTTCCGCTTCTACGACCCGCGCGTGCTGCGGACCTATCTGCCCTCCTGCAACCCCGGGGAACTGACCGAATTCTTCGGTCCCGTCAAGACCTGGGTGCTGGAGGGGGAAGAGCCAGCCGCGCTGCTGCGCTTCGACCTCGCCGACGGCAAACTGGTCCCGCACAAGGACGAGCTGAAGCTGGCCTAGGTTGTCGCTTCGCCCCAATCAGTGCTATTACTATCGTTGAGAGCTCCGAGGAGGGCACGATGCGCCGTTTTGTGTTTTGGCTCTTTCTGGCTGCCGCGCTGACCACTTCCGCGGCCGCGCAGCAGAAGAAGCGCGTTGCCGTAATCAACTTCGACTACGCCACCGTCCGCAGCTCTGTGGCGGCCATCTGGGGCACCGATCAGGACATCGGCAAGGGCATCGCCGACCTGATTGTCGAGAAGCTGGTCGCCAGTGGAAAGTACTCCGTCATTGAGCGCAAGGCGCTGGACAAGATCCTCAGCGAGCAGAACTTCTCCAACAGCGACCGGGCCGACTCCAACACCGCCGCCAAGATCGGCCGGGTGCTGGGGGTGGATGCGATTGTCATGGGCAGCATCACCCAATTCGGCCGCGACGACAAGAGCACCGGGGTCGGCGGCGGCGCGATGAGCCGCGTCTCCGGCCGGTTTGGCATCGGCGGCTTCAAGCGCACGGAAGCCAAGGCGGTGGTAGGCATCAGCGCGCGCATGGTGAACACCGACACCGGGGAGATCTTCGCCACGGCCAAAGGCGTCGGGGAATCCACCCGCAAGGGAACCTCGCTGCTCGGCGCCGGCGGAGGCTCGGTGGCTGCCGGCGCCGGCGGGGACATGACTAGCAAGAACTTCGCCAACACCATTCTGGGCGAGGCGGTGAACGCCGCCGTGGACCAGCTTTGCGCGCAGCTCGATCAGCAGTCGGCGCGGCTGCCGGCCAGGGCCGTGGTCATCAACGGGCTGGTGGCGGATGCCAGCGGCGGCTCAATCGTCCTCAACGTGGGCAAGCGGGCCGGGCTCAAAGTCGGCGACCGCCTCGAGGTTCGCCGCAAGATCCGCGACGTGCGCGACCCGGCGACCGGCAAAATCCTCCGCAGCATTGCGGACAAGGTGGGCGAGGTGGTCATCACCGACGTTGACGAGCAGTCGGCGGTGGGACAATACACCGGAAGCACGCCGGCCAAGGTCGGCGACATGGTGCGCAACCAGTAAGCGAGGACCTGTATGGCATTCAACGTCGGCGACACTGTCGGAGACTACCAGATCATCGGCATCCTGGGCGCGGGGGGAATGGGCAAGGTCTACAAGGTGCGGAACGTCATCTCCGACCGCACCGAGGCCATGAAAGTGCTCCTCCCCAACCTGGCCGAGGCGCCCGAGCTGGCCGACCGCTTCATCCGCGAGATCAAGCTGCTGGCCAGCCTCAACCATCCCCACATCGCCGGGCTGCACACCGCGCTGCGGATGGAGAACCAGCTCCTCATGATGATGGAGTTCGTCGAGGGGCACACGCTCGAGGAGCGGCTGCGCGAAGGACCGATCACCCTGTGGGAGGCCGTCGACTACATGTCCCAGGCGCTCTCCGCGCTGGGTTACGCGCACGAGCGCGGCGTGGTCCATCGCGACATCAAGCCGGCCAACATGATGGTGACCCCGCAGGGCCAGGTGAAGCTGATGGATTTCGGCATTGCCAAAGCCATGGCCGACCGCAAGCTCACCATGACCGGCACGACGCTGGGCTCGCTCTTCTACATGTCGCCCGAGCAGGTGAAGGGGATCAGCACTCTGGACGGCCGTTCGGATCTGTACTCCGTGGGCGTCTCGCTGTACGAGATCGTCACCGGCACCCGGCCTTTCAAAGGGGACAGCGACTACTCGATTATGGTGGCGCATCTGGAGCAGCAGCCGGTGCCGCCGATCCAGTTGGATCCGACGCTGCCGCCCGGCTTGGACGAGGTCATCCTGACCGCGATCCAGAAGGACCCGGCAGACCGCTTCCAGACCGCCCAGGCGTTTCGTGGAGCGCTGGAGAGCGTGAAGCAGAGCCTGGCTCCGCCGGTCGGGGAGAAGCCCGCCGTGGGGGCCGCCGCCGCTGCGCCTCCGGTCATGGCGCCGACTCAGACCGGCGGAGTGCTCCGGCAGCCGCCGGCTCCCGCGCCGCAGGCCACGCCCGTTCCGCCTGCGCCCATGCCGGCAGCTCCGTACGCCGCTCCCGCTCCGCCGCCCCCGTACGCCGCACCCGTTCCCCCGCCGCAGTACGCCGCGCCCGGTCCGCCGCCGCAGTACGCTGCGCCCGTTCCGCCGCCGGCTCCGCCGGCCAGCCACCGGGGGCTTTACATGGCCTTGGGAGGGATCCTGGTGGTGGCCGTGCTGGCCGTCGCCGCCATCTACTTGCCAGGCTGGTACCGTGCGCGCGCCGGCGGCGCCCAGACTCCTCCCGTGGTCGACCAGCAGCAGCAGCCACCGGCTCAGCAGCAGACCGAAGCCGCCAAGCCGCCGGTTGAGCCTGGGGCTCAGACGCCGCTGGAACCGGCCGCGCAGCCGCCGGGCCAGGGGCCTGCGGCCTCCGCGCAACCTCCTGCAACCTCCGTGCAGCCTCCCTCGAGCGCCGTACAGACTCCGCGCCAGCCTCCGCCACCCCGAACCGGCTCGACGCAGCCACCAGCCGGCGCGGTCGAGCCGCCCGTTCAACCCCAGCACGCCACTGCGGCGCCGCAACAGATTCCGCCCCCCGTCGATCAGGAAGCCCTGGACCGCTCGCGCGAGCGCCTGGGGATGCTCGCCGCCCGCGCCAATGCCGTGCGCGGCACGCTCCAGAACCTCGAGCAGCAGCAGCGCAGCACGGGCGTGGGCCTTCGCATCGACATCTCGGCCTCCTGGAAGCGAATGGAGTTTCTCCTGGACGAGGCCGAGGCCGCGCTCAAGCGGCAGGATCTGGCCGCCGCAAAGAGAAACTTGGACAACGCCGAGCGCGAGACCGACAAGCTCGAGCAGTTCCTGGGCCGCTAGAACGCTTATACGGATTCTGTGCGTAAGTACTTTCCTTATGCCGTGCTGCTTGCTGAGGTGCTGGTCTTCTACCGGCACGTGCTGTTCTATCCCGGCTACGTCTTTCCCTGGGACCTGCGCTACTTCCACTACCCGCACGCCTGGTTCATCGCCGAGTCGTTCCGCAACTTCGACCTGCCGCTCTGGGACCCGTTCACGTATTTCGGGAGGCCCTTCCAGGCCAACATCCAGACGCAGGTGCTGTACCCGCCGCTGGCGCTGCTGATCGTCCTCCGGAACCTGCTGGGCGGCGACCTGCTCTATTTCCTCGAGTGCCACGTGGTCCTGCACGTCTTCCTGGGCGGGGTATTCGCCTACTGGCTGCTGAAGCGTCTGGGAGCGGGCGTTCCAGCGGCGCTGCTGGGCGCGACGGTGTACCAGTTGGGTGGCTTCTTCCCGGCGCACGTCGAGCACATGGGCGCCGTCTGCACCGCGGCATGGATTCCGCTGGCCTGGCTGAGCGTGATTTCGTTGCGGGACAGCCGGCGCTGGCTTCCCGTGCTCGCCTTCGCTCTGGCCATGTCGGTTTTTGCGGGGCACACGCCGCTCACGGCGGTGGTGTTCGCCTCGACGCTGTTGCTCTCCGTGCTGCTGGTGCTGTTCCGGGAGGCGCCGCGCCGCCTGCCGCTGCTGGCGCTGGCTGGCTGCGCCTGGGCGGCGCTGATGGCGGCGGTGCAGCTTCTCCCCACCATCCAGCTCAGCGGGCTGAGCATCGCGCAGTACCGCACGGACTGGCTGAAATCGGGCGGCGGCGTTCCGCTTCAGAGCCTGGTTTCGCTGGTGTGGCCTGACTACTACAACATCTTCGACTTGAGCCGCTACTCCTTCCACGGGGAACTGAGCTTCATGTACCTCTACTGCGGCGTCCTCGGCCTGGCGCTGGCCCTGGGCGCCGCCCTCCTCCGCAGGCGGAGACAGACGATCCTGTTCTCGGTCATGACCGTGGTCTGGCTCCTGGTGATGCTGGGCGATTCGACGCCCCTCGGGAGGGCGGCCTCCCTGCTGCTGCCGGCCTCCATCCGCAACGCGCTGCACCCCGAGTTCGCGGCGCCGTGCTTCATCCTGGGCATCGCGGTGCTGGCGGGCCTGGGCGCCGAAGGCTTCTTCAGGCTGCGGCCTCTGGCCTACGGGGCCGTGGCCCTGGCTGCGCTGGACCTCATTCTGGTGGGCTCGGGCCGGCCCATGAATGCGGCCTCGGTGGCCCAGGAGCCGGGCGTCAGCCACGACAGTTTCCAGGGCAGCACCATGGACGTCGAGCGCCTGCGGATGCTCGCCGGGCGGAGCTTCCCGCCCGCGCGCATCGACACCATCGATTCCTCCCAGAACTGGGCCATGGCGGCGCCGCTGCTGGAAATCCCATCGGCCAACGGCAACGATCCGATGGCGCTGGCGCGCGCCATCCAGGTGCGGCTGGCCTTCTGCCGGGGCGAGCGCTGGGGCGCCTACTACCAAGTCACCCAGCCCGAGTCGCCGGTGCTGGACCTGGTGAACGTCCGCTACCTGCTTTCGCGGGAACCGGTGGCGGGTCTGACCCCCATCACCCGCTTGCGGCAGGATTACGTCTACGAGAACCCCAAGGCGCTCCCGCGCTTCTTCCTGGTGAATCGAATCCGCGCCGCCCGGAGCATGGAAGAAGCCGTCCGCCTCCTGCACTCCCCCGATTTCGACCCCCGCCGCGAAGCCATCGTAGAAAACCTGGGGACAGTCACCATGTTTCCCGATTCCGCGCCGCTGGGCCGGGTGAAGGTGCTGCGCTACGAACCCCGCACCGTGGTGGTCGAAGTGGACACGCCCGCGCCGGCCTTCCTGGTGACCTCCGAAGCGCACTACCCCGGCTGGCGTGCCTTCACGGAAGACCGGGAACTTGCGTTCCACTACACCAACGTGGCCTTCCGCGGGCTCCCGGTGCCGGCCGGCCGCCACCTCATCCTCATGCGCTTCGCGCCGCCGCTGTTCAAACGTGCCGCCGCGCTCAGCGCCCTGGCCTGGCTCGCCGTCGCCGTGTTCATCGTGGTGCCACGCCGGCGAAGGCCCGCGGCCGCGCAGGCACCGCTGTAGTCCCACCGCCTTCAGCGCCGCCCGGCCGCCAGCACTTTCTTCCGCAAGCGGATGGATTGGGGCGTTACTTCGACGAATTCGTCGTCGCGGACGAACTCGATAGCCTGCTCCAGGTTGAGGATGCGCGGGGGCACCAGGCGGATGGCCTCATCCGAGGTCGAGGCGCGCATGTTGGTCAGCTTCTTCTCCTTGACGATATTCACGTTCAGGTCGGCATCGCGCGCGTTCTCCCCGACGATCATCCCCTCGTAGACCTCCGTGCCGGGCGTGACGAAGATCTCCCCGCGCTCCTGGAGGTTGAAGATGGCGTAAGCGGTGGTGCGGCCCGGCCGGTCGGCCACCAGCGAGCCGGTGGGGCGCGTCGGGATGTCGCCCTGCCACTCGATGTAGCCGTGGAACAGCGAGTTCATCACCGCCGTGCCGCGCGTGTCGGT
>JBEKWU010000095.1:0-20388 GCA_049512775.1 Bryobacteraceae bacterium
TCCGCTACAGGCGCGGGCCTTCGAACTGCTCGGCGTGTAGCCAGAAACTGGAACCTGCCTCCAGGGCCATCACCCGCACCCTCAGTCAGATACTCGCCGCTGCGGGATGGAACTTCGGTCTAAGAATCGCCGAAGAAGCGAGGTTTGCGCCGAACTTACGCGCCGCGGAGCGTGAAGTCGAAGCTGCGATCGTTGAGATCGACCGTGCCGCGGTGCTCGACCGCAGGGATCTTGACGATCATCCGCGGGTGGACACGAACCTGGATCGTCCCGGACGCCTTGGCAGGATCATGGAGCTGCTCAGGAGCGCCCGGGAAGACATCGACCGGGAAGAAGATAATCCAGCGGCACGGGGTTGGCGGAACGCCGCCTTCCGCCACATCGATATGGCCATGGACTCGGTGAGGCGGGCCACTATGGATCTGCGCCCGGATCGGGGTTACGGTCCGGTTGGGGGACCCCCCGGCAGGCACCACCCCCTGTATCTGCGTGCGCGGAGCGATCTCCGCGCCGCGCAGCATTACCTCAGAGTCACCGAGGAGCCGAACGTTACGCGGCACCTGCGCGCCGCGGAGCGGGAAGTCGAAGATGCCATCGTCGAGATCGACCGTGCCGCGATAATCGATCGCCGGGACATTGACGATCATCCGCGGGTCGACGCCAATCTCGAGCGCTTGAACCGCTTCCAGAGGATCATGGCGCTGCTCAGGAGCGCCCGTGCCGACATCGACCGCGAAGAGGACAATCCGGCGGCCCGGGGTTGGCGGAACACCGCCTTCCGCCACATCGATGCGGCCATGGATTTCGTGAGGCAGGCGGCCAGAGATCTGCGGATCGACCGGCGTCTGGGTTACTGATCGCGAGCAGGCGGGGCGATTGTGGCCCTCGATCCACCGGCCTCGAGCGGGGCGTCCGTCGGGAACTCGCCCAGCTTGACGTAGCCCAGAGCCACTACCCTGCCCTCGACCGGCGAATAGACCGCGGATGTGATCTCGCCAACTTCCTTGCCGGCGGCGGCGATCTTCGCGCCCGGGGGCGGCGGCTCCGGGGCCTCGATGGCGAGCCGCACTAGGAAGCGGTGAACGCCGCCGCGCGAGCGAATGCGCTCGACGATCTCCTGCCCCAGGTAGCAGCCTTTGTTGAAGTGGAGGGCGTGGAGCAACTGGGTTTCCTGGGGCAGGTGCTTGTCCGTGAGATCCTCGCCGTAGCGGGGACGGCCGAGCTCGATCCTCAGGATGCGGGCCGCCTCCGGGCTGGCCGCGATGGCGCCGGCCGATTCGAGCCGCGAGGTCAGTTCGGCATGCTCGTTGCGGGGCGCGAGGACAGCGAAGCCGGGGGCGCCGGTGGTGCTCAAGCGCACCACCACGCGCGCTCCCCAGGGCGCGTGGGACCAGGGCGTCTCGGGAACCGGCGCGCCCATGGCGCTCAGAACGGTGGCCGACCTCGGCCCCTCGACGCCCAGCTCCGTGGTTTCCTCCGTGACGTCCTCGAGCGTGACATCGTCGGCAATGATGTGTTTGTCCAGGTGCGCCAGGGAGCTGCGCCGCGTCTCCGGCTCGGTGTCCAGCAGAAAGGAGCCGTCGAAGCAGAGCAGGTTCAGGTCGCCCAGGATGCGGCCCTGGGCGTTGAGGAGGAAGGCGTAGCAGCCCTGGCCCGGCCGGAGCTGCTCGACGTGGTTGGAGACCATGGCGTGGAGCCAGCGCACTCGATCCTCGCCCGTGACGCGCAGGCGCCCGCGGGCGGAGAGGTCGAGCCAGCCAGCGCCCTCGCGCAGCGCTCGATACCCGGTGTCCATGGCGTTCAAAAGATGCGCCGCAGGTACGCGGCCAGCAGAATCACCAGGAATCCCGAGATCACGGCACTGGTCATCCGGCTGGGTTTGGGTTCCTTGACCGCCAGCAGAGAAACGGCGAATACGTGCGCCGCCAGCAGCATCTTGATGCCGAACAACATGTGGTAGAAGTGGGTGTGCCCTGGATGGATCAGGAAGTTGTAGACGCCCGAAACCAACAGGCCCGCGATGGCGCCGTTGACCAGCGGCCGAAAACGCCAGGCCAATCGCTGCCAGGCCTCGGCGCGCTCGTCCTCGGAAAGCGCCTCAAGCGCGGGGACGGCTACGGCGCGGGCGTAGGCGAGGCCGCCAAGCAGCAGCACCGCCGAAGCGATGTGCAGCCAGCGCGCCAGCAGGCCCAGCAATTCCAGCGCGACCGGAATCATAATGACAAGTAATGATACACGAAATCCTGCCCGTCGGAATGCTGGCCTGCAATTGCTCGATTTTGGGGGACGAAGGCACCCGGGAGGCGCTGGTAATCGATCCCGGCGACGACGTCGCGCCGATTCTCGCGATTGTCGCGCGGCACGGGCTGCGCGTGAAGCAGATCGTGGTGACACACGCCCACATCGACCACATCGGCGGCGCCCAGAAGCTCCAGCAGGCCACCGGGGCGCCGGTGCTGCTAAATGAGAACGATCTCCCGCTGTACGACCAGATCGAAGTGCAAGCGGCCTGGCTGGGCCTGGAGACGCCCGGCCGCGCGAGCATCGACACGCGGGCGCGCGAAGGGGACCGCCTCCGCGTCGGCGGCACGGAGCTCGAGATTCTGGACACTCCGGGCCACACGCCGGGCAGCATCAGCCTCTGGATTCCGGCGGAGAAGAAGCTGCTGGCCGGCGATACGCTGTTTCGCGACAGCATCGGGCGGACCGATCTGCCGGGCGGCAATGGGCGTCTGATCCTGCGTTCGATCCGCGACAAGTACTTCCCGCTGCCGGATGAGACGGTGGTGATTCCCGGGCACGGCGGCAGCACCACGCTGGGGAGGGAGAAAGAGTTCAACTACTTTCTCCAGGGGCTGTAGGTACACTGAAAGACTATGCGCATCCCGGCCTGGCCCATCCACACGGAACGAGAAATCGAGTTGCTGCGGCAGGTGCTGGAGAGCGCGCAGTGGGGCGGTTTTCACGAGATCGTGGGCCGGCTGGAGCGCGAGTTCGCCGCCTTCCAGCACTGCGCCTACGGAATCAGTGCGGTAAACGGAACGGCGACGCTGGAGACCGCTCTGGCGGTGTTGGGGATCGGCTCGGGCGACGAAGTCATCGTTCCCGCCATCTCCTTCATCTCGACCGCCACGGCGGTTTCGCGCTCGGGGGCGCTGCCGGTGTTCGTGGACATCGAGCCCTTCAGCTTCAACATGGACCCCGAGCGCGCGGCGGCCGCCATCACTCCCCGCACCAAAGCCATCCTGGCGGTGCACTTCGGCGGGCCGCTGGCCGATGTGGACCGGCTGATGGGGCTGGCCAGCGAGCGGAATCTCATCCTGCTCGAGGACGCCGCGCACGCCCACGGCTCGGAGTGGAATGGCAAGCGGGCCGGCAGCTTCGGGCTAGCCGGCTCGTTCAGCTTCCAGAACTCCAAAGTCATGACGGCGGGCGAAGGCGGCATGCTCACGACCAACGACGCCGGGTTCGCCGAGCGCGCCCAGTCGTTCTCAAACCAGGGGCGCCGGCCCGGGCAGGGCTTCTTCTTCCACTACTCGCTGGCAACGAATTACCGGATGACGGCATTGCAGGCGGCGGTGTTGCTCGCCCAACTCGAGCGGCTGCCCGAGCAGATCCGTCTCCGCGACCGGAACGAGCGGCGGCTGCGTTCGGAATTGGCGGGAATCGAGGGACTGCATTTCCAGGACGTGCCCAGGCAAGTCAGCACCCATTCCCACTATCTGCTGCTGGGCCGGATCGACGCCGCGAAGTTTGGGAAGACAAGAGACGAGTTTCACCGCGCCATCACCGCCGCGGGGATCCCCTGCACGCCGTTCTATCCGCATCCGCTTTACGGCAACCCGCTGTACCGCCAGGGCGGCTGCCGCGTCCAGCCCTGCCCGGTGGCGGAAGCCTGCATCCGCGATGCGTTCTGGTTCCCCCATCGCGTGCTGATGGGCGACGAAGAAACCACCCGGGAGATCGCGGCCGCGATTGTAAGCATCCGGGAGCAAGAAAGTTAGTTCTGTCCGGCCTACGTGCGGTATTAACCTTGGACATGAGTCTAGAAATAGCTTGCAAATGGCGGGCCCGCGGCGAATAATAGCAGTGTCACGGAGGAGGCGAGTCGCTGGCCCAGGATATTCGGATGCCGGGCGAGAGGCGTTACTCTTCCAGCCTGAACGCGCTGCGATTTCTGGCTGCCGGCGTAATCGTTTTTGCGCACGTTGGTTATTACCCCCTGGTCGAGGCTGGGGCCCCCAAGGCCGTGCTCCATCTGCTCGAAGCGCGGTCGATGGCTACGTCTCTGTTCTTCGTGCTGTCGGGCTTTCTGCTGATCGAAGTGATGTACCATCGGCCCACTTCCTATTGGCCGTTCCTGGCCAGGCGGCTATCGCGCCTCTATCCCATCCACGTGTTCGGATTCCTGGTGATGGTGTGGGTGGTGTGCGTGGGAGGTACGGCTCCGGAGCCTTGGCGTTTCCTCAAGGACGCAGCAGCGTGGCTGACGCTCTCCCACGGGTTCTTCCCAGGCCGCGCGATGGCTTATAACACGCCCGCCTGGGCGGTCACCTCCTTCGCCCTGGGATACCTGGTGATGCCCTTCTTCCGGAAGCTGGGCAACTTGAGCACCGGGTTCCTGCTGGCGCTGCTGACCCTGCTTTGGGCGTTCATCCTGGCGCCGCACCTGCTGTTGCTGGCGGAGTTTCCGGCGACTTTTCGATATGCCCCCTACGATCCGTCCACCGCGAGCCTGCAATGCACCAATGCGATCGCGGCGATGCATATCTTCCCAGTCACGCGCTTATGGGAGATCCTATTCGGAGCGACGCTGGCCATGCTGGCGGAACGGGCATCGCCAGGTGGTCTGCTGGTGCGGGGGCTTTCCAAGGACGTGGCGGCGGTCGGGCTGGCGGCGGTAATGACTGTCGCGTTGGTGGTCGCGTGGCCCTCGAATAAGGTCTTCTATGCACTGGTTAACGGCCTTCTGCTGCCCTTGGTGGCGCTGCTTGTGGTAGGGCTGTGGCACAACCGGGGCTGGGTGGATCGGCTGCTGAAACATGAAACGATGCAGCAGGGCGGCAGGGCTTCGATCCTGATGTACTTCCTCCATTGCCCGTGGTTCGCCGTGGTCTGTCTGGGCGTGTCGAGGTTGACTGGGCTGGAATTCCCGGAGACGGCGTTTCCCGCTCCGCTGTTCTTTACGGCGTTGATCGATTTCGTTCTGCTGTGTTTCTGGTTCCAGCGCGACTACGACGCTTTCTGCGCGCAGTTGGCCCCGCCGGCGCAGGGCAGGAGTGCGCCCGGGTTGACGGATCCGACCGGCCTCCGCCGGCAGACTGCGTAAGGGGAGACGAGCGGCGGCGCGGGCCCTATTTCTTGGCGGGATCGGGGAGGATGGAGGTTTCGCCCTCGCGTTGGAGTTTCAGCCGCTTGCGGACTTCCAGCTCCTGCTCCGAGCGGCTCTCGCGGAGTTTGTGGATGCGGTCGCGCTTGGCCGCGTTGTCCTTGGCGAGGTCGGCGTTCTGCTGCTCGAGCTGGCGGATCTGCTGGTGCTTGTCCTCGAGGGCGGAAATGCCGTGAGGAACCCGGAGGGCGAAGAAGAGCGCCATGCAGCCGGCCAGGGCCAGCGTGCCGGCCCAGCGAAGAACAGCTTGTTTCATCCCTACATTTGTTTATAATCCTGTTTGATCGGATTTGCTACTGTTTCTGGAAAGTTTTTCGGAGGATCACCCCCATGACCGACAAGATCGTCGTGTTGAGCACCTGCGGATCGGCCCAGGAGGCCGCCAACGTCGCGCGCGCGCTGGTCGAGCGGCGCCTGGCGGCCTGCGTGAACATCGTCGCCGGAGTTCGCAGCATCTACCGCTGGAAGGGCGCGCTGGAGGAGGCGGACGAGTGGCTGCTGGTGATCAAGTCCAGCCGGGCTCTGCTCGAGCGGCTCCAGGAGGAGCTGCGCAAGGTCCATTCGTACGAGACCCCCGAGATCGTCGCTCTGGAGATCGTCGCGGGCTCGGAGGGATACCTCGAATGGATGGACGCCGAGCTGCACTTGCGTTAGGGCGCCGCGGCGTGTTCTCATATCCCTTCGCGTGCCCACGCCCCACACGGAAGTGAAGCCTACCCGCACCAGGTATTGGGTCATCGTCTTCGCGGTGGCGCTGGCGATCGTGACCTATATCGATCGCGTGTGCATCTCGCAGGCGGAGTCCGACATCCGGGGCGAACTGGGGTTGACCCCCGTCCAGATGGGCTACGCGTTCGCGGCGTTCGCCTGGGCGTACGCGATCTTCGAGATCCCAGGGGGATGGCTGGGAGACTGGATGGGACCGCGGCGGGTGCTGCTGCGCGTGGTGCTGTGGTGGTCGTTCTTCACGGCCGCCACCGGCTGGGTGCGGGGCTGGCTCTCGCTGGTGGCGACGCGGTTCCTGTTCGGCGCCGGAGAGGCCGGCTGCTTCCCGAATCTGACCAAGGCGTTCACCACCTGGCTGCCGCAGCCCGAGCGGGTGCGCGCGCAGGGCATCATGTGGATGAGCGCGCGGTGGGGCGGGGCCTTCACGCCGCTGCTGGTGGTCTGGGTGCTCCACTACATGTCATGGCGGCATGCCTTCGAAGTGTTCGGCGCCATCGGCGTGCTTTGGGCGGCGGCATTCTACCCCTGGTATCGCGATAACCCGCGGGACCACAAGGGCGTTAACGCCGGGGAACTGGCGCTGCTGGAGGGCGCGGAGAAGCTGGCCTCCGGGCACGGCGTCGTCCCCTGGAAGAAGCTGGTCTCCTCACCCACCGTGTGGATGCTCTGGGCGCAGTATTTCTGCCTGTCCTATCCCTGGTACTTCTACATCACCTGGCTGCCGACCTACCTGAAGGACTACCGTCACCTGGATCCGCAGTACGCCGCGCGGCTGGCCGTCTTTCCGCTGTTTTTCGGCGGGTTGGGCTGCGCCTTCAGCGGACTCATTTCGCCGCGCGTGACGCGGTGGACGGGCAGCGTGAGAGCGGCGCGGCGCCTGGTGGCCTACGCGGGCTTTTGCGGCGCCAGCGTGCTGCTGATGGCGCATACTGGGATCCGCGATCCGCTGTGGGCGATGATCGTCATGGGCCTGGCCAGTTTCGCCAACGACCTGGTGATGCCCTGCGCCTGGGGCGCGTGCATGGACGTCGGCGGAAAGTACGCCGGGACGCTCTCCGGATCGATGAACATGATGGGCAATGCCGCCGGGGGGCTCGCGCCGGTGGTGTTCGGCTACGTGATCCAGGCGACCAGGAGCTGCACGCTCAACTTCCACATCATGGCCGTCATCTACCTGTTCGGGGCGCTGAGCTGGAGATTCATCGACCCGGCGACCCCGCTGGAAGAACAGAAGGCGGTGGACTGGCGCCGGCTGCTGCGCGTGAAGTAGCTGCAAACCGTGGGGAAGAGGTGGCTATCCCCACCTTTCCTATTGAAAAGAGGGGAAATAATCTCTCTTGACTTCTGTGAAATCAAAATGATATCATTATGATGTCAAAGGAGAGATCGTTCCCATGCTACAGGAAAAGCAGATCAAAGGGTATCCCGGCTGGCTGATGTTGTTCCTGCTCGCGGCGCTGCTGATCGGTTCGACGTACATGCTGGTTTCGGCGGCCAGGGCGGAGGCCGGTCTGTGGTTCGTGACGTCGCTCGCGGTTCTAGGAGTGGATGTCTTCTGCGTGTTCGGATTGAGGGTGGTCAATCCCAATGAAGCTCTGGTGATCCAGTTGTTTGGCGTGTACAAGGGATCCATCAAGGAGCAGGGCTTCTGGTGGGTGAATCCGCTGACGACGCGCCGCCGGGTTTCCCTGCGCATACGCAACTTCGAGAGCAGCAAGCTGAAGGTCAACGACCACGATGGCAACCCCATCGAGATCGCCGCGGTGGTGGTGTGGCGGGTGGTGGAGACGGCCGAAGCAGTCTTTCACGTGGACGACTTCGAGCATTTCGTCCACGTGCAGACCGAGTCCGCGGTGCGCATCCTGGCCACCACGTACCCCTACGACGCGCACCTGGAAGGCCAGATCTCGCTGCGCATGTCGGTGCTGGAGATCTCGCACCGGCTGGGCGAGGAGATCCAGCAGCGCCTGGCCCAGGCCGGTGTCGAGGTGATCGAGGCCCGCATCAGCCACCTGGCTTACGCGCCCGAAATCGCCAGCGCGATGCTGCGGCGACAGCAGGCCAGCGCGATCATCGCCGCCCGGCAGAAGATCGTCGAGGGAGCCGTGGGCATGGTCGAGATGGCCCTCGAGCAGTTGAGCGCGAAGCAGGTGGTGCAGCTCGACGAAGAGCGCAAGGCCACCATGGTGAGCAATCTGCTGGTGGTGCTGTGCAGCGACCGCGACGCGCAGCCCATCGTCAACGCGGGCACGCTGTACCAGTAAGCGAGCGGTGGGCCGATGGCGCCACGGAAGACATTTCTGCTTCGGCTGGACCCGGCGACGCACGAAGCTCTCCAGCGCTGGGCCGACGCCGAGCTGCGCAGCCTGAACGCGCAAATCGAGTTTCTGCTGCGCCGCGCTCTGCAAAAGGCCGGGCGCGCGCCGGGGGGCGCTGGCGAGGAGCCACCCCGGCCTGACGCCCAGGAGGAGTAAGTCATGGATTCGCGAACCCAACTCGCGGAGTTGCAGCGGCACTGGACGCCCCCGGACGGGCTGGAACTCCCCCGGTCGCGCCAGGTCCGATGGACTGCCGCAGGGAAGACCGTGTTCGCCCTGGCCGTGGTGTTTCTCGTTGGCGGCTTGGCCGCCGGGATCGCCCTCGAAGTCACGGCGCTCCGCCAGGCGGAGGAGCAACGCCTCCTTGGCGCACAGGGAGTAGACACGCAAGGCCTTGTCACCAGGCTCTGGCGGAGCGGCGATAAGGGCCACACGCGGTGGGTCGCCTACCGGTTCACGGTCCACGAGCGCACCTATCCAGGGCGCGCCAAGGCGCCGCTCCGAATCTGGAAGAACCTTCAGGTGGGATCGGAGCTGGCGGTGCGCTATCTTCCGTCGCGCCCGGATCTCAACTATCCGCGGGGCTCCGAACCGAGGCCCATGCCGATGTGGGTCCCCTGGCTGGTCGCGGTCGCCGTGTCGGCGACAGGCGGCCTGTTCACGTTTCCGCTCCGGTGTCAGGAGCGTCTGCTGGCCCAGGGCCGGCCCGCACCGGCTGTGGTCACGCGCCACGCCAAGACGGACAAGGGCAAGCTGGTCCACTACGAGTTCCGGACGCTCAGCGGGTCCATGACCAAAGGACGAAGCGGCCCAACCAGGAAGCCGCTCGCGATCGGCGCCACCTTCTGCGTGTTCTACGACCCGGACAACCCGCGCCGGAATGCGCCGTATCCGCTCCCGCTGGTAGAGCCGGTCCATGTTCGCAGGACGCCGGCGCGGTTGTGAGCCAGCACCCACCTGTTCCCGCGTGCCAGGTCGAGCTCGGCGGAGTCGAAAGAGGACCCCGGAAACACAGTCACGTGAGCCTTCGCGCAACGGAGGCGCCAGATGAGCCGCGAGAAGTGGTTCCCCGAGCGCAACAACGTAATGTCTCGGCCTGGCTCAACGGAGCCGAGACGCGGACAAAGCAAGATTCCCTGGCCAGCGGGAGCGCTGGTGGACTTGGGAACCGGGGTTGCCAACTGTGCCATAAATATGGGACGATGAAACACGTGAAGACCACGCTTGAGATTCCGGATGCGATTTTCCGCCGGGCCAAGGCCAGGGCCGCCGAAGAGGGCATCCCGCTTCGCCAGTTGGTGAGTGACGCAGTTGGGGAAAAGCTGAGGGGTTCACGGGGAGCCGGAGAACAACCCTGGGTGAAGCTGGCAGGGGGACTGCGCCATCTCCGCAAGGAGAGTACGCGCATCCGTCGGATGGTGGAGGCGGAGTTTGAGAGGATTGAGCCGGAGGATCGGTAGTGATCCTCGACACGAACGCGTTGTCGGCCATTGCCGATGGTGAGCCGCGGGCCGTGGCTCAGATCGCCAACGCCAGGGCGATTGCGATTCCAGTGATCGCCTTGGGGGAATACCGGTTCGGGTTTGCGCAATCGCGGCACCGGGCGGAATACGAACGGTGGCTGGCCAAGTTCCTGTCTGCCTGTCGGGTCCTTGAGGTCGGAGCTGACACCGCGACTCAATATGCGGAGGTTCGGTGCGAGTTGAGGCGCGCGGGAACCCCCATCCCGGCCAATGACGCCTGGATCGCCGCGCTGTGTCGCCAGTACGCCCTGCCGATTCTCAGCCAGGACGAGCACTTTGACTTGGTGAAGGGGATCCAGCGGCTGGGCTGGTGAGGACAGCGGTCGAATTCGGCATCCGGCGGCGCCGCCTATCAGGGAACCGGAGGCGGAGGCGGGCGCTTGCCAGGAGTACGGCGACATGTCGAATGGCGTTGTCGGGCGCCAGCTCGCCGCTGGAGGCGACTGCTGTCCTCCTGGATCACCCACAGCTTTCTCCGCCGCGCGCTCAACGCGCTGTCTGACAGGAGCTGCGCGCGGAGAAGTTCGAAAAGACGTCTGGCTCCCCGAGCCGGACTCGAACCTGCAACCCCTCGGTTGACAGCCAAGGCGCGGGTCGTTTCCGCGCGGGAATCTCCGCAGGCATTGTTACACCGACTCACTGGACTTCGGCCTTCCGGCTGACGGGCGGCTCCTTCCCCGAATGCACCCCCAGCAGGCGCTTGTGCGTGGCTTGCATGGCCTCCACCAGTTCCCGATAGGGTCGGTCCGTGACGTCCACGATTCCGATGTTGTAGTTCTCGCCGTCCATGCGCCCCGTGGGCGGCTGGTCGATCCATTGGAACCAGTGCGTTCCGATCAGGGCGGGCATGGCCGCCGCGTTTTCGACGTAGTAGCGGTAGGCCGCACCGCGCTCCTCCTGGTTGCGCGTCTGGCGCAGACCGGCGGCGAGCCCGCGCCCCGGCGTCCCGAAGTGAAACTCTCCGATGACGATGGGGCGCCCGGTGAGTTGGTAAAGCTTCTCCAAGTACTGCCGGTCGGGGACGTAGTCGTAGATGTTGTGGCTGTAGACGTCGAACACGCGCGCCGTGCGGATCACCTCGTCCGACGGGTGGCCGCCGAAGCGGATGCCCAGGTTCAGATGGTTGGGGTCGTGCTTGCGGATGGCCGCGTTGACGATTTCGAGCATCTTCTCGAGGGTTCGGAAGACGAAAGCTTTGCGGCGTTCCGGCGTATCTCCCTCGGCCAGGAAGGTTTTGAGCTCGCGCTGGATGGGCTTATCACGGCCTTCGAGGATCGCGTCCACCACTTGCGTCTCCCGGCCGGGCCAGGGCGGCTCGTTGGCCACGAAGTATCCCAGCAGGTATGGATCGTTCTTTCGCGAGGCGCATTGCTGGGCGGCGGCCGCATCGGCTTTTTGCGCGAACTCCGGCGCGTACACGTCGGGCAGCCCCATGATGCCGGTTTCCATCCCCCAACCGCGCAGGGTCGCTACGTAGGCTTTCTGCCGCGCGGCCGCCAGCCTCGGGTCCGACCAGTTGGCGACGGTGTTCAGGCCCCAGGCGGTCATGCGCCGCAGCGTGAGATCGACCCACTGCGGCCCCCACTCGGGACCGAATCGCCGCAGCAGGTTCCAGGTGTAGAAGGAGGCGTCGGGAGGGCGGCCCGGGCGCGCATTGAAGGGGAGCATGACCGTGGGAGGCATGGCGGCGAAGACGCCGTCGCGGCCCTCGGTTGGCGTGCCGGACCAGGCGCTCATGCTATCCACGCCGGTGGAGAAGAACAGGTGCCCGTCGGGATCGACGAACCACCACTTGCCGTCGATCTGCTCGACCCGGAAGAAGCCGGTCGCTTTCGCTTTGCTTCCCAGGTAGCCGCCGTAACGGCAATAGTTGAAATCTCCGGCAGGCAGCGCCTTGTCTTCCAGCGCCCACTCCTTCTTCAGTTCGTCGAGGGTGGTTGCCTTGCTCGGCCATTCCGCGTGAATCCACTGCCCGAACTGGTCGACCAGCGGCTTGGGCTCCAGCACCGCATCGCCCGGGTCCGCTTGCGCCAGCGTGACCGACCGGATTTCCAGCGTCGGCTTGCCGATCGGATTCTCCATCGCGACCGAGATCGCTTCGACGGCCTTCAATGGGCCGTACGAGCCCATCAGATTCATCCAGAATGCCGCCCGCGGCTTGTTCCCCATGGAGGCGAGATCGAAGCCATCGCGGTCCGGCCGCTTGAAGTACTTCAGCGGCACGGCGGCGCGGATCCACGCGCCCTGGAACGGGTGCATGCGCAGCTTGCGCACGCCATCGGCGGCGTGGAGCCTCAGCTCGAACCGCTGCGAGGTCGAGGATCTGATCTCGAGAACCAGGTATTCGTAAGAGGACCAATCCGACGGCAGGCCGGGGTTCAGGTCCTTCAACGCCCACTTGAATTCCGGGGCGGCGCCTTCAAAAACGGCCCGCCGCGTTTCCGCACCGGCCAGTCCAGCCGCGGAAAGAAAAACCAGCAGGAACGCAGAGTTGATGTAGCTCACGCAAACCAGGGTAGCGCGGCGAGCGGAAGAATTGACCGGCGGGCCGGGGATTGATATTGTTGTGGTGTTGAACTAATTCATGCGAATCAGCGATATCCGCGCAACCACCGTGACCGTGCCGCTGGAGGCACCGTTGCGCCACGCCAACGGGTGCCACTGGGGCCGCTTCGTGCGCACCATCGTCGAAGTCGAAACCGACGATGGACTGGTCGGATTGGGAGAGATGGGTGGCGGAGGGGAATCGGCGGAAGCGGCCTTCCGCGCGATGAAGGGCTACCTTCTGGGGCACGATCCCGCCCGGCTCGAGGAAATGCGATTTGCGATCGCCAACCCGACGGCATCACTGTATAACAATCGCACTCAGGTGTTGGCCGCGCTCGAGTTCGCGTGCTTGGACATCCTGGGCCAGGCCTGGGGAGCGCCGGTGGCGGAGATTCTCGGCGGCCGCTTGCGCGACCGCGTCCCGTTCGCCTCCTATTGCTTCTTCCGCTACCCCAACCCGGCTACGGGCGAGGGGGAAGTTCGCACCATCGACCAGGTGATCGAGATGGCGCGCGCGCTCAAGCGCAGGCACGGATTCACCTCGCACAAACTGAAGGCCGGCGTCTTCCCTCCGGACTACGAGCTGGAGGTCTACCGCGCGCTGGCCGGTGCGTTTCCCGAGGACCGCGTGCGATTCGACCCCAACGCGCTCTGGTCCACCGAGCAGGCGATCCGCTTCGGCCAGGCTATCGAGGGACTGCGAAACGATTACCTCGAAGACCCGGTATTCGGCCTGAACGGCATGCGGCGTACCCGGCAGATGGTGCGAGTGCCGCTGGCCACCAACACGGTGGTGGTGAATTTCGAACAGCTCGCGGCGAACGTTCTGGACACCGCCGTGGACGTGATCCTGCTGGACACGACATTCTGGGGCGGCATCCGCGCGTGCGTCAAAGCCGCCGCCGTCTGCGAGACGTTTCAGTTCGGCGTCGCCGTGCATTCCTCCGGCGAACTGGGGATACAACTGGCGACCATGCTGCACCTGGGGGCGGTGATCCCCAATCTCTCGTTTGCGGCCGACGCCCATTACCATCACTTGACGGACGACATCATCGAGGGCGGGCCGATGCGATACGAGAACGGATCGATCGCCGTACCCGCCGGGCCCGGCCTGGGGGTGAAGTTGAATCGGGACAAGCTGCGGCAGTACAACCAACTGTACCGACGACTCGGCAACTACCCGTACGATCAGGATCCGGCCCGCCCGGGCTGGACACCGCTCGTGCCCAACGACCGCTGGGCCGATCCCACCGACGGTCGTCCGCCGAGCATTCCATATTGAGTGGGGCAGGCGGCCGCGCCTGCCCAGAGGAGCGCCAATGCGGATACTGAGCTTCGTGTTGACTGTCATGGCGGCGGTTGGGCTGCGGGCGGAGACCGGGTACGAGGCCTGGCTTCGGTACGCGGAAACCGGCGGCGACCGTTACGGCGTGCTGCCCGCCGCGGTGGTGACGTTCGGCGATTCCGCGGTGATCCAGGCGGCACAGCAGGAGCTGATCCGCGGCATCCGCGGAATGCTGGGCCGAACGCTGCGCATCGAGACGGGTCCGCCCCAAGAGAGCGCCATCGTTCTGGGTACGTTTGGCGCCATCGGCTGGACGGGGGAGCTGACGGAGGATGGCTACTGGCTCAAGACGGCCACCCTCAATGGCCACCCCTGCCTGGTGGTCACGGCGTCGAACGATCGAGGGGTGCTGTACGGCGTGTTCGCGCTGCTGCGAAAGATCGGCCTCGGCGAATCGGTCTCGGCGCTCGACGAGAAGCAGGTTCCCTACGCGCCGGTGCGCTGGGTCAACGAATGGGACAACCTGGACGGAAGCATCGAGCGGGGCTATGGCGGGCCGTCGATCTTCTTCGAGAAGAACGACGTGCGCGCCGATCTGGGCCGCGTGCGGGACTACGCGCGGATGCTGGCGTCGCTGGGAATCAACGGTTGCACGGTCAACAATGTCAACGCCAATCCGCGCGTCATCACGACCGGGTTCCTGCCGCAACTGGCCCGCATCGCCGAGGTGTTCCGCCCCTGGGGCGTGCGGCTCTCCGTGTCCATCGATTTCACCAGCCCGAAGTCCATCGGCGGCCTGGAGACCTTCGATCCTCTGGACGCGCGCGTGGCCGAGTGGTGGAAGGATAAGGTCGATGAGATTTACCGGGCGATTCCGGATTTCGGCGGTTTCGTGCTGAAAGCGGATTCCGAGGGACGCCTGGGTCCCTCCGCCTACGGTCGGACGCACGCCGACGCGGCGAACATGATCGCGCGGGCGCTGAAACCGCATGGCGGCCTCATCTTCTACCGCGGCTTCGTTTACGACCATCACACGGACTGGCGCAACCTGAAGAACGACCGGGCCCGCGCGGCTTACGACAACTTCCACGGGCTGGACGGGCAGTTCGAAGACAACGCCGTGATCCAGATCAAGAACGGGCCGATTGATTTCCAGGTGCGGGAACCGGCCTCGCCGCTGTTCGGCGCACTCGAGAGAACCAACCAAGCGATCGAGCTTCAGATCACCCAGGAGTATTTCGGCCAGGCGCGCCACCTGGTCTTCCTCGTGCCGATGTGGAAAGAGGTGCTGGACTTCGACATGCACGCGAAGGGCGCGGGAACGCCGGTGAAGGCGCTGGTCGCCGGGAAGACCTTCCACCGGCCGGTGGGGGGTTTTGTTGGAGTCTCGAACGTAGGCCGCGACGGCAACTGGAGCGGCCATCACCTCTCCCAGGCCAATCTCTACGGCTTCGGACGGCTGGCCTGGAATCCGAATCTGAGCGCGAAGCAGATCGCGGAGGAATGGACCCGTCTCACCTTCGGCGACGACGTGCGGGTGGTCGAGACCATCGCCGCCATGCAGCTTCAGTCCTGGCGCACCTACGAGAACTACACCGGGCCGCTGGGCGCGCAAACGCTCACCGAGATCACCGGCAGTCACTACGGCCCCGCGGTGGAGGCTTCCGAGCGCAACGGCTGGGGCCAGTGGCATCGCGCCGACGAAAAAGGCGTGGGCATGGACCGCACGGTGGCGACCGGCACCGGTTTCATCGGCCAGTACCGGCCGCCCGTGGCCAAGATTTACGAATCGCTCGAAACCTGTCCGGACGAGCTGCTGCTGTGGATGCACCACGTCCCCTACACCTACGTGCTGCATTCGGGAAAGACCGTGATCCAGCACATCTACGACACGCACTATCAAGGGGCGGAGGAGGTCGAGGGGTTCGTGCGGCAATGGAAGTCGCTCCAAGGGCGGATCGATGAACAACGTTATGTGGAGGTGCTGGCGCGCCTGGAGTATCAGGCGGGGCACGCGCAGGTATGGCGCGACGCCGTCAATACCTGGTTTCTGCACACCTCCGGCATCCCGGACGCGAAAGGCCGCGCGGGGCGCTTCCCAAGTCGCCGGGAAGCCGAGGCGATGAAGCTGGAGGGCTACCAGGTGGTGGACGTTCATCCCTGGGAAGCGGCCTCGGGCAGCAAAGCCGTCCAGTGCGCCAGCGGCAGCCGGCCGTGCTCCGCCAGTTTCCAATACGACGGCAAGCCGGGCTGGTACGACCTCAGCGTCCAGTACTTCGACCAAAACAACGGCGTCTCACGGTTCCGCGTGTTCGTCGGCAGCCAGCTTGTCGACGAGTGGGCGGCGGACGATCACCTGCCCGCCAGCGGCATCAATGCGCACTCGTCGACGCGCCGGAAGATCGCCGGCCTGGCGCTCCGCCCCGGGGACCAGATTCGGATCGAAGGGGCGCCCGATGGCCGGGAAACTGCCGCCCTGGACTACGTGGAGATCCATCCGGCGCGGAACTGAGACCGGTCATGACGGCCGGCCTCTGGCTGGCCCGCGCGGTTCGGTGCTCCCAGGTGGCCCCCAGCACCGAACCGCGACCGTCAGGGAGCGGTGTCCCTCACGTCAAAGCATTTCGGCCCGCGCGCCGCTTCCGCGCGGCGGCCAACATGGCGGCCAGGGCGAGAGCGGCCAGCGGATCGAGCGACGGCTCGGGCACGTTGCTGTCGATCCAGTCCTCGTTGTAGCCGATGTAGACGAAGCCGTCGAGTTCCCCAAAGCTGGAATTCAGTTTGCTGTCGACATCCGGCGGGCTGCCGATCGATGCGCCGAAGGTCGTGATGGCCACGATCTGGTTGCCAAAGAACACCGGGCCGCCCGAATCGCCCGGGGCTGTCGAGGATTCCAGCAGACCGAGGCCCAGGTTGCAGAATGAAGGGCCGAAGTAGCAGGAGGCATCGTTCACAGCAATCCCGTTATCGAAGTCCGACATGAGGACGCCCGGGCTATAGAAAAAGTCGAAGGTATTGAATCCCTGGCGGCGCAAGCCGGAGCTGGTCTGGGTGCCGGTGGCGCCGTCGCCGCGCCGTCCGAAGCCGACGACGGTGTAGGGGTCGTCGGTCACCACTCCCTCATACAGGCCATACACATCCGCCCAGGATCCCGGAGATTCCGGCAGGCGCACCAAGGCGACGTCGTAGTCGCTGACCACCGCACCGTCATAGCTCGGGTCGACCAGAAAGCCGCTCGTGGCGGTCACGACGACGGTGGCGCCTCCCGCCGGGTAAAAGGAAGCGTCCACGCGGGTGGTAATCATCTCTCCCGCAGTGTTGGACAGGCAGTGCGCGGCAGTCAGCAGCAGCGTGGGCGCGATCAGGGCGCCGGTGCAGTAGTAGTCCCCGTCGGTACGGTGGATCAAAAGCAATGCAACCCCGTCATAGCCTGTCCCAGCCGGAGTCAGGAACGGAGCAGAGTTCACCGCGGGGTAGTTCCCCGCCACGGTGATCAGATCGGACACCTCCGTCAAACTGGGAGAGAGCGTGAGCAGAGCGTCAGCCAGGGCTGGAGGCCCGCTGCCTGCACCCACCAAGACCAGCGCGAACACAACCGGGCGGACATAATCGAACTTCATCGTTGCGCGACCTCGAATCCGGGACCGGAAAGGCTTCTCCGGCTTGAACTGCGGGCATCGTGGCACATATCCATCCTGGGGCGCCGGCTTGCCGAAGCGCTCCCTGGCGCATCGGACCCCGGGGCTGCCCTTCCCGAGTTTCATTTTGGCACCTATAATGAGCTTGAGCAAGTGGAAAGAAGGCGCTGCTCCTGGCGCCATTCCGGTCCAGCAACGGGAGAAGAACCGAGGAGGAATCCGTGCCCGCACCGCGATTGATTCGATGGCCGTTTGGCCTGGCCCTGTTGGTGTTGACGGTGGGCCCTCTGGGCCGTGGCGCCAATCCGGCCACGCAGGAGGCTGCCAGCAGTCCGCCTCCGCCGGTGCGGCTGACCGCCCAGCAAGATCATCGGAGGTTGCTGGATCTTCTGCATATCCCGTCACTCCGGCCGGGTGCGGATGGCAACAACCGTCAGGCGCCAAATGCGGCCAACTACGACGAGTCCAAAGCCAACCCGTATCCTGAGCTGCCGGACCCGCTGGTGTTGAAGAGCGGGAAGAAGGTGAAGACGGCCAAGGTTTGGTGGAACCAGCGCCGCCCGGAGATCGTGGAGGAATTCGACAGGGAAGTCTATGGTCGAGTCCCCAAGAACACTCCCAAGGTGACTTGGGAAGTGACCAGCAGGACCAGGGAAATGGACGGCGATGTGCCGGTGATCGTGAAACAACTGGTGGGCCACGTTGACAACTCGTCGTACCCGCTCGTCACCGTCGACATCCAGTTGAAGCTGGCCACCCCAGCCGACGCGACCGGTCCGGTGCCGGTGATGATGGAGTTCGGTTTCCGATTTGAGGGCGCCCGCGGACCGGGACGTGGAGCGCCGGCGCAGCCCGGTGGCAGCGGGCCGAGTTGGCAACAACAAGTGCTCGCTAAGGGCTGGGGCTATGCCATCCTCAGCCCCACCAGTGTTCAGGCCGACAATGGCGCTGGCCTGACGCAAGGCATCATCGGTCTGGTGAACAAGGGCCAGCCGCGCAAGTTGGACGACTGGGGCGCCTTGCGTGCCTGGGCCTGGGGCGCCAGCCGTGCCTTGGATTACTTCGAGACCGACAAGTCGGTGGACGCCAGGCAGGTCGGCCTGGAGGGCCACTCGCGCTACGGTAAGGCAACGCTCGTCGCCATGGCCTATGACCAGCGTTTCGCCATCGCCTTTGTCAGTTCCTCCGGCGAAGGTGGCGCCAAGCTCCACCGCCGCAATTGGGGCGAAATCGTGGAAAACGTGGCCGGGACGGGCGAATACCACTGGATGGCCGGCAACTTCATTAAGTACGCCGGTCCGCTGAACTGGAACGATTTGCCGGTGGATTCTCACGAGCTGGTCGCTTTATGCGCCCCGCGCCCCGTGTTCATCAGCGCCGGCGCGACTAAAGGCGATGGATGGGTGGATGCCAAGGGCATGTTCCTGGCCGCGGCCGCCGCCGGGCCAGTCTACAGGCTGCTGGGCAAGAAGGACCTGGGGACCACCGAGTTCCCCCCGATCGAGACCCCGCTGATTGACGGTGACGTGGCCTTCCGCCAGCATAGCGGCGGGCACACCCCCGGACCGAACTGGCCGACGTTCCTGGCCTTTGCCAGCCGCTACATCAAGGGCCCGCCGCTGGCGCCCGCACTGGCGCAGCAGGGCAGGTTGCAGGCGATCGGCAAGGGCGGCCGCTGGGTGGGCACCTGGGCGTCGGCCCCTCAGGTGGCGGATGCCGCAAACGCGCCGCCTGCGCCGGGCTTCGCAGACAGCACGTTGCGGCAGATCGTGCATGTGTCGATCGGGGGAAAGCAACTGCGGGTGCGGTTTTCCAACACTGCTGGGACCACGGCGCTCAGCATCGCTTCAGCCCGTGTGGCTCTGGCCGGCGGTGGCAGTGCGATCCGGCCGGAGAGCGACAAGGCGCTGACCTTTCACGGCCAGCCCTCCGTGACCATTCCGGCTGGAGCCCCGATGATTTCCGATCCGGTCGCCTTTGACCTGGCGGCCCTGTCCGACCTTGCCGTGACAGTTCACCTGCAAGGCGCGCCGAATGAGATCACGACGCACCCTGGCGCCAGGGCGACGTCGTATCTTCAGGCTGGCGACTCAGTTTCGGCGCCGGACCTGCCTACGGCCGCGCGGACCAATCACTGGTATTTCCTCAGCGGCGTCGACGTGCTGGCCAAGAGTTCCGGCGCGGCGGTCGTGACGCTTGGCGATTCGATCACCGACGGGCGGGGCTCGACGACCGACCAGAACGGCCGCTGGCCGGACGCTCTGGCCCGCCGCCTGCAAGCCAACCGGAGCACCGCAGGCATCGGAGTACTGAATGAAGGGATTGGCGGCAACCGCGTGCTGAACGATGGTTTGGGTCCGAACGTACTGGCGCGGCTGGATCGCGACGTGCTCTCACAAAGCGGCGTGCGCTGGCTGATTGTGCTTGAGGGGATCAACGATATGGGCACTCGCGCAAACGCCCGAGCGCGCAACGAGCAGGCGGCGACGGCACGCGAGTTGATCGGCGCCTATGAGCAGATCATTCTTCGAGCGCATGCGCACAACATCCGCGTGTATGGAGCGACCATTCTGCCGTGCGAAGGATCGAGCTATTTCAGCCCGGACCTGGAGGCCGACCGCCAGGCGATCAACCACTGGATTCGGACCAGCGGCAGGTTCGACGGCGTGATCGATTTCGATGCGGCGACGCACGATCCGCGGAAGCCTTCGCAGCTCTCGGCGGCAGCGGATAGCGGCGATCATCTGCATCCGGCTGATGCGGGCTACAAGATCATGGCGGAGGCGATCAACCTGAAGCTGTTCGCGAAGTAAGAACCGCGAAGACGAAGAGCGCCTTAGTAATCAGGCCATAAGTAGGTAGACTTTTGACTTGGTCGGATTCACAGAGCGGCGTACTGGGTGTCCGGCGTCAGGAAGAACATGCGAACCGTCCAAGGCAGTTTCTGCAGCGAGCGGAGTCG
>JBEKWU010000096.1:0-20189 GCA_049512775.1 Bryobacteraceae bacterium
CCCCGCATCAAGGCGCCGGCCATGTCCAACGAGGAGGTCGCCTTGGAAATGTAGTGCAGACCTAAGGTATCGGTTCGTTGAAAACAAAGGATCTTGTGCCCGCAACTGCGAAAGTCAGGCTACCGACGCGGACCCCGCTTCCTGAGAGGGGCGCCGCTGCGATGGAGCGAAAGTGCGGTCGCAATGCAGGCCCTTGGGTGTACACTGTGGGCGTCGCCGATGTCAAAACGGAAATTGTGGCTAAGGGGAAATATGCTCTGCGATCTGAAAACTGTTAAGATTCCCGCGCTCGTTCTGTCGGCCGCGCTCACGGCGGCGGCGCAAACGGGACCGGTGGTGCTCAAATCGCCGAACGGGGCGCTCGAGATTTCGATCGCGGCCGTGCGGGGTCAGTCCGTGCAGGAGGCAGGCGGCCAACTGGCGTATTGCGTGGCTTTTCGTGGTCAGCCTGTGCTCGAGTGGTCGAACCTCGGGCTCGCAACGGAGGGCTCTCCCGCACTCGGGCCGGCTGTCCGGATAGAGTCATCGCAGACGTCCAGCCAGGACGAGACCTGGACGCCGGTGCACGGCAAGGCAACTCCCATACGCAACCACTACAATGCCGTCACGGTGCAGACGGTGGAGACGGCCGCGAACGGCCGGCGCCTGGTGATAGAAACCCGTGCTTACGATGACGGCGTGGCCTTCCGCTACGTCGTCCCCGAGCAGCCTTCCGTGAAGGAACTGCGCATCCTGAACGAGTCCACGCAGTTCCGCTTCTCCAAGGACGCCAGCACTTTTTCTCTAATCTCGCGCAGCTTCCAGACCAGCAACGAGGATGATTATCACGAACTGGCGATCGGCGGCCTGCATCCGGAGTACCTCGTCAACCTTCCGCTCCTCTTGGAAGTACCTGGAATCGCCTGGGTCGGTCTAACGGAAGCGCACATCGAGCACTATTCCAGCCTGTTCGTTACCGCTACGGGCAACCGAACCCTGGCGGCCCGGCTGGCGCCCCGCGTTGAGGACATTAACACCTCCACGGACATCGCCCCCTCCTTCGACCCCAAGGCGGACGCGCCGAAGGTATCGGTTATAGCGCAAACCCCCGTGAGATCGGCCTGGCGCGTGTTGATGATCGCGGATCAGCCCGGACGGCTGGTGGAATCGAACATGGTGGTCAATCTGAATCCGCCCAGCGCCATCGGAGACACTTCCTGGATCAAGCCCGGCAAGACCCCCTGGGACTGGTGGAACGGCAGCCAGGCTAAGGGCGTCGCGAATCCCGGCAAGAACAACGAGACCATGAAGTATTACATCGACTTCTCCGCGCGGAACAAATTCGAGTTCATGCTGATTGACGGCGGCTGGTCGGCGAGCTTGCCCACGACGGCCGATCAGGTCGGGTATTCCCGGCGCGGCCGCGCGAACCTCACCAAGTCCATCCCGGCCATTGATATTCCGATGCTGGTCGAGTATGCGAAGTCGAAGAACGTCCGGATCTGGCTGTGGGCTCACTTCCGGGACGTGAACGACCAGATGGACGATGCCTTCGCGCTGTACGAAAAATGGGGCATCGCCGGGGTGAAGATCGACTTCATGGACCGCACGGACCAATGGATGGTGAACTGGTACCGGACGGCTGCGAAAAAAGCGGCCGAACACCACCTTATGGTCGACTTCCACGGCGCGTTCAAGCCCGACGGGATGAGACGCACCTACCCCAACGTATTGACGCGCGAAGGCGTAATGGGTGCGGAGTACAACAAGTGGAGCGCGCGAATTACTCCCAAGCACGACGTGACGCTCGCCTTTACCCGCATGCTCGCGGGGCCGATGGACTACACGCCCGGCGGGTTCGATAACGTGACCCGGGAGAACTTCGTGCCGCGCAACACGGCGCCCATGGTGATGGGCACGCGCGCCCATCACACCGCGCTGTATGTAGTCTTCGAAAGCGAGTTGCAGATGGTCTCGGATTCCCCCGACGCCTACGATGGGCAGAAGGAAACCGAGTTCCTCAAGGTTGTCCCGGCGAGCTGGGACGAGACCCGCGTCCTCAACGGCGTGCCGCCGAAGTACGTCACCATCGCGCGGCGCAGCGGGAAGGATTGGTTCGTCGGCAGCATCACGGACTGGGACGCGCGCGAACTCGATGTGCCGCTGAGCTTCCTGGGGAGCGGGGCCTACGATGCGGAGATCTGCGCCGACGGACCCAACGCGGCGGCGCAGCCGAAAGACTCGGTTGTCGAGAAGCGTCGCGTGAACGCCCAGACGGTCTTGACGTTGAAGCTGGCGCCGGGCGGCGGTAGCGCCATACGGCTCGTCCCGGTTCGCTGAATCGGACTAGAAGAGAGCGGCGCCCAGATGGGAGGCAGGTAAGTTCCATGAGCAGGAGTGACCTGAAACCCTTCAAGGGTTACCGCTGGATTGTCGCAGATCCGGAGTTGCTCGGCGGCAAGCTCGCTATCCGGGGAACCAGGTTCTCGGTTTCGTTCATCCTGTCCTGTTTGGCTGAAGGGATGAGCTTGGAGGAGATCGAGGAGGCCTACGGCTCATTCCCTCGTGAGGCCATCCCCGAGATTATGAGGGTCGCCTCCGAAGTCCTGGATGCCCCCGATGTGGCTGCTTGATGTCAACATGCCGCGAAGGCTCAACGGATTCCTCGGCAGTTACGGCATCCAGGCGCAAACAGCGGAAGCACGGGGCTGGGGCGGACTCACCAATGGCGCCCTGGTTCGACGCGTTTTCCCGGGCATGTGAGCACGAACCGATTCGCCCCTGCCCGGGCGCGCTGGTCCGCTGGCCATGCCCTTCGCAGCCCTCCGTATTCCGCGAAGTGGTACGCCGATGGCTGAAGGCAGGCGATTGGGATGGTCTCGGTCAAAGAGGAACTCCGAACCACAATTGAGACCCTGAGCGAAGCTGATGCCGCGCGCGCGATGGAGTTCATCCAGCGGTTGCGGGGACGCGTTCGCGGCAAGGACGCGCTCGGTCTGCTGGCTCAGAACCGCGACATCGCCGTCCCGACGACGACTAACGGCGGATTCACCCCAGTGGAACCGATCCGCGGAGAAGGCATCCCGGCATCCAGGCTGCTTATTGAAGACCGGCGATGATCTTCCCGTTGGCACTCTCGGCAGCCGAAAGCCTGGCAGGCTCCGAGCGTGGCCTGGTGTTGGTGACCCGCGACCGGGAATTGCTGCGAGCCGCGGAAGCGTCGGGGGTTCAAGTCCTCAACCCGGAGGCATCGGCCGAGGCGCAGCAGGACCGCATTTGGATCGGAGGCCGCCCGCCGTGGAGCCCGCTATCCCGCCAACTGCTCCGCCAGTTGGCAGGCTTGGGTTGCGAATTCAATCGCTTTGCCGGCGTCGGATTCGTCGAATAGATCCCAGGGCGTGCGAAGCGCGTCCTCATCCCCGTAGGAGATCGCGATGCGGATGTCCGCCCCGAGCTGCCCCGCCAGCGCAATCAGCCCCTCGACCTGACCCCGCAAGGCATCGGGAAATCGGCCCTGCACCAGCGCGCGGTGAAGAGTCGCGCCAGGGTCGTGAGTACGCGAAACCGGCCCCAGAAGTGCCAGAGCGGTCTTGGCCGCGTTCTCGACCGACAATTGGCAGTGCTCCACACAAGCGCGCCATTGCCTGGAGGACAGATTCTGCCGGGCTTCGGTCAGGAAACCTTGGGCGACTTTGAGCCGGTACTGCGCCGAAGGATTCGCCTCCACGGTCAGGCACTCCAGGACAGCGCCCAGCCGCTGCTCGGCGCCTTGGCCCAGCGCCAGTCGAAGCCTTCCGGCGTGCGCTCCCGGCGCAGACCGAGTTCGGCGATCTGGCGGCGCAGCGCACCCAGCCGCTCGGCGGCGAATCCCCGTGGATCGTACAGGATCGCTCCGTCCAGGGCGATGTCGAGATAGACAGACGCGACGGCGCCACGCAACTGCTCCGGCGTCTTCGCCAAGATAGCCACGCCTCCGCGCCACGCGGGAGGCAGGAGTTGCTTCAGATACAGGTTGCGATCAAGAACCCTAGCCGGCAGGCCCTCGGCGATCACCAGCACGTCCCAGTCGCTCGTCTCACCCGCTTCGCCGCGTGCGCGCGAGCCGAACAGCACAACCGCGACAAGCCGGTCAGAGAGAGCGCTGGCGAGCAATTCGACGACCCGCGCCCCCAATCCCTCCGTCTGGGCGCCACTTCTCACGGGCGTGGGTTTGCTCCTCATCACCCACTCTAGTCTGCCACACACTCACCGACAGGAGAAGCCCCTCGCGCGTCCCACCCTCAGGCCTACTTGAGGCCGACCACCATGGAGTCCGGTCCCGTCAGGTGTTCGACGCTGGTGTACTGGAAACCCGCTTCGCGCATCCAAGCGAAGCAGTCCTTCGCCGTGAAATCGAAGCCGCCCGGCGTTTCCACCAGCATGTTCAGACTCATCAGCAGCCCGAAAGCGTTGCTGCGCCGCTCGTCGTCGATCAGGGCTTCATGTACGATGAGCGATCCGCCCTTGGGCAGCGCTTCATGCGCCTTCTTGAGCAGCATTCGTTTCGTGTCCAGATCCCAGTCGTGGAGGATGTGTCCCATCACCAGGACGTCGGCGCGCGGGAGCGGATCCTGGAAGAAGCTGCCGGCGTGGAAGCGCACTCGCCCGTTCACTCCGCGAGACGCCGCATACTCGCGGAAGATCGGCTCGACCGGCGGCAGATCGAACCCGATGCCCGTCAAGTGAGGATGGGCGAGGGCCACCTGAACGGGCAATGCGCCTTGGGCGCAGCCGATATCCGCGAAGGTCCGGTACTGGCCCCACGGGAAGCGCTCCGCGATGGCCCGAGCGGTGCCGAGGCTGACGCCGGTCATGGCCGAGAGAAACTGCCGCAGGCTGGCCGGATCGCTGTAGAGCTTCTCGAATGGACCACCGTCCTGCCCCGCCTGCGTGGGCAGGCTGCCGGTGCGCAGCGCGTCGGTCAGCGAGCCCCACGAGGTCCACAAGCGTCCGCTCGCCATTTCGAACAGGCCGCCCGTGTAGGTCGGCTTGGCGCGGTCCAGGAACAGGTCCGATTCGGCCGTGTTGGAGTAATGGCCGTTTACGCGCTCGAGCATTCCCAGCGCGACGAGCGCGTCGAGGAAATCCCGAACACCGCGTCGATGGAGCGAGAGCCGGGCCGCCAGCGCCGGCGCATCGAGCGGGCCGCGGGCCAATTCCGTGAAGACGCCCAGCTCGACCGCGCTGAGCAGCGCTTTCGCACCCCAAAATCCAAAGCCCAGTTTCAGTATCCGTTCGGGAGTGACGGCTTAGCGCGCCGCCCCCGCCCGCCCAGACGTTTCCCCAGTGTACGAAGTTGCATCCATACAATCCTCCTCTGAGACGGGGCCTGCGCTATCTATTGCACTGCCAGCCCAGATGCCCCGTTGACACCAGGATACACGAAAGCGGCCGTGGCTATTCGCAACGCAGGGCGGTGATGGGGTCGACGCGGGTGGCCCGGCGGGCCGGGATCCAGGTGGCGACCAGGGCCACGGCGGCAAGGACCATCGCCACGCCCGCGAAGGTGACCGGATCGGTGGCTTTGACGCCGTAGAGCAGCGCCGTCAGCACGCGGGTGAGGCCGAAGGCAGCCGCCAGACCGATGGCGACGCCGATCCCGGCCAGGGTCATGCCGTGGCGCACCACCAAGCCCAGCACGTCGCCCCGGCCCGCGCCGAGCGCGATGCGGATGCCGATCTCGTGGGCGCGCTGCTCGACCGAGTACGCCATCACGCCGTAAATCCCGATGGCCGCGAGCAGCAGGGCCGTTCCGGCGAAGATGCTCAGCAGGAGCAGGATGAATCCGCGGTCCGCCATCGATTTCTCGAACACCTGGTCCATCGAACGGAAATCGAAAACGGCCTGCTGGGGATCGACCGAGACCGCTTCACGGCGCACGGTGGTGGCCAGCGTCATGGGATCCACGGACGTGCGCAACACCCAGGCCATGGGCAGAATCTTGCTGCCCAGCGCCGTGAACGCATCCTTGACCTGCGCCTGCGGGATGTACATCATGGGCGGCGGCTCGTTGCTCAGGCCGAATTCGCGCACATTGCCGACCACACCGACGATTTCGCGCGTGGGATCTTCGAACTCTGGGCCCATGCCCTTGCCGATGGTGATGCGCTGGCCGAGCGGGTCCTCCTTCGGCCAGTACTTGCGCCTCATGGCTTCGTTGACGATCGCCACCGCGGGCGACTTGGCGGTATCCGTGTCGGCGAACGCGCGGCCGCGCAGCAGCGGGACGCCCGTGGCTTTGAATGCGTGGGGCGAGGCATAGCGCCACTGTTCCTCACCGGTCGCATCGGCGGCTGAGGCAGGCCGGCCTTCGATCCGGAGCGGCAGGTCGGGGCCCGGTTCGGTGGGAAGATTGATGATATTGGCGGCTGCTTGCACTCCCGGGAGTCTTTCCAGGCGCTCAATCAGAAGACGACTAAATTGCGTCACGGCGGCGGTATTGGCGTACCTGGCGCCGGTGAGCGCGGTCTTGAAGGTGAGCGCGTGGCGCGCGTCGACGCCGGGCTGAACGCCGCGCAGCAGCACAGCGCTGCGAATCAGCAGGCCCGCGCCGATCAACAGCACCAGGCCAAGCGCCATCTCGCTCACTACCAGCAGGCCACGCACGCGCAGATGCCGCACGCTCGAGGTGGTGCGGGCGGCGCCCTCCTTCAGCGTGGAGCTCAGGTCGGGGCGCGAGATCCGGAACGCGGGCGCCAGGCCGAACAGAACGCCGGTGGCGAGCGAAAGCAGCAGTGTGAACAGGAGCACGCGGATATCGAGCCCGGAGTGGGTAGTCATTTCCGAGAGGCGCGGGAGTTGCGCGGGCGTGAAAGCCAGCAGCAGCCTGAGACCCCAATGCCCGAGCAGCAGGCCGATGGCGCCCCCGGCCAGGGCCAGCAGTCCGCTCTCGGTGAGCAGTTGGCGGACCAGCCGCCAGCGGCCGGCGCCGATCGCGGTCCGGATGGCGATTTCCTTCTCGCGGGCCGCCGCGCGCGCCAGCAGCAGGTTGGCAACGTTGGCGCAGGCGATGAGCAGCACGAAAGCCACCGCGCCCAGCGTGATCAGAAGGGTGGGGCGGATCCCGCCGACCAGGGACTCGCGCATGGAAACCACGCCCGCGCTCTCGTTCCGGCCCATTGAGTTCGGGTACTGGCGCCGGAACTGCTCGGCTGCGATTTTCATGCGCGCGTTGGCGGCCGCCTGCGTGCCGCCGGGCTTGAGGCGCCCGGCGCAAACCAGGTAGTGGCCCTGATTGATGCTGTTGGGGTCAGCCTGGAGCGGCAGCCAGACGTCGGCGGGCGGGTTAGGCTCGAAGTCGTGCGGCGTGATGCCGATGACTGTGTGAGGCTCACCGCTCAGCACCACGGTGCGGCCGACGAGCTGCGGGTCCGCGCCGAAGCGGCGTTTCCACAGGCCATAGCTGAGGACGGCCACGCGCGGGCCGCTGGGACGGTCTTCCTCGGCGCTGAAGGTCCGGCCCAGGGCGGGGGTGACGCCAAACAACGAGAAGAAGTCCACCGAGGCGCGAATCGCCTTGATCTGTTCGGGGTCTCCCTCGCCGCTGAGGCTCACGCCCGGACCCATGAAGTCGTACGCGGCGACGCTGGTGAGCACATCGATCGAGTCCCGCCTCCAGGAGAAGAACTTGGGGACGGAGACGGACCCAGAGCGCCCGCCCGGGAAGGTGCGTGTAAGGAAAACCATCCGCTCGGCGTCCTGGTATGGCAGGGGGCGTAGGAGAATCGCGTTGACCACCGTGAAGATCGCGGTATTGGCCCCGATGCCCAGGGCCAGAGTCAGAACGGCCACGGCCGCGAAGCCGGGGCTCTTCAACATGGTGCGGACGGCGTACCGCGCGTCTTGCAGCATGGACAAGCGGCACCTCCCCTACAGAACAATACGCAGGGGAGATGGAAAACGACCATCCATTTACGGCCACCACTTCCGGCCGCTTGACAGGCGCGGCGCTGTGGCGTGATCATCGACGCTTCGACATGGAACACAGCCACGAATCTCTCAACGGTTTCCCCGTGGTGATCGCCCTGCCCGTGCTGTGGGGCGATCAGGACGCGTTTGGACACGTGAACAATCTCCGGTACCTGAGCTGGGCCGAGACGGCCCGCGTCGAGTACCTGGTTCGCATCGGTTTGTGGGCCACGCTGCCGCCCGATGGCGTCGGTCCGATTCTGGTCTCCATCTCCTGCGACTTCAAGCGCCCCGTGACCTACCCCGACACGGTCCTGGTGGGGGCGCGGGTCACGCGAATCGGCAACAGCAGCATCAAAATCGAGCACCGAATCGTGAGCCAGAGCCTGAATGAGGTCGTCGCCGAGGTGGATTCCACCATTGTCGTGCTGGACTACAGCCGCATGAAATCGGTTCGCGTTCCGGAGGACGTCCGCAAAGCGATCGAAAGTCTGGAAGGAAGGGCGTTCGAAGCCCCGCTGTCCGACAACGGGCGGTAGCCACTCGTCCGCCTGGCGGACCGTTCATCAGATTCTATGTGCCCAGCGGGTCGGCTCATCTCAGAATGGCTTCATGAGAACTCTGTTGGTTGCTCTCACGATTTCCTCCGGGCTGCTGGCCCAGGATGTTTTTCGCGTCAAGGTGGCCGGCCACGGCCAGCCCATGATCCTGATCCCGGGCCTCTCCTCGTCGGGCGAAGTCTGGAACTCCACGGTGGCCCGTTACCAGGACCGGTTCGAGTGCCACGTGCTCACGGTGGCGGGATTCGCGGGCGTGCCCCGCGTCCCGGCGCCCATGCTCGACCGCGTCCGCGACGGCATCGCCGCCTACATTCGAGAGAAGAAGCTGGCCCAGCCGGTCATGGTCGGGCACAGCCTCGGCGGGTACCTGGCCCTGGCGGTCGCGAGCCGCTTTCCGGACCTCGCGGGTAAGCTGGTGATCGTCGACGCCTATCCGTTTTTCGGCGGCCTCTACGGCGCCGATGTCACGCCGGAGCAAGCCCGGGCCAACGCCGCGCAAATGCGTGAATACATGAGCGGGCAATCCCAGGAGGCCTATGAGCGCTATACCAAGTCGGGCCTCGCCACCCAGATGATGGTGAGCAAAGACAGCGACCTGGAGCGCGTTATCGGCTGGGGACTGGCCTCCGACCGCACCGCCGTCACCGACGCCATGTACGAGCTATTCAGCGCCGATCTCCGGGACGAGCTTGCGAAGATCAAGAGCCCGGCGCTGGTCCTGGGCGCCTGGATCGGATACAAGCAGTACACGGACCACCAGCGCACCGAGGCCAATCTTCGCCGCCAGTACGCCAAACTCACCGGGGTGGACATCCGGATCACGGACACCGGGAAGCACTTCATAATGTGGGATGATCCGGACTGGATGTTCGCCCAGATGGACCGCTTCCTGGGAATCGCCGAGCCGGGGATTCCGCGATGAATACCACAAAGCTCGTCTACTGGATCTGCCAGGTCCTGGGCTGGGGTTGCTACAGCGGAATCGGGCTCTGGTTCGCCACCCGCCAGGCAGGCTGGCGGCCGAGCATCGTGATCGGGTACACGCTGTTCTTCTGCTACAGCATCGCTCTCACGCATCTGCTGAGCCGCCGGATTCAATCGCACCGCTGGCTGAGCCTCCCGCTGGGGCGCGCGTTCCCGCGGCTGGCCGGCGGCAGTGTTGCGGTAGGCGCCGTGCAGACGCTGCTGGTGGTCGGCGTGTCCGCCGCGCTCGAAGGCCGGCTGGGCGCTTTCGGCCAGGCTGGCACGGTGCTCGCGGCCTGGCTGGGCATCACCGTGGCAACGTCGATCTGGACGGTCTTGTACGTCGCGTATCAGGCGCGGCTGCATGCGCTTCGGTTTCAGCTCGCGCTGCGGGAAGCCGAACTGCGCGCGCTGGAGGCGCAGATCAAGCCGCACTTCCTGTTCAACTGCCTCAACACCATTCGAGGCATGATCGTCGAGGATGCCGCGCAGGCCCAGGACATGATTACACGGCTGGCCAACATTCTGCGCTACAACCTTCAGCACGATCGCGCACACACGGTGCCGCTGGCTCGCGAACTGGAGGTCGTCTCCGACTACCTGGCGCTCGAATCCGTGCGGTTCGAAAACCGCCTGCGCGTCAGCCTCGACATCGCTCCCGAAGCCGCGCAGTCCCTGGTCCCGGCGATGCTCTTGCAGACGCTGGTCGAGAACGCCGTTAAACATGGCATCGCGACGTTGCCGGAGGGCGGCGATCTTGTCATTCGTGCCGCTCTCGAACAGGGTGCCGTGGCGATCCGGGTCGAGAACTCCGGGCATCTGGTCGAGCCCCGGCCCGGCAGCACCCGGATCGGACTGAACAATGCCCGGGAGCGGCTTCGCATCCTGTATGGAGAGCGCGCCACTCTGCGACTGGAGAGCGGCGATCATGGGCGCGTCACCGCCACCGTCCTGATTCCGAAAAGCGCATGAGAGCCGTGATCGTCGACGACGAGCGCATGGCGTGCCAGGAGCTCCGGCGCCTGCTGGCGGCGCATCCCGAGGTCGAGATCGCCGGTGAGGCCCGCGGCGGGGAGGAGGCGCTGGGCTTGATTTCCAAACTCGCGCCCGACCTGATCTTCCTCGACATCCAGATGCCTGGCATGACCGGCTTCGAGCTACTGGAGCGCCTCGAAGACGTGCCCCAGGTCATCTTCACCACGGCTTACGACGAGTACGCTCTCAAGGCCTTCGAGGTGAACGCCCTGGACTACCTGCTCAAGCCGGTGGCGCCGGCCCGACTGGCCGCGGCGCTCGAGAGGGTTCGGCCGCGCCTCGGGCCGCCGCGCCTCGAGCAGGTGTTTGTCCGGGATGGCGAGCTCCGAGGGGAACTATACGCGGCTGTACTTCGCGAACGAACGCCCGCTCATTCCCCGCTCGCTGGCGGCCCTGGAAGCGCGGCTGGATCCGGCGACCTTCTTTCGCGCCGGCCGCAAGCACATCCTGAATCTAAAGTGGGTCGAGAAGGTCGATACAGGCGTGGCCGGCTACCTGGTGGTCACGCTGCGCGCAGGACGGGCGGTAAAGATGTCCCGCCGGCAGTCGGCGCAGCTCCGCGAGCGGCTCAGCCTTTAGGTTCCCGCGGAGTTGATATCTTAATGAGATGTTCCAGAACGCGAGGCTGCTGGCGCGGCTGTGGTGGCGCCCGGCAGCCGGCATGAGCGGGATTCTGGATCGGGGGAGCCTGCTGTTCGCCAGCGTGGCCGCGCTGGCCACTTCTCTGCTCTTGCGGTTTAACGTGCGACCGCTCGCGTTCAGCTTCTACACTCCACTGTTGGTGCTGGCGGCGGTCTACGTTCCAGGCACGCTGCTGGTAGCCGGCCTGATCGGGCGCCTGGGCGGCTTCCGCACCGTCTTCGCGCGCGACTATGCCCCCCTGCTCACCTGCGCGGCGATGGCGTGGGCCGCCGCCGGTACTCCCCTGGCCCTGACGGCGAGGGTGGTTCCCCTGCCGGTGTTTCTGGCGCTGGCTGCGTTGGCCTGCCTCTATTTCGCCGTCTTGATGTTCTTCGCGGTGCGGACGGTGCTCGGAACGACGAACGGCGTTGCGGCGGGCACAGTCGCGCTGTCCTGGATTCCGCTGGCCGCGGTGGTTGTGTTTCGGGAGCCGCTGAGCTTCTTCCTGGGGTGGCTGGCCTCGCCGTTCTTCCTGCTGTTCGCCTTCTATTATCTCGGCCACGAGCTCAGCAACCTGGGCGCGGGGCTGCGCCGCCGGCAGAACTTCCGCCGGATGCTGGAAGCCTCCGCCCTCAACCCGCACGATGCCGGGGCGCAGTATCAGCTCGGGCTGATTTACCAGCAGCGCCGCCTGTACACCGAGGCCATCGAGCGGTTCAAGAACGCCGTGGCCATCGACCCGAAGGAGACCGACGCCCATTTCCAATTGGGCCGCATCGCGCGCGAGCAGGGGCGCCTCAACGACGCCCTGGCGTGTTTTCAGGCGGTGCTGGACCAGGACGAAAAGCACAGCCAGAACGAAATCCTGCGCGAGATTGGCGCGATGTACCTGGCTGCCCGCCAGTACGAGGACGCGCGCCGGGAGCTGGCGGCGTACATCGAGCAGCGGCCGTACGACCCGGAAGGGCTTTACTACTACGGCCAGGCATTGGAGGGGCTGGGTAAGGCCGCGGACGCCCGCGCGATGTATGCGCGCGCCATCGAGGCCGCCCGCACCGCGCCATCCTTCCGCCGACGCGAAACCGCCCGCTGGAGCCGCCTGGCCCAGAAACAAGCGCGGAAACTCGGCTGAGCCACTTCAAGCCGGAAGGCTTCTATGCCCCCGGCTGAACCAGCTCAGGGGGCGGGAGAAAAAGCAGGCTAGAATCGGGATATGGCGCTTATTGAGAGGCATCTGAATGGTCTGATCGTGGGCGCGCTGGCGGCTCTCGGCGCAGTCGCAACGCAGCCCGTGTTTGCCGCTCCTCAGCAGGTCGAGAATGGCAGCGACATCCCAAAGACCTTCGCTGTCCCCCTCGCCGGCTACGACTACGTCAGGCGCGAGGTGATGATCCCAATGCGGGACGGGGTGAAGCTGCATACCGTGATCATCGTGCCCAAGGGAGCGAGCAACGCGCCGATTCTCCTGACCCGCACGCCCTATGATGCCTCCAAGCGCACCACCCGCAACAACAGCCCGCACATGCTCGCGGCCTTGCCGCAGGGAGACGAGGTGTTCGCCAGGGACGGCTACATCTGCGTGTTCCAGGACGTGCGCGGCAAATACAAGTCGGAGGGGGATTACATCATGACGCGCCCGGTGCGCGGCCCGCTGAACCCCACCGGGACCGACCACGCGACCGACACTTACGACACCATCGACTGGCTGGTGAGGAACACGACGGAGTCGAACGGCCGGGTGGGCATGATCGGCTCGTCGTACGAGGGCTTCACCGTGGCCATGGCGCTGCTGGACCCGCACCCAGCTCTCAAGGTTGCCGCGCCCGAGAGCCCGATGGTCGACGGCTGGATGGGCGATGACTGGTTCCACTACGGCGCGTTCCGCCAGACCAACTTCGACTACTTCTCCTTCCAGACGACCAAGAGGGAGGCAGGCGAGCCGGTGGCGCGCGGCGCCTACGACGACTACGAGACCTTCCGCCGGGCCGGTTCGGCTGGCGCCTACGCCCGGGCGCACGGCCTCGATCAACTGCCGTGGGCGCGGCGATTGATGGAACATCCCGCCTACGACGCCTTCTGGCAGGGCCAGGCGCTGGATCAGTTGTTGGCCCAGCGCCCCTCGCGCGTGCCCACCATGTGGATTCAAGGCCTCTGGGACCAGGAGGACATGTGGGGCGCGATTCATTGCTACCTGGCTCTGAAAGCCCAGGGGCAGGCGGATCACAACTACCTGGTGATGGGCCCCTGGGGGCACAGCCAGGTGAACTACGACGGCTATAACCTCGGGCCCTTGAGGTGGAACGGAGACACGGCTTTCCAGTTCCGCCGCGACGTGCTGAAACCGTTTTTCGATCAATATCTGAAGGCCGGGGCGCCCAAGGCCGAGACGCCACCCGTGTTCATCTACAACACCGGCGAGAACCACTGGGATCGTCTGAAGAGCTGGCCGTTGGCCTGCGAGGAGGGATGCGCCGCGCCGATGAAGCCGCTGTATTTGCAGGCTGAATTCGGCCTGGGATTCGACAAGCCGGTGGCCGCGGGCGCCGTCGCGGACACTTACGTCTCCGATCCGGCGAAGCCCGTGCCGTACCTGCCGCGGCCGGTGCGCTTCTCGGACTACGACCAGTGGAGGCGGTGGCTGGTCAGCGATCAACGGGCGGTGGCCGACCGAACCGACGTGCTGACTTACCAGACGCCCGTGCTCGCCGCGCCGGTGCGCGCGAGCGGCGCGCCGATTGCGGAGCTGTTCGCGGCCACCAGCGGGACGGACTCCGACTGGGTGGTGAAGCTGATCGACGTCTTTCCCGACGAGGTTCCGAGTCAACCGGAGCTGGGCGGCTATCAGTTGGCGGTGTCAATGGACATCTTCCGAGGCCGCTACCGCGAGAGCTTCGAACGCCCCTCGGCCATCCCCGCCGGCAAGCCGCAGCGCTATCGATTCGCGCTCCCGACTATCCATCATGTGTTCCTGCCAGGCCATCGCATCATGGTGCAGATCCAGTCGAGTTGGTTCCCGCTTTACGATCGCAACCCGCAGACCTACGTCGAGAGCATCTTCTTCGCCCAGCCGGCGGACTATGTGAAGGCAACCCAGTCCGTCTTTCGCTCGGGCGACCAAGCCAGTGCAGTGTGGCTGCCGGTGGTCAAGTAGGGAACGTCGCCGGGCTTCGTCCCATTTCCGGGATTGGGTTCGAACGTTCGTTTTTTTATTCGCGTGGCCACCGCATCCTGCGAGGCTCTGTAGGAGACGTAGCCGGCAGGCGAACGAGTGACCGATAGGCGGGCGACTGGCCCGAGGCGGCGTTCGAGCCGAGCTGGCGTTTCCGCTGGATTTCCACAGTTGATCAGGTTGCTGTACCTGGACTTGTGAGCCTTCGTCCCATTTTCGGGATTGGGTTCGAACGTTCGCTTTTTTATTTGCGAGAGTTGAGGGCATGGAGGGCCTTGTAGAAGGCGCGACTGGCGGAATTCTGGCCGCGGATGAGGGTGTCGATGAAGTCGCCGCGCCACTTATCGAGGGCGCCGGGGTGGTCGCTGAGGCCGGCGGTGAAGTATTCGGCCTCGAGGCTCGGGATGCGGCGGAGGCGCCAATCGGCGGAGGCCAACTGGCAGACGAGGGAGTCCTCATCGGAGTTGGCGGGCTGGAATTGGGATCGCCAGGCGACCAGCGAAGCGGCGAACTCGTTGGGGTCTTCGCCGGGCAGGAGCGGGTTGCGGGAGCGGAAGCCGTGGAGGGAGCGGTTCCGGGCGGACCTGGCCTTGCCCTCGGGGGTTTTGGGGCCGGTCGAGAGCCGGGCGTTGCGGCGGTTGGCCTCGATCTGGCGCTGGGAAGGCACAATGCGCCTCGGCTCCAGGGTAAACCCGAGCGGGGCGGATGCCGGGGGTGCGGAAGAGCTAAGTGGCTCACGCGGCGGGAGAAAAAAGCGTGGGGAGAGGGGGGACCGGAGGAGGGCGTCTAGCGTTCCCAATTCGTGCAGGGTCCGTCCAGGCTTCACAGATCGGGACTTGTGGCCCGCCAAACGCCCCAAATCTCCGCCATGCCCGTGTTGCCGCTGTGTATCCCTTCCGAGTGCGCCATCGCCCGGGTGCATACAATGGAACGAAGGAGTGCACGTGCCGCTTACCGTTTCCCAAAGCGCCCATATCCACACAACTTGCAACGCGCATCGTGACCGACGCCACTCTCGCCAATCTCCTGCTTAGCCCTGACGGGCTGGCAGGAGACAGGGGGTGCGCATGTGTACTACAATGCCGGTTTCAGAACATGAGCGTCCTTTAAGCAGCGTTGCGTGCAGAGATCCTATGCGCGTCCTACTCGACACAAACATCCTGATCCATCGCGAAGCAGCGACCGTCGTCCGCCAGGATATCGGCACATTGTTCTTTTGGCTCGACAAACTCGGGTCCCAAAAGTGCGTCCATCCGGCAAGCGTGCTGGAGATACAGAAGCACAAGGACGCGAAGGTCCGCGCGTCGTTCGCGGCGAAGCTCCGGTCGTACCACGAGCTCAAGACGATAGCACCTACGGCCCCCGCAATAAGCGCCATCGCAGCCAACGACAAGACGGACAACGATCGCAACGACACGCTCCTAGTCGCGGAGCTCTATGCTGACCGCGTCGACCTCCTTATCACCGAAGACCGCGGCATCCACACAAAGGCCGTGCCCCTCGGCATCGGGGACCGGACGTTCACCATCGACGCGTACCTCGAAAAGGTCACTGCCGAAAACCCGGCGCTCGTCGACTACAAAGTCCTTTCCGTACGTCAGCAACTCCTCGGGAACATCAACGTCAAGGACACGTTCTTCGACACATTCCGGGACGATTACGGCGGCACTGCCTTCGACAAGTGGTTCAACAAGAAAAGCGACGAGCCAGCGTACATTTGCCGCGAACGCGACAAAGTCGTCGCGTTCCTTTACCTCAAACCCGAGACCGCAAACGAGAACTACAACGACATCACGCCACCGCTCCCGCCGAAGCGACGCCTCAAGATCGGCTCCTTCAAAGTAGAGCTGAACGGGTTCAAACTTGGAGAACGATTCCTAAAAATCATCTTCGACAACGCAATCAAGCAGCGCGTTGACGAACTCTACGTGACCATCTTCCCCCGAACCCTCGAACAGCAACGCCTCATCAGACTCCTCGAGGACTACGGCTTCACCAGGCACGGCACCAAGCACAGTGCGTACGGACAAGAACTCGTCTACACCAGGGACATGACACCACGATACGACCCCGCGAACCCCAAACGCACGTTCCCATACGCGAGCAAACACGCCAGAACCTTCCTCGTCCCGATCTATCCCGCATACCACACCAGCCTCCTCCCCGACTCAATCCTCAAAACCGAATCCCCCAAGGATTTCGTCGAGCAAGAGCCACACCGCAACGCAATCAGTAAGGTCTACGTCGGCAGGTCCTACTTCCGTGCGCTCGAACCCGGCGACCTGATACTCTTCTACAGAACAGGGGGCTACTACCAAAGTGTCGTCACGACACTCGGCATCGTCGAAGAAGTCCGCCGCGACATCGACGACGAAGAACAATTCATCAGACTCTGCCGAAAGCGCAGCGTGTTCACCGACAAAGAACTTCGCGAGCACTGGAACTACAAACCCAACAACCGTCCCTTCATCACTGGATTCCTATATGCATACAGCTTCCCGAAACGACCAACCCTCAAAGACCTCATCGACAACAGGGTCATCAAGGACATCGAGTCAGCGCCGCGAGGATTCGAACGCATCACGGAAGACCAACTCGAGACGATCCTCCGCCTCGCCAGCGCCGACCCGCGCGTTATTGTCGATTAAGCCAGAGTACGCACACGCCATCTTCCGGGGAGACAAACGCTTCGAGTTTCGACGAAGCATCTTCCGGCAATCCGTCGACATCGTCGTGGTCTACATCACCAACCCCATCGGCGTCGTGTACGGAGAATTCGAAGTCCGCAGCATCATCAGGGACACCGTAAGCGTACTCTGGGACCGCACCAAGGCGGCCGCCGGCATCGACAAAGAACGATTCTTCGCATACTTCGCAGGACGAGAATATGGGTACGCCATAGCGGTCGGCGAAACCAGACGGTACAAGAATCCCTTCCACATCCAAGAGCACTATGGCGTGCGACCACCCCAATCATTCCTGTACCTCGACCAAGCGCAGTGACGGACGACTCGGCCCGGATTACATGGATTCGACCACCGAATTAGCGTCGGGCTTCACCGTTGGGCGCTACTGCGAACTGCGCCCCGACCTCACAAGTGACGAACCGCAGTCTGTCGTGTGGCATGAGGTCCTCGGCGCAATGCGCCGCCGTATCGACGAGCGCTTCCTTAAGCCGATCCACGGACTCGCCCGTTTCGATAAACGCGACGAACTTCCCAATCGACCAGGGTTCGCAATCCTCGCACTCGACTGCCTCCTCATCGATACCATCCAGTCCTTTCGCGAAGGGCGAGCATCGACCGGAGAGGTGAGCCCAGCACACTCCTTCAAAACCTTCCTCAGTTCGCCGAACTTCTCCGACTTCAAGAAGAACGAGCGCGGAGAGTTCTTCCAGTACGTGCGCAACGCAATCCTGCACAACGGCGAGACCCGCAAGGATTGGAGGATCCGCATTGACACACGCCGGATGCTCGAACGGGACCCCAAGACCAAGACCCGGACGATCAACCGCCGCCTCTTCCATGCAGCGGTCATTCGCGAATTTCGACGGCTCCACGCAACCCTGCGTGCCGGGGACTCCAGCGCGCGAAAACAATTCCTCCGGAGAATGGATGCCATGGCCGGCCTACCAGTTGAGACACTGAGGAACCTCTACTTCGCATACGGATCAAACCTCCTGGAGGCCGAATGTCTCAGAACGGCGCCAGACGCACAACCTTACGGCAGCGCCTTCCTCCCCGGCTACCGACTCGCGTTCTTGAAGCACAGCACCACGCGCGGCGGCGACGCCGCGACAATCCTCCCAGACGCGAACAGCATGGTCTGGGGATTCGTCTACCGCGTCCACGATAAGGACCGACAGTACCTGCGAGCACGCGAGGGAGGCTACGAAGAATTGCCTGAAACGACCGTGTACTTCGTCGCGCCGATGCCAGGAGACGATCCCACCCCCATAACCGTCTTCACCTTCGCGGCGACCCGAGTATGCCCCAAGCAGTGCCGCCCGCCCGCCACCCATCTGGACCTCATCATCGAAGGAGCAAGAGCCAGGGGACTCCCAGCCGGGTACCAAGAGCGCCTCAGCGACTTGCGGCAGAAACTCGACGAAACGACCAACGAAGACGCCTGAGCCCGACGAGCCCGCCCGAGCATACAACGCCTGGTGCGCGAGATGAGAAGTCAGCTCACCCCTCGGGCCGCATCGATTGAGCGATGCCCAGCGACTGCCATCAGGCACCAAGCTGGCAGTCACACCACGAACCTACTTCGAAACGAGCACTGCGGGATCGCTCGGAGGGTTGAGCGTCGCTATGGCAAGAAAAACCTTGGACCGTGGGATGATTTCGAGTGGGGCACGACCAACGGCAGGCTGTCTGCGCTTTGGTGGGTCTTGGGAGATGAGTGGGACATGCTCGACACCTAGAGTTCACACGAACGCCCGGGGGCGACGGGCCTCCAGGCTCCCGCAGAGTGCTGGTGCGTCCACGTTACGCCGTCCGTCGATCTGGGCCTGCTGCCAACCGCTAATACGATTCTGCGCGGATGGCCGGCCACCCGAAAGTGGCCCCAAACGACGTTCGAGGAAGCTCGCCCAGGTTGGCAATGGCAGGTCAGCCAGCGATACGGGACGCCGTTGGGGACGGCGAGACTGCGGAAAGGTCAACGGGGCGGCGAACGGGTTGGGATCTTCGGCGGAGAAATGCGGGTTGTGGGAGCGGAGGCCGTGGAGGGAGCGGTTCCTGGCGGCCTTGGCTTTGCCCTCGGGGGTCTTGGGGCCGGTCGAGAGCCGGGCGTTGCGGCGGTTGGCCTCGATCTGTCGTTGGGAAGGCACAGTACGCCTCGGCTCCAGGGTAAACCCGAGCGGGGCGGATGCCGAGGGCACGGAAGAGGCAAGTGGCTCAGCGGGCGGGAGAAAAATGTGGGGGGAGAGGGGGGAATGGGGAGAGGGGAGGAAATGGCGTTTGGGGAGCGAGTCTGCCCTCAAGGTTGCGGTGCAGCGGATCCGCGTTTGATTGTTTCGCCGCCCACGACCTGGATCTCCTCTTCGGTGAGGTCGTAGAGTTCGAAGACCAACTGATCAATCTCCCTGTCCGTGGCATCTATCTGGCGTTCGATCGGAGTCTCGCTCGGCGGGCTCTTGGCCTCCGCCAGTTGGCGGTTCAGCGTGAGCATTCTCCGGACCAGCGCTACGAGGCGGTCGCGGCGGTACCGATCATTGGCATTCTCTGGATTGATTGGGCGGATCGGCACGTTCGCCATGTACTGGTAGATGAGCCGGTAGCGGAATTCACCCGCCCGCGTTCCAAAGGGGATGCTGAGCCTGCCGATTGCAAACCAGCACAGTCTGCTATTGAGAATCCCCAACAGGTACGGGTCGTCGCTCGCCAGGCAATACGCTGTGTTGGCAACATAGGTCCCGGCGGTGTCGAGAAAGAACCGCGGGCCTTTGGCGATGTCCGGATACACGATCTTGGGCCCGTTGAGGACACCGTAGTAGTCACATGACCGCAACTCCCACCAGAACTCGCCCTGATCCTGCCTTCTTTTTGCGGAGTCCACGAAACGCTCCAGGTGCAGCGCGAGGGGCGAATACTCCTTCTTGAGCCAGTTCCAGGCCTCCCGCTCCGATAGTGCAGCCCTGCCGACCTGCTGTCGCGTCCAGCCCGAGGGAATCACGATTAGGAACCGGCCCGTGTCACGAGTATGATAGCGCCTGATGTCCTGGCCGCCGAGGAACGGTTTGACAAGCCCCGCGCACGCGGGCGCCTCGGCTATCATGCGTGTCCTTGTTGCGTTTGTCAACCTGATTTGGCCCCTTTTGATGCTCTCATTTGGCCCCACCTGGCCTTTGTTCCGTCTGCACTCGCAGACGCCTCTTCTTGATTGCCTTCCTTAATTACTCATGGACCGTT
>JBEKWU010000097.1:0-20088 GCA_049512775.1 Bryobacteraceae bacterium
TGCCCTCCTTGTGGGCGGCGTCTGGCGAAGCTCCAGCCAGGGAACGATTCGCCAACGTCCCATTATAGGAGGGCTTTTCGTTTCACTATCGCAGGGCTAAAGTTGTCTTGGACAAGAGTGATCTCATACAAATCGGGAACCTGGCGGATCAGCTCCGCCGTCGCTTTGGCGGTGTAGTCGGCGAGTTGGGCCGGCGGCCCCTGCATCACCATCGCGCTGTAATTCATCAGGGCAACTCTTATGCCCCTGCCTTTGGCGTACGACACAATGGCTTTCAAGTCGGCCAGGTTCTTCGTCTGCTCCTGCCGGTTGCCTACATTCGGGTACTCCGGCACGCTTACCAACAACGGAAACAGGTTCGGGAAAGACGTGATGTTGAGATCGTATCCGCCGTGCAGGTCGAGCATGTTGAAGCGGTTGCGCGCCAGCATGTCGATGTACTCGCGCCACATGGCCAAATTGTTCAACAGGAAGGGCCGAATGTGGATGAAGACATTGTCCGCGCGGACCGCGAGCGAAGGACGCTGCCGGGCCGGCTGGATGCCGGCGGCGAGCTCCGCCCAGCGGTTGTCCGATGCGCTGGCGTGCACTCGCTCAGCCAGCTCCAGGAGGCCGTACATCGCGCCCACAGGCCCGCCAGCGCGGATCGTAACAGCGGCCCCGCGCTTCTCCAGGGAGAAGGCTTCATCGCCGGGCGGCTTGTCCTCGCCAAAGGTCACCTTCACGTCCGCCTGCGCCTCCGGAACGTTCTTCTCCGAGAGAGCGTCGCGCAAAACTCCCGAACCCCAACGCACGCACTCCGGCGCGCCGTTGGGAAGATGAATGGCCGCGCGGCAGGGGAGCGCGCAGACGAGCAGCGCGCAACCACCCCCGCGAGCGATGGAGCCGAGGATTCCCACTATGGATTTCATGCCGTGATTCGCCGTCCTTTCAGAGAATCGTAGCGTCTTACCGATCCGCTGCCGAGACCAGGGTCACGGGGCCGATCAGGCCGGATTCGGGCGGCGTGGTCTGCCGGTTGGTCCACTGGTTGGTGACCTTGATCTCGAATTGGTTCGCTCCGGGCTTGAGCACGCCGGTCGCGTCCACCTGGTAGGGCGGTTTCCACAGCGTCCCCAGCGTCCGGCCGTTGACCGAGACCTCGGCGAGATCCTTCACCGTCCCGAGATCGAGCAGGATTCTGGCGCCCGGACGGAACCAAGCTGGCGGCGCATCCACCGAACGGGTGTAGGTGGCGGTCCCCGAGAAGTACGTCGGCGCACCGGCGTCCGGCGGGAAACTCACGTCCCACGGCCCGGCGAGCGTCGCCAGGGGCGTAGTTGCCTGCCGGGGCAGCGAGCGCGATGGCGACGAAGCCGCCCGCCGGAAGACCACGAACACCAACTCGCGCTCGACCAAATGGAGCGGCACCGTGGTGCGACCGTCCCCGATGGCGTACTCGGCGGGCTCGATAGCGCCGGTATCGGGATGCCAGAGTTCCGCCGCTTTCCCGCTCACGCGGAAGCGCGCTTCGAGCTCCTGGGGCCGATCAGTCCGATTGGCGACGAAGTAGATCTCGACATCGCCGGCGCGGCGATGGGTCCAGGGTACGTCGGAATCGAGCGCCCGGCTGCACTCGAAGTCCTTGGGAAGGCGCAGCGACGCCAGAACCTCCGCCAGCCGCCGTCCCCACACCACCATGCCCTTCCCATAGACGTGCCGGGTGCGGCTGATGCCGTCGAGGTCGCCCCACAGATCGGCGGCCAGCGCCTCGACTTCGCGGTCGGCGTTGGGATAGCCGGCCAAACTCGGCGACTTCACCGGCTTCGGCCCCACCACCGTCGCGCCGCCCGCCACCAGGTCGCGGATCTTGCGCGCGACCGGCGGCGTCATCGAATCGATTTCCGGCAGCACCAGCACCCGGTAGCTCATGCCATCCGGCAGCACCAGGCGGCCGTCCTCACCCACCGACATCCGGTGGAGCAGCACGTCCGTGTTCAGGTAGTCGTAATCGTAGCCCTCGGGCGGCGCCGGCTTCAGTCCCGCTCCCCAGAAGGGCATAGTCGAGGGAGCGCCTTCGGGCAGGAGGTAGGCGAGATCGGCCACAAACAGTCCCTGCTGGAGCAGGAACGAGTTCCGCGCCAGGTAGGTCATGAAGGGAGCGGCTTGTTCCGCCCAGGTGATGTTGCGGTTGATGTGCGTCCCGACCATGGTGTTGCCGGGCTTGGTGTCCAGGGGCTGGTGCGCCGAAGTGTGGAAGACGATGCGGTTGAGGCCCTGCGCAAACCAGTAGTCGCCGGTCTTCTTCAGCGTGTACGGGGCCTCGTAACCCCCGCCGGTGAACGACTCGGCGGCCACCAGGGTCTTGCCGTAAGCATGGGCCGCCGAAGCCGCCCCGCGGACGTCCACATAGTACATGAGATCCGGGTGAAGCGTCCGCATCCAGAACTCGCCCATGGGAATGTCCACCTTGCTCTTGTTGAGCAGGGAGTCTTCGGGAAACTCGAGCGAGATCCCGGCCGCTTCCGCATAAGTTCCCATCCCGCGCCGGCGCAGCAACTCCGCCATCACGCCGTAGTGATTGTCGGCGACCATGTCGGCGAGGGTGCGGCGGAAGTCCCACAGGAAGCGGTCGCTCACCTCGGCGCTCTCGACCACGCGGCCGGCCAGGACCGGCAGGTAGGGAGTCGGGTCGTAGCCCCGCCGCTGGCGGAATTCGCTCAGCATCTCGTCGGTCCAGTTCTCGGTTCCGGCTTCCCAGCTATCCAGGAGCATGTAGCGCAGACTCTTGCCGACCAATGGTCCCAGGGCTTGGGCGATGGGATCGGTGTAGCCGTGGAAGTAGGCTTCCATGTGCTTGCGGCTCAGCTTGTCCGCTTCGTAGCCGAGGCCGAGCGGCGCGGCCGGGCGGTTCTTGGCCCCCGTCAAAGAGTAGCCCAGGCGCAGAATGGTCCACCTGCCCGCTGGAACCTCCCAGTTGAGGCTGCCGTCCAGGGCCATTTTCGAGGTCAAATCAACGACGCCGGCGCGCTGGATCGCCGCGGCCGGTGCGACCGCCGGGGTCGGCACGGATTCGTACTGGAACAGAAAGCCGAAGCCGGCCTTTTCTTCCCAGCGATGCACGCGCGCTCCGGAGTGCAGCACCGCCTCCGAGAGCACGTACTCCTTGGCCGGGTGCGGCGGGGCCTCGTTCATCACCGTCGCGGGGGTCAGCGGCGCTCCGGCCAGCTCGACGCGGTAGAATCTCGCGGCGGTCTCGGGAAACGCGAAGGTCCGCACGGTCCCCCCGCGGTAGAGTTGCGCGCCGGGCAGCGTCACCAGCGTCCGGAAGTTCGCGCCGTCGTCGCTCGCGAGCACCCGGCCGACCGGGATGCCGCCGCGGCCGGCGAGGGAGATCGCACGCGCCTTGAACGGCCGCTCGAACTCGTACTGGATCCAGGCCGGGCCGCCGCCTTCCGGGGCCGGGATGGTGAGCGCGGTGTTCAGGTCGTCATCCAGCAGCGCCGCCGGGTCGATCGTTCCCGCGTTCGTCCGCGCCTTGGGTTCGAGGTCCGCCATGTTCACTTCTTCCGTCGGCGTGCGATAGGCCACCACCGCGCTGTCGCCGTAGTAAGTGGGGTCCGGCGGAGCGGCCTGCGCCCGCCCACTTCCAATTCTCAAGTTCCGGATCGGCCCGTTGTTGGAGGGCGGCTGCGGCAGTTTTCCGGCGAAACTCCGCGGGCCTTCCACGACGGTTTCGCTCCACACCAGTTTCTTCATCGCCTGCTCGGGCTTCACCCAGGGCCCGCCCGTCTCGCTCCAGCCGGCGGAGCTGAAGATGGCCATCTCCAGCCCCAGGCGCTCGGCCTCGGAGGCCGCGTAGCGCACCGCATCCAGCCACTCGGGGGTTCCGAACGCGATCTTCCGGTCAACGCTTTGGCCGCGGCCGATGCTGACGTCCGCCAACTGGAAGCCGGCGATGCCCACGCGCTTCATCCACTCCAGGTCCTTGGTGATGCCCTCCTTGGTGACGTTGCCGCCGGTCCAGTGCCACCACGTCCGCGGCTTGGCCGAATCGGGCGGATTCTTGAAACCCTGTTCCAGAGCGTCCCCCGGACCCTGAGCCAGCCCGAAGCCCGCCAGGGCGACGGCCACCGCGGAAACGATCGCCTTACGCATTCCGTTCATAACGATAGTTGACCACACATTGAGCGCCGAAACGCCAGGGTAGCCGCGGGCCCCGGCGGCAGAGCTGGTGGACCCATAATAGTCTCCGAGTGGGCGACGATCCAACCGGAGCTGGCTGGGTAGCACTTCTACGCGGAGGGCTTTCTTCAACCAAGTGACCCGACTTCCGAGACCACGACGAAAAGCGCACACATAGCGTCCGATTATGTCGCGTAGAACACCTCAGATTCAATCGAGACGCCATTCGCAGTTGCCCTTTCATACCGAACAGTGAAATCTCGTCCCTCCATTGGCAGCCAATCATACTTGAGAAGACCGCGCATTGCGGAATCGAGGCTGCCCAGTCGATCCAACGCAGCAGCAAACGCCTCGAATTCGACTACTGCAGTATCCTTCGCTGGTTCCACCCATGTCCAGTGATCTCTCGCAACGAGCATGTAGTAGATGTTTGCGAATTCATTGAGCTGCTTTGGCAGTTTACCCAGTGAATACAAGTGAGTCGGTTTGTCGTTCAGGAACTGCCTAATTCTTCCTAGTTGCCGAATGCCCTTAAGAACTTCTGCATCTCGTGCGATCAGCTCGACTGACCTTGTATTCTTCCTAACCCATTTAAGCTCAGTTATTACGATTGTTGAAGAATCGTCGTCTGTAACGATCAGGTCAATATCAGGGGTGGGTTTGGGTAGTGCGATTGGTCCCTGTAGAGAATAGTGTGAACCTCTGTTCGCCAAGGCAAATAGCATCTCTGATTCCTTTTCAAGCGTCGTCACATCGAACACGTCGGGCCTCCGAATTGAGCAGACGCGAAGAATGTTCTCGTCTGGGCGACTGTGAAGAGGAAATTGAGGGGCAAGCGCCAGAGTCGTCATCCAAACATCCAGTGGAACAAATGGATAAACGTGGAGATCCACTGATCCCATCGGCCGGGACGTGTCAAGGGTGAGGTCCCCTACAATAGCGTCGCATTGTTCGGGGGAAATACCGCTCAGCTCCTCAAGCAGTGCCATCCATCTTGAACGGGAATGGATCATGACAGCAGAATCACATGGGTAAGTTCCGTTATCTCGCCCCCATGCAAAGCACAGGAATTCGTGGGCAGCACACACCGCGAGAAGTGCGGCATAGAACCGCTTGAAATCACTCATCGTGTAGTTTCCGAGGGACAGCGAATCAGCTCGCCGGACGATCCCATTCATGCGGGCCTGGTATTCGGGAAGCAGTTCGTTCCACAATTGCCAGGCAGTGTTGTATTCAAACCGAAGCAGTCCCGTCTTTCTAGCCGGTCGTAGGACTTGCGCAAAGAGCTCTTGCACTCGTGGCGTCTGGTCCGGCTTCTTGGGGCGCTCCATCTTGTGGATTCCCGCTTTCGGCCTAAGCCCCTTTTGGTAAGCGCTCACTTGCCGGTTCCTCGTAGATCCTGGTGCCGTGAATCGCACCAACGTCGGGGCTATCAATTCCGCGGCATAGCGATCCTTATGCCAAAGCGGTAGGCAGCCGAGAAAGCTGTCGTATTCACGTGCAACGGCTCTCGCTTCATCTACCGTCGTTGCAAGGCTCGCAGTCCAGCGTTTGCTCGCCAGCTTGGAGGCGTCTCTCCCGTGTTCGACGGCCCATTTGACAGCAATCGGTATGAGGCGGCTGACGTTGATTAACGTGGCATCGAGATCTGGTGTGTTGTCTCCGCGGCGTGCGATCTCCTGTTCAACGAGATTGACGCCACCGACTAGCATTGACCAAGCGGCCACGTTCCAAGGGAGCGTAAGGAGTCTGAGTGGCTCGAAACAACGATCAGCACGCTCTTCGATCTGCCGGACGGCCTCGACAAGTTCTGGCGGCGCATCCTTCTTGAGACACGGCATCTAAACAACATTCTCCCATTTCTGTGTAGCCGCGGTGATCACACTTAGAACGGGGTGCGACGCTTACCGGAAGTCGCCGCTCGCGTGGTCCCGAAGTCCCGTTTGCAGGAAGTTACGGTTCACTTGGCCGGGCAGTCGGCATGTCGGGCATGTGGCAGGCCGCCCCAGCACCAGCCAATCCTGGATGACGGCCCACTCGGTAGTTATTCTGCCAGTCACCGCGCAACCGGTCGTAGCTGGCTGTGTAACGCGCCTGCGGAGCTCCCACCGCCCTCTACAGCGTCGTCGAACCCTCGCCCAGCTTGACCTTGAGCTTGAGGGTGCGGCCGGCGCGGGAGATGGTCAGCTCCATCGAGTCGCCCGGCCGCTTGCGGTTCATTGCGGTGGTCAGGGAGTTGCGGCTGTTCACCGCCTGGCCGTCGATCGCCATAATCAAATCGCCGCCCACGGCGATCTCGTAGTTGCCCACCACCGCCCAGCGCCGCGCGCCGCGGAGGCCCGCCTCCTCGGCCGCGGAGCCGCGCTCGACTTCGACGATGAGCAGCCCGCCTTCGCGCGGCAGTTCCAGGGCTTCGGCCAGGTCGCCGGCCACGTACTGCACGCTCACCCCCAGCCGCGGCGGCGCGAAGCGCCCCTTCTCGGCGTACTCGTTGAGCATGGCCTTGGCGCGGTTGATGGGCAGGGCAAAGCCGATGCCGATGTTCGCGCCGGGCCCGTAAATGGCCGTGTTGATCCCGATCACGTTGCCGCGGGAATCCAGCAGCGGCCCGCCGCTGTTGCCCGGGTTGATGGCGGCGTCGGTCTGAATCATCCCGTCCAGGGTGCGGCCGGTTTCGTCCTTCAAGCTCCGGCTGAGCGAACTGATCACGCCGGTGGTCAGCGTGCCTTCCAGCCCGAACGGATTTCCGATGGCGAGCACCTTCTGGCCCACTTGCAGCCCCTCGGACTCACCCAGCCGCAGGAACGCCGGTTTCTTGCGCGGCGAGATTTGGATCAGGGCGATGTCGTTGCCGGCATCCCGCACCAGCACGCGCGCGCGGTACTTGGTCTGGTCGACGAGGGTGACCTCGAGTTCCTGCGAGCCGGAGATCACGTGGTTGTTGGTCAGGATGCGGCCGGTGTCGTCGACCAGGAACCCCGAGCCGGTGCCCTTCTGGGGAGTCAGCTCCAGGAACCAGTTGCGCTGGTAGACGATGCTGGTGATGTTCACCACCGCCGCGTGGGCGCCACGGTAGATCTCGATGTTGTTCTGCTCGTCGGTTCCGAGGCCGGCGGATTGCGCCACGTCCGGCCCGGACCACAGCCGCCCGCCCGCGGTGTTCGTGGGATGCAGGATGCCGGCCGGGTTCCATCGCGCCACCGAGGTGACGTAGATGAAACCGGCCACCAGGAGAGCGGCAATCAGCAAAGTGCGCAGCTTCATTGGGGAATGCTCCGAAGCGAATTGTAGGTCTCTTGTACCTGTTTGAGGGTTTCCTCTTTGGCGCCGGAGGTGTCGATGATGTAATCGGCGTACTTCCGCTTCTCCTCCAGCGGCATCTGACGCGCCAGCCGGGCCAGCACTTCCTCGCGGCTCAGCTCGTCCCGGCGCAGGGCGCGCTCGATCTGCTGCTCGGGCCGGCAGACCGCCAGAATCACCTTCCGGAAGCACCGGTGCCTGCCCGTCTCGATCAGGATCGCGGCTTCCACGACTACGATGCCGCGGGGGTCGGCGGCGGCGAACCCGGCGGTTAGTTCCTCCTGGCGCCGGATCACCGGCGGATGCACCAGGCGGTTGAGCGCCGCCAGCCGGTCCGGTTTGCCGAAGACCTCCTCGGCCAGTTTGCGGCGGCTGATGGTCCCATCCATCTCCAGAATACCCGGTCCGAACTCCCGGACGGCGGCCTCATAGGCCTCGCCTCCCGGTAGGAGCACCTCGTGGCCCAATCGATCGGCCTCGATCAGATGGCAGCCGAGCGCGGCCAGCGCCTGTCCCACCAGGCTCTTGCCGCTGGCCAGCCCCCCGGTCAATCCTACCAGGAGCATGCGCCGAGTCTCCGTTCCGCGGCCTCGACGGTGTTGGCCATGAGCATGGCGATGGTGAGCGGTCCCACTCCGCCCGGCACCGGCGTGTAGGCGCCGGCCCGCTCGAGGGCATCCAGCGGATTGACATCGCCCAGCAGCAGGCTTCCCTTGCGCTCGAATTCGGCCTGCTTCTCCGGCGAATCGCGGAAAATCCGCTGGACCTCTTCCCGGCTCGAGATGCGGTTCTGGCCGACGTCGATGACGGCGGCTCCGGGCTTGATGAAATCGCCCGTAACCAGGGCGGCGCGGCCGATCGCGGCCACCAGGATGTCCGCCTCGCGGCAGACCTCGGGCAGGTTGGGCGTGCGCGAGTGGCAGATGGTCACGGTGGCGTGCTGGTGCAGCAGCAGCAGCGCCATGGGCTTGCCCACGATGTCGCTGCGTCCCACCACCACCGCCCGCCGCCCCGAGACCGGGATGGTATAGCGCTTCAACATCTCCATGATCCCCGCCGGCGTGCACGGCCGCGGCCCCGGCGTGTTCGCCACCAGCCGGCCCAGGTTGAGCGGATGGATTCCGTCCACGTCCTTTTCCGGGTTGACGGCCAGCAGCACCCGCTTGGTGTCCACCTGCGGCGGCAGCGGCAACTGCACCAGGATTCCGTCGATCTCGGGCCTCTGGTTCAGGCTCTCGACCATCTCGAGCAGCTCGGCGGTGGTGACGCTGGCCGGCGGCGTGAGCTGCTCGCTGTAGATGCCCAGCGTCTGGCAGGCCTTCACCTTGCTCCGCACGTAGCGCGCCGAGGCGTCGTTGTCACCCGCCAGGATGACCCCCAAGCCCGGCGGGCGCTGGGCCGCCGCGAGCGCCGCCACGCGCGGTTGGCACTCGTTCAGAATCTGGTCGCGGATCGAGTTGCCGTCAAGGATAACAGCCATGTACTAACGAAGATAGCATTGCGCGGCGGCTACCGGCGCCGCAGCCAGAGCTGGTAGACCGAGGCGCCGATGGAGATGGTGGCGATCGCGGCGATGGGGGCCACGGGCTGATTCCGTAGAGCATAGATCACGCCGTAGACAATGGTCCAGGCGCCCACCAGGATGAACACCAGGGGGATGAGCGGAAAGGCGAAGCTGACCACGCGCACCTTCTGCCACTCCGGGCGCCGCCGGAAGACGAACAGCGAGGAAACCGAAAGCACGGCGAAGAAAGTCAGGGTGAACCCGATGTAGAGGATCAGGTCGGGAAACGGCGTCAGCGTCATTAGCACGGCACAGACGCCCTGGCAGACGATTGCGAACACCGGCGTGTGCCAGCGCGGATGCACCTCCCCGGCGGATTTGAAGAAGGCGCCGTTCTTGGCCATGGCGTAGTAGACGCGCGGGCCGATCGTCACCATGGCGTTCACCGAGGCCATCAGCGCCAGCGCCACCAGGCCGCTGAACATCCCCGCGGTCTCCGGGGGGAACAGCGCCCCGGCGGCGCGCGAGCCAATCGCCATCACGTCCTTCATCTTCTCGAGCGGCAGCGCGTACAGAAACACCAGGTTCAGCGCAATGTACAGCCCGGCCACCAGCGTGGTGCCGAAGGTGAGCGCCACCGGCAGGGTGCGCGCCGGGCGCTTCAGCTCCTCGGCCACGTAAGTCGAGGCGTTCCAGCCGCTGTAGCAGACGTAGATCCAGAAAAGGCTGATCGCAAACTGCGCGGCCAGCGGGATGGTGGACGTGCGCGCTGCCGGCTGCGAGAAATTCTCCCAGCTCCCGCTGCCCACCAGGAAGCCCAAGACGATGAACGCCAGGATGACCACCAGGTTGGTGGCGGTCAGCAGATTCTGGATCTTGGCGACGCGGCCGACGCCCAGACAGTTCAGCAGGGTGAAGACGACGATCAGCCCCGAGGCGGCGATCTGCGCTCCCCCCAGCCGGAGCGAGAACGCGCCCGAGCCCAGAGTGAAAAACGCCTGGTCCTTGTTCAGCGCCGGGAAGAAGTGGCTGAGGTACTGGGAGAACGCCAGTGCCGTCGCCGCGATGGGGGCCGAGAAGCCGGCGAAGAAGGACACCCAGCCGGTCATGAAGCCCCAGGTCGGCCCGTAGGCCCGCGTCAGGTACACGTACTCGCCACCCGAACTGGGAAAATTGATGCCCAGCTCGGAGTAACAGAAAGCGCCCGCCAGCGCTACCAGCGCCCCAACGACCCAGATGAGCAGCACCAGTCTCACTTCGCCCAGTTGCCCCGCCAGGTATCCGGTGGTGGTGAAGATGCCCTGCCCCACCATGTTCGAGATCACCAGCGCCGTGGCGCTCACGATTCCGAGCTGTCGCAGCAAAGCCGCCGGCTTGGCCTGGTCCAAGCCCGCCCGCCGGATTGCGGAAGTCCTCTCTCGCACGTCCGTCATTGTATCTTGAATAGTGATCCAGCCGTGCGGAGTCTCTATGACCGGCCACCGTTTCCCGCCGCTTGGCGCGCTGTTGCTGGCGCTCGGCTGGGCCTGCGCCCAGGATCCCTACGCCGCCGAGCGGGAGATCATGGTGCGCACCCAGATCGAGGACCGCGGGGTGCGCGATCCGGAAGTGCTCCGTGTCCTGAGGGCCGTGCCGCGCCACCTGTTCGTGCCCCAGGCGGTGCGCTCGTTCGCCTATGAGGACCACCCCGTCCAGATCGGATACGGGCAGACCATTTCCCAGCCTTACATCGTCGGGTACATGACGGAGTTGCTGGCGCCGGCCCGCAAGCACAAGGTGCTCGAAATCGGCACCGGCTCGGGCTACCAGGCGGCGGTGCTGTCGGCCCTTGCCCGGCACGTGTACAGCATCGAGATCGTGCCCGAGCTGGCGCGCTCGGCCGCCGCGACCCTGAAGAGGCTGGGCTACGAAAACGTCACCGTCCGGCTCAGGGACGGATACAAGGGCTGGCCGGACGCGGCCCCTTTCGACCGCATCATCCTGACCGCCGCGCCGCCCGAGATTCCCAAGACGCTGCTGGATCAACTGGCGCCCGGCGGAAGGCTGGTGGCGCCGGAAGGCTCGTCGGTCTTCAGCCAGCAACTGGTGGTGGTGGACAAGACCGCGGACGGCAAGCTCAAGAAGCGCTCCGTACTGGCGGTGATGTTCGTCCCCATGGTGCGTCCGTAGGATAAGGCTCCCGCCTTGTCCTGGTGAGAGAACGACCACAGGCTGAATGCCTGTGCCACTGCTCAGATCCGTGGGAGGTAGATCCGGAAGGTCGCACCCTTGGCCGGCTCGCTCTCGACGGCGATCGCGCCGCCGTGCTGCTCGACGATCGAGTGCACCGTGCTCAGCCCCAGCCCCGTCCCCTTGCCTCTGCGCTTGGTGGTGAAGAAGGGGTCGAAGATCCGGCTCTTGGTCCGCGCATCCATGCCCTGCCCGGTATCGCTGAAACTCAGCCGCACGTAGTCCCCGGCCGCGACTCCTGGAACGGCCTGACTGTCGCACGACAGGTTCTCGGTCTGGATCCGAATCTGGCCGCCGAAAGGCATGGCGTCGCGTGAATTCAGCGCCAGGTTCAGGAGCACCTGGTCGATCTGCGCCGGGTCGACTTTCACTTGGCCCAGGCCGGCGGCCAGCGCCGAGGTCACCTGGATGCGGTCATCCAGGATCGGAGCCAGCATGTGGATCATGTTGCCCACAAGCTGGTTCAGGTCCACGCACTGCTGGGATTCGGGTTGCGGGCTGCTGAAACTCAACAACTGGTTGACCAGCGCGGCGGCGCGCTCGCCGGCGCCCAAGACTTCCTCCAGGTGGAGGCGCAGCGGGTTGCCGGCGTCCAGCGCCTCCAGCGCCATTTCCGTGTAACACAGGATGACGCTCAGCAGGTTGCTGAACTCGTGGGCGACTCCTCCGGCCAATTGACCCATCGCCGCCATCCGTTGGGCCTGGCGGAGCTGCCCTTCGAGCCGTTTGCGGCCGGTGATGTCGCGAGCGATCAGCACCACTCCCGCCACCGCCTCGACGTGGAGGAGGTTGCGCATCACCCCTCTCAGCACGCGCCAGCAGCCATCCCGGCGCCGGGCGCGCCACTGGATGGATTCCACCGCGCCCGGAATCCGAAGCACCCTCCGCGAGAGCTCCGTGACCGCGCGCACCTCCTTCGGATGGATCAGCTCGAAAATGCGCTTCCCGGCCAGCTCCTCAGGCGGACAGTCCAGGGCCCTTCCGGCCGCGGGGTTCACGTAGCGGATCGTTCCCGAGGCGTCCAGGATGGCAATGATTTCCGAAGAATGCTCGATCAGCGTGCGGAATTGCTCGGGGTTCGGCGGGACCACGGCGCCGGATCGGGGACCTGGCACGACTCCGGACGGAGGGAGTACTACGTTTGTCATTACCCACTCTCCTCACGACCACTTGCCGCTCTGTTGCCCGTCTGTCGAAAAACCGCCGAGAACCCGGGGCCGGTTCCTTTCTCCCAAGCCGCTCCCCACGCTCCCCGGACAGAGTGCCTTATCCGGCGCGTGGACCGCGGTCCCTGTCCCGCCGTTCCACAGCAGATTTCTTGAATCTACAAATATTAATACTCATTAACGCGGAAATTGCAAGAACTTTTTTTGCCTTGCGGAGGCAGGTGCGCCCCAGGGGATGTCTACTTCTGGCCTCCCCGGATCATGAAGGCGCCGAGATAGGCGCCGGCAAGAACGGGAATGGTGTGGAGTGCGTACAGCGAAGCGTTGCCCGCAAGATAGGCGAGAACCTCGCCGTTAGTGGCGTGCAAGAACCTGGAATCGTTCGCGAACTGAGTCAGATCCCGGAGCGTGAACGCCAACAGGCAGGCTGCGCCCCAGCGCCAGACCCGGTCCGGCCGAAGGGACCCAATCAGGCCGCCGGAAAAGAATAGCGCCGATTGCGCCACCAAGAGCTGCGTAGTCCGGTCTGCCCCTGTCTGCAACAATTGCGGAAGCCACAGGGATACCAGGCCCAGGAGCGCCGCCAGTCCCCACCACAGGGAGTCGGTGGACTGGCCGAGATGCACCTCACTCTTTCTCAGAACCCGCATAGCCGAGCTGCGGTACTCTTGCTACCCAGCCAGAGCCCCGCCCTCGCCTTATCCAAACACATGGCCAGCCCGAGTGCAAGGGAATAGAGCGGGGCAGTACCAGTAGTATTTGGGGTACTATGCGTACTATAAAAGGGGTGGCTTGATCCCCCCTCCCGGGCGGGGACTCGCGCGACGGCGGCAGGGTCACTCGAGCTTCTTCAGCATCTCCAGCACTACCGCGCCGACCACCTGAAAGCTCTCGGCGCTCAGCTTGTCCATGGTGTCCTGATCGGTATGCCAGTAGGAGTTGTCGGGGCCGTAGTTGAAATCGATCAGGTCCAGGGCGTGGACTCCCTTCAGCAGGAACGGCACGTGATCGTCCTCGACCGCCTCCGCCTGCTTCAGGAAATGGCTGGAGAGCCCCAGTTCCGCGGCCGTGCTCCACGCCAGCTCGCGCAGCCACTCCGAGGAGTTCATTTCCCGAAGGATGCCGAGGTCCCGGTCGCCGATCATATCCACGTTGATCAGCGCCTTGAGGCGGCCGATGGTACCGTCGGCGCTCCAGCGGGCGGCCAGGTGGCGGCTGCCGTAGATGCCGTCGCTCTCCGACCAGCGCACCAGCGCTTCCTCGCCGTCCAGCCACACCAGGTAAACATCGTCCTTGAGCGGCCGCGCTCCTAGCACCCGCGCCAGTTCCAGCAGAAAGCCGGTGGAGGAGCCCCCATCATTGGCGCCGACGAAGCTCCTGCCCGGCATGGACTTGGTGTCGTAGTGCCCGGTGACCGCCACCGCCCTGCCGCTGGTCCCACGGAAATGCGCAATGATGTTCTGCATCCGGACGGGGCCCAGCGGTGTCTGCGCCGTGAACGGATCGACGGTGATCTCGCAGCGGACCAGCTTCAGTTGGCCGACGATGTAGTCCTGCAATCTGCGAATCGGCTCCGAGCCCGGCGGCCGCGGCCCGAAGGAAACGGCTCTGGCGGTGAAGGCCAGCGCGGAGGAGCCGCTGAAGCCGATCGGGGATCGGGCGGGTTTCTGCGCCCACAGGCTCAGGGCCGCGAGCATCACCAGCGCTTGGTTGCGGTGCATAGGTATCCCAGGGTGAAATTCCGGTCGCGGTCCAGGAAATCCAGCGCCGGCAGCAGCAGCGCCGGCAGCGCCAGCAGCAGCACGGCGGGCACGTTCCAGATGCCATGGAAGAACTGGAGCCCGCTCAGCAAGCGGCGCGAAAGAAGGCGGAAATAACCCCCGGCCGCCAGGACGTGAATGTCCACAAAACCCGCCCCCTCGAGCAGGCGCCGGACGCCGTAGCGCGTGAACCGATAGTAGTCGTGGGGCGCCTGGTGCACTTCCCACTCTTGCGGCACGATCAGCAGCAGCCGCCCGCCGGGCTTGAGCACACGCGCGATCTCGCCGAGGGCGCCGGCGGGCTCGTGAACGTGCTCGAGGGTGACGATGTTGATGGCCGCGTCGAAGCATCCGGCTTGGAACGGAATCGCCGCCAGGTCGGCCACGGCGTCCAGATGCCGGTAGTCCCAGGAGGCGTCCCCGATGGCTAAGTCCACTCCGCAATAGCGCTGCTTTGAGAAGAAGGAGGCGTGCCCCCCCTCCCCCGCCCCGGCATCCAGCACCCTGGCGCCCGGCGCCAGCGCGGCGGCGAACTGCTTCACCGCAGCCTCGATCCGGGCCTCGAAATTCAGGATGTGCCGGTGCAGGAATCCCGGCAGGTAGCGCTCGACCGATTGGAAATTCATGTCTTCTTCCGCGCCTCGAGCATCACCGTCGAGCCCGCGCGGCAGGCCGCTTCGACCACCGTGAAGGGCAAGGCCGCCACCACCAAGGCAAGATAGAGCAGGTCCTTGGCCAGCTTGGCGGCGGGCGTTTCCCGGATCCCGCGCACCCGCCGCGCCATCGGGTCCAGCCACGGCGCCAGGCTGGTGGCCAGGCCGGCCGGATTGTCCCGCAGCGAGAAGTACTTCCGGCGGAGCACCTCAAAGCCGCAGCAATCCAGCAGCGACTCCAGATCGCTGGCGCGGAAGTTCAGCAGGTGGCGGGGGACGTCGATGCCGCTCCAGTTCTCCCCCAGCAGCAGGAACTGCCAGCACGCGGCGTTGGGCGTCTGCACGATCAGCCGCCCCCGGGGCCGCAGCAGTTCGCGGGCCGCGCCCAGGTACTCGACCGGATGATCCAGGTGCTCCAGAACGTGGAACATGGTGATGGCAGCGCAACTGGAGGCCCCGAGCGGCGCATCCTCGAGTTCCCCGCAGATCGCCGGAACTGCGTTGGCGTGCCAGGCGACACTGGCGGCCTGGAGCGAATGATCCAGGCCCAGCACGCTGGATCCCTGCTCGCGCAGCAGGCGTAAGAACAGCCCCCCGCCGCATCCCACGTCCAGCACCGGGCCGCTCTCCTGGGCGTCCTCGAGCGCGCGCTTGACGAAACTGACGTGATCGCCCAGGACAAAGCGGCGGTAAGCCTCTTCCAGCCGCCCGGCAGTGGTCGGGTCCGGCTCGAACCAATACCTCTCCGGGTAGCAGCGGCGCAACTCGGCCGGCGTGGGACGGGGCTCGAGCCGGAGCAGGCGGCAGCGCTGGCACTCGACCACGCGGAACCTGCGGCCGGTGGTGCGGTAGAGGCGGTCCCCGGCCTCAAACCGAACCTGGAACTCCGCCGCCTGGCAAGCCGGACACACGCCGGCGTCCCTCAGGCCACCCGCCGGCTCAGCGCCCGGAGCGAAATCCGGTGGCCCAGGATCAGCTCGCGCACCTGGCGGGGCGTCAGCTTGCGGATTCCGCGCATCGCCGCCCGTTTCTTCAGCATTCGCGGCAGCATCCGCAGCGCTGCCAGATCCCCCTTCAGGAAGGCCATCGCCGCCCGCAGCTTGCCCTGGATGCCCGGGAAGTGCGAGATCTCGCCCTGGCCGCGCAGCGCCGCCCACACTCCCGCGCTCAGCCGCGCCGCGTAGTACGCTGGGTTCAGCCATAGCAGGCTCCAGGGAAACAGTTTTGCCGCCAGCAGCACGCGGTTGCGTTCGATGAGTTCCAGCCGGCGCGCCGAGCCCAACCCCAGCGTCGCGCCGCGGCGATGCCGCACCACGGCCTCCGGCACATACAGGCAGCGCCAGCCCGCAATGCGGCCGCGCAATCCCAATTCCGCGTCATCCCCGTAGGCAAAGAAGTCCTCATCGAAACCGCCGATCTGGTCCAACATCGCTCTTTTGTACATGGCGGCGCAACCGTCGGGCCACAAAACCTCTTCCGGCAGGTCGTATTGCCCGAGGTCCGGCTCGCCCGACCCGCGGCCCCGGTTCTGCCCATCCGGATAGATCAGGTGGCCGGCTTTGTCGATCCGCGCCGGGTCCTCCCAGACCAGGATCTTGGAGGCCGCCATGCCCACGCCGGGCGAACCCTCGAGCGCACGCCGCAGCGCCACAAGCCAGCCCGGCTCGGCTTCCGCGTCGTTGTTCAGCAGCGCGATGAACCGGCCCCGCGCCGCCGCGATGCCCTGGTTGTTGGCGGCGCAGAAACCCCGGTTCTCGCGGTTCGCCAAGATCCGCAGCGCCAATTCCGGCCGCCCGGCGAATTCCCCCCCCGCCATTTCCAGCGAGCCGTCCGTCGAGCCGTTGTCCACCAGAATGGTTTCGAACCCGGCTCCGGCCTGCCGCGCCAGCGATTCCAGGCACGCCCGCAGCAACTCGCGCCGGTTCCAGTTGACCACGATCACCGAGATGTCGGGATTCGCGAGTGGCTTCACCGATTCTGGTATTATAGCCCTGGAGATCGCCGGAATTCTCAGTATGGATTCCATCGGGGAAAGACTGCGCCAGGAACGTCTCCGCCGGGGTTTCAATCTCCAGCAGATCGCGGAGTTCACCAAGATCAGCGCCGTGTTTCTCGAAGCCATCGAGGCCGACGACCTGGAGCGATTGCCGGGCATTTTCTTCACCCGCAGCTTTGTCCGGCAATACGCCCGGGCGCTCGGACTCGAGGAAGCCGAGTTCGAACCGGAACTGAACCGGCTCGCCGCTTGCGAGCGCGTGCCCACCATCGAGGGGCCGCCAGCCTCGCCCCAGGAGTTCGATGTGCCGCCCGTGGCCGCCGCCGGACGTCGTTCCAGCCCGCGCCGCCTGCTGGGTTCGCTGGCCGTTCTCCTGCTCATCGTCACCGCCTGCTCGGCGATCTACGTACTGTGGCAGAGAACGCACGAATCCAAGCCCGCGGCCTCGAGTCAGCCCGTTTCCGTCCCGGCGCCCCCGCCAGCCCCGGCCCAGCCGGTCACGACGGCCAATGCCGACCAGCCTGCGGCCGCTCCATCGTCCCAGCCGGACTCTTCGGCCCCCACTCCCTCCTCGGAGCCCGCGCCAGCGCAGCCTCCCGCCGCCGAGCCGGCCGTGGAGGCCAGCGCGCCCCAGACCTCGCCGCCGGCCCAGCCGGAGGGCGCGCAACCCGGTCCCGTTCAGGTTCGGATTCATGCCACCGAGGCCACCTGGGTCCGCCTGGCAGTGGACGGCAAGTACCTGTTCAGCGGCATACTCCAACCGGACCAGACCCGCGACGTGGAGGCAAACCAGTTGGTCCAGCTGCTCGCCGGCAATGCCGGCGGCCTGGAGGTCTCCTGGAACGGAAAGCCGGTAGGACCGATCGGGCCTCGGGGCCAGGTGCGGAACGTCGAGTTCAAGCCCGACGGGTTTAAGGTTCTCGCGGTTCCCGCTCGGGCGCCCGACTCGCCTGGCGTCGAGCCTTGAGGCGCTCGCGGTTCTGCTCCCGCTCCAGCCACAGCAGTTCCAACCGGCGGCGCCGCTTGATGCCACTGTCCACCTTGCGCCAGAACTTGCGGAAGTAGGCTACCGCCGAGATCACCGAAACCCCCACCACACCCCACATCCATGCCATTGCCGCCGGCGCCAGCACGGGCCAATGTTTGCCCAGCAACAGCATGGAGACCGCCACGACCTGCGCGATCATCTTGGTCTTGCCCAACTCGCTGGCGCGGATGGTGTAGCCCGCCGTGGCGGCGATGCTGCGCAACCCCGTCACGGCGAATTCCCGGCCCACAATCAAAATCACGATCCAGGAGGGCACCACGCGAACCTGAACCAGCGCGATCAGCGCCGCCGAGATCAGCAGCTTGTCCGCGATCGGGTCCAGCAGCGTGCCCACCGTGGTCACCTGCTTCCAGCGCCGGGCCAGGAAGCCGTCCAGCAGATCGGTCGCCGACGCCGCCAGGAAAATCGCCAGCGCCAGCAGGTCGTTGGTGAGCACCACGCCCCCCACCGGCACCATCAGATCCTCTTCCACCAGCGCGGCCACCAGCAGCGGCACGAAGAAAATCCGAAGCAGCGTCAGCAGGTTCGGCAGATTCATTGATCCCTCAAATATAGCGCGACTGTTCTTGCCTCACACGGCGTATTGCGCCAGCCGCTGCCGCAGCGATTGAGACACCTCGGCCTCGATTTCGCAGTGATCGCCCTCATAGCGCGCGGCCGTCACGCGGCCCAGTTGGTACAGCAAGCTGATCTTCGCGCCCTCGCCCGCTGGAAAGCGGAACCTCGCCGCCACCACCCGGTCGAAGGGCAGAACTTCATCGACGGCCGCCAGGAGTTCGGGGAGCGCCTGCCCCGTGCGGGCCGAAACCGGCACCGCCCGCGGCTGGAACTCGGCGCCCGCCCCCGCCAGCACGCGCCGCCGTAGCGCCTCGGCGGCGCTGGGCCCCTCGGGCGCAAGGTCGATCTTGTTGAGCACCAGGAGCTGCGGAGTCTCGGCCGCGCCGATCTCCGCCAGCACTTTGACGACGTGTGCGATGTGGCGCTCGGCGTGAGGCGAGCCGATGTCCACCACGTGCAGGATCAGGGCCGCCTCCCGCACCTCTTCCAGCGTGGCCCGGAAGGCCTTCACCAGCGTGAGCGGCAGGTTGCGGATAAAGCCGACGGTGTCGCTCAACAGGGCGCGCCGGCGCGAGGGCAGGGTCACCGAACGCACTGTGGGATCCAGGGTGGCGAACATGCGCGCGTCGGCCAGCACGTCCGCGCCGGTGAGCCGGTTGAACAGCGTGGACTTCCCCGCGTTGGTGTAGCCCACCAGGGCCGCCGTGGCCAGCGGTACGGCCTGCCGCTGCCGCCGCTGCACGGCGCGGCCGCTCCGCACCGCCTCCAGGTGCTGCTGGATCTTGGCAATGCGCCGCGCGATCCGCCGCCGGTCGGTCTCCAACTGGGTTTCGCCCGGACCCCGCGTGCCGATACCACCGCCCAGCCGGGACATCTCCACCCCGCGCCCGGCCAGCCGCGGCAGCAAGTAGTTCAACTGGGCCAGTTCGACTTGCAGTTGTCCTTCCCGCGTGCGCGCGCGCCGTGCGAAGATGTCCAGGATCAACTGGGTGCGGTCGACCACCTTGCGCTCGAGCGCGCGCTCCAGGTTGCGCTGCTGGGTCGGCGTCAGGTCGTGGTCGAAGATCACCACCTCGGCATCCTCGGCCTGGGCCCGCAGCGACAGCTCTTCCAACTTCCCCGAGCCGATCAAAGTGGCGGCTTCCGGCCGTTCCCTCGATTGCAGGATGCGATCCACCACCAGCGCCCCCGCGCTCCGCGCCAGGCTGGAGAGCTCCTCCAGCGATTCTTCGGCGGAGTAGTCGAATGGGCCGGCTGCGTTGATGCGGCGGTTGCCTGCCCGGCCCCTCACTTCCAGGCCGACCAGAATGGCGCGTTCCTGCACGGCGTGGGCTGGTGGGATGTCAGCTCTCCGACGGCTCCGGCAGATTGGGGCTGCCCGCCTGCGGGTTTCCCGCCGCGCCCGGCCCCATTGCCGCCGCGAAAGCGTGGCTCGTCTTCGAGATCACAACGGTGGAGATGGCGTGCTTGAAGATCAACTGCTCCTGGCTGTTGGATTCCAGGATGAGCGAGTACTTGTCGAAGCTCTTGATGCGTCCGGACAGCTTCACCCCGCTCATCAGGTAGATCGTCAGAAAGGTCTTGTCCTTCCGCGCGTTGTTCAGGAACGCTTCCTGGATGTTCTGCGCTGGCTTTTCCATCGTGTTTCCTTTGGCCCGCGCGCCTATTCTACCAGATCGCGGCCTGGCCCAGCCTATCCCGCGGCGGCCG
>JBEKWU010000098.1:0-19238 GCA_049512775.1 Bryobacteraceae bacterium
TCCCGTTGGTCGGCCCGAAAAACATACACCTCAGGTCGGTGTACACCTCCGCCCACGGTTACATTCTTAAATGACCCAACCAAGACCGGTTTCGGTTACATCGTTAAATGACTTGACAGGCCTTTGTAGCTCGTGAGCGCGCTTCCCGCTTACCCGGATGAAGCGGCCGGGTGGCCGCGGGAGGCGAGCATGAGGATCGGAACAAGGATGGCGATGCTGGGGTTGGCGGCCCTGGCGAGCTGCGACGCTGGCGCTCGAGAGACCGAAGGGGCGATCGAACCGGAGGTCACGGTGTACCTGGTAGGCGGGCACGTCGCGCCGCTGCCGTTGCTGGCGCAAGGCAAGCAGACGGCCACCAGGATTCTGGCACAGGCCGGCGTGCGCCTGCGCTGGGTGTCGGGGACGCCGTTGCCCGCTCCGGATGCCGCGAGTGCGCGCCGTGAACCCAGCCGCTGCGCCCGGACGATCATTCTGACGCTGGCGGAGAAGGCGCCCACGGACTTGCCGCCGGAGGCGTTCGCGCGCGCCCTGCCGTATGGGGGAGACCCTGGAAGCGTGACGGTGTTCTATGACCGGATCGCGCCAGTGCTGGGGGCAGTCCAGTTCGAGGCCGGCGCAGTTTTCGGGCACGTGCTGGCTCATGAGATCATCCACGTTCTCCAGGGGGTGGCGCGACACTCGGAAACGGGCGTCATGCAAGCGCACTGGAGGACCGCGGATTACAGCGCGATGATGGCCGGACGGCTCAGGCTGACGGCGCAGGACGTCAGCCTGATTCATGCCGGGCTCGCGCTTGCGGCTCGGGCTCGACGGAGAGCCGTCGCGGGTAGCATGTCGTCGGTGCTGTCCGCCTTAGCCATTGCGCCGGCGGGGAATAAGTAGTACATACAAGGAAGGCCAACCTTTGCCATGACCCCGGAACGCTGGCGGCGGGTCGAGGAGCTCTACCATGCCGCGCTGGAGCGGCCCCAGGAGCAGCGCGCCGCATTCCTGGACGAGGCTTGCGGCGACGACCAGGAGCTGCGGCATGAGGTGGAGTCGCTGCTGCGCTACGAGCAAGCCGAGGACTCGCTGCTCGATAGGCCCCAAGAGACACCCGCCGAGATGGGCCCGCGGCTTGCCGCCGGTGCCGAACTGGGGCCGTATCGCATCGAGGCATGTGTTGGCGCGGGCGGGATGGGGGAGGTCTACCGCGCCACGGACACGCGTTTGGGGCGCACGGTGGCGATTAAGCTGCTCCAAGCCCGGCTGACGGACCGGGCCGGCGGGCGCCAGCGGTTCCAGCGGGAAGCTCGCGCCATCTCGGCTCTGAGCCATCCCCACATTTGCAGCCTCCACGACATCGGCGAACACGAGGGGACGGACTACCTGGTGATGGAGTACGTAGAAGGCGAGACGCTGGAGGCGCGCCTGCGCAAGGGCAAGCCACCGCTCAAGACGGCGCTGCGCTACGGGATCGAGATCGCGGACGCGGTGGCGGCGGCGCACGCGCACGGCATCGTGCACCGCGACCTGAAGCCCGGAAACGTGATGATCACTTCGGGCGGAGTGAGACTGCTGGATTTCGGGCTGGCGAAGATGCTGCGGGAAGAGCCGCCGGGTGCCCCCCGCGCCGTTACGGAGAGCCTGACGGAGACGGGCGCGGTCATGGGCACGCTTCCGTACATGGCTCCCGAGCAGATCGAGGGTAAGGAGTGTGACGCGCGCGCCGACATCTTCGCGCTGGGGCTAGTGCTTTACGAGATGCTGGCGGGCCGCAGGGCGTTCGCGGGCGACAGCCCCACCAGCCTGGCGGCGGCGATCCTGAAGGAGGATCCCCCGGCGATCGAGTTGCGGCCGCCGGCGCCGCGCTTGGAGGATCTGATCCGGGCGTGTCTGGCCAAGGACCCGGCGGAGCGGTGGCAGTCGGCGGCGGATATCAAGAGGGAACTGGAGTGGGCCCTTGAGGAGAAGCCGGTGGCCCGGCGGGCCCCGAAATGGAGCCGGCTGGCCGCGTCGGCGGCGGTCGCCCTGGTCCTCGCGCTCGCTTTCTGGGCCTGGATGAGTTCCCGGGGATCGGAGGCCGAGTTGCGCCCTATTCGGCTCACACTCACGCCGCCGCCTGGAGCTCAGTTTTCGACAGCGGAAGGCCACGCCATCTCCCCCGATGGACGCCAGGTGGCCTTTGTGGGAGTCACCGACGGGAAAACCAAGCTCTGGCTGCAACCCCTGGATTCCTCCTCGGCCCTCGAGCTGCCGGGCACCGAAGGCGCTCTGTTCCCTTTCTGGTCCCCCGACAGCCGGACGGTCGGCTTCTTCGTTCGGGAGCAGCTTAAGAAGATCGACGTCGCCGGCGGCCTGCCTCGAGTGATCTGCGAGGGAGTGGCAGCCCGGGGCGGGGCCTGGAACACAAATGGGGACATCCTGCTAGCCCCGCCAAATCGGCTCGCCCCCTTGATGCGAGTACCCGCTTCAGGCGGCACACCCGTACTCCTGGCCAAGCTGGAGACGCCGAATGATCCGGAAGCCTCTCACCGGTGGCCGCAGTTCCTGCCGGATGGCCGGCGGTTCATTTACCTGGACCGCCGCAGCAACCCCGAGGCGAGCGCCGTCTGTCTCGCTTCGCTCGACCGGCCGCACGAGGCAATCAGGCTGGTGAACAGCGATCACAACGCACAGTATGTGCCCGAGAGGGGCCGTTGGCCCAGTTGTCTGCTGTGGATGCGCGGAAACAGCCTGGTCGCGCAACCGTTCGATGCCGGCCGGGCTCAGTTCATGGGAGAGGCCGTACCCCTGGCCGAAGATGTCCTCCGGAACCGTGTTATCAGTTGGGCGTCCTTCACGGTCTCCACCGATGGAACGCTGGTGTACTGCTCCCAACGACTCGCTCACTTCCAGCTAACGTGGTTCAGCCGGGAAGGTAAGATGCTGGGCCCGCTGGCCCAGCCCGGCGTCTATGTCGGGCTGCGGATCTCTCCCGACGGCCGGCGGGTTGCGCTTACGCGAGCGGAGGGCCAGGACTCGGACATCTGGCAGGTTGAAATTGCCCGCGGGGTACCGACCCGGCTGACCTTTGGCGGCCTAGCCAGCGCACCCGTGTGGTCTCCCGATGGCCGGCGGATCGCCTATGCGGTCCTGACAAAGCGAGATCGGGTTGTGTGCCAAAGGAGCGCCACCGGCGCCGGAGAGGAGGAGCGCCTGACAGACGCGCCGGGTAATCGTGTTCCGATCGACTGGTCGCCGGATGGCCGATTTCTGCTGGTCAGCAGTGTCCGTCTCGGATGGCGGAACGACGAGTTGGAGGTCGTGCCGCTAGACGGCGATCGCAAACCGGTCGCCATTTTCCAGACCCCATTCTCCAACTATGACGCCCGGTTCTCACCGGACGGCAGATGGGTGGCTTACGCTTCGAACGAATCGGGGCGCTTCGAGGTGTACGTGCGAAGCTTCCCGGCGGGCGACGTCAAGTCGCAGGTCTCCACTCACGGCGGTCGTGATCCACGCTGGCGGAGGGATGGCAAAGAGCTCTACTACCGGGCGGCGGACGGGATGCTGACGGCGGCGCCGATCCGCTGGACCGCCAAGGGGCCGGAGTTTGGGGCTGAGAGTGCGATTCTTCGTATCGGCGGGGCGGCGTTTGGGTCCAGCACCCTCCGCTACGATGTGACTCCGGACGGCCAGCGCTTCCTGGTGCTGGAGCCGGTGGAAACCCCCGAGCCTGCGGTGTTGCGGGTGGTGTTCAACTGGCAGGCCGGGCTGAAGCGCTGAGTATTCCTGCAACGTTTGGCCCCTTGCGTGCATCAACTTGATGTGATCGTAGGGGTGGACAGTATGTTTGTAGCCGGGATTCTTGCGATGTTGGTGATAGTTAGCCTTGGTCTGGCAATGGTTTCCTCGCCGCCGAAGCTTGGGAGAAAGTGACATCCGGACACACGCGTGGGCAGATTGTGCCACAGTGAAACAGTCTGAGGGCGTCGGGCGGCAGTAAGAATTACATGGCTGGTATGTAGAGGGGACAGGGCTGGAGCCCTATCCTACGGGGAAGGCTTGCTTGAACCTGGCCATGTCGGACTGGGAGCCGATTGAGACCCGCAGCAGGTTGTCCAGCGGGGGAAACGGCCGGCCGACGGCGATGTTCTTCTGGGCCAGGAGCTCCGCCAGGCGGCGGGCATCCCCGACGTCAATCATCACAAAATTCGCGTAGGGCTCGATGTAGCGCAAGTTCCTGCTGCGCAGCCAGGCGCACAGGTCGCTGCGGATGCGGATGAGCCTGGCCCGGCGCTGGGGGAGGATGCTGGGGGCCTCGGCGAGGGCGGCCTCGACGGCGCGGGCGCTCAGGATGGAGATCACGTTGTTGCGGAAGGGCCGGATCCGCCGGATCAGCTCGGGCTTGCCGCAGGCGAAGCCGACGCGCAGCCCGGCCATGCCGTAGATCTTGGAGAAGGTTCGCGCCACGATGACGTTGCGGCCCTGGCGAACCCAGGCCAGAGCGCTGCGCGAGTCGCAGTCTTCCACGAAATGCAGGTAGGCCTCGTCGATGAGGGCCACGGTATCGCGGGGGAGGTTGGAGACCAGCCAGGCAAGATGCTCGGTGGGGGTGAGCGAAGAGGTGGGGTTGTTGGGATTGCAGAGGTAGATGAGGCCGCCGCCAGCCCGATCGGCCTCGGCCGCCAGGCGCTTGACGTCGGCCGCGTAGGACGGGGTAAGCGGCACGGTCAGGCAGGGGCGCCCGAGGGCCTGGGCGGTTTCGGCGGGCGCCTCGAAGGTGGGATGACAGGTAATCAGCGGGCGGGTGGCCGAGGTGAAGACCAGGACCGCCAGGTTGAGAACCTCGGTGGAGCCGGCGCCCACTACGATCTGCTCGGGCTCGAGGCGCTCGCTGCGGGCCACGGCGGCGTAAAAATCGCGGAAGGCCTGGAAATGATAGCGCCAGGTCTGGCCGGCGAACCGGCTGATTGCGTGGAGGGCCGCCCGGGGAGGGCCATCCGGGTTCTCGTTGGCGTTGAGCCAGACGGTGCCGGGCGGAAAGGTCCGCCCCGCCAAGGCACGCTGGGCCAAGGCAATCTCGGGAGAGGCCGCGAGACCGGCGGTGAGCCAGGCGAATTGGGTGGAAAACGTCCGGCGTGTCGTGTTACTTGAGCTCCAGAACTTCCTTCTCTTTGGACTTGGCGGCCTGATCCAGCTTCTGCATGCAGGCGTCGGTGAGCTTCTGCACCTCGTCGTGGGCGCGGCGTTCGTCGTCCTCGCTAATCAGCTTGTCCTTGAGGAGCTTCTTGAGCGCCTCATTGGCGTCGCGGCGGATGTTGCGAATGCTCACCCGGTGGTCTTCGGCAACGCCGTTCAGGTGCTTCACGAGTTCCTTGCGCCGTTCGGCAGTCAGCGCCGGAATCGGCACGCGGATGAGCTTGCCGTCGTTCGAGGGGTTCAAGCCCAGGTCGGAACTGCGGATGGCCTTCTCGATTGCCCCGATCTGGGAGACGTCCCAGGGCTGCACCGTGATCAGGGAAGCCTCGGGCACGTGCAGGGTGGCGACCTGGTTCAGCGGGGTGGGGGTGCCGTAGTAATCCACCTTGACCGGGTCCAGAAGGCTCACCGAGGCGCGGCCGGTGCGGATGACCGCCAGGGCGTGCTGGAGGTCGCCGAGGACCTTCTCCATGCGCCCCTTGGCGTGCGCTTCCACTTCTTTCACGGACTTGAACGCCGGTGCAACGGATTCAGCATGTCCTGGTTTCATAGAACCTTCCTAAAATCCGATGCTCGCATGGGAGCGGGTGCGGTGTCTAGCGCACCAGGGTACCTGTGGGCTGGCCCATGGCGACGCGCATGATGTTGCCCGGGACGGCGAGGTTGAAGACCACCAGGGGGAGCTGGTTCTCACGGCACATCGCGACCGCGGTGGCGTCCAGGACGCCGAGGGCCCTGGAGAGGACCTCGACGTAGGAGATTTCGGGAAACATCACGGCATCGGGGTGCTGGAGCGGGTCCTTGTCGTAGACGCCGTCGACCCGGGTGCCCTTAGCGATGACCTGGGCGCGGATTTCGAGGGCGCGGAGGGCGGCGGCGGTGTCGGTGGAGAAATAGGGATTGGATGTGCCGGCGGCGAATATGACGACACGCCCCTTCTCGAGGTGGCGGACGGCGCGGCGGCGGATGTACGGCTCGGCGACCTGGCGCATCTCGATAGCGGTCATGACGCGCGTGGGGAGGTCCTGCCGCTCGAGGGCATCCTGCAGGGCCAGCGCGTTGAGGACGGTGGCCAGCATTCCCATGTGATCGGCGGTCACCCGGTCCATGTTCTTGGCGGCAGCGGCCACCCCGCGGAAGAAATTGCCGCCGCCGACTACCAGGCCGAGCTGGACGCCAGCGCGGGACACCGCGGCGACTTCCGCGGCCAGGGAGCGCACCCGGTCCGCGTCGATGCCGAAAGCGGCCGCGCCGGCCAAGGCTTGGCCGCTGAGTTTGAGCAGGATGCGGTCGTAGCGGGCCACGATGAATCCGTTCAGGCCTCGGGGGGCGCGGCGGGCTCGTCCCGGTCGCCCAGCTTGAAGCGGGAGAAGCGCGAGACGGCGATGTTCTCGCCGGTCTTGGCGATCCTGGTGGCGATCAACTGGCCCACGGTGAGGGTGTTCTCCTTGATGAAGGGCTGCTCGTAAAGGCAGACCTCCTCATAGAACTTGCTCAAGCGGCCCTCGACGATCTTGTCGACGATCTTCTCGGGCTTGCCTTCCGCCAGGGCGCGGGCCCGCTGGATGTCGCGCTCCCTGTCGAGCACCGAGGGGGTGACGTCTTCCTTGCGGATGAAGCGGGGGTCGGCCGCGGCGATCTGCATGGCGATGTCGTGGACCAACTGCTTGAACTCATCGGTGCGGGCCACGAAGTCGGACTCGCAGTTGACTTCCACCAGGACGCCCAGTTGGGAGCCGGGGTGGATGTAGCTGCCGATGAGACCCTGCCTGGTGGCGCGGGAGGCCTTCTTGGCGGCCGAGGCGATGCCGCGCTTGCGCAGAACCACTTCGGCCTGGGCCAAGTCGCCGTGGGCTTCGTGCAAGGCGCTCTTGCACTCCATCATGCCGGCGCCGGTGCGCTCGCGCAGTTGTTTGACGAGTTGTGCGGTAATTTCCGCCATTTGGTCCTACCTGTTCCTAAGATTGACGTTGAGGCAGGCGAAAGCGCCTGCCCCACTTACGGCTTCTCTTCCCGCGCCGGGACCTCTTCACTGGTCTCGGAAACCGGGCCCTTGCGGGGCAGGGACGCCGAGAGCAGATCCTCGTCGGGCAGGCTCTCGGACATCAGTTGCGCGGCGTAGCGCGGGTCGACGTACTGGGTATACTCGGGAATCTCCTCGATGGGCGTCTCGTCGGCGACGATCTTCTCGGCGGTGAACTCCTGCTCGGTGGCCAGGGCGCGGCCCTCGATGACGGCATCGGCGATCTTACTGGAGAACAGCCGGATGGCGCGCAGGGCGTCGTCGTTGCCCGGGATGGGGTAATCGACCTGGTCGGGGTCGCAGTTGGTGTCCACGACGGCCACCACCGGAATCCCGAGCTTACGGGCTTCGCGGACGGCGATCTCTTCCTTGTTGGAGTCGATCACGAAAAGATAGTCGGGCAGGCCGGGCATTTCCTTGATGCCGGCCAGGTTCTGCTGGAGGTGCTTGCGCTCGCGCTCCAGCCGGGTGATCTCCTTCTTGGAGCGGCCCTGATAGCCGGCCTCGGTGGCCAGCGCGTCCAGGTCTTTGAGACGCTTGATGGAGCGCTGAATGGTGATGTGATTGGTCAAGAGCCCGCCCAGCCAGCGCTGGTTGACGAAGTACATCTGGCAGCGGGCGGCCTCCTCGGAAACGGCTTCCTGGGCCTGGCGCTTGGTGCCGACAAAGAGGACGTTCCTGCCCTGGGCGGCCATCTCGCCGACGAAGCGCATGGCTTCCTTGAACAGCTTCAGGGTTTTCTGGAGATCGATGATGTAAATCCCGTTGCGTTCACCGAAGATATACTCTTTCATCTTTGGATTCCAGCGCTTGGTCTGGTGCCCGAAGTGAACGCCGGCTTCGAGCAATTCTTTCATGGAAATCGACGGCAAACTACCTCCTATGTCCGAACTACCGGTTTACCCGCCGGGTACGCGCTCCAAAGCGAAATTTGCGTGCCCGGAGAGAAGGGAAGGACCACCACGGCGGCCAGCGCTCATTACCGCTTGGAGAACTGGAACCGCTTACGCGCGCCCTTCTGGCCGTACTTTTTCCGCTCATGCTTGCGGGGGTCGCGCGTCAAAAGACCGAGCTGCTTCAGCTTGGGGCGCAGCTCGAGGTCAGACTCGACCAGGGCCCGGGCGATGCCCAGACGCACCGCTCCGGCCTGCCCGGCCACGCCGCCGCCGTTGGTCAGAACCAGCACATCGAAGCGCTCGGTGGTTTCGGTGGCCAGCAGCGGCTGGCGCACCACGGTGCGGCAGGCTTCGGTCACGAAATAGTCTTCAAAAGCCCGGCCGTTTACGGAAATCTGGCCTTTTCCGGGCCGCAGAAAAACGCGGGCCACCGAGGTCTTCCTCCGGCCCGTTCCCAAATACTGTTTCGGTGCTGCCACTCAAAGTCCTCTCTCGCTCTACTTGGCCAGGGCCAGAGCCACCGGCTGCTGGGCCTGGTGGGGATGCTTGTCGCCCGGGTAGACTCGCAGTTTGCGGAGCATGTGCTTGCCGAGCTTGGTCTTCGGAAGCATGCCCGCGACGGCCTCATAGACCAGCCGCGCCGGATGCGCCGCGCGGAGTTTCCTCACGCCCACCGACGCCAGCCCGCCCGGATAGCCGCTGTGCCGGCGATAGACCTTCTGGTCCTCTTTTCGACCCGTGAGCCGCACCTTGGCGGCGTTGACCACGATGACGTGATCCCCGGTGTCGAGGAAAGGGGAGAAAATTGGTTTGTGCTTCCCCATCAGGAGAATCGCAGCCCGGCTGGCGACCCGCCCGAGCGATTCGCTCTGGGCGTCCAGCAGATGCCAGGCGCGGGTGATCTCCTTCGGGGACGGAAACTCGGTGTTCGTGGACAGACTGGTCCGCTCCTTTGTCTTCGAAACTCTTAGGTTAGCGAAGGAAGCGGGGTTGTGTCAAACCGGTTGGGACCGGAGGGGGACAAGGCTGGAGCCTTATGCTACGGGTGGTTGTCGAGGATCTGGCGGACTTTGAGGGCGAGGGCGGCGGGGGTGAAGGGTTTCTTGAGCAGGGCGGCCTGGGAGCAGTTGCCCGGGAGCGCATCTTCGGTATAGCCGGAAATGAAAAGCACTTTCATATCCGAGCGGGAGGGGGCCAGACGGTCGGCCAGTTCGCGCCCGCTCATCTGCGGCATCACCACGTCGGTGAGCAGCAGATCGATCCTGCCGGGGTGGCGGAGGGACAGCTGGAGGGCCTCTTCGGGATCAGAGGCCTGGAGCACGGTGTAGCCACGCTGAGAGAGCACTTCGAGGACCAGTTTGCGCACTGCGTCCTCATCCTCCGCGAGCAGGATGGTTTCGGCGCCGCGCTCGGGGCCGGCGGGCGGGGTGGAATCGCGCCGTGGCTCGGCGGTTTCCTCGACGCGGGGCAGGTAGATGCTGATGGTGGCGCCCTGGCCCGGTTGGCTGGCGACCAGGATGTCCCCGCCGCTGCGCTCGACGATGGCGTAGACGGTAGACATGCCGAGGCCGGTGCCCTTGCCCAGCTCCTTGGTGGTGAAGAACGGCTCGAACAGGTGGGCCTTGGTGTCCTCGTCCATGCCCTGGCCGGTGTCGGCCACCGAGAGCAGCACCCAGGGGCCGGGTGAGGCGGGGCGGGGGCGCGCCTCCTCGGAGCCGAGTTCGAGGTCGGCGGTGCGGATGATGATCCTCCCGCCGGCGGGCATGGCGTCGCGTGCGTTGACCACCAGGTTCAGGATCACCTGCTCGATCTGTCCGGGGTCGGCCTTCACCTTGCCCAGATTGGGGCTCAGGTCCGCGACCAACTCGATGTCTTCGCCAATCACCCGGCGCAACATGCGATCCATTCTGGCCACCACGGAGGTGAGGTCCAGTGCGACCGGCTGGGCGACCTGGTGGCGGCTGAAGGTCAGCAATTGGCTGGTGAGCGCGGCAGCCCGTTCGACCGTGCGAAGGATCTCTTCGATACTCGCGCGGAGCGGTTCGGCGGCGCCGACTTCATCCAGCAGCATGTAGCCGTACCCGGTGATGACGGTCAGCAGGTTGTTGAAGTCGTGGGCCACGCCGCCCGCCAGGCGTCCGACGGCCTCCATCTTCTGGGATTGACGGAGGCGTTCTTCGAGGAGTCTGCGCTCGGAGACGTCCGCGGCCAGGGCGATGAAGCCGCTGGGAGCGCCGGAGGCGTCGCGGAGCGGGGCGACCCACAAGCTGATCTGGAGCGAGGAGCCGTCCTTCTTGCGCTGGGTGACTTCAATGCCGCTCATCTTCAAGCCGCGCTTGCCGCGCTCGATGCGATCGTAGAAGGCAGGCAGGTCGCGGTCCGCGACCAGAGGCAGGCGGCGGCCGAGCACCTCTTCCAGGCTCCAGCCGAACATGCGCTCGGCGGCGGGGTTCCAACTGGTGACGTTGCCCTCGAGATCGAAGGCGAAGATGGCCAGCGGGGCGGCCTGGATGACGGTTTCGAGGGCGTCGTTGGCCTGGCGGAGAGCCTCATGGGCGGCCTGCAACGACTGTTCGGCACGCTTGCGGGCGGCGATGTCCATCATGACCGTGCGCCAGAGCAGCATCCATGCAGCGAGCATCAGAGCCACGGCGGCGGCAGCCAGAGCGACGGGCATGCGCGCCTCGGGGGCCCGCTGAACGCACCAGAAGAAGGCATACAGCGCCAGCAGAGCGCTCAAGGCGATCAGCAACGACTGCAATCCGGTCCTGGTTCCGCGCATATAAGTGGAGTACGTGCGCCTCAATTAGTATAGGGCCAGTGGGCGCGGCGGCGCAGCAATCGCAAGGAGCAGCCGCAACAATTCCGGCGGTTCGCGTTAATTGGGGGGCCGGGTCTTGGCGGCGCGCGTGAGCCGCCACCGCTCGAAAAGGCCGAGGAAACGGCCGTGGGGATCCCGGTCGAAGGCGATCATGGCGTCAAGGATACGGCGGGCCCGCGAATTCGCGACGGGGCGGTCTTTGCGCGTTTTCAGGGCGCTTGCCTGGCGTGCGATCCACACTGCCAGATGGTGGTGTCCGAGGCTGCGAAGCCATGGGGTCAGACCACCGTCGATGTCATCGAGCAGGACCGCCATGAACCTTTCCGGACCGGGGGGCAAGGCCCAGTCCACAGAAGGATTCAGGCGCCGGTCCCAGTCCTCGTGATCCAGGGCTTTGGCGAGGGAGCAAACATAGCCGGAGAGGGAAGGGAGGAGCCGCCACTTCGGGCCGTTGGACTGGAGATCCAGGAAGGCGCGGATTTTGGCAAGGAAAACCTCGGCGTCCCGATCAGTGCGTAGCGGCCGCTCACCGGATTTCATGGCGGCTGCTTCCCTCGCGAGCCAACGCGCCAGGTCCGTGTGGCCCAATCCACGCAGCCAATTGAGCAAGTGCTCTTCCCGCGCCTCGTCGAGGATCACGCTCATCAGGCGGCCCGGACCAGGAGGCAGTTTCCCATCGACGCCCCAGTGGAGCTGCGAGTCCCACTGTTGGTCCTCGAGAACGCTATCGAGGTGGCGAAGATACGAGTCCAAAGAGAAGTAGTGCCACTGGCTGTCCTGGCGCCCCAGTTTGAAAAAGTGAGGGACTGGTTTTCTACGGCTGGTAGCAACATCCATGAAGCGCTTGAGTGCGGCTTGCGGGTCGGTCTCCTCGTGTTGGATCACTACCAGCTCGCAGCGCAGATGAAAAGGCATACGCACCCAGCCGGCAAAGTGGCCCGCGGCAAGATGCCGGGCGGCCTCGTCGGGATGCGTTTCGCAGAGCCCCACCAATTCGTCGATGTTCCGCGCCGCCTCCCCCGACGGGCGGAAGATGAAAGCTTCCGGGTCGTGGAGGAAGACAACCAGCAGCATTCCCCTGGCGGCGCCGCTGAAACTGTGGAGGCGGGAGCGGATGCGGTCGATGGGACGCCCCATGCGTCGCTCGTGGTTGAGCGCCAGGGCGGTCATGTAGGCTTCGTCAATAGATGCAGAGACGGCGAAATCGACGGAGGCGCTTCCGCGCTCGTAGCCGTTGGCGGCGAGGACCGCGCGGATGAGGTTCTCGACTCCATGCGGGTCGGAGGGGAGGGCCCGGATGATGTAGTGATCGGCTTGGCGCAAAGCCCGGCCTCCTTATCGGGACTGAGGGCCCGGGAGTTCCAGCGTGGGGTCCCTGGCGAGTGGAAGTATACACCTGCACGCGCTTGCTGGCGCGGCTCGGAAAGGCACCGGTTCAATCCAGCTTGTAGATGGCGAGGCCGGAGAGGAGTTTGGGGTAGAAGTCGGTCGATTTCTGGGGCATGACGCCGCCGGCGAAGGCGATGCGTGCCACCTCGGAGACCGGAACCGGCTGGAGCAGGAAGGCCAGTTGGGCCGCGCCGGAGCGCACCTGATCGACCGCGGCATCGAGTCCGCGCAGGTAGCGGAGATGGCGCTGCTCGCGGATGTCGGCCTCATCGAGTCCCAGCAGGTTCTGGAGCAGGGCCTGGTGGAGGAAGCTTACGTCGAGCGCGCCGGGCTCGCGCGCGGCGTCGAGCAGAGACAGGCTGCCGGAGAGCGCCACGCCGATGCGGATCGCCTCCGGATGCGGTTCGGCCCAGGCCCGGCGCAGCGCCTCCAGGGATTCTAACGGCGTAAGGTGGAAGCGCTGTCCGGCGGTGTGTAGAAAGGCCCCGGCGTCGAACCGGTCGAGGCTGTGGACCACGCGATGGGTGGCCAGGATCCTGAGGCCGGGGGAGTGCAGGTTGACGAAGGTCATCATCACGTTGCGCGCGCCCTCCAGATCGGGATTCTGGTTGCGAAAGGCGAGCGCGGTCTCGTAGCGGTGATGGCCGTCGGCGATCAGCAGCCGCTTGTCCGCCATGAGTTGCTGAATCCGGGCGATCAGCCGCGGGTCGGAGATCTTCCACAATCGGTGTATGGCCTGGTACTCGTCAACGACCTCGAGTGGCGGGCCGGCCTGAGCGACGGTGTCCAGGATGCGGTCGATCTCGCCGAGCGGGTCCGGGTAGAGCATGAAGAGCTGGCCGGCGTGCGCGCGGGTGTGGCGGAGCAGCTCGAGGCGGTCTATTTTGGGGCCTGAAAGGGTCTCCTCGTGGCGGTGGACAGTTCCCACGGCGTAATCTTCCACGGCGCCCAGGCCGATGAAGCCCTTGCGCAGCAGCCGCTCGCCGGTGTCCGGGCAGGAGAACTCCTGGAAGCAGGCGAACAGGCCCGGCTCGGGGTCCTGCGCCAGGATGCCGGAGGAGATCCAGTCGGTCAAGTAGCGGGCGGCGCGGGTGTAGACGTTGCCGGTTTCGGAATCCGAGGGAAATCGCTCACCCAGGATGACGCGCACCAGATTGTAGGGGCTGAGGGAGAGATACCTCGCGCGCATCCGCGGGGTGATTTTGTCATAGGGCTGGGTGACCAGACTGTCGAGAGGCCCGGCTTTCGAGGCGAAGCGATAGGGTTGGAACGGGAAAATCTTGGCCATGGGTGCGACTCCCGATTCTCTCACACTCCGGCGGAGCGATCCTCGCCAGGCGCCAGGCGCTTACATGCTCAGCCTCAGGACCTCGGATTGCACTTGCTGGAAAGCGGCAGCGATCGCGCCTGGGGTGGCGGCCTCGTAGTACCTGCCGGTGGTGGAGGTGGGGTCATAGTCGCTGAAGAGGTACTGTCCCCGGGAATCCTGCGCCCAGGTTTGGAAGTCCTGGTTCGTGTTGGCGATGCGCTTCATCAACGAGCGATCAATTTCGTCGCCTCCGTTGTACCCGATGCAGAAGATCACCGGCTTCAGCGAAGTATCCGAGCGGATCGTCTTCGCCGCGTTGAACGTGGCGTTCCAGGATATCAGCCCAATCTGGTACGCGTTTGTGACCGCGGTCATGTCCAGAGCTTTGTTGATGTTGTGGTAGATCTTCGCATTCCTGTAATCGGCAGTGTTGGTGGCGTTTCCGTAAACATCTTGGATTGGGAACGACACCAGATCCTCGCCGATTCTGTGCTCCGGGTTTGTGCCCGACAGAAAATGGCAACCGCCCGCGTTTTGCGTGGCCGTGAGCTGGGCCTCAGTACCTGAGAAGGCCATCCAGTCCTGCACATCCTGGTCGTTGGTAGTCCCAGTGTGCTTCCTTGTGTTCTGCATCATGCTGTAGATCCCGACCCCGTTGCCGTTCGCATCGGCGTAGCCGCCCCACTGCGCCATCCAGCCTTCGATCGGCGGGTCGGTGGGCCTATAGTTAGTGCACCCAGGGGTCTTGATCACACTGGGGACAGAAGGACTAGTGGTTCCATTGTAGACCGCCGTGATGCCGTTGGGCATGCCATCGGTGAACAATACGATCGCATTCAGATAGAGCGGCTGCGGGCTCTTCTGGAGTTCCCGGTAGGCCAGGATGAGCCCTTCGGTCGTGCCGGTGTTCGAACCCGACGCGAGTTGGTTGACCAGCGTGACGATGTTCGGCGAGTGGCTCTTGAAGAGCTGGTCCGGGCCATTCCCGCCGCCATCGGCGATAGTGGGGTCCCGGGGGGGGTAGGCGACGATGGCGCTGCCGCCAAAGACCACCAGTCCCATCTGGTCGCGATCTTCGCTGAAGTTAGTCACAAACCCCTTCTGCGGATCCGAGTTCGTCACGGCATCCTTCAGGGCGGTGAGCGGGGCGCCCGCCATGGATGACGACCGGTCCAGCACGAGCACGAGGCGGACCCAGCGGCGCAGGGCCTGGCCGGTGACGCGCACGGTGGAGGTCGTATTGAAGGAGCTGGTCTCCTTGTTCCAAATGGTACGGGCGAACAGCAGCGGGACCTGCACACTGGCGGTGACGGTGACGAAGATCTTCTTGGTGTCCAGGTTCTGGAACACATTCACGCAACCGGCGCCGGTGGTGCAGTCGGAGCCTTCGATCACGGGCGCGGTCGCCCCCCAGTATCCTTGGGGCAGATTGGCTTTCAGGAACTGCTGGGCGATGTTCTGGAGCCTGGGGGTTTGAGCCGCCAGGGTAACGGCGCCGGTGATGGAGCGCCCGGCGGCCAGCACGGCGCCGTCGACGGCCCCTTGGAGCTTGGCTTTGACCACGTACAACATGGTCACGTCGATGGCCAGGGCCACCATGGGCAGCAGCACCGACATCAGCATCAGGGTCAGCAGAATCATGGCCACGCCCGACTGCCGCTGGCGACGGCGGGAATTGGCTCTCATTTCGCTCATTGGCATAGCCCTCAGGAAATGGTGACCACGTAGAGGCCAGGGTTGTTGCGGAACCCGGGAACCGGCGTGGACTTGAAATAGACCTCAACGACGTAAACCGAGGTGCCAGCCCCATAGGCAACCGGCAGCCCCGAAGAATCCGTCACGGGCAGGTTGGAAGAGTTGGTTTGGACGGTGAGCCCGGTGGCGTTGAAGTTCGTGTTCAACTGCAAGCGGGAATCGGTCAGGTACAGGGGATAGCTTGGGGAAGCGTTGCTCAGGACCTTCCCGGAGCTATCGAACAGAGTGGAGGGTATCGGGTCACTGGTGTAGCTGCTCAGGCGCAGGGAGGTGTCGCCGACGGTATTCCGCTGGGTCACGACCCAATGGAGGAGGTTGGTACAGGCGGTCCCGGTAGGAAGCACATTGCATTCATTCTTCGAAATAAACTGAATGGTGGTGAGGATGACCACCCCACTGCCACCGGTGACTTGCAGGTTCAGTTCCCGGCCCAGCCGCGCGACAAAGGACTTGTTGGCGGCTTGCGAGAAATCCACGTTGCGGGCGTACATGCTGGCAATGTCGCGGGCCAACTGAACCGCCTGCAAGTCCCGGATCAGCTCGGCGCCGTAGAATAGGGTACCCAGCATGAGCGGGAGCCAAAGCAGCAAGGAGAGCGAGAACTCGATGGCCGCCACGCCGGATTGAGTTGGCTTGGTATCGGACATGGTTGATCTCCCGAGCCCGCCGGGGGTCACATGCGGTCGGCCGAGCGGGCGGCGAACACAAATGGGGTCAGATCGTGGAAGACCCCCAACAGCGACTTAGCCGAATAACCTTCCACGGACACCTCGACGAGGTTTCCCGAGTTATTGGCGCCGGTGCCGGTCGCGATTACGTACTCGTACTGACCGGTTGTGGCGTTGGGCTGCTGCGTGTACCAGGTCACGAGGATCTGGTCGTCTTTCCCGGTCAGAAGCCCAAAGGCAAACTGCTTCACCCGATCCTTGACCACCGTCGTCTCGCCCGTGGGGTTGCTCAGGTAGGCGGGACCGTTCACGACGGCGTAGCGGGCGCCCTCGCGCACCGCGTGCTGAAGGGTGGCCCGGGTGAAGACCATCCAGGCGATGTCGATGGTAAGGAAGAGGAAGCCGAGAACGGGAACCAGCAGGAAAGTGAACTCGATGATCTCCTGCCCACCTTGCCGCGTTCTGCGGCGGCTTGTCGCTTGTGAGGCCATGCCTTTCTCTCCTTAGCCTGCCCCCGGAGCTCGCCTGCGGCCCGGAGCGGTGGAAGCCAGGGATTCCCCCTAGCCCGTGCTGTCAGTAGGGAAGACGATTGGGGAGGGCGGATTCTTTACGCGAGGGAGGGAACAGGCGCTGTTTTCTAGGGGATAGCGGCGGTGAAGGGAATGGGCTCCCAGTACGGTGATAACCAAAGTAAATATGTCCATCGCCGACGGGGCGTACTAAGATCAAAGCGAGTGATCGAAAATCTGCCTTCGCCCGAAGGGGCGCGTTGGTGTGTGGGTACGATGGAGCAGGAGGTGGTCCGGCTCTATCGGGAGAACGCGGCTGGGCTGTTCCGATATGGGTTCGTGCTGGCGAAGAATCGCGAGGCGGCCCAGGATGGGGTGCAGGAGGCGTTCCTGCGCTATTTCGTGGCGCGCAGCGGCGGGCAGCCGGTGGAGCGGCCCAAGGCGTGGCTGTTCCAGGTAGTCCGGAACCTGCTGCTGGATGCGCTGAAAGCGTCGAGCAGGCGCAAGGAAGTGGGCCTGGAAGCGGTGCGGAGGTGGGCCGATGCGCGGCCGGATCCGGAGTCCGAGTACCGGTCTGCGGAAATGTCGCGGCGGTTGTGGGGACTGCTCAGCCCGCGCGAACTGGAGTGCTTCCGGTTGCGGGCCGAAGGGTTACGCTACGGGGAGATCGCGGAAGTGCTGGGCCTGCGCTCGGGGACGGTTGGGGCGCTGCTGGCGCGGGCGCAGAAGAAGATCCGCGAGGACCGCGAGGCGCTGATGCGGCCCCGTCTGTTTGCCGAGCGGGAGCTTCCTCATGCACCCTGATCCGGGCACGCTGGCGGCATATAGAGACCGGGAGCTGGGTGAACCAGAGGCGCGCGAGGTGGCGCGACACCTGGAAACATGCCGCAGATGCGCCCAGGAGGCCGAGCGGGTTTCGGCCGAATGGGAGTTGTCGCTTGCGGCCGACGCGCAGTTTCGCTCGCAGTGCGTGCCGCCAGAGGACGGACTGGAACGGGTGCTGAGCCTGATTCAGGAGTGGAAGCGCTCGGCTGCCGCGGAGGGCGCGGAGGCGCAGCCCTCGAACCTGGATGAATTGAGGCGCAGGATCGGGGCGGAACTGGAGTTGTATTTCGGCGCCGAGACGGCGGCGCTGCTGGAGAAGGTTGCGTTTTCGCGGCGTCCGGCGGAGAGCCTGATCGCCGCCGTGGAGCCGCTGCTGACGGCATTCCTGGGGCGCAAGGCCGCCGGCGCGGTGATGCGGCAGATTCTGGAGGGAGGCGACCAGCGGTTGTGCCTCGCCCCAGAAACGGCGTAGTGCTCGAGGCGATCGGCAGGGGCCGGCTGCTGGCTTCGAGGGTTGCGCTACCCAGCGCGGTGGTTTGGGCGACGGGTGGGGCATTCTTGTGCGGCGGGGCGTCGGTGATCTGGCTGGGGACGAGCCGGGCCGAGTGGCTGCCACTGTTCTTCGACTATCCCGGCACGTTTACGGTCATCGCCCTGAACCTGGCGGGAGCGGTTTTGAGCCTCCTGGCCCGGGGGCAATTCTCGCGTGGCGAGCCGCTGCGCCTGGTGTGGTCGGTACTGACGCTGGCGGCAGCGTGCAACCTGGCCAGCGGGATTCTCTCGCAAATGGCCGGGGAGGGTTGGCTGCGGGGCCGGCTCATCCTGGGTGGACCGGCTCAGACGGTGCTGCTGGTGTTGGGACTCACGCTGGCGCTGCGGATCTACCGTCGATCCGGGGTACAGAGCCGCCCGGGGAGCTGGGACTGGCTGCTGATGGGCGTCGCGGCCGGTTTCAGCGCTTGGGAGATTTGTGAGCCGGTGCTGGCGGCCCGGGCGACCCCAGTGAGCTTTCAGCAGGCCGTGAACCTGGTCAACGATCCGCTGCTGAGCGTGTTGCTGATCGAGGCCATCCTGATTCGGCGCTCGGCGCTGAAGATGGGCCGGGGGTTGATCGCGCGGTGCTGGGGCGCGTTTACGGCGGCGATTCTCCTCACGTTTGCGGGGGACGTGGCGGTGTGGCTCTCGGGGCACAGCCCAGTGCCAGTGCCGCTGATGGCCACGACCTGGTACCTCTGGTTCCTGGCGAGCGGGGCTTACGCTCTGGCGCCAGCGTACCAAGTGGAAGCCTGCCGCCGGGCCTCGGGGCCAGGGGGATCCCAGCCGGCGGCGCCTTCGGGCCAGAGCGCGATGCCGACGGGGTGAGAAGGGGCGCCAAAGAGCGCTTCACTTGGGGGCTTTGGCAATCCGTTCGGCGACGCGCGAGCCCCGCGTGACGGGTTCCACCAACAGGATGTAGCGGGCGTTCAGGATCATGTAGTCCGGCCCGTGCCACTCCTTGCCGCGGGGGATCAGAACGCTGCTGGTTTGCTTGGTGTTGGGATCGACTCCTACCGGCACATAGAAGACGTCGCGCAGAACCGGATAGGAGCTCCCCAGCGCTTCGAGCTTACCGTAGTAGACGCTGCCGTTTGAGAGCAGGACAGCCTGGTAGCCGGTGGTGAGCCGGACCGGGCCGCGCGAGCGCAGGGTCCAGAACGCCGCCAGCGCGGCGGCGAGGAGAACGACCAGAAGAAGAATCCAGCGGATGGCCTTCATAGGGTCTCCTAGTATTACTACGTTACGTATTGACAAACCAAAACAGGCCTGTTATGTTTGGGCATGACCGCTGCGCAAGTCGAGCGATGCCGAAAGCGCCTGGAGCAATTCCTGGTCGATCTGCT
>JBEKWU010000099.1:0-18976 GCA_049512775.1 Bryobacteraceae bacterium
CGCGAAGCGCCGCGCGAGACGCCGGGCAGCGAGACGAAACCGGCTCCCGTGGCGGCGCGGCCGTTGCGGGCGGTCAACCCGATTTGCATCGTTTTCCACAACCTGGATCCGGTCTCCCGAAAGCGCGCCATCGAGATCGTGCAGGAGTTTCTCAAAGGGGAGTTGCCGCCGGAGGACTACGTCGGGCTTTTCGTTCTCGACGATCGCCTGAAGGCGGTGTACCGGTTCACCAACGACCGCGGCGAACTGATGCAGGCCCTTCAGAACGTTTTCAGCGGGCGCAGCGTGGACTTGGCCCGGGCGTCGGAAGCCCTTGTATCCGCGGACCCGACCCAGGTGACGACCACGACGACGGTGGACCGGGCGGCTGGCAGCGCCTCGACGGTGGTGCGGATCTCGGGAGGCGAAGTCAGCCGCAGCGTCATCGCGGGAGCGGAAGTGTCCACGGGGACCGGCGCCAACCTCCTGCGCGGCGACCAGGCCCGGGAACGGGGCGATTTCGGCTACATCTCGGGAATGCGCGAGACCGACAAGGTGATTGCGATGATCAACGACCTGGGCGCGCTGCCGGGCCGCAAGACGGTGCTGCTGCTAACCACCGGACTGGCAACTACCGGGGACCCCGACCGGTTCCAGTCCATTCTCGCCAATGCGAACCGGTTGGGCGTCACGGTGTATGCGCTCGACGCCAGGGGGCTGGACGAGAGGATCGCCTCGGCGCAGCCCGGCAACCTCGGGTTGGGCCGGGTTGCGAACGTGTCCCGGACACAGCGCGAGCAAGGGAGCTCCCTGGGCGCCATGCGGGAGAAGAGCCGGGAACTGGACAACATGCACGACGCGGTGCGCACGTCGGACGTTCAGGCCAGCTTGCGCGCGCTGGCCGACGGCACGGGCGGCTTCCTGATCGCCAACACGGGCGAGTTTCACAAGCCGTTCCAACGCATTGTGGAGGACCTGGAGTCGCATTACGAGGTCGCGTACCGTCCGGTTTCGAGCAATTACGACGGCCGTTTCCGCAAGATCGAAGTGAAGCCGGCGCGGGCGGATCTGCGCGCGGAGAGCCGCAGCGGATACTTTGCGGTACCCTACCTGGGCGGTTCCGCGACGCTGCCAGGATACGAGACGGCGGGTCTTGCGGCGCTGGATGCCCGGCCAATGCCGCATGCCTTCGAGTTCCGCACGGCGGTTTTCCGGTTCGGCAGCGACGGCGCGAATTCGCAGACCGCCCTGGCGTTCGAGGTGCCTGGGGCGAGCCTAGTGGCCACGCCCCAGCCGGACGGCGGCACGCACAAGCTGCATCTGTCCCTGCTGGCGCTGGTGAAGGGCGCAGACGGCCAGATCGTCGATAAGTACAGCCTGGACGCTCCCTACGATATCCCGGCCGGGAACCTGCCTGGCGTCCGGGCCGGCGCTGTGACGTATACGCATCCGGTCAGTCTTCCCGCGGGCCGCTACACGGTCGAAGCCGCGGTTCTGGACCGCGAAGGCAGGACGGCGAGCGCCAACGTGACGGAGTTCGACAGTCCCGGGCCGCACAAGGGAATCGGACTGAGCAGCGTGATGCTGGTCCAACGGATCGAACCCGCGAGCGGGCCGGCGGAGGCCTCCGATCCGCTGGTGTTCCAGGGCCGGCGCGTGGTTCCGTTGCTGGCCACGAACTTGACGCCGGAGGCGAAGCCGTACGTGTACTTCGTGGTCTACCCGGACAGATCCAACGCGGAGAAGCCGAAGATCCAGGTCGAGTTCCTGGTGGGGGGCCAGTTGCTGGCGAAGCAGACGGCCGAGCTTCCGCCGCCGGAGGCCAACGGGGCGATCCCGATGGTGGTCAGTGCGGCGATGCGCCCGGGGAACTGCCAACTAAGGATGACCGCAATGCAGGGGAGCCAGTCGGCCACCGAAAGCGTGAACTACGCGATCGCCGCCAAGTAGCGCTCGAGCGGCTGGCCCGCAGGCGCGCGCGCGCCGCGAAGCTGTACAATCGCTAGAGCATGGCGGGCAGGCGCCGCAGTTCGATCCGTAGCCGGGCGGCGCCGTGCCTCCTGCTGGGCCTGTGCTGGGCTCAGGATTCCCCTTCCCAACAGGGATCGATTCCCACCTTCGGAACTACCGTAGTGGTTCCGGCCGGACTTCGCGGACGGATCTATTTCGTGCCGCCGGGCACCTTCATGCTTCCAAAGTTCGAGGCGTTGAAGCCGGCCGGTTCGATCTACACCGCCTCGCTAAGCGTTTGGCCCCGCGAGTTTTCGGAAGGTTTCCCCGGTGTCACCAACCGGTACGAGTGGTTCGTGATCGACTATACCGGCCGCTTCTGGATCGAGAAACCCGGCGAGTACCGGTTTTCCCTCACCTCCGACGACGGCGCGAAGCTTTACATCGATGATCGGGTGGCGATCGACAACGACGGCATCCATGAACCCCAGACTGTTTACGCCAGAGTGGCGCTGAGCTACGGGGTCCACCGCATCCGGGTGTCCTACTTCCAGGGACCTCGCTACCTGGTGGCGCTGGTTCTGTCGGTAGCCGGCCCGCACGAAAAGTGGCGGGTCTTCAGCACGAACGAATTCAAACCGCCGCCCAATCCCGAAGACTGGAAGCAGGGCGAGGCGCGCGAATTGCCGGTTTTCCCGGAGGCTGGCCGGCGGAGTCTGCGCGGCGCAGCGAAGCGGGAGCCGTTTGAGGCGGAGGCCCTGGCGGCGCTGAAGGCCCGGCCGCTGCCGCATGCCTTCGATTTCCGGGCCGCGGCTTTCCGGTTCGGGAATGGTGGCGGGAAAGCGCAAACCAGCCTGGCTTTCGAGGTGCCGGGAGCGAGCCTGACGGCCACGCCCCAGCCGGACCACAAGACGCGCAAGCTGCATCTTTCCCTGCTCGCGCTGGTGAAGGATGCCAGCGGGCAGATCGTCGATAAATCCAGCCTGGACGCTCCGTATGAGATTCCGGAAGCGAGCCTGGCCGGGGTCCGCGCCAGCAGCGTGACGTACACGCATCCGGTCGGCCTTCCCGCCGGCCGTTACACCGTCGAAACCGCGGTGCTGGATCGCGAAGGGAGGACGGCGAGCGCGAACGTCATCCCGATCGAGGTTCCCGGGCCGCACCGGGGAGTCGGTCTGAGCAGCGTCCTGCTGGTCGAGCGGGTCGAGCCGGCGGGGGGCGAGGCGGAGGCTTCCGATCCGCTGGTGTTTCAGGGCAGGCGTGCGATTCCGTCGCTGGCAACGAGCCTGACGCCGGATGCCAAGCCGCAAGCGTACTTCGTGGTTTACCCGGACCAGTCCAGCGCGGAGAAGCCGATGATCCAGGTAGAGTTCCTAGTCGACGGCCGGTTGCTGGCGAAACAGACGGCCGAGCTTCCGCCGGCGGAGGCCAGCGGGGCGATCCCGATGGTCGTGAGTGCGGCGACCCTTCCGGGGAACTGCGAATTGAGGATCACGGCGGTGCAAGGGAGCCAGCCGGCCACCGAGAGCGTGCACTACGTCGTCGCGGCCAGGTAGCGCTGGCGCGTAAGGCGTGGTCTTGCGGGCTGCGGCGGCACTACAATTGGAAGTCAGGTGAAGCACATCGTCTTACCGGCCCTGCTGCTGTCGGTGCTGTCCTTGCCTGCCGGCGCGATCGCTGGACAGGACAGCCCGGCGCCGGACGTCCTGCGGAACGCCGCGGCAGCCTATCAGGCCGGCGACATGGCCGGCGCCATCCGGCTGTATCGCGAGTTCCTGAAGGAGTACCCCCACGCCGCCGAAATCCGTTCGAATCTGGGCGCGGCGCTGGTGCGATCGGGGCAGTTTGCCGAAGCCATCCAGGAATACCGGGCGGCGCTGGAGCAACTGCCGAACAACCCGCGCGTGAGGATGAACCTGGCGTTGGCGTACTACAAGCTGGGACGGATTAGAGAAGCGGTGGGGGAACTCGAGACGCTGCACAAAATGCAGCCGCTGGAATCGAAGTCGGCCCTCCTGCTGGCCGACTGTCTGGTGCAGGCGGGGCAGCCGGAGAAAGCCGTGGACCTGCTCACGCCGTTCGAGCAGGACAGTCCCGACGATCACGCGGTGGTCTACGCACTGGGAATGGCGCTGCTCAAGCTGAACCGCACGGACCGGGCCCAGGTGCTGCTGGACCGGATCCTGCGCGATGGCCAGTCGGCCGAATCCGAATACCTTCTGGGCCAGAGCGAGTACCTCCGGCAGAACAACCTGGCGGCCGCCAAGTACTTGGAAAACGCGGTCAAGCTGAATCCGAATCTTCCCGGCGCGCACTCCTTGTACGGGCTGGTGCTCAAGGAAATCGGGCAGCCGGACCTGGCGGCGGAGCAGTTCCGGCAAGAGCTGGAGGGGAACGCCTACGACTTCGCGGCCAACGTCGAGACGGCCATGTTGTCGAAACAGGACGGCAAGCTCGAGGAGGCCCTGGGCCACGTCGAAAGGGCCTTGCAGGTTCGGCCGGCCGATCCCGGAGCGCTGTATCTGCGGGCCTCCATCCACTCGATGCAGGGCTTGAGCGAGCAGGCGCGCCAGGAGCTCGAGCAGCTTGTCCGCGACTATCCGAACTACTCCGAGGCGCACGCCGCGCTGGCCGCCGTCTACTACCGGCTGAAGCGGACCGGGGACGGCGACCGCGAGCGCGCCGCCGCTCGCCGCGCGCAGGAAGAAACGCAGAAGCTCCTGGAAGAGCGGCGCAAACGCGCGGCCGAGCCGGAATCGCCCGCCCGCCAACCCGGAAAGCAGTAGGCGGCCGGGGCACCGTCGGGCAACTACCCCGCCTGGGGGACTCTCGCTGTTGCACTTTTCAACAGTTTTTCCTGGTTGGGGGGGAACTTTCTTTTTGAGGTGCCGGGGAGGATTGCTTCAGGGGTCTTTATTTAGAGGTTAGTCTCGCTTTGGTGGGAGTTGCCTCCCCGGCTTACTTCCAATAATAGAATATCCTGGATCCGAATGCAACAGAATTCTGTATTTTTGTCAGCGGCGCTTCACTTCGATCCCGGCCAGTTCCTCTAAGACCTTGATTGCAGAGCAGAAATCCTCTTCGCCATAGCCGCGGGCCAGGGCTGCCTGGAACATCTGCTGAGTGAGGCCGGTCAGCGGAAGGGGTACCCCGAGTTCCTTTCCGGACTCCAGCGCCAGCCCGACGTCCTTGTGCATCCACTTTAGGGCGAAGTTGGTCTCAAAATTGCGGGCGAAAACATAGGGCGCCTTGAAGGCGATCAGCCCCGAGCGGGCCGCGCTGTGGTTGAGGATGTCCAGCATCAGCTCCGGGTCGAGGCCGGCCTTGGTGCTCAGCACCAGGCCTTCGTTGAAGGCCTGCAATAGATTGGAAAGAATAAGGTTCTGGGTCAGCTTGGCGTGCAGGCCGAGGCCCGGCCCGCCACAGTAGTAGAGCTGCTTGCCCATGGGATCGAAGAAAGCCCGGATGCGCTGGAACACCTCCGGATCCCCACCCACCATGAAGGTGAGGTCGCCCTTCTCGGCCCCGGGTTTGGATCCGGTGCAGGGGGCGTCGAGGAAATGGATCCCCTGGGCCGCGAGTCGTTCGCCGATGCGGCGGCTCTCCTCCGGCGATATGGTGCTGGCATCCGCCACCACGGCGCCGGGCCGGGCCCCTTGGGCGACCCCGTTCTCTCCCAGGATTACCTGCTGGGACATGGCCGTGTCGCCCACGCAAAGGAAAATGCACTCCGCGAACTCTCCCACCTGCCGGGGCGTCTCGCAACAGATCCCGTTCTCCGTCTCGGCGAGCTGTCGAGCCTTGTGGGCGGTGTGCGACCACAAGGCGACCCGGTGCCCCGCCCGCAACAGGTTCCGGGCCATCGGGTAGCCCATGATCCCCAAACCTAGAAACCCAAGCTGTGCCAAAACCCACCTCCCGGTGTCAGAAGTTCATTGTAGGACAGAATCGAGGCGGAGAAAGGACGGGGAGGGCTTTCGCACACTCCCCATGAGGACCACGGAGGACCCCGCTGCTTCCCCGACAGCGGACTCACCCGCCCGGTTTCCGGGACGTACACCCAACCCTTAGGCCACTAGTCTAACCGCTCGCGCGACGGGTTGGCCATACGGAAGATTCTGTATTCCGCCCGGCTCATGGAAGCCCCACCAGCCCCCGGCGTACCGCGCTCAGCACGAGCTCGGCGGCGCTGTGGAGCCCCAGTTTGTCCATCACGCGCGTGCGATGGGTTTCCACCGTATGCAGGCTCAGGCACAGCAGCGCAGCGATCTCCTTGTTGCTCTTGCCCTCGGCAAGCAGTTGATATATCTCGCGTTCCCGCTCGGTAAGCAGGTCGTAGCGGTCCTCCACCGTCTGGCTCCGGGGCGCCAGCGCATCCCGGCTGGAAAGCACCTTGGCGATGGCCGGGCTGAAGAACGTCTCGCCGGCGTGGATCGCCTGGATCGCCTGAACCAACTCCCGCTCGACGGAGTCCTTGAGCAGGTATCCCCGGGCCCCCGCCTTGAGCGCCCGCACGACGTAGCGTTCGTCGCTGTGCATGCTCAGGATCAGCACGGCGGTCAGCGGCGACCGCCGGAGGATCTGCGCGGTCGCCTCGATGCCGTTCAAGCCTGGCATGCCAACATCCACGATGGCCACGTCGGGCTGGTGCTCGCGAGCCAGAGCGACGGCCTCCGCGCCGGATGCCGCCTCGGCCGCCACGACGAATCCGGGGTAGCTCTCGAGGATCCGGCGCAGGCCGCTCCGCAGGATGGCGTGATCGTCGGCGAGCAGGATCCGGACAGGCATCAGGCGGGGATCTCCACGGGGCCGGGGGCGGCCTCGCCGGCCGCCTCGGATAATGGAAGGGAGAGCGTGAGCCGCGTTCCGCAGCCCGGCGCGGAATCCAGCCTGAGCGAGCCCGCGAGCGTAGCGGCTCTCTCCCGCATGCCGAGAATGCCGATCCCGCCCGGCCCGGCGGGGATGCCATCCGGGCCGGCCTGGAAGCCGCGGCCGTCGTCCTGGACTTCCACGGTGAGCTGCCGCGGCGCCTGGCGCACCAGGATGCGCACGCTGGAGGCCCCCGAATGCTTCTCGCAGTTGTGCAAGGCTTCTTGAACCACGCGGTACACGCAGGTCTTGTGGGAGTCCGGGAGGGCGTCCGCGAGGCCGTCCTCGGAGAGCGTGCAGGGGATGCCACAACGGCGCGAGAACTCCTCGGCCTGCCATTGCAGGGCCGGCCCGAGTCCCAGGTCGTCCAGCAGCGGCGGCCGCAACAGCAGGGAGATGTTCCTGACCGTCTGGACGGTCCTCTCGGCCAAGGCGCGGGCCTGGTCCAAGCGGGCCTCGGCGGCGGGCTCCCCCGCCCTCCAGGCGGCCTGGGCGTGGGAGATCTCGATGCGCAGGGCGTGCAGCGTCTGGCCGATCTCGTCGTGCAGTTCGCGGGAGAGGTGCTTGCGGGCGGCCTCCTCGCTCTCGACGAGCCGGGCCGAAAGGTGCTGGAAATCCCTGCGCGCCCGGGTGACCTCCTCGAGCCGCCGCACGCTCTGCCGCTCGAGGTTCGTCGCGTGGAGGAGGCTGAAACACGCAACCATCAGCCCCAGCACCAGGGACAGGCCGAGGGTGAGCATCAGCCGGCCCGCGGCAGCCCGGCGGTTCACGTCGAACTCGGCCTGGCTGTTGGCGAAGGCGCTCTGGTTGGCCTCGGTGTAAGAGTTCAGCAACTCGGAGGCGAGGTTGCGCCGCGGCACCACCTCGCGCTGGATGAAATCGAAGCCGCGGGCCGGGCTGTCACCTTCCGCCCAGTCCAGAACGGACTTCAGAATGGACCAGAACCCCTGCACGTGCAGCCTCAGTTCGGAGGTGGATTGGTCGGGGCCGGTGAGCCGCTCGAGGTCGCCAAGCGAGCTGAGGGCCTCGCCCTCGATTCTCTCGATCTGGGCCTTGAAGACCGCCGCGCGGTCGGGCCGCGAGCTCAGGAACACGTCGCGGGTGTAAATGGAACCCAGGAACAGCAGCCGCCGGATCTGCGACAGGGCCGTGCCCTTCTGCGCGAAGCGGCGGTGGATCTCCGCGGAATGCTGGGACGCACTGACTTGGATCCGGTAGGCCTCGAGGGCCGAGAACACCAGCAGAGCGATCATCCCGCCGAAGCCCAGGCGCAGGACGTCCAGCTTGCGCAAGCGCCTCAGGATGTTCACGGGTCTCTATTTTACTTCAGGCGGGACCGCTGGGAGGAACTTTCTGGCTTGCCAGGGCGTTCAGGGAAGCGCGCCCGGCGTGCTGAGCGCGGAGCGGACCGCCTCTACCAGCGCGGCGGGGGTGAATGGCTTCGAAAGCACCGGCAGGTCGTTGGCGAACTGTCCTTCCGCGAAGCCCGACAGCCGCAGGACCTTCAACCCGGGGTGCCGTCTGGCGAGCTGCTCGATCTCGGGGGGCAGGTCGTCGATCACCAGCAGGCCGACCGCAGAGCGGTGCTGCTCGTAAAGCCGGAGCGCTCGCTCACCGCTGCTGGCAGGAAGAACGGTGAACCCGGCCCGGGCGAGGATATCCCCCAGCACACGCAGCACTTGAGGCTCGTGCTCAAGCACCAGCACCGTAGGCAACGTTCGAGAGGGCATGCCTACAAAAAAGTCCCAAGTTGCGGCTGCCGGTGTGGACCAAACCCCGGCAACTTCGCGCCAGCCCGGCCTCCCCCGCAGGAGATCGGCGCCAGAGGGCCGCAACTTGGGTCCGCAAAGGAGATTCCGTAATATTAGTGAAACCCGAGGGCCAAGCGTTTCACCAATCTAAGGAGGAAAAGAAGCCTCAGGACAGGCCCTCAGAAGGCCGGCGCCCGGGTGAAGACCTGAAATGGCGCCCAGTAGTAGGGCTTGCGGTACGGCCCCGTGGATTTGAGCAGATCGAGTTTGGCGGCGCGGAGGGCCGTGGCGGGGGTGCGTCCGGCGGCGATCCCGGCATAGAGACGATCCATCAGGCCAGCGGTCGAGCGGTCGTTGACATCCCAGAGACCGGCGATCACGTTCTGCGCTCCGGCTTCCAGGAAGGCCCAGGCAAAGCCGACCAGCCCCTCGCCGGAGTAAGTTCTGGCGCCCGCGCTGCGGCACGCGGAGATGGTCACCAGCCTGGCTCGCAGCGGCAGGCCAATCACGTCCCTAGCGTACAGTTTGTAGGCCTCGCCCTTCCTCGACAGAATCACCGCCGATTCGAGCGGGTTCTCGCGATTTCCGGTGGCATGCGCCGAGAAGTGTATGAACGAGAACCGGCCGGGATTCGCCTCCCGATACGCGGCGGGGTAGGCCTGGGCGCCGGTCAGAACGAGGCTCGGGAACCTGCGCCGGAGGCTCTCCATCTCTCTGTCGGCATCGGGGAGCGGAGCGAACTCGGCCGCGGGAGGGATCGCGCCACCGATCAGGAGGAGGGAATTCGAATCCGTCCTCTTGGCGCGGCTCCCGGGAGCGAGCAGCGCGAGCGAGGGTACGATTAACAAAGTTACATCTTCCAGCCAGTAATGGGGCTTCCCCGAGATCGCGGGCAGCGCCTCCAAGTTCAACTCGTGCAACGCGCCATCCGGCGCCAGGATCACCCTGGTCCCGGGAGGGACATATCGGGCCATCGGGGTGAGCAGAAGCTCGGACAGCCGGCGCCCGGCGGGGTTGGCTGTCTCAAGCGGATCGCGCAGGCTCTGGATCGCACCTTGGTAGGCCTGAACCGCGGTAGTGAACTCAGCCTCGCCGGGCAGGACCAAGGACTCGACCTTCCCCGGCGTCACCACCCAGGCGAAGGACCTCCTCGGTCCCAGCCACACCGAGACCAGCGTGGCGCCCAGCGCTCGGGCCATCTCCCGAAAGTGCGAGGCGCCGGGCAGGCGCAACGTGGATTCCAGGACCCCCAGTTTCTGGGCGAGCATCCTGGCACGAGACGACTCCACCACCTCGAGCGCGCGCTCGCTCCGCCCCTGGGCCATCAAGAAATCCACGTAGCTCTGGAAGAACTTCTTGGCGCTGGAATGGAAGCTGAGCTTCCACTCGTCCCGCGCGAGCCTGGCGCGCGTCCGCTCGAGCGTTGAGAGCGCGGCCTGGAACTCGAGGTCCGCCTCGCCCCAGCGCCGGGTCTGAGCGTAGAGGTTGCCGAGTTCGGTGTGGGCCTCCCAGACGGCCTGGCGGTCCTCGAGATCGGAGGCCGCGGCGATGACTTCTCGAAAACCCCGTTGCGCTCCGGCGAACTCCCGTTTCGCCGACTGAATCTGCGCCTGTGCGAACAGCGCCCACAGCTCCAGGTTGCGAACCCCGATTTGCCGGCTCAAGGCCAGCGCCTCCCGGTTGTGCTTTTCGGCGGAGACCAGGTCTCCGGAAGCAAGAGCCACCTCGGTCATGCGTTCCAGACACCGAGCCGTCGAGACCGGCTCTTCGATTTTGCGCGCCGACTCGAGCGCCTGGCGGTAGTAGGCAGTGGCCTTGTGGAGGTCGCCACGACCGTAGAAGGCCTGGTCGCCCAGCGCCGCGAGCAGGTTCTGTCGGCGGTACACATCCCCGATCTCACCGAACAGGTCGGCGCCGCGGGAGAGCAATGGATCGGCCTTTTCGAAATCGCCCAGCCCATAGTAGCAACGCCCAAGACTGCCCAGCGTGTTGGCGACGGAAGCCCGGGCGCCGGCCTTTTCGGCCAGCGGGAGCGCCGCTTCGAACCAGGGGAGCGCCTCATCGAAGCGCGAGCTCTTCAGCAGATTGAATCCCAGGCCCCCCAACGCGCTGCTCTGGAGATACAAGTCCCGCTGGGCCAGCGCAAACTCCAGAGTCTTGCGATAGTGCCGCTCGGCCCCGGCGGAATCGCCGGAGAGGCTCAGCACGGTCCCCGTCCGGAGGTCGAGTTCCGCTTCGAGGGTCGGGGACCCAGCCTGGGGAGCCATGGCGGTCGCCTGCTCCAGCAGCCGCTCGGCCTGGCTGAACTCCCCCAGCCGGGATCTGGCGGAGGCCCGATCCATCAACTGGCGCACCGCCAATTCGCGGAAAGCGGGCCCGGCGGGCATACTGCCCTCCAGCAACAGGAGAGCGTCCCTGGCTTTCCCCTGTGCCAGAAGGACCTCGGCCTTGGCCGTCCGGAACTGCCAACAGGGTCTCGAATCGGGCCGATGGCGCCACTCCCGGTAACCGCGGTCGGCTTGGGTCAGCGCGTGATCGAGATTCCCCCGGCGAATCTCAGAGCGCACCTCTTGATAGAGGGAGTCCGGAGACAAGCGAGCCCCGCCGCATCCCGCGAGCAGAAGCGCGAGCGGCAGCAGGGCCCGTGCGACCGTTAGTGGTTGTTGCCTCCCTCGGGAGGTGGAGTCCCGTTCCCATCGCCGCTTCCCAACCCCACGTCCCCTTCCTGCGGGCTGCCCAGCCGCAGCCGCAGCATGGTGATGCTCTGGGTATACGGCGCGGCGCTCCACTCCCCGAAGTATACCCGGCCGAAGCCCGGCTGGTGGTGGTAGCCGTTGCCGGATTCGTCGAACTTCAACCGCGGATGCCGCCCCAGGGCGTAGTGGATCCTGCCCCCGCTCTCGCGGCGTCCGGGATAGTTCTTCCGGAAGGTCTCGTAATCGGCGGCCTCGCGGCCGAGCGCGTGGTCCAGGGGCACGTCGAAGACCACGCCGCCGATGGTGAGGTTGACGAACCTGCTGCCCTCGGTGCCGATGGTCACGCGGTGGGTCTGGAGATCGTAGTTCAAAGTCAGGTTGGCCGTGACCTCATCGGCTCGGAGGACGTGGCCCACGTCGATGTTCCGCACCGTGGACACGATCACGGTGGTATGGATCCCCGCGGCGCTCTCGTACCCCTGGATCGAGGTTTCGGCCGAGTCATAGGAGAGCAGAAACTCGCCGGAGGCTGGATCGGAGAGGCTGAAGGCTCCGTCGCGGGAGGAAAAGGTTCCGCCGCTGGCCGGAAGCACACAGACGCCTCGCGGTTCCAGTTGGCGGTCGATCGGCCGGGTAATCCGCCCGGCCACAGCGACACCAGTCGCTCGGTAAATGAATCGCGGCATAATCGCACCTCAGTTCAGTCGGATGGTGAAGTCGAAACGGCTCAACTCCCCGGCATTCGAGCCGTCGTTTCGGCCTCGCAGGATCAGGACGTACGGACCCGGCTGGAGACGGGACACCGGGATGAGAATGTTGAGCGACGCTCCGGGCGAAGCGGGCGCGGGGACTGCAATCGAGAGCCGGCCTCCCCCGCGCAGGTCGCACTCAAAGCTGCGATAAGCGCTGCCCGGCGGAACGTCGAGCGAAAGACCCACGAACGGGGCGGTTTTCGGAACCTCGAGCACCTGTTCACCGCCCCGTGCCAATGGCTGCAAGAAGAATGCCGGATAGGCCCGCGGCGCGGTGGCCTGGGCCAACTCCCTCCGGAACCTCGGAATCCGCAACAGTTCTTCGTAGGCGATCAGGAACAACAGGGCGCCCACGAGGGTGAAGACATAGGCCGGCCGCCGCCATTCCAGCCACCGGTGGTGGGTGGGGGCGTGGCGGCCGGCCTCCTCCGAGAACACCGCGCGGGCGTTGGCGGCGAAAACGGCGCCGGCCTCCACCTCCGCGGCGCATTCGGCGCAACCGAAGAAGTGCTCCTCGAACTCCTCCCGCTCGGGCGGCGACAACTCGTCGAGCAGGTACCTCTCCGCTGCCAGCCGCCCGACCGCCTCCTTGTGGTTCATCTCACGCCGCCCATATATAGAGTGAATCTCACTTCAAATCCGTTTCACCTACCTGTCGCTTTCGACCTGCTCCGGCTGAATCTCTCCCGGAATCGCTGTTTGGCCCGATACAGCACCACGCGCAGGTAGTCGGGCGCGACCCCCATCTCGCGGCACACCTCGCTCTTGTCGCGCTCTTCCAGAAGCACCAGCCGCAGCACCTTCCGGTCCTTGGGGGAAAGATGCGAGAGCACGTTCTCGACCAGGCGTTTGCTCTCCTGGCTGACCAACTCGCGCTCGATCTGCATGCGCTCGTCGATGGGTTCGGGCTCTTTCTCGCCGCGCTCACGGCGCGCCCGGTCCTCAGCCCGCCGGTGCTCCCACAGGACATGGTTCGCGGTGGCGCACACGAAGGCGCCGAGGCCCTCCGGCTGGTTGATCCGATCCTCCCGCACGGCCTCCAGCACGCGCAGCAGCGTCTCCTGGCGGACATCCTGGAGCATCTGCCAGGAGCGCACCCCTTTGGCCAGCTTGACCTGGAGCAGGAGGTCGAAATACTCGCTGAAGTGCCTCTGGGTCCCGGGGTCACCCTCTTTCAGGCGTCGCAGGTAGTCCGCGTCGAACTGCGCAGGTTCCGCCAGGTCGAGCATTGGAAACGGCAGTAGTATAGCGGGTGACCGCGGCTGGCGCAATAACATGGGCGCAAATTGATCTGGAAAGTACTGCCGGTACCAAGACGGCGGGCTCACTCCCTGGGGGCCGCGGCGGCGCGCGGTCCAGCCGGCGGAGGGATGGTGGGGGCGGCAAGCGGGACGGGGCGCATGCGCGTGCTCATCACTGGTCTGGCAGGCAGCGCCCCCCGCCTTTCTCGGAGACCCCCAACCACAGCGAGACTTTCCGATACGAGTCTGGAGTAATTGTAACCGAATTCCCGACAAACGTCCAGTTTCTTCTAACTAATCGGTTAGCGAGCGGAAGAATCCAGTTGCTAATCGCTTAGATTATGAAAAGCGTCCGGAGACTTATTCACGCCGCCTTCCCGCGTCTGTAACTGTCCCCGCGGCGGGCGGCCGGGGCCGGGGCCCCGTCCCCAAGCCATCCGGCGGGCCCTCGAGAACTTACTCAAGCCGGAATACTTCCCGGATAAAGCGCCGGACCTTTCAACCTAATCGGTTAGATTATAAGAACTACATGCCGGATTTCGCGCCGGCCGGCCGTCACACGTCGAGTCCCACCGAGCGCATCAGCTCCAGCGCATTGCTCTTGCGCACCAGGCCGGGACGGAGACGGTAGTCGAAGGTGATCTTGCCGTCCTCGAGGTGATCCTCGAAATGCACGTTGGCGGCCCGGGGAGCGAGCAGGTCGACGATCTGGGCCAGCGCCAGGTCGTGCGTGGTGAGCAGGCCGATGGCGCGGCGCTGGACCAGGGTGCGGATGACCGCCTCGGCCCCGGTTCGCCGGTCGTGCGAGTTGGTTCCGTGGAGCAGCTCGTCGAGAAGGAACAACAGCGGCCGGGGACCCTTGGTGAGATCGACCAACTGGCGCAGGCGCTTGATCTCGGTATAGAAGCGGGAGGTCCCGCCCTGGAGCGAATCCAGCGTCCGGATCGAAGCGCCCAGGGTCAGCGGCGTCAGACGAAGACGCCGCGCGCGCACTGGGGCGCCGGCCAGGGCCAGCACCGCGTTCACCCCCACGGTGCGGAGCAGGGTGCTCTTGCCGGACATGTTCGACCCGCTCACCACCTGCACGCAGAGCTGGCTCGAAAGCCGGATGTCATTGCGCACCGAGCGGCTCTCGGGGAGCAGTGGATGGCCCAGGTCCTCGCCCTCGAAACAGGCCTCGCCTTCGACGAACTCGGGAAAGGGATCGGCCGGGTGCTCATAGGCGTAGCTGCCGAACCCGGAGAGCGTCTCGATCTCGCCCACCGCGGCCAGCCAGCGCCGCACCGAGCGCCCGTACTTCTTGCGCCAGGCCTCGATGGCGAAGGCCACCTGCGTGGTCCACAGCAGGGGCGGGCCGATGATCCGCACGGCCACGTTGTCGCGCGAGTGCAGCAGGTCGATCAGCCGGTCCAGCCGGGCGATGGCCAGCGAAGGGGGCACCGCCTCGGTATCGAGCGCTTTCCGCAGTTCCGCCAGCCGCGGGCTGACGAAGCGTTCGCGCTCGAGCCGGCCCAGGACCGCGGCCAGCAGCGCGATTCCATACGCGGGCTCGCCGACCAGTTCGGCCACGCTGACGACGCGGGCGCGGAGGCGCAGAAAGAACACCGCTTCCAGCACCGCGACCCCCAGGAAGAACTCCACCACACCGAACACGGCCCAGGCCGCCAGCGCCGCCAGCGCGGCCAGCGCCAGCGCGGCCGCGGCCGCGCGCGCGGCGCGCCAATCCAGCGTCAGTGGTTGCTCGGCCCAGGCGGCCAGCGCCCGTGGGTTGATCCCCGACCGCAGGTCCTCGCCCAGCAGGTCCATCTCCTCGCGCAGGTCCAGGCGGGGGCGCAGCTCCGCGACCGCCTCCTGGCGTGCGCGCACCACGTCCGGCGCGGCCGGCTCGAGCAGGAAGCGGGCCAGAGTATCCTCGCCGGTGCGCAGCCGCGTGGTGCATAGCAGCTCGAACAGAGAGCCTTTGCCAAACAGGTCCAGATCCTCCGCGTAAGGATGCGCGGGATCGTCGAAGCGCTCGCCAGACTCGCCGGCGCCGGCCCAGCGGTCCTCGATCCGCGCCAGCCCCTTCTCGTAGAAGGCGCAGGCACGGCGGGCGGCCCGCCGCTGCCGGATCAGGCGCTCATGCGTAATCATCAGCGCGGCCAGCGCGGCGCCAGGAGCCGGCAGCCACCAGGCCGAGAAGCGGTGATAGGTGAATGCGATCCAGCCCATAAGGACCAGCAGCGCGAAGAGCGCCACTTTGGCGTTCCCGAACGCGATGTGGCGCCGATCGAGGAGCGCGGATACCGCCCGGCGCTCCTGCAAGCGGCGCGTGTATTCTCGATGGGGGTCGTTGGCCGGCTGCATCAGGCGCACCAGTTATCGAATGCTACCCGCTACTAACGTAGGGGCGGGAATTTCCCACCCTCCCGTAGGATAAGGCTCCAACCTTGTCCTGGCCCGTCCATCCGAAGGCCTATCCCGTCCGGCAGGGGCCGGTGGACTCGCGCACGACGAGCGCCGGCTCGATGAGGATCTCCTGGCCCGTCTCGGCCGAGCGGCCCGGTTCCGGCACCAGGGCCTCGTAAATCAGCGTACCGATCCTCTCCCGTGGAATGTGCGCGGTGGTCAGGGCCGGGATGGTGAACTCGGCCAGCCGAATGTCATCGAAGCCCGTGACCGAAACGTCGCCCGGGACCGACAAGCCCTGGTCCCGCAGTTCGCGGAGCACGCCGATGGCCATGAAGTCGTTCACGCACAGGATAGCGGTCGGCGCAAATTTCAAGGCCAGCAGCCGGCGCACCGCCTGCCGCCCTCCCACCGGGCCGTCTATGTCCGCGATGGTGGTGAATTCGACGCTGGCGGAGGAATTCGCCATCATGTCGACGAATGCCTTCTTGCGGACGCTGAGCGGCCCCAGGCTGGTGTGGTGACCCACGAAGGCCATGCGCCGGTGCCCGAGGTCGTACAGGTACTCCACCATCCGCTGCATGCCTTTCCCGTAGTTCACGCGGATGTTGGTGATGTTGGGGCTGGAGATGCCCACATCGTAGAACACGATGGGCAGACCCGCCTGGGCCAGCTCGCGGATGAGCGAGGTCTCCATCTCCGAGACTACCACCGCGAGTCCCGCCGGCCGCCGCCCCATCATGGTGTGGACGCTGGAGAGCAGGCGCTGGGGCCGGTAGTCGGTGTTGGCGACCAGGACCTCGTAGCCGTAACGGTGCGCCTCCGCCTCCAGCGCGCGGAAGATGTCCAGGAAGAAGGGATTCTCAAGGTTGGAAACCACCATGCCCAGCGTGCGGTTCTTGCCGCCGGCCAGCGTGCGGGCATGCAGGTTGGGGTGGTAGTTCAGCTCCTTGACGGCCTTGAGCACTCGGGCGCGGGTGCTGGTCTTCACCAGCCCGACGTCGTTCAACACCCGGGAAACCGTGGCCGTGGATACTCTGGCCTTCTTGGCGACATCCTCCAGGTTCATGGTCCTATCCGCAGAGCGCGCAGGCCTCCCCCCGCGGAGGGATCCGGCACGCCCGATTAGCGATTATGACACTTTTTCCGCGCCGCAAAGCGATTACTTCAGCGATCCGTTCGGAGGACCAGACCCTCAGGAGGGCAGGTGCTGACGCAGGCGCGCGAAGAAGGCCGCCACGAAGTCCTGCGCGGTTTTCACCGCCTCCTCGACCTGGTTCCCCTGGACCGGCACCACCACTCGAACCAGCGCCGTGTCGGTGCGGTTGTAGCGGATCGCGTCGGCCACCATGTAGATCCGCGCGCGGTACTCGCTGGCGATCACCCGGTCCCGCGTCTGATACCAGTACAGAACCACGCTCCGGTCCTCGCCCTTCGCCACCACATAGCGGTTGACCTCGATCGGCGCCGCCGCCCCCGGCACCCTCATCGAGACGATCCCGGACTCCGAGGGCACCCATCCGGAGCCCGGCAGGCAGTTCTTGGGGGAGTGCGGCGCCTGCCCGGTGCGCTGCGACTGGAAATAGGCCACGAACAGGTGGGCCCAGCGATTCGACGCCGCATCGTAATACGTGCGCGAGAGTACGTCGTCGGCCCGCAGCACCTCGAGGGTCTCCTGGTCCACTCCGCTCTCATCCACCATCTTCCAGCCCTGGATGGCCGCCGGGAATTCCGACAGCGGCCGTGCCAGGGGCACTTTCTCGCGGCGCGAGACGGCGTACAGGCCGACGACTTGCGCAATCACGAACAGCGTGGCGATCCGCGCATACTTACTTCCGAGGAAGGAAAATCCGGTCCTATTTAGCGGCATGGAATAGCCTGTAAACCCAGTTGATCAGCAGGTGCACCGCGATCAGGATCGCCAGCGCGACCATGAAGATCAGCCAACCCGAGGCGGCATGGAACATTCCCTCGGCCAGGTGGGGATTGACTTCGCTCAACAGGCCCGAGACGGTCACGCGGCTGGCATTGGCGACGATGGCGATGGGCACGGTCGCCGCCAGCAGCACGAACCGCATCCACACCTTCTTGTCGAAGAAGTAGGCGTAGACCAGCGAAAGAAAGGACAGCGTGAGCAGGGAGCGGATGCCGCTGCACGCCTCCACCACCGAGAGCTTCTGGCTGGCCAGCTCGAGGATGTTCCCCTCGCGCAGCACCGGCACGCCCAGCAGCGCCAGCGCACCTTCCGCCAGCCGGCTGGCAATCAACTGGAACTTGAAGGTCACCTGGTTGTAAATGATGGCCGGAATCGGGACCATGAACAGCAGCAGGAACAGGGGAAACGCCAGGATCCGCAGGATGCGAACCCCGCCCAACAGCAGAATCATGCCCGCCACCGAGACGATAAACGCCGTCCGCGCCAGGAACAGCTCCGCGCCCACGGTGGCGAAGTAGAGCTGCAACGCCCCCCACGCCAGCACCGCCAGACCCCACCAACTCGGGCTCACCTCCGCGGACAGAAGCTCATCCCGCCGCTGCCAGGCAATGTAGCCGGCCACCACCGGCACGAAGAACCCGTGCCCCATGTCTCCGTCGGTCGCCCACTGCCGGACCAGCCGCGCCAGCACCGGCGCGTAGCAGGCCACCAGCAGCGCGGCGAACCATACCATCGCGGCCCACGGAAGAGCCTTCCAGGACCCCGCGGACGGCTCCCCCTCGCGCACACTCCCCATTTCGCCATTCATCGGTAACACCAAGTAGAGCACAACGGTTCCCGCCGTGGCAACGGCCCGGGAGTCTCGGATTCAGTTCCGCTCATGTGTGTAACGCTTTGGCGTCGAATAACACTAGATATGCAGAATGGTTCTTTGCAGTTGACGGAGGATACGCGTGAAACAGCCTGGCATTGTCTTGCTTTGTCTTCTAATCGTCGGGGTTCCGCCGTTATGGGCCCAGCACAAGGTGGATCCGCGGAACACTTACGAGAGAGCCGTGGCCGTGGTGCCGATCGGCGGCAGCGGCACACCCGCCGATCCGCGGCGCCCCGTGTACGCCCCCGTGCCGCACGGCGCCCTCCCGCCCGGGGCTTGGGCGCCTGGGGCACGCCCTCGGGCAACAGTATCGCGCGTGTCGATCTGGGGCCGCTGGACCGCATCCCCCCTCGCCGGCCGCCCCCGCCCCCGTTGCCATCTCGGCCTTGCCCAACTGCGTCGACTTGGAATGGGACCCCTGCGTTTGTCAACCTGATTTGGCCCCTTTTGATGCTCTCATTTGGCCCCACCTGGCCTTTGTTCCGTCTGCACTCGCAGACGCCTCTTCTTGATTGCCTTCCTTAATTACTCATGGACCGT
>JBEKWU010000100.1:0-25541 GCA_049512775.1 Bryobacteraceae bacterium
TCGCGGTACTTGTCGCAGGGAGCAACGGGGCCCACGCGGAAATCGCCCATGGTCGACCTCCCTGCTCCGATTTGTACACGAAGAGGAGGCGAAAGTCAAAGCCCCTGCGATTCTTCCCGGAACACCCGCCGGAAGTTGTCCGTGGTGGCAGCCGCCAGTTGGTCCAGGGTCTCGCCGCGCAGCTCGGCCAGGCGGCGGGCGGTCTCGACCACGAAGGCGGGCTCGTTGCGCTTGCCGCGCTTGGGGACGGGCGCGAGGTACGGGGCGTCGGTTTCGACCAGCAGCCGATCGGAGGGGACGCGGCGCGCGGCCTCCTGAATCCGCAGCGCCTTCGGGAAGGTCACCACGCCGGTGAAGCTGATGTAGAAACCCATCGCCAGAACCTGCTCGGCCTCTTCCGGCCCGCCCGAGAAGCAGTGGAAGACCCCAGCGACGCCCGGGTGTTCCCGAAGCAGCCGGAGGGTGTCGTCCCAGGCCTCGCGGGTGTGGATAATGACCGGCTTGCGCGCCATCGCGAGCTGCCTGGAAAACACCTCGCGCTGCACTTCACGAGGCGAAAAATCGTAGTGGTAGTCCAGACCGATCTCGCCGATCCCAACCACCTTCGGGTGCGCGAGCAATTGGCTCAACCGCTCGAAGGTCCCCTCGGTGGCTTTGGCGGCATCGTGCGGGTGGACGCCCACGGTCGCGAGAATTTGCGGCCAGGCCTCGGCGAGCCGGATCCCCGCTTCCAGATCGGGCGGCGCGGAGCCAATCGCCAGGATCTGCTCGACGCCGGCCTCGAGCGCCCGCCGTATCACCGCATCGCGATCCGCGTCGAACTGCGGATCGTCGAGATGGCAATGGGAATCGACCAGCATTACTTCAGGCGCGCCCCTACCGGCACGTCTTCGAGGAACCCTACCAACACCGGCTTGCCGCCCTCGACGGAAGCGGCCACGATCATGCCGTTGGATTGGACGCCGCGAACCTTGCGCGGCTCCAGGTTGGCCACAATGACGACCTTGCGGCCGATCAACTGCTCGGGCTTGTAGGACTCGGCGATGCCTGCCACCAGCGTGCGCGGCTCTGGCTCGGCGATGTCCACCTTCAGCTTGAGCAGCTTGTCGGCGCCTTTCACCGGCTCGGCCTCGAGCACCAACCCGACCCGCATCTCGATCTTGGCGAAATCCTCGATCGAGATCCTGGGCGCCGGTTCGGCGGCGGGGACAGGCGCGGGCGCCTTGCCCACCAGCGCCGCCTGCCGCGCGGTTTCCTTCTCCTCCAGCGCGCGCATCGCGGGGATCGCCTGACTGGCGTCGATGCGCGGGAACACCGCCGCAACCTCGCCGATCTTCTGGCCCGGCTGCAACCCGCCCCAGGCCAGCACCTGGAGCTTCACGGATTCCAGCGGAGCCGGCATTCCGAGCTGCGCCCAGATCTTCGCGGTGGATTCCGGGAGCACCGGCGCGAGCAGCACGGCCGCGATGCGCAGCACCTCGGCGGCGGTGTAGAGCGTAGCGTCTAGCCGCGGCCGCGATTCGGGTTTTCTTGCCAGCGTCCAGGGCGCCTGCTCGACGATGAACTTGTCGGTGGCCGAAAGCAGCGCCCAGACGGCCTCCAGTCCCTTGGAGAACTCCAGTTCCTCGAACGCACCGATGGCAGCTTCGATGGTCTGCCGCGCCACCTGCGGGATCGCGCCCTCCGTGGTGCACGCGGGGACCGCGCCGCCGCAGTACTGGTGGATCATCGTCAGCGTGCGGCTGGCCAGGTTGCCCAGGCCGTTGGCCAGGTCGGAGTTGTAACGGCCCACCAGCGCGTCGTAGCTGAAACCGCCGTCCTGCCCGAAAACGATTTCGCGCAGCAGGAAGTAGCGCAGGGCGTCGGTTCCCATCACCTGGCGGATCGGGTCCGCCCGCACGATGTTGCCGCGCGACTTACTCATCTTGCTCTCTTCGAACAGCAGCCAGCCGTGCGCGAAGATGCGCTTGGGAAGCGGCAGGCCGGCGGCCATCAGGAACGCGGGCCAGTAGATGGCGTGGAAGCGCACGATCTCCTTGCCGATCAGGTGCAGGTCGGCGGGCCAGAGGTTCTCGCCCTCGACCGCGCTCATGTAAGTGGTCAGCGCATCGAACCAGACGTAGAAAACATGCGGCGCCTCGCCCGCCACCGGGATGCCCCATTGGATGTTGGTGCGCGTAATCGAGAGGTCGTTCAGGCCCTGCTTCACGAAGGCGATGACCTCGTTGCGCCGCGTTTCGGGCTGGATGAACTTGGGCTCCCGCGCATACAGGTCCAGCAGCCGGTCCTGGAAGACCGAAAGCTTGAAGAAGAAGTTCTCCTCGGTGATGGTCTCGGTGGGCCGCCCGCAGTCGGGACAGGGATCGCCGGGCTTGGCCTCGTTGACGTAGAGATTGTCGTGGATGCAGTACTGCCCGGTGTAGGAACCCTTGTAGATGTAGCCGTTGTTGCGGCAGCGCTCGAACAGGTCCTGGACGACGCGCGCGTGCTGCGGGCTGGTGGTGCGCTGGAAATGGTCGATCTTCAGCCCGAGCTGCCGCCATTGCCGCTCGAATTCGGCGGCGATGAGGTCGCAGTAGTCTCGGGGCGTCTTTCCAACGCGCCCGGCGGCGCGCTCGACGTTGACCCCGTGCTCGTCCGAGCCGGTGGTCAGCACCGCCTCGTAGCCCTGCAAGCGTTTGAAGCCGCGCACGACGTCCGCAACGATGGTCGTGTAGGCGTGGCCAATGTGCGGCGCGGCGTTGACGTAATAGATGGGAGTGGTCAGGTAGTACTTCATCGGGATTGTGCCATGTAGGCGTAGTTCGCTGCTGCCAGGATCTGTTTCAACGGGACGCCGGCAGCCAGCGCCAGCCGGCGGCAGTCCTCGTACTCCGGCGCGAAATTCCCTTCCTCGGAGACCTTCACGCGCACCGTTCCGTGCGGCGTCCGAACCTCGACCGTGCGGCGGGCCTGGACGCGGCGCTCCGCCGGATAGATGCGCAGCCCGAGGGTCGTCGTCTCGGCGAACAGCAGGGCGGCGAGCCGCTCCTGGTCCTCGGGGCGCGCGATCGCGCGCAGCAGCGTGCCGGGGCGGTTCTTCTTCATGAAGATTGGGGAGAGTGTGACGTCGAGCGCGCCGGCGTCGAGCAGGCGCTCCATGGCGTAGCCGAGGACCTCGGGGCTGGAATCGTCGATGTTGGCCTCGAGCACGGAGACGGTAGTGGCCTCGCTCGAGCCGCTGGCCTCACCGATCAGCACCCGCAGCAGGTTGGCCTGCCCGGGGAAATCGCGCGCGCCCGCGCCGTATCCGGTCGCGGAGATCCGCATCGGCGGAAGCGGGCCGAACGAAGCGGCGAGCGTGGTGGCGATGGCGGCGCCCGTGGGAGTGGTCAACTCGACCGCCGGGCCGCGCGCATAGACGGGCTTTCCCTCGACCAGGGCCGCGGTCGCCGGCGCGGGCACCGGAAGCACTCCGTGCGCCGTCTCGACCGTTCCACTGCCGAGGTTGAGCGGAGAGCAGCGGATCTCGTCGATGCCGAGCAGCTCGAAACCCAGGCAGGCGCCCACGATGTCGCTGATGGAATCCACCGCGCCCACCTCGTGGAAGTGGACGCGCTCGATCGGGACCTGGTGAACGCGCGCTTCCACCTCGGCCAGCCGCTGGAACACGGCGGCCGCGTTTTGTTTCGCCCGCTCCGGCAGCGCGGCCTTTCCGATCAGGTCGAGGATCTGCGACAGGTGGCGGTGACCGTGCCCCTCTCCGCCTTCGACATGGAATCTGGTCGCTGCGATGCCGCCTCGCAGTGTCTTCTCGAACCGATACGACGTCCCCATCCCCAGCGCGGCCAGCCCGTCGCAGAGGGCGCCCGCGCCGGCGTCGGCCAGCGCGCCGACGAGCATGTCGCCGCTGATTCCCGAGAAAGCGTCCAGGTAACAGATTCTCATGATGCGATCAATTGGGGCAGCAGTTCGCCCGCTGCTCCCCGAAAGGAGCGGTCCAATTCCGCCGAGAACGGCGTCTCTTCCATATTGCACTCAATCACCCTGGCGCCGCAGGCCTTGGCCAGCGGAACCAGGCCGGCAGCCGGGTAAACCACCGCCGAGGTGCCGACCACCAGGAACACGCCGGCCGCGCGCGTCGCCCGCTCGGCCTGGTCCCAGGCCGCGTGCGGAAGCATTTCGCCGAACCAGACCACTCCGGGGCGCATCAGGCCGCCGCACCCGCAATGCGGCGGCAGCTCCGGAAGCGGCGCCCGCTCCTCGCGCCGCTCGCGGCCGCAGGCGGTGCAGCGCAGCGTCCAGAGGTCGCCGTGCAGCTTGACCACGTTGCGGCTCCCGGCGCGCTCGTGCAATCCGTCCACGTTCTGCGTCACAAGAGTGAAGCGCGGCTTCGCCCTCTCGAGTTCGGCCAGCGCCAGGTGGCCGGGGTTGGGCTGGACCGCCGCGATCAGCGTGCGCCGCCAGTCATACCACTCCCAAACCAGCTTCGGATCCCGCGCGAACGCCTCGGGCGTCGCCAGATCCTCCGGCCGGAACTGTTTCCACAGCCCGCCCGCGCCCCGAAAGGTGGGGATGCCGCTCTGGGCCGAGATGCCCGCGCCCGTCAGCACCGTGATGGCCTCAGCCTCCCGAATCCATTTCCGCGCCTCGTTCACAGACCCCATTATCGCGTATTGCCTTTTGCCGGGAATCAGATGCTGGGCCGGCTTGAGGCCGCGCAGACGAGCCGTCCCTTCTCAGATCGGCGTGTCCGGGGAGATTGGACGTCAGCGGGCGCATCTGCGAGTCGGCGACAGGGCGGCCAAGTGGAAGGCAGAGGAGCGGATAATAGCGATCGGATTCTTCCACTGCTCCGCCTCTGCGGAGTTCATCGATGAGGAGAGAAACGCGAGACTTAGTCGAGCCAGCCTTGGGCGGCGAGAACATCACGGGCTAGAGCGATCTGCTTCGGGCCAAAGTTCTTCTTACGCTCGTTCCAAGCATAGGTGCGCTCGATAGCGTCTTCACTGGACTTTGCCCCTTCCCGAGTGCAGACCCAATGCACAGTCGCGAGGAGCTCCATTCCATAAGGTGTCTCGAACCCATGAATGAGTCTTGCCACCCGATCCAATCGGGCCTGGGTGTCGGCATGCGATTCGATGAACGCGAAAGCTGATTCGGTCACCCCGGGGAGAAGTTCGATGGGCCGCTCCGGATCGTCTTCTGCATCTCCGTAACCGCTGATGAAGTACCCCTCGACGAGGCTGAGCACGTGCCGGAGATTCTTCGCATATGGGCCATACGGCGCCTTCTCGTACTTAAGCCGAAGATTCTCCCCCGCCTCCTGCATGAAGTACATCAGCTTGTGAATCTCAAGGAGCGTGACGAACGGGTCCAAGACCGCGGCGAGATATCGCGACGTGAGCTCGACCAGCACCGCGCGGCCGGGAGTCATCGCCGGTGCGCGTTTTTCCTTGACCATTTCCCCTGCTTCGGGAGCGCCCGAAGGTTCGAACAGGATCACTCTGACGTCGGGCAGTTCTTCGAACGCACGCATTATCTTGGGGCGGACCTGGTTCCAGTCGAGTCCCCCGAGGCCGCATCCCAACGGGGGAACTGCAACGGAACGGATGCCTCGCTTCTTGATCTCATGGACAAGTGCCGGCAGCCCAGCGTCAATGTCCTGCATCTTGCTCTTCCCGGTCCAATGCCGCTTCGTTGGGAAATTGATGATGTACTTAGGACCTGTGAGGAGGCCCGTCTCAAAGACGAGCATCTTTCCAGGACGGACCTCTTTCCGCTCACACGCTACCTCATAGACCTTGAAGTTCTCCGGAAACGCCTTCCGGAATTGGAGCGCGATACCTCTGCCCATCACGCCAACGCAGTTCACGGTGTTGACGAGGGCCTCGGTGTCCGCGAGCAAGATGTCTCCGTGCGCCAGCTCGGTCATCGCCCTCTCCTTAGTAGTACCAGTCTTGCGCAACAACAATCCGTGGCCTATGATCCGCGTTCCGGATGGCGTTCGCCACCTGCTCTGCCGTCTCTTTGTCGATAACGCCGATCCGTTCCACCAACTCCCAGGGGAAAGACTCCGCAACGAGGAACTCAGCCTGCTTCCGCTCTTTCACAATCGGGTCTTGCCAATTGTTCTCGTTGATTGCCTTCCAGTCCAAAAAATCAAGCTGGTCGACATCGTTAAAGAAGGGGGTGTACCGAGCGCCAGCGTTGCCATCGCTGAACGCCCAACGGCGCGGGACCGAATCTGCCCACTCAACCACGGCCCGCAGGTCCGCCTCCAGATGCAAAATCGCGCGCTGCCCGCCACAGTACCTCAAATCCGGGTGGTTCCCTTTGTGCAGTACGAACAGCATGATTGAGCGTGGGCAGAAATAGAATGGGACGTACTCTCCGACCTTCGTGCCGGGGTGACAACCCACCTCAAGCTCTTCAAGGCGCCGCCGCTTAATCTCGCTCATCCCGATGACCGTACAGCCCAGCCCGCGCCGGATGCGCTCCGCATCAGACCAGAGCACAGCATCGACGATCTGAGGCAGGTTCTCCAGATGCGTGATGTGATAGATCTTCGGGTTCTTCGGGCGCACGAACCTTCCATTGTAGATGCTTCCGAGCCCGGATGTACCTTGAGGCCGGATTCGCCTTGAGGTCGTGCCCAGCCTGCCTACGGCACGCTTTGCTCGAGCACCTGGTTCGATTGCTCCTCGCGGAATTCGCGCAGTTTGTCCTGCAATTCCGGGCGGTGCAAAGCCAGAATCGAGACCGCAAGCAGCGCCGCGTTGTGGGCATCTGCACGGTCGAGAGCAGGGAATCCAGGCCCTTGAGCGCGGCGCTTTCCATGGGCACTCCCAGCACCGGCAGGATGGTGTGCGCGGCGATGACTCCGGCCAGGTGCGCCGCCCCGCCCGCGCCCGCGACGATCACCTCGATGCCCCGGCCCTGCGCCGCCGCCGCGTATTTCGCCGTCTGCGCGGGCGTCCGGTGCGCCGAGAGAATGCGCACTTCGTGCGCCACCCCGAAGCGGCTGAGCATCTCGTCGGCGTGGCGCATGGTCTCCCAATCCGACTTGCTACCCATGACTACGGCTACCAGCGGCTTCGATTCGGCCATATTCTTCTCAAGGTACACCAGTAGGATAAGGCTCGGCCTTGTCCTGAAGCTCTTACATCTCCAGCTTCCCCTGGTACACCATGTCCCTCAGCCTGAAGGTGCGCCTGATGATCTTGTCGCGCAGTTCAAGCTGCACCTCGACCCAGCCATCCCCGACCACGATGGGGCGGCTGGCTCTGGGGAAGAGCAACAGCAGGCCGGGCAGGCCGCGCCCGCGCTCGACGCGCACGTCCTCCGCCCAGATCGGCGGCTTGTCCTTGATCTTGAGCAGCGCCTTTTCCTTCAGCCTGCTGGAATCGTCTGGGACGAGCTGCGGCGGCAAGCCAGCCACCCCAAGCAGGTAGTACGGCTCCTCGCGGGACACGAACTTGGCCGCCTCCGGCGAGCTCGGCGCCTCCTTGCCGAAGCGCACTTTCGCGATCGCCTGCTTGACCGGCAGCGCGCTTTGGAAGCGGATGGTAACCATGATGCCGGGCGCCGAGCTTCCGTCGGACGACCCGCGGCCGGGGGACCCGCCGCCGGAAGATCCCCAGGAGCCGCCCCCGCCACCTCCGCCTCCCCCGGAGCCTCCCCAACCGCCGCCTCCTCCGCCCCTGCCGCCGGGGGTAGCAACCTCAGCGCCGAGGACGCCCGTATCCGGCGCCCGGTTCCCGCCCCGGCCGCGCTGGCGCTCGCCCGTCGAGCCGAGGGAAAGCTCGACAGTGTGCGCCCAGGGAGAGTCAAACAGTATCCGCCGGACTTCCTTCTCGTCCCACTCCGAGAACTTCTTCCTCTGCCAGAAGTCCGCCGCGAACAGCACCGCGGCACCCAGGCCAAACACGAGCAGCATTGCCGGAATCGCTTTCTTCATACCGAAACCTCGTCTGCCCGATATCGAAGCATAGCAGGCTCCCGAGCGCCACAGCGCAGTGGCGTCCCAACCTGGTGGCGTGCGTAGGATACTGGGATACTCCATGCACGAGATCCTCTACCATCTGCCGGCCGGGTCGTTGGTGCTGGATCTGGGATGCTCGACCGGCAGCTTCGACGCGGCCGAGTTCCCGTTTGTGACGGTTCGGGTGGACCTCGAGCCGCGGGCTGCCAGCTCCGGCGGAGTGCTGATTCAGGCGGATGCGGCCCGATTGCCGTTCCCGGGGCGGGCCTTCGATGCGGTCATCTGCAATCACGGCTTGGAGCATTTCCAGGAACTGAAGCCCGCGCTCCAGGAGATTGGGCGCGTGCTGAAGCGCGGGGGCGCGCTGTTCGTTTCGGTGCCCGACGCAACCACGCTCCAGGACCGCCTTTACCGCTGGGCGCTGAAGGGAGGCGGTCACGTGAACCTGTTCGACAAGCCCGCCAAGCTCGCCACCATGCTGGCCTGGTACACCGGCCTGCCGCATGTCGCGACCAAGATCCTGCACACCTCCTTCGCGTTCCTGAACCGCAGGAATACGCCGCGCCCCGGCCTGAGAAGGTGGGCGCTGTTCTGGTGGCGTTGCGACGTGGCGCTCGCCGTTTTGACCGCCATTCTGCGTTTCTTCGATCGCCGGTTCGGGGCCAGGACCAGCGTCTATGGGTGGGCCATGTACTTCGGCACTGTGCCGGAGCCGGTGGAACTGCGGCCTTGGACCAACGTGTGCGTGCGCTGCGGCCAGGCCCACTCTTCCGACTGGCTGGCCGAGATCGGGGCCGTCCGCCGCAGGTGGCTGTTCTTCTCTGCGTATGGATGCCCGGGGTGCGGGGCCTCCAATTTCTATTCTCGAGACGAGCGCTTCTGCCGCGGAACGGGTTAGAATCCATTCAAGATGCTATTCCCGACTGATTGCCGCCGTGGAAACGCGCGCCGGGGCGCGGTTCCGGTCGTACCGATTGTGGTGCTGGCCGTCGTCGCCATCGGAGTCGCGGTGGCGCTGTACCTGAATTGGCGCTGGAACCGCCGGGAGACCAAGCCGCCCGCGCTGACCGAGGAAGCCCGTCTCTATGTCCGCAACGGCTACCTCCAGCTCAGCGAGGTCGAGATGAACGCGAAGGAGAACTTCGCCCAGCAGACCCTGATCGAGGTTACGGGCAAGATCACCAATACCGGAGGCCGGATGGTCAAGCTGGTGGAAATCAACTGCGTCTTCTTCGACCCCTACGGCCTGGTGGTGCTGCGGGAGCGCCTGCCGATCGTGAGCGCGCGCGGCGGCGACCTCAAGCCCGGCGAGACCAGGACCTTCCGGCTTCCCTTCGACACCATACCGCAGAGCTGGAACCAGACCCTGCCTCAACTGGTCATCGCGCGGATCGTGTTCGGCTGATGCCTGCCCAGGCCGGTCCGCACGCACTGGCAAGCGATGCTGACATGCCTCTGGCAGGGACGGCTACGAGACCGCCGTGAACGAGCGGTACATCTGGAAGAACGAGAATGCCGTAAGGAGAATCGAGAGGTACGCCGCCAGGCGCCAGAAACGCTCGCCCCAGGTCTGGACCAGCTTCGGCGTGCCCGCGAGGTAGGCGGAGCAGAATCCGGCGGCCAGCCCGCCGATGTGCGCGGCGTTGTCGATCCGGAGACCCGGCAGGAATCCCAGCACCAGGATGTAGATCGTCCAGCGCACGTAGAAGCCGCGAATCGCCGCGCCCATGGGCGACTGGTGCCGCACCCCCAGCGCGATCATGGCGCCGATCAGTCCCATCAGACCCGCCGAGGCCCCCACCGAGAGAGAGTCGCTCCAGAAGAGGCTGGCGAGAAAACCGAACACGGTGGCCAGGAAGTAGAACACGACCAGCCGGCTGGCGCCGTAGATCTCCTCCACCTGCGCACCCACGTCGAACAGCACCCAGGAATTCATGGCCAGGTGGAGGATGCCGCCGTGCAGGAAGCCCGCCGTCACCAAACGCCACCATTGGCCATAGCCAAGAATCGCCACGCGCCACTTGGCGCCGAACTGGACCAGCGTCGGGCCATCGAGCCCCCAGAACGCATCGGCGTTGCCCGCCCGCACGCTGTAGAGCACGGTGGCTGCGAACAGGCCGAAGTTGATGAGCAGGATCATCGTGGTGGTGAAATGCGCGTGCGGGATCAATCCGCCGAGGATCTCCTTGGGCTGCCGCCGGTCCACCGCGCGCGGGCCCACCTTCGTCTCGCAGTACGGGCAGACGCGATCGCTGGTCTGGATGAAGGCCCGGCACTGCGGGCACATTCGGCGCGTTTCCATGTCCGTTCTCATTGTAGCCGACTGCCGTCCGCCGTCCCTGGGCGCGTTTGGTACAATCGTCTCTTCTGATGCCAAAAACGGAGAGGGAATATCGCCAGGACATCGTGGACGTCGGCCGGATGGTCTGGCAAAAGGGTTGGGTGGCCGCCAACGACGGCAATATCAGCATCCGCCTGGACCAGGACCGCGTGTTGTGCACGCCCACTCAGGTGTGCAAGGGGATGATGCAGCCGGATGACATGATCGTCTGCGACATGAAGGGCAACAAGATCTCGGGCACGCGCGAGCGCACCTCGGAGATCCTGATGCACCTGACGGTGTACAACCTGCGGCCCGACATCCGCTCGGTGCTGCACGCCCACCCGCCGGTGGCCACCGGCTACGCCGCCGCCGGGCGCTCGCTGAATCTGGCGCTGCTGCCCGAGGTGGTGATCGGGCTGGGCTGCGTTCCGCTGGCGGCCTACGGTTTGCCCGGCACGCCGGAGCTGACCGACCCGCTGCTGCCGCTGATTCCGAAGTACGAGGCGCTGCTGATGGGCAACCACGGCGCCGTCTGTTACGGTGAGGACGTCTACAAGGCCTTCTTCCGCATGGAGACCGTCGAGCACTTCGCGCGGATTTCCCTGGTGACCGAGCTGCTGGGCGGCGCACAGGTGCTGCCCAAGCAGGAGGTAACCAAGTTGCTCGAAGCCCGCACGCGGTATGGCATCCGGACGCGCGCGGGCCTGGAGTTCGGCTGCCCGCTGGCCGCGGAGGAACTGGGACAGGAACGGTTTCAGGTGACTCGCGAGGAGCTCATCGCGCTGGTGGACGAGGCCATGCGCGCGCAGAAATAGGCTGTGGGAGGCGAGATGGATGAAGCGTTGGGAATGATCGAAACGCGCGGCCTGGTGGCCATGATCGAGGCCGCCGACACCATGGTGAAGGCCGCCAAAGTGACACTGGTGGGTTGGGAGAAGGTCGGTTCGGGCTACGTCACGGCGCTGGTGCGCGGCGATGTGGCCGCGGTGCGCGCGGCGACCGACGCCGGCGCAGCCGCCGCGCGCCGGGTAGGCGAGTTGATCTCGGTGCACGTGATTCCCCGGCCGCACCCCAGCCTCGAAGATACCCTGCCGATCGGCAGGAGCACCGCCGCCAGGTAAGGCGGAAGAAGGCCCTCATGATTTTGGCCCGCGTCGTGGGCACGGTGGTTGCCACACGGAAAGATCCCCGCCTCGAAGGCAAGAAATTGCTGGTCCTCAAGCCGGTCTCGCCGGAGGGACAGGACGAGTCCGGCTACGTCGTCGCCGTGGATACGGTGAGCGCCGGTTTTCGGGAGACGGTGCTGGCGGTCTCCGGCAGTTCGGCCCGCATGGCCGAGGGCTGCAAGGACAAGCCGGTCGACACGGCGATTGTCGGTATCGTCGACACGGTCAGCCTGGACCAGAAAAGGTAGGCGCCGATGTATCTGGGCCGCGTCGTTGGCCGCCTCTGGGCCACCATGAAGAACGAGAACCTCACCGGCCAGCGGCTGCTTATCGTCCAGCCGGTCACGCCCGAACTCGAAGACCGGGGGCGGCGCATCGTCTGCACCGACTGGACCGGCGCCGGCGCCGGCGAGGTGGTTTACTGGGCCCGCGCCCGCGAGGCCAGTTACGCGTTCTTCCCCGAGGAGGTGGTCACCGACGCCACCATCGTGGGCATCGTCGATCACCTGCACGTCAAGAGGAGCTGATCCATGCTCATCGCGCGCGTTATCGGCGAGCTGGTGGCCACCCGAAAACACCCCAGCCACGAGGCCCTCAAGCTCCTTCTGGTGCAGCCGCTCAACCTGGATGGGAGCGACCGCGGCGATGCGGTGGTGGCGGTGGATTCGGTGGGTGCCGGCGTGGGCGACCGGGTGCTGCTCACCATGGAGGGCTTTTGCGCCATGAGCAGCGTGGACCGCTGGCCTTCGACCCCCATCGAGTCGGCGGTGATCGGGGTGGTCGACTCCATCGACCTGCTGCCGGACGCCCTCCCGTAGGTCCGAGCGGCGCGCCGACTAGTGTCCCGTCCCGCGTAACTCCCGACCGCTTGCTGACGCTCGCGGCTCGCTAAGCGCCCGTAAGTACGGGACATCATAGCCGAGCCGCGACCGTAAGGGAGCGGTCCGTTGTCAGAATTAGAGCGGGACAGGACGCTAGAACTCTTTGAAGTCGTCGTCCAGTGGGAAAACGTTCTTGTTGCCCCTGGCCGGCACACGGCGCGGCTGCTGGGCGACCCTCGGCGCGCAGGAGCGCGAGGGCGTGGCCTGGGGCGCTTTCGGCCCCTGGGACGCCTTCGGCCCGCGCGGGCCGGTCTCATGCGCGGCGCGGCCGGTTGGAGCGCTGGTTTTCCCTTCGCGGCGCGTGGCCAGCCCGCCGCCGCCCACGATCGCCTGGATCTGCTTCACGATGCTGCGCAGCGTCTCCGCTTGCGCACTCATCTCCTCGCCGGCCGAGGCCGACTCCTCGGCGGTGGCAGCCGACCTCTGCGTCACCTGCTCCATCTGAGAGATCGCCTTGGCGATCTGCTGGATGCCCCGCGCCTGGTCCTCGCTGCCCTGTTTGACCTCGTCGACCAGCGTTTTCACCTTCCCCGAACTCGCGGTGATGTCGCGGATCACCCCGGCCACCTGGTCAAGCTTGCCGCTGCCCTCGCGCGACCGCGCGATCGACTCCTCGATCAGCGCCGCGGTGTCCTTAGCCGCCTGCGCCGAGCGCTGCGCCAGGTTCCGGACTTCGTCCGCCACCACCGCGAAGCCCATCCCCGCCTCCCCGGCGCGCGCCGCCTCCACCGCCGCATTCAGCGCCAAGATGTTGGTTTGGAAGGCGATCTCGTCGATCACCTTGATGATCTTGGCCACCTTGTCGCTGGAGGCCTTGATCCCTTCCATCGACGCCACCATGTCTTTCAGCGCCCGGTTGGCCTGTTCCACCTGCCGCGCCGACTCGGTCATGAGCTCGGCCGACGACTTGGAGTTCTCCGCGTTCCTCTGCGTCATGGCCGTGATCTGCTCGGCGGACGCGGAGGTCTCTTCCAGCGAGGCCGCCTGCTCGGAGGCGCCCTGCGCCAGGGATTGGCTGGAAGAGGAGATCTGTCCGGCCGCGCTGGCCACCTGTTCGGCGCCCTCCCCCATCTCCACGGCAATCTGCCGCAACGCGGCGCTGGTGTTCCTGATGCTCAGCAGCATCACCAACCCAATCCCGATCCCCAGTCCGACCAGCAGGATCACCGCCCACCGGCTGCCGGAGACCGCCTGGCCGGTGGCTTCGGCCAGCGAGGTCACGAGTGCGTCGATGAGCCCGTCGAGCTGTCGAGTGACCGTACCCAGGTCCCGGGCCACCCCAATGGCCTTCTCTTTTCGCACCTGCTGGGCCGCCTCGGGCTGCCCGGCCGCGCAGAGCCGGGCCTCTCCGTCGAAGATCTGCGCCCAGGCGGACAACCGCGTCTGAACCGTGTCGGCCAACCGCCCCGCTTCCTCGGTCTGAATCAGGGGACGCAGATCGCCGAGCGTCTTCTCCATGGCCCTCAGCAGGGTCTGGAATTCGGCCTTGGCCTCCTCCATCTGGCTCTGGTCCTTGGCGAAGGAGGCCAGGATCAAGCCTCGCTGCGCGGAGGTCATTTTCTCCACCCCCGTGGCCAGCGCGCCCACCAGCCTGATCTTCTTGATCTGGCGGAACGCCAGATCGTCCTGCCTCGCGCCGACACTCCCGATCGACCACGCCGAAACGCAGCCCAGCACAATGAGCAGCGCCAGAACGCCGCCGAAGCAGAGCACAAGTTTCTTGCCGATCGTCCACTGCGACATAACCACTTTATCGGCTGGAGGGCCCCGGATCTTGAGATCCCGCCGCCGGGAAGCCTCGGAATCGCCCCGCCGCCGGGGCACGTATACTGGGACGTGCGGTTTTCGTCCTCCATCGGGCGCCTGCCGGCTCTGGCCTGCCTCCTCGCTCTGGCCCTCTTCGCGCAGCCTCCGGCCGCCGCCCCAGGGGACCGCCCGGCCGACCCCCCGGAGGAGTTCTCCGCCGACCGGCCGGGCTTCGGCGAGTCCGCCGGCACGGTCGCCCCAGGGGTTCTGCAACTGGAGGGAGGCTTCCTGGCGGAGGCGCACGCCCTGGCCGGCGGGACCCTGCGCAACATCTCCGTGCCTCAGCCCTTGTTGCGCATCGGACTCACCCGGCGCCTGGAGATGAGGCTGGAGGCCGATGGCTTCCAGCGCCAGTCGGAGGCTTCGGGCGATCCCGGCGGGCGGCATTCCGGCTACTCGGATATGAGCGTCGGCGCTAAGGCGCGCGTGCTCCGCGAGGGACCGCTCCGGCCGGCGGTTGCCCTCCTCGTGTCGGTGTCGCTGCCGGTGGGGAGCAGCTACTTCTCCAGCCAGGGCATCGATCCCGAGTTCCATTTCTGCTGGAGCAAGTCGCTCCCTCGCGGGCTGGACTTGAGCGGCAACTTCAACTTCGCCTGGCGGACGGGCGGGCCCCAGTGGACCTCCGAGCGCGCCGCCAGCTTCCAGGCCGGCCACGGGTTGGCCGCCGGACTCCACGGCTATGCGGAAATCTATCGCGTGGGGCCGATCGAGGGCGACGAGCCCGCGCACGTGGTCGCCAGCGGCGGCGTGTACCGGGTTCTCGGCGCCAACGCACAGGTGGACTTCGAGGCCGGCCACACCCTGGCGGCCCGCACGCCCAGTTGGTTCGCCGGGTTCGGCTTCGCCGTCCGCCGGCCTCTGCCCGCGTTCTTCCGGCACCGCCGCTGACGTACACTGGATGTCTTGATCAAGGCCGTCATCTTCGACCTGGGCAAGGTCATCATTCCCTTCGACCTGGAGCGCGGCTACGCGGCGCTGATCCCGCACTGCGCCTGCCCCGCCGGGGAGATCCCGCGCCGCATCGCCTCCACCGACCTGTTGCCGCGCTTCGAACTGGGGCAGCTTTCGCCCGAGGACTTCGCGGAGCGGCTTTCGGCACTGCTGGGCCTGGAGGTGGACTACGCGCGGTTCCGCGAGCTGTGGAGCAGCATCTTCCTGCCTCAGCCGCTGGTTTCAGAGCAACTGCTCGAAGGACTGCGGCGGCGCTACCGGATGCTGGTGCTGTCCAACACCGACGCGATCCACTTCCCCATGGTCCGGGAGAGGTATCCGTTGCTCCGCCACTTCGACGAATACATCCTTTCGTACCAGGTCGGCGCCACCAAGCCCGCCGCCCGGATCTACGAGGCCGCGGTGTCCCGCGCCGGCTGCCGCGCGGGGGAATGCCTGTTCATCGACGACATCCCGCTGTACGTGGAGGCAGCCCGGCAGGCGGGCATGGAGGCGCTGCGATTCGAGTCCGCGGCCCAACTGGAGCGGGAACTGAGAGCCCGCGGCCTGGAGTGGTGAGCGGCCAGGGGATATTCGGACCGGTTGTACTTTTTTCGGCGGGGGTCTATAATCGACCCGGAACAGACTGGTGTTTGCTGTAGCCGAATTCGACCAGCGAAAGGACGCTCATGCCGGAAGATACGCTCACTATCACCGATAATCGGACTGGGGTTGCTTACGCCGTCCCGGTCAAGAACGGCGCGATCCGTGCGATGGATCTGCGCCAGATCAAAACCTCGCCCGAGGACTTCGGGCTGATCACTTACGATCCCGCCTTCATGAACACGGCTAGCTGCGAAAGCCGGATCACGTTTATCGACGGCGAGAGGGGTATCCTGCAATACCGCGGCTACCCGATCGAGCAGGTGGCGGAGAACTGCACCTACCTCGAAGTCGCCTACCTGATCCTTCACGGCGAACTGCCCACCGCCTCCCAACTCCAGGAATGGACCCAGCAGATCACCGCGCAGATCTCGGTGCCCGAGGGCATCGAGCGGATCCTCCAGGGCTTCCGCCAGGATGCTCATCCCATGAGCGTGCTGGCGAGCCTGGTGGCGGCGCTGTCAACCTTCTACCCCGAAGCCAAGGATGTCCAGAATCCGGCGGTGCGCCGTATCCAGATTCTGCGGCTGCTCGGCCAGTTGCCCACCCTCGCCGCTTACGCCTACCGGCACGGCCTGGGGCTGCCTCTGGTCCACCCCGACACCAGCCTCAGCTATCCCGAGAACTTCATGAGCATGCTGTGGAAGAAGAGCGAACCGAAGTTCCAACCCAACCCGGTACTGGCCCGGGCGCTGGATGTGCTGTTCATCCTCCACGGCGACCACGAGCAGAACTGCTCGGCCAACGCCATGCGCAGCATCGGCAGTTCCCTGGCCGACCCCTATCTGACCATGGCGGGCGCCATCGCCGCGCTCTCCGGCCCCCTGCACGGCGGCGCCAACGAACAGGTTTTGAAGATGCTCGACGAGATCGGCTCCGCGGACCGCATCCCGGCCTATATCCAGAAAGCCAAATCGGGCGAGTGCAAGCTGATGGGCTTCGGCCACCGCATCTACAAGAACTACGACCCGCGCGCCCGGATCATCAAGCGGATCGCCGAGCAGGTCTTCGAGGTGACCGGCCGCAATCCCAAGCTGGACATGGCCATCGCGCTGGAGAAGATCGCGCTCGAGGACGAGTACTTCGTGAAGCGCAAGCTGTACCCCAACGTCGATTTCTACTCCGGGATCATTTACCAGGCGATGGGATTCCAGCCCGACATCTTCACCGTGCTGTTCGCCATCGGCCGCAACGCCGGCTGGCTGGCGCAGTGGCAGGAGCTGCTGGGAGACCCCGCGCAGAAAATCGCGCGCCCGCGCCAGGTCTTCCTGGGCAGCGCGCGCCGCGAGTTCGTACCCATCGAGCAGCGGGGGTGATGGGCACCGCAGCGGGCCAGTAACTCCGATCGCGACAGGGGCGGGTTCGAGACCCGCCCCCCGGCGGCCCCTGGTCGAAGTCCATGGCAGGCCAACCCGCCTGCCCGCAAGGCCAAGTGAAGAGGATTGGTTTCAGACCAATTCCACTTCGCTGAAGAAATAGCCGAGCTCGAACTGTGCGGTGTCGGGGGCGTCCGAGCCGTGGACGCAGTTGTGCTGGATGCTCGTGCCGAAGCGCTTGCGGATGGTGCCCTCGGCGGCGTGGGCGGGATTGGTGGCGCCCATCGCTTCGCGCCACTTGCGGATGGCGTCTTCCCGCTCGAGCGCGAGCACGACGATGGGGCCTTCGGTCATGAACTCCACCAGATCGGGGAAAAAGGGCTTCCCGCGGTGGACGGCATAGAACCCCTCGGCTTGTTGCCGGTCAAGCTGCAACATGCGCAGGCCGCGGACGCGGAAGCCGGCCTGCTCGATGGTGGAGAGGATCTCCCCGGCGATTCCCCGGGCCACCGAATCGGGCTTGATGATGGCGAGAGTGCGTTCCACCGGGCTCATAGGACCGCCTGGACCCGGTCCGCGATCTCGGCGGGCGAGGCGCACACGGCGACGCCGGCGGCCTCCAGCGCCTTGATCTTGTCGGAGGCCTTGCCCGACCCGCCCGAGATGATGGCGCCCGCGTGGCCCATGCGACGGCCCGGAGGCGCGGTCTGGCCCGCGATGAAGCCGACCACCGGCTTGGCGACGTGCTCCTGGATGTAAGCCGCGGCGATCTCCTCGGCGTTGCCGCCGATTTCCCCGATCAGCACGATGGCCTCGGTCCCGGGATCCTCGTTGAAGAGCCGAACGGCGTCCAGGAAGGTCGTGCCCACGATCGGATCGCCGCCGATGCCCAGGCAGGTGGATTGGCCGATGCCCCGCCGCGTCAACTGGTCTACCGCCTCATACGTCAGCGTGCCCGAGCGCGACACCACGCCGACGCGGCCTGGCTGGTGGATATGCGCGGGCATGATGCCGGCCTTGCATTTTCCCGGCGAGATGATGCCGGGACAGTTAGGGCCGATCAACTGCGTGTTGCGGTCCTCGAGGTAGCGCCAGACCTTCACCATGTCCAGCGTCGGGATGCCCTCGGTGATGGCCACCACCAGCGGCAGGCCGGCGTCGGCGGCCTCCATGATGGCATCGGCGGCGAAGGCCGGCGGAACGAAGACGATCGAGGCGTTGGCGCCGGTCGCGCGGACCGCCTCCGCGCAGGTGTTGAATACCGGAAGGTCCAGGTGCGTGGTTCCACCTTTGCCGGGCACCACGCCGCCCACCACCTTGGTCCCGTAGGCAATCGATTGCTGCGAGTGGAACGTGGCTTCCCTTCCGGTAAAGCCCTGGACCAGCAGCCGGGTTTCCTTGTCGACGAGAATGCTCATTGCGCCAGCCTCACTGCTTTCTGGGCCGCGTCTTGCATGCCCTCGGCCACGGTGAAGTTGAGTCCGGAGTCGGTCAGGATCTTCCGGCCGAGCTCGACATTAGTGCCCTCCATGCGCACCACGATGGGCGCCCTGACCTTCAACTCGTGCGCCGCCGCCACCACGCCGGTGGCCAGGACGTCGCAGCGCAGGATGCCGCCGAAGATGTTGATCAGTACGGCGCGCACGCTCCGGTCGGTGACCAGGATGCGGAAGGCGTTGCGGATCTGCTCGGCGCTGGCGCCGCCGCCGACGTCCAGGAAATTGGCCGGGCTGCCGCCCGCGTGCTTGATGATGTCCATGGTGGCCATGGCCAGGCCCGCGCCATTCACCATGCAACCGACATTGCCGTCGAGCTTGATGTAGTTGAGGCCGAAGCGGGAAGCCTCGACTTCCAGAGGGTCCTCTTCATGCAGATCGCGCAGCTCGATCAGGTTCTTGTGTCGGAACAGGGCGTTGTCGTCGAGGTTGATCTTGGCGTCCAGCGCGTAGACCTTGCCGTCCCGGGTGAGGATGAAAGGGTTGACCTCGAGCAGGGAGGCCTCCACGGACTCGTAGGCCCGCGCCAGCGCCATCATGGCGGCGGCCGCGGCGTTCACGCTGGCGACGGGGATGTCCATCCCGTAGGCCAGCTTCCGGGCCTGGAACGGCGCCAGCCCCAGGCCGGGCTCAAGCGGCTCCTTCAGGATCGACTGGGGCTGTTTGGCCGCCACCTCTTCGATCTCCATGCCGCCGGCCGCCGAGGCCATGAAGACGGGCCGGGCCAGCGCGCGGTCGAGCACGACTCCCAGGTACAGCTCACGCTCGATGGGCAGGGTCTGCTCCACCAGCACGCGCTGCACGATGCGGCCTTCCGGCCCGGTCTGGTGGGTCACCAGCCTCATCCCCAGCATCTGGCGGGCGATCTCGACCGCCTCGGCGGTGTCCTTGGCGACCTTGACTCCGCCGCCCTTGCCGCGGCCGCCCGCGTGGATCTGCGCCTTCACCACCACCGTGCCGCCGATCTCCTTGGCCGCCGCCTCCACTTCCTCGACCGATCGCGCCACCTCTCCCCGGGGCACGGGGACACCGTACTGGGCCAGAATGGCCTTGGCTTGATACTCATGAATCTTCATGGGATTGGACGTGTGCTAGGATTGGCCAATAGCTGTCCGATCCTCAATATAGCATGTCGATCCTGCCATACCTTCACCGGGCGGCGGCGCAGCAGGACCTCGGCGCCGCGGAAGCGCAGGAGGCCATGGCCATCATTCTGAGCGGAGGCGCTTCCACGGCCCAGATCGCGGCCTTCCTGGTGGCGCTGCGGATGAAGGGCGAAACCTCGGGGGAGTTGCTGGGATTCGCCCGCGCGATGCGCGAAGTGGCCAGCCGGGTGACTCCCGAGCTGGACGGCGCTCCCCTGCTGGATACCTGCGGGACGGGCGGCGACGGCCTCGGGACATTCAATATCTCGACTATTGCGGCTTTCGTGGTCGCGGGGGCCGGCGTAAAAGTGGCCAAGCACGGCAATCGCTCGATCTCGAGCCGTTGCGGCAGTGCGGACGTCCTCGAGCGTCTCGGCGTGAAGGTCGCGCTCGACCCCGGCCGCGTCGCGCGCGCGATTGAAGAGGTCGGTATCGGCTTCCTGTTCGCGCCTGCCTTTCACCCCGCCATGAGGCACGCCCAGCCGGCCCGGCTCGAGCTCAGGATGCGGACGGTGTTCAACCTGCTAGGCCCGCTGACGAATCCCGCCGGCGCCACCGCGCAGGTGGTGGGCGCCGCCTCTCCGCGGGCGGCCGAACTATTGGCCCAGACGCTCGCGGCGCTGGGGCTTCCGCGCGGGTTCGTGGTGCATGGCTCGGACGGGCTCGATGAGATCACCACCACCGGGCCGTCCCTGGCGCTCGAGATCCGCGATGGCCGCGTGACGCGGCGGGAGGTCGTGCCGGCGGAGTTCGGCGTGGCGCAGGCGAGCCTGGCGGACCTGGCGGGCGGGGACCCGGAGAGCAATGCGGAGATGGCCAGGTCGGTGCTCGACGGGCACGAGGGCCCCAGGCGCGACGTGGTTCTGGTGAACGCATCGGCCGCGCTGGTTGCCGCCGGCAAGGCGGCCGACTTCGCGGAGGGGACGACCCTGGCACGGGAGTCGATCGACTCCGGGGCGGCGCGCGCGAAACTGGCCCACCTGGCCAGCTTCTCTCAGGGTTGAAGGAAACCCGTGGCGCCCGTAACCGAGGGACTGCCTAGGCCGTCCGCCGTCGGGACGGCTCACGCTGTCCCCGGTTGCCCCTCGCACTCACTCTCATCCCCAGGTGTGGCGCACACGCCATGACGCCGGCTGTCCCGGGCCTTCAAAGCGTGCCGGAGTGGCGCTTGAGGATTTGGGGAAGACTCTGGGAGAACGCCAACCGGGCCAGCACCATGTTGCAGCCGGCCTCGTGGGCCTTCTGCTTGAGCTCGCCCTGGGCGTGCGAGAGGTAGCCGATCAGGCTGATGCTCTTCAACTCGGCGCTGCTCTTGAGCTTGGAAATGACCTTCAGCGGCTGGATGGCGCTGAAGTTCAGGTCGAAGATGATCAGGACCGGCTGGTCCTGCCTGGCCTTGTCCAACAAGTCCTTGTCGGTCTTCACGAACTCCACCTCGAGGCCGGCGCGTTTGGCGGCGTCGCCGATCTTGACCGTGAAGAACAATTCGCCCACAGCGGCCAGAAGTTTCTTAGGCTGCTTTTGCATAGAACCCCGTTGCGCGAATCAAACCCCGTAGTCCCCTGCCCTGGTCCAGTCTTCCGCTGGAAGAATTACCGCCGGGGGGGTCACTCTCATCCTAGCCGTTTCCCAAGGAAACCGCAACGCCCAGTGGCGCGTCTGAGTGGTAAGCTCACAATGGGAGGGTAGCCATGAGGTATGTTACAGCCGCAATCCTGGCGCTGGCGCTGTCGGTTGGCGCGGCGGCGCAGCACCGCGGCGGCTCCGGCGGCGCCGCTTCGACCCGGACCAACGGGTATTCGAGCGGTTACGGAAACGTGGTCTTTCCGGGGACCGGCGGTCCGCCTCCCATGATCGACCCGTTTGCGGCAAGCTTTGCCAGCCGGCTGGGAGCGACCATCAGCGGCTATCCCCCCTACAGGGGCTTTCCGTCGCGGGGGCGCCGGGGCGGGGCAGTGGTTCCATACATGTTTCCCGTCTACATCGGTGGATTGGACAACCCGTATCCCTACCAACAGACCCCGGACGTGACCGTGATCGCTCCACCACAGTACCCGACGCAGCCCGTCGCGCCGATCGTTATCAACCAGTATTTCGGGTCCGAAACGGCCAGACCGGTAGTGACGGAGTACGGGCCGGACGGCCGGGAGATTCCTCCCTCGGTTTCCTCGGGGATTCGCACCTACCAAGCCCCTTCGAACGCGCCGGCGGAGCCCTCGCAGAGCGATTCGGTGGTGTTCTTCGTCGCGCTCAAGGACAGTTCGGTGTACACCGCCGTGGCCTACTGGGTGGAGGGCGAGACGCTGCATTACGTTACTCCTCACGGCAAGCACAACCAGGTCTCGCTGGCGCTGGTGGACCGCAACCTGTCCGCCAGGTTGAACGAGGGACAAAAGGTCGACTTTCATCTGCCGCCCAACAAGCAGTGACCCAGCGAACTCATAGCAGGAGGCGGTTCCTCCAGAGCGCGCCGCTTTGTCTTGCGGCGGGGTCGCTGGCGCGCGGTGCGCCCAAGGAATCCATCGACCGCCAAGGGCTGGTGCGGCGGCACAACCCCACACTGACGGAATTCAATCCCCGCGCGCCGCTCTCGGTCGGCAACGGCGAGTTCGCCTTCACCGCGGACTTGACGGGGCTGCAAACGTTTCCGGAGGCCTACGAGGACGGCATTCCGCTGTGCACCCAGTCGCAGTGGGGTTGGCACAGCTTCCCCGTTCCCAAGGGGCTCGATCCGCAGGGCCTGCGCCTGGAGATGTTCGACACTTACGGCCGCGCGGTCGGCTATCCGACCAAGTCAGAGGGGCAGAGGGAGCTGTTCAACTGGCTCCGCGAGAATCCGCACCGGCTGCACCTGGGAAGGATCGGGCTGCGGCTGAATCGGGCGGAGCTCTCGGAAACCCGGCAGACGCTGGACCTTTGGACCGGAATCCTGACCAGTTCCTTCCGCGTGAAGGGACAGCCGGTCGCGGTGCGGACCTGCTGCCATCCCTCGTTGGACTTGCTGGCGGTGGAGATTGAATCGCGCGAGCCGCTGACGGTTCTCTTCCAATTCCCGTACGGATCGCCTCAGATGAACGCGGCGGATTGGAAGAACCCGGCGGCTCACCGCAGTCTGGTGATGGGGCGCTTCCCGGACCGGCTCGATCTTCGACGCGAGTTGGACAACGACCGCTACCTCGTGAGCATCGTGTCGCAGGGCATGGCCCAGATGGAGCAGGCCGGGCCGCACCTGTTCCACTTGCGGGGTTGGGGCCGCTTCGGCTTTGTGTGCCTGTTCTTGCCCATGCCGCGGCGGCTGAGACTGCCTGCGGCGGCCGAGACGTTTCTGGCCAGCGAGGCCGCCTGGAGGGATTTCTGGAGGAACGGCGCGGCTGTCGAGTTGGCGGGAAGCAGGGACCCGCGCGCGAAGGAACTCGAGCGGCGCATCGTGCTGTCACAATACCTGACCGCAATCCAGTGCGCCGGTTCGCAGCCGCCGCAGGAAACCGGGCTCACCTGCAACAGTTGGTACGGCAAGTTCCATCTCGAGATGCACTGGTGGCACGCCGCGCATTTCGCGCTGTGGGACCGTTGCGAGTTGCTCGCGAAGAGCATGCCTTGGTACCGGCGAATCCTGCCCATGGCCCGTGCGAAGGCGCGGAGCCAGGGCTACGAGGGCGCGCGCTGGCCCAAGATGGTGGGGCCGGAGGGCCGCGATTCTCCTTCGCCCATCGGCCCGCTGCTGATCTGGCAACAGCCGCATCCCATTGCCCTCGCCGAGCTCTGCTTCCGGTCCGACCCTGAGCGCGACACCTTGGACAAGCACGCGCAGGTCGTCTTCGAGACCGCGGAATTCATGGCCTCCTACGCGCATTGGGACGCGGCGCGGCAGCGTTACGTGCTCGGGCCGCCGGTCATCCCCGCGCAGGAGAATCATCCGCCGCGCGAGACCTGGAACCCGACCTTTGAGCTGGCCTATTGGGCGCACGGGCTGAAACTGGCGCAGCTCTGGCGCAGGCGGCTCGGCTTTTCTCCGGAACCGGCCTGGGAGCGCGTGCGCAGAAACCTCTCGCCGCTGCCGGTGAAAGACGGCGTCTACCTGGCGCACGAGAACTGCCCGCAGACCTTCACCGAGCGGAACCGCGACCATCCTTCCATGCTCGCCGCCCTGGGCGTGCTGCCGGGCGAGGGCGTGGATCGCGAGACCATGCGCCGCACGCTGAAGAAAGTCATGCGGGAGTGGCGCTGGCCGGACACCTGGGGATGGGATTTCCCGATGGTGGCAATGACCGCCGCGCGTCTCGGAGAGACGCAGATTGCCGTCGATGCGCTGCTCATGGACAGCCCGAAAAACCTGTACCTGCCCAACGGCCACAACTACCAGCGGCCCAACCTGCCGCTCTACCTGCCCGGAAACGGAGGGCTGCTGGCGGCCGTGGCGCTGATGGCGAGAGGCTGGCGAGGCGGGCCGAGATCGCATGCGCCCGGCTTCCCGCCCGAGGCCTGGACGGTGCGGTCCGAAGGGCTGAAGCCGTTGCTGTAACCGGTTGCCTTTCCGCCGGAGGCGGCAGGCCGGCACAGTCCGTGCCTCAGCAAACCTCGACCAGGGGCAGGCTCATCAATTGGCTGAGCCGGGCGATCGGCGGTTTCTGCCGGCCGATTCCCAGGGCGCAGTGGTGCGTGGGACCTTGCTCGCACCAGCGATTCACGAATTCCGCCGGCGGCAAGGGGAACCGCAGCCGCGAGTTGGTGTTGCCGATTTTCAGAATCGGGCCGGGGATGGACTCGCCTTCCGCCGCGATCAGCTTCAACCTGCCGTCGATGGTTTGCGTCATCCCCAGGATCGTCACCGGCCCGATCCGGACGTTGAACTCGACCGAGACGCCGCAGCCGCGCTTGCCGTGGTACAGACCGAGACCGCGCAGCACCGGTTTGCGGTCGCTGATGGCCAGGTGGCCCGGACCGTCGTGCCCCATCAGCACGAACTGCTCGCGGAAATCCATGGCGTAGAACTCGGTAAAGGAGCCGCCGGCGTCCAGCCGGTCCAAAATCAGCATGGCCAGGCAGGTCTTGAGGTCGCCTTCGCCGCTGGCGGGAATTCCCCGCGCGGTCAGCAGCGAGTTGCCGAGAATGAGGCCGGCGCCGAGCCGCTCGTACTGGTTGCCGTCGAGACCGCGGTAATAGTAGGTCAGCCCGCTCAGTTGGAAATCCTCGACCAGCCGGTCCAGACCGGCGGCGACGCGCGCCGCCCAAAGCAGATCGTCTTCGGCAACGGTTCCGGCAAGCTCGAAGACGCTCCGCGCCTCGGCGAGTTTGGCCGCCACGCAGGTTTCGCCCGGCTCGGGCAGGCGCTGGGCCAGGTCGCACATCTCCAGCACCTCGATGTGCGCGCCGGTTTGCGCCGTCACCATGGTGAAGTCGGAGTACATGTCGAGCATTCCCGGGTAGGTGTGTCCGAGGAAGCCGATCCGCGCCTGGCGCAGGCAGCGGGCCGCGCGCGCCGCACGCAGCCAGACGCCCATTTCCTCCCAGGCCGCCTCGCCGGCCAGCGTTCCCGAGATCACGTGGAAGGGGATGCCGCACCGCGAGAACGCATTCGAGATTTCGGGCACGCAGCAGGTCGAGCAGTTGGCCAGCCACTCGCCGGTATCCGTGTTCTCGTAGTCCAGCGCTTCGGCCGGCTGAAGGTTCAGCACCAGCACGCGCTTCCCCGCCTGCTGCACCACCGGCAGAACCTGGCTGGAAGTGGCGTACGTGCCGACGTAGCAGACGATGAGGTCGACATCCTGGCGGGCGAACGACTCGCCGGCCGCGCGCGCGCCCGGCGCATCATCGACCAGCCCGGCGGAAACCACCTCGGCTCCGAGCGCGGC
>JBEKWU010000101.1:0-31187 GCA_049512775.1 Bryobacteraceae bacterium
TCGTCCCTTACCCTGGAGTCAGATCGTTGTCCCCGACCGCGGGGGCAACTGCATTGCGCAAAGGGTTCCGGAACCCCCTTCGCCCTGTTGGTGTTTTCTGCGCTCTCGGGAGCCGCGGTGGGCCAGTGGCACTGCCGTTAAGGGATGCGACCGATCAGGTTCAACTCCCCCGGTGAAAGAGAGCTTGCCGCTCCGAAAACAGGTGGAGAAGAGCGGGACAAGAGGAATCGATTCCCAAGCAGAGATCGGTGGTCTGTCGCTCAGTCAATTCGTTCGGTTCAGGAGCCGGTTCACGCGCCGCACCCGTGGCAGATCGCACGGGCCGGCCCCCCGGTTCCCTTCTCCAGGGTTGGCCTGCCAAAGCCGCCATTCGGTCTTTCACACCGCGTTGGGCAGTCCGGCAGTACCGGATGCCCAACGCCAGGCGATACCTCGCCATTAGTGTCTCCCTGCACCACATCCAGCCTCCGGCTTCCCCAGTGTCGTACGCTGAACAGAGCCATGCCCCCACGGAAGCGCGCCGCCGAACCACGGCCCCTCAAGACCCTGGAGCGCGTGCTGTCGAAAGCGGGCCTGGGTTCGCGCACCGAGGCGCGGAGCTGGATCGGCGCGGGCAGGGTGCGCGTGAACGGGAAGCTTATCCAGACGCCGGACCATTGGGTGGATCTCGAACGCGACCGTGTCACGCTGGACGGCAAGCCGGTTCGCCCCGGCCGCAAGGTCTATCTGCTGCTCTATAAGCCCAAGGGCTACCTGACCACCTACCGGGACCCCGAGGGCCGCCCCACCATCTACGACCTCATCCAGGATCTCGACCAGTGGGTGTTCCCGGTCGGGCGCCTGGACCTGGACACCAGCGGGCTGCTGCTTCTGACCAACGACACCCAATTTGCCGAGCGCATCGCCAACCCGGCGCACAAAGCGCCGAAGACCTACCTGGTGAAGACCGCCTCGCGGCTGGCCGACGAGCAGATCGAGCAGTTGCGCCGCGGAGTCATGTTGAGCGACGGCGGGACCCAGCCGGCTGTGGTCCAGCGCCTGCGCGACTCGGGCCACCACACCTTCCTCGAGATCGCCATCACCGAGGGCCGCAATCGCCAGGTACGGCGCATGATCGAAGCCATCGGCTCGGGCGTGCTGAAGCTGGTACGGACGGCCGTCGGTGGAATCCGCATCGGGGACTTGGCGATCGGAAAGTACCGGCCGCTCGCGCCGCAGGAGGTGCGGCTGCTGGCTAGCCCTTCCGGCTTGCGTCGAGGTTGAGCACGCGCAGGATCTCCGAGTAGAACTCCAGGGTCACCGCCGTGTCGGGATGCTCCGGCCCGAGCGCCTTCTCCAAAATGGCCATGGCCACCTCCAGCAGCTTCTTGGCATCGGTGAAGCGCGCCTGCTCGCGGTAGGTTTTGGCGAGCGCGCGGAGGTTCGCCGGGATCTCGGGATGCTTGCGGCCGAGCGCCTTCTGGAGCATTCCCAGGGCGCTGGCAAACAGCAGTTCGGCCTCGGGGAACTTGTGCTGGGCGCTGTAGACCTGCGCCAGGCGCTTCAGGTCCTCGACCAGGCTCGGATCCTGCTTGCCCAGGATGCCGCGCTTGACCGCCAGCGCGCGCTGGAGCAGCGGTTCGGCCTCGTTGTACCTTCCACCGGTCATGTAGAACTCGCCCAGCTTGATCAGCGTGACCGCGGTGCCCCAGTCCTTGGGCCCCAGCGTGCTTTCCTTGATCGCCAGGGCGCGCCGCAGGGCGTAGAGAGCCGCCGCGCGCCGTCCCAGGGTGATGTACACTTCGCCGAGCAGGTCCAGAATCAGCGCGACGTCGGGATGCAGTCTCCCCAACGCCCGTTCCGAGACCGCCAGCGCGTGCTCGTATTCCACGGCGGCGTCGTCGTACTTGTATTGGAGTTTATACGCGCCCCCCAGGTTAAAATGCGTCATGGCCACGTCGGGGTGTTCGGGTCCCAGCGCCTTCTCGCAGATGACGATGGCCCGCTTGAAGGCGCGCTCGGCTGCGGCGCCGTTGCCCTGGCTGCAGTGGATCACGCCCATGGCGTTCAGGGACTTGGCCAAACGCGGATCGCGGCGGCCGATCTCGCTCGCTTCTTCCGCGGCCCTCCCGAGGTACTTCAAACACGTGTCGGTCTGGCCCAGGCAGAACAGTCCCTCGGCCAGGTGCATATAGAACTGCCAGGAAATCTCCAGCGATTCGGCGCAGAGCTGAGACAGGGTAGACAGGGCCGCCCGGTCCGGCTGTGGCTCCTCCGGCGGTTGGCGCGGCACAAGGGCGGGTCTCATGCACTGTCCTCCGCTACACGCCAAGCCCCGCGGCGCACCGCGGCGGCCCGGCATTTACTGGGTTCAGTATAAAGAGTTGGGTGAGCGCTAACAACCGGGGTGGTACCAATTCGACATCCCGCGGCACGCAAGTACTACCAGACGTTCCAGGACTCTCATACGGATGGCACACGGCCTAGGCCGGGGTTCCAAACGGCCTCCGTGGATCAGGTATGCTTGTGCTGTTCGGGACAAGCTGCGATGAAATCGATCATTCTGCTGCTGATGTGTTGGAGTGCTTTTGCGGCCACCCCCACCAAACAGATCAAGGTGGACCAGGCGGGCTACCTGCCCCATGCGCCCAAGCTGGCGCTGGTGGTTTCCAACAGCCCTTCGGCCGACTTTGCCGTGCGGCGCGCCGCCGACGGTTCGGTGGCTTTTCAGGGCAAACTGGCGGCGCCGGTGGCAGACGCCGAATCGGGCGACCGGGTTCAGGCCGCCGATTTCACGAAGCTCACCGAGCGCGGGACATACTACCTGGATGTCGCCGGCGTCGGCAGAAGCTGGGACTTCGCCATCGGCCCGGACGTGTTTTCCCACGCCTACTACCTGGCGATGCGGTCGTTTTACGGACAGCGCTGCGGCACCGCGGTGGATCTGGGGCCGGAGTTCCCCGGCTACGCTTACTCGGCCTGCCATTTGAAAGGCGCCTACCACGCATCCTCCGGAAGGACGGGGCCGCAGACGCCGGTCAAAGGCTGGCACGATGCCGGCGACTACGGCCGCTATGTCGTGAATTCGGGCATCACCACCGGCACGTTGTTGTGGACCTGGGAACTGTTCGGCGCGCGGATCGGGAAGGTGAAGCTTAACCTTCCGGAATCCGGGAACGGCACCCCGGACATCCTGAACGAGATCCGGTGGAACCTGGACTGGATGCTCTCGATGCAGGACCAGGACGGGGGCGTATGGCAGAAGCAAGCCAGCGAAGGCTTTGGCGGCTTCATCATGCCGGACAAAGACACCTCTGTGAGCTACGTCATCGGGACCGGCAAGGAGCCATACAAGAGTTCCTGCGCCACGGCGGATTTCGCCGCGGTGATGGCGATCGCCGGCCGCGTCTACCAGCCCTTTGACGCCGCCTACGCCGGGAAATGCTTCCAAGCGGCGCGGCAGGCTTGGATCTGGCTCGATAAGTATCCCAACGTGACGTTCCGGAACCCCAGCGGAGTGGTGACTGGAGAGTACGCGGACGGCAACTGCGGCGACGAGCGGCTGTGGGCCTCCGCCGAACTGTGGCGAACCACCGGGGAGGACCTCTACCACCGCTATTTCCTGGCGCACTACGGCGAATACCGGGAGACCGTGCGGACCGTGCCAGGGGAAGGCTGGGCCCACGTGGCACCGCTGGGGCTGTGGACTTACGTACTCGGGAAAGGGAAGGATGCCGCGGCGGTGGCCGCCATCCGCCAGGACTCGGTCCGCGCCGCCGACCAGTTCGTCGAGCGAAGCGGCCGCAACGGGTATCGCATCGGCATGATCGCGGAAGACTACGTCTGGGGCTCGAACGGCGTGGCTGCCAACTACGGAGTGCAGCTCCTGGTGGCGAATGCCATCCGGCGCGACCCGCGCTATGTTCGGGCGGCGCTGGACCACCTGCACTACCTGCTGGGGAGGAACGCGTTTTCGCTCTCCTGGGTAACGCAGGTGGGGGCCAACCCGTACCGGCATCCGCACCACCGCCCGAGCGGGGCCGACGGCAAGCCGGAACCCTGGCCCGGGCTGCTCTCGGGAGGCCCCAACCGGGGGCGCCAGGATCCCGTGCTGAGGAAGCTGCCGGCGGATCTGGCGCCCGCCAAGGTGTACGTGGACGACCAGGGCTCCTGGGCGAGCAACGAGGTGGCCATCAACTGGAATGCGGCGTTGGTCTTCGTCCTGGCAGGGGTGCTGCCGGAGAAGTGAGGCGGAGAACGGAAATGCTGAGAATCGCCCTGGTAGGAGTGCTGATGGCCGGCGTCGCGGCGCCCGCGGCCGAACAGTGGGTGCCGCTGGCCGGAGAATGGCGCTTTGCGCTGGATCCGAAAAACGAGGGCGTCGCCAACAACTGGTTCCGGGCGATGCTTGCGGATCGGATCCAGTTGCCTGGAACCACCGACGGGAACCGCAAAGGATCGCTCAACACCGCCCGGGAAACGGGCCGGCTGACCCGCCTGTACCCGTATGTGGGCGCGGCCTGGTATCAGCGGAACTTTGATATCCCACCGGAGTGGGCGGGCAAGCGTATCGTGCTGTTGCTCGAGCGCACCAAGACCAGCCGCCTGTGGCTGGACGGCAACGCCGTGGGAGAGCGGAATTCGCTGGTGGCTCCGCACCTGTACGCGCTGGGCGCCCTGGCGCCAGGGCGCCACCAGTTGACGCTGCGGATCAGCAACGCGGAATATCCTCCCATCGGAGATCCGCACCAGATCAGCGACCAGACCCAGACGAACTGGAACGGGGTGATTGGCGAGCTGGGGCTGCGAGCCAGCGATCCGGTGTGGATCGAGGACGTCCAGGTGTATCCCGACCGCGGTGCGCGCAAGGTCCGGGTCCGCATCGAAGTGGGAAACGCGAGCGGCAAACCCGCCGCCGGCAGGCTGACCCTGGCCCTCGAGGGCGGGAAAAGCGCTCCGGTGGCCGTGCGCTTTTCGGCCAGCGGCGAGCGGGCCGTGGTGGAATCGGAGTACGCTTTGGGCGAGGGGGCAGGGGAGTGGGACGAGTTCTCTTCCGCGCTTCACCGGCTCTCGGTGGCCTTGGAGGCGGGAAGGCATCGCGACCGCCAGCAGGTTGCCTTCGGGCTTCGGGAATTCACGGCGCGGGGCACGCAATTCCGTATCAACGGCAAGACCGTTTTCCTGCGCGGGAACGTGGACAACTGCGTGTTTCCGCTGACCGGCTATCCGCCCATGACCGTGGACGGGTGGCTGCGCGTCTTCAAGATCGCAAAGTCGTACGGCCTCAATCACGTCCGGTTCCATAGCTGGTGCCCCCCCGAGGCCGCCTTCGAGGCCGCCGACCAGGTGGGGATCTACCTCCAGCCGGAACTGCCCAATTGGCGGGAGTTCGGCACTCCGGAGCACGACGAGTTTCTGCGCGCCGAGGGGGAACGCATCCTGCGGAGCTTCGGCAATCATCCCTCCTTCGCGATGCTGTCGCTGGGAAACGAGCTGGGCGGCAAGCAGGAACTCATGGCGCCCTTGGTGAAGCATTTCCGCGCGCTCGACGGGCGGCATCTCTATGCGCAGGGGACCAACAACTGGTTCCCGAACGCAGACCCGGGCGACGATTACTGGGCCTCGTTTCAGGTCCGGGGCCAGAAGATCCGTGGGTCGTATGCGACGGTCGATCCGCCGCTGGGACACGTGCAAACCGGCCCGCCCTCGACGCTCAAGGACTACGCTTCCGAGATCGCCGGCATTCGGGTTCCGGTGGTCTCTCACGAGATCGGGGAGTACCAGGTCGCTCCCGACGTCCGCGAGCTCCCCAACTACACCGGCGTGCTGCGGGCGCGGAACCTGGATCTGCTCATTGCACGGCTCGCGAAGAGCGGGATGCTGAGCCAGGCGGAGGACTTCCTGCGCGCATCCGGCGCGCTGGCCGTGCTGTGCTACCGCGAGGATATCGAGGCGGCGCTGCGGACTCGCGGCTTCGGCGGTTTTCAACTGCTCGATCTCCAGGACTTCCCCGGCCAGGGAACGGCGCTGGTCGGCGTTCTGAATGCGTTCATGGAATCCAAGGGGTTGATCGAGCCGGCCCGGTGGCGCCAGTTCTGCTCCGAGACGGTGCTGCTCGCGCGGATGGCGAAGTTCGCCTGGACCAACGGCGAGACCTTCACCGCGCGGGCCGAGGTGGCGCACTACGGACCCTCCGAGATACCGGGAGCGGCGCCGTACTGGGCGCTGCGCGACTCCCAGGGACGCGCGCTGGCCTCGGGGAACCTGCCCGTGAGGCAGATTCCGCAGGGAACGCTGGCTTCGCTCGGCGAGATCCGGATTCCGCTGAAGGGGATTCCCGCCCCGGCGAAGTTGAGACTGGAGCTGAAGCTCCAGGGCACCGTCTTCCGGAACTCGTACGACATCTGGGTTTACCCCGAGGCTGTGGATACGGCTCCGGGCCAGGTCCTCATCAGCCGGACACTCGACGACGCCGCGCGCCAGGCGCTTTCCTCCGGCGGAAGCGTGCTGCTCCTGCCCGAGCTTTCCTCGCTGCCCCAGAGCATTGGCGGCGCCTTCGCGCCTGACTTCTGGAACTACGGCATGTTCCGGAAACTCGCCGAAGAGAGGCGCATGCCCGTGGCGCCGGGGACGCTGGGCATGCTATGCGATCCGAGGCATCCGGCGCTGAGCCGCTTCCCCACGGAGTTCCACGCCAACTGGCAGTGGTTTCACCTGCTCCGGAACTCGCGCGCGCTGATCCTGGACTCGATGCCCGCCGGGTACCGGCCGCTCGTTCAGGTGATCGACAACTACGAGCGGGCGCACAAGCTGGGGGCGCTGTTCGAGGCGCGGGTCGGGCCGGGGAAGCTGGTAGTTTGCTCGATCGATCTGCCAAAGCTCCAGGACCACCCGGAGGCGCGGCAGCTCCTGCACAGCCTGCTGAACTACATGAGCTCCGGCCTGTTCGCGCCACCCATCGCGCTGGACCTTGCGGCGGTTGAGCGAATTCTTCAGTAGCAGAACGGCGACCGCTCCCTCACGGTCGCGGCTCGGCAACGATCCGGAAACCGAGCCGCGCGCGTGAGCAAGCGGTCTAGTATTTCAGCCCGTAGCCGTACTTGAATAGAGGATCGTAGTTGCGGTCGCCGGGGTGGCTGGGGATTTGGGCCATCGAGCGCGGCCAGGAGAAGGGGAGCTTTCCGGTGGGGCTGTAATCGCCGAACAGGACATCGGCGACGCCCTGGCCCTCGGTGCCCGGCAGCCAGGCGGCGAGGAAGGCGTCCGCCTGTTCGAGGACCTTGTTGACGATCATGGGCCGGCCGGAAACCAGGATCACCACCACCGGGATGCCGGCCTGCTTCATGTTGGCGACCGCTTCCACGTCCTCTTTGGCCAGGGAAAGGTCGGCGCGATCGCCCCATCCTTCGGCGTAAGGCTTCTCGCCGATCACGACGACGCCGATGGCCGCGCCGGCTGCGTCCGTGCCATCCGTCGAGAACGTCACCCGGGTGTTCCTGGACACCGCGTTCCTGATGGCGGAGAGAATGGTCGTGCCGCCGGTGGTCACGGCGCCGCTGCGGCCGTTCCAGGCGATGGTCCAGCCACCGCACTGGTTGCCGAGGTCGTCGGCGCTCTTGCCGCCGACGTGGATGCGGGCGATCCGCTTGGAGATGGGCAGCGTCTTGCGCTCGTTCTTGAGCAGCACCAGGGACCGGCGGACGGCCTCGCGCGCCACTTGCCGGTGCTCGGCGGAGCCGAAGGTCTTGTGGAGGCTGCGGTCGGCCAGCGGAGAGCGGGCCTTGTCCATCAAGCCCATCGCGAACTTGACGCGGAGGATGCGGGTGACGGCATCGTCGATGCGCGCGACGGGCACCTTGCCCTCCTGGACCAGCGCCTTCAGGGAATCGAAGAACTCGCGGTACCTTCTGGGCGTCATCGCCATGTCCATGCCGGCGTTGATGGACATCTCGATGGCGGTTTTGTAGTTCGGGGAAAGCTGGTCGATGGCGTTGTAATCGGAGACCAGGAAGCCCTCGAAGCCCAGCTCCTGCTTGAGGATTTCGGTGAGCAGGCGCTTGCTGGCCGAGCACTTCACACCGTTCCAACTGCTATAGGACGGCATGATGGAGCCAACGCCGGCGCGGATGGCCGCAATGTAGCCCGGCAGATGGATTCGCCGCAGGGTCTGCTCGTCGACGCGGGTGTCGCCCTGGTCCAGGCCGAAGCCTCTTCGGGTGGAACCCCAGGCCGTGCCGCCGTCGCCCGCGTAGTGCTTGGCGCAGGCGAGAACCGAAAGCGGGTTGCGGAGATCGGAGCCCTGGAAGCCGCGGACCTGGGCTGAGGCGAAGGCCTTGACGACATCCGGGTCCTCGGAGAAGCCCTCGTAGGTCCGGCCCCAGCGGATGTCGCGGGGAACGGCCACGCAGGGCGCGAAGGTCCACTGGATTCCCGTGGCGCGGACTTCCTCGGCGGTGATGCGCGCAATCTTCTCGGCGAGCGCGGGATTGCCGGCCGAGCCGAGGCCGATGTTGTGCGGGAAGATGACGGCGCCCAGCACGTTGTTGTGCCCGTGCACGGCGTCGATGCCGTAGAGAATGGGGATGCCGAGGCGGGTCTTGCGGGCGCGCTGCTGGAAGCGGTCGTACAAGTCGGTCCAGGCTTGCAGGCTGTTGCCTTCCTGGGGATCCGAGTTGCCGCCGCTCAGCACCGAACCGAGGAAGTAGTTCTCGACGTCGGCCAGATCTTTAACGAAGGCGTGATCGGCTTGCGTCATCTGGCCGATCTTCTCTTCCAGCGTCATCCTGGAGAGCAGTTCTTTGACCTGCGCGTCGTAAGAGGAAAGCGCCTTGAGCTTCGGCGCGGCCGACTCAGCCTGACGGGACACCAAGAGAGCGCACATCGAGGCGGCAGAAAACGCGAGCGCAACCCGGAAGGCGCCGGGATTCTTCATTGGGTGGCTCCTCGACCATACTCCAGTTTACATGGGGCGGATTGCGTTCCGGTGCTGCTCGCGGAGCACGCTGGGATCGTCCATTTTCGGCGAAGGCTCGGGGTCGAGCGGCTCGCGCACCTTGGCGGGGTCGAACAAGCGCGGGTCGATGGAAATGGCGTGGTAGGGCGCGAAGTCGGGCTCCGAGGTGAAGCAGTCGGCGAGGTCGGAGGCGGCCGCGTCGAACAGGTTGAGGGGAGGGACGTTCAGCAGGCGGAAGATGGTCTTCAGCAGTCCGGGGAAGCTGGAATTCACGTGCGAGACGTAGTTCTTCCGCGCGTAGGGGCTGGCCACCAGCAGCAGGGTGCGGTGCGAATCGATGTGGTCGACCCAGCCCTGGGCGTCGTCCTCAGTGACGAAGATGGCCATCTCCCGCCACCAGGGGCTTTGCGAGAGGTACGCGAGGATGCGACCCAGCGCGTAGTCGTTGTCGGCCATGTAGGAGGCTTGGTAGGGATAGCCGTCTTCGGGGCGGGGTTTGGTCAAGTGGTCCTGGGGCAGGTGAATGAAGATGAAGCGCGGAAACGGCTCGCCGCCTTTCACGTACTTGCGCTCGACCTCGGCGATGAACTGGGAGGCGCGGTACTGGTCGGGGATGTTCATGTTGAACTGGGGATAATCCCGCGACGTGTTGCGGTACAGCGGATCGGGCATGGGCACGTTGGTGAGGTAGCGCCCGCCCGTCGGCTGGAGGCCCTCGCCCTCGTCGGCGCCGGCCAGCTCGAAGCCCTCCCCGTAGTTTCGAAAAGAGATTCCGTGGCGCTCGAGATGGTGCCAGAGGGCGCCGGCTTCGAGCTGCTCCTCCGGGTGGACGGAGGCGTGGCTTCCGGCGAAGCTGAGCCGGCCGGGAGCGGTGGTGGGCATCCGGAAATCCTTCTGCTTGCCGTAGGCGGCCATCCACGAACTCTCGGTCCAGGCGTTGGGATAGGAACCGGCCAGCCAGTGGTGGCCGTCCACGCTGACTTCTGAATCGGCGTAGAAATTGTCGCTGAAGGCCCAGCGGGCGGCCATCTCGTGGTGGTTGGGACTGACGTTGGCGGCCATCAGAATCGGGCGCTGGCGGAGTCCCCGCCGCTCGCTGGTGACGTTGCCGTGCCGTCCCAGCCGCGCCAGGGACGGTTCGCCGGCCACCGGTCCGTTCGAGGCGCTGGCGATGTCGCCGAAGACTTCGTCGAAGGTGCGGTTCTCCTTCACGATCAGGACCACGTGGCGAATCTGCGTGGGCAGCGCCGCCGGGGCTTTGGCGGCCGGCGTGAAACCGTTGTTGTCCAGGACCTGTGCGGTCAGCTTGGTCAGATCGCTCGCCGCGTGCAGCGGGAAGATCGAGATGCTGCCGCGGCGGAAGGCGCCCTGAAACGTGTCGGGAGCCGCGGAACGGTCGTGGTTGGGCCCGGTGCCGTGGCCTTTGGCGCTGGCGACGAAAACCATGTCGCGATCCACCAGCACGCGCGTTGGGAACCATCCTGCCGGCAGGTGCCCCAGCACTCGCATCTGGGCCAGGTCGACGACTCCGATCGCGTTGATTCCCGCCTCGGCGACCAACAGCCAGTTGGAGCGGGGAACGCAGGCGAGACCGATCGGCAGCACTCCGCGCAGGGCCTCCAGCCCGGGAATGCGAATTGGAATCGTGCCCCGAATCTTGCCCGTGGCGGCGTCGACGACGGTGATCGAGTCGTTGTGGGCGTTGGAGACGAAAACCGCGTCGGAGGTGGCGGCGACGCCCGACGGGCTGCTGCCGCCCAGGCTCTCGCGGCCGAACGGCAGTCCGGTGCGGACCAGCGCCTGAAGCCGCGGGGCCGTGGGATTCTCGAGATCCACGATGGCCAGGGAGTTCGACTCGGGCACATTGGGATCGCCCAGTCCGGGTACGTCGACCGGACCGCGCGCGGTCTCGCGGCGCGCGCCGTATTGCGCCTCGGGCGAGGGAAAGCCGAAGGCCGGGAAGGGCAAGCCTGTTTCCCGAGCCTGCCTGGGATCGGCGCCCGGCACCGGCTGGTATTGGAACATCCCGAGGTTAGTGACGTAGGCCTTGCGGGCGTCGGGAGAGAGCGCGATGGCGAACGGCAAGCGGCCCAGCTTCAGCGAGCCGGCGACCTGGTGCTTGCGGATGTCGATCACGGCCAGGCGGAAGTTGGCCTGATCGAGCACATAGAGGAAGCCGCGCTCGCGATCGAGCGCGAGGTCTCCGGTGTAACTGTCGCGGAAGGCGTCGCCGTTGAGGTCATAGACGCGCTTCTTCTCGCCGGTGGCCGGATCGATCAACCGCACGCGGCCGGAGTTGCCTTCCGAGGCGCAGAGCGCGCGCTCGCCGTCGAAGGCCAGGCCCATGAAGACGCTGCGCCAGTCATCCTCCTCCTTGCCCGGCTCCGCGGCCGAAATCTGGCGCACCCACCAGTACATTTTGTCGCGCCGCAGCAGGGTGAGCGAATACTGATCCGGGCCGCCGTTGGCCGTCGCCACCTGGTTGCCGCTGGGGCTGATGGCCAGTCCGAAGGGGCCCGGCCCGGTCGAGTAGGAGCGCCCGAGCGGGGTGATGATGCGGCCGCCGGGAAGGATGCTCTCCGCCCCAGGCCGCCGGCTGGCCGGGCGCGTGTCGGCGGGAGCGGCAAAGTCGGCCGCCATCGATACCGACGTCAGGATGAACAGCAGCAGGGGAAGCAACTCTAAAGTGTAGTCCATTCCGGCCGCGGCCACCTGTGCTAGCTTGAGTCAGAGCCATGGCCGGCGAACCCGGCACCAAGCAGGATCTCCGGGATCCGGAGGCCCGGCTGGACGCCACCACCCGCCGGTTTGCGGGCGTCGAAAAGCGGCTGGAAATCGTCGAGCGCCGCGTCCTCGAGATCGAGAAGCGCCTCAACCTGCCGCCGGCTGCTTGAGGACGTCCCCCCGCCGCTTTCTCCCCGACGGAGACCCGACGCGTATAGCAATCGCGGGAGTGTTCGGTAGTGGGTCAGGTTCGGATTTGCCGACGATCCAGGGGTCGGGCACTTTTTGGCAACACTGCCGTATGAGTGGCGTACATCCGAGATGCTGCGAACCGTCGAGGAGTCCAGAGTTCCCTTATTCGCTTTCGCAAAGCCGTCTCCAGTGGGGGCAGCGGGATTCTCCGGCGTCAGCGGTTGGCCTAGAATAGGGAGGCGGATTGCCTAGCATGGTAGAAGCCATCACGAACAAGGGGGTTGCTGTTTAGGCTGGCTGGCGGCACCCTCGTCTTAGGCCGACCACGGCCGCTTTTATCCAGGTCAGCCTAAGCACAACCTAGACTGAGACAGTGGGCGCCGGGCGGCAACAGGTGCCAATGAAAATACTTGCGTCGGCAGACGTGCATGGCAAGCGGCCAATCTACGACTGGCTTCTGACGGCCGTTCGCGAACAGCACGTTCAAGCGCTGGTACTCGCGGGCGATCTCCTCGGCTGCCCGGATGGGGTCGATACTCCTGAGGAAGCGCAGCAGGATGAGGCCTGTTTGTTGACCGGCTTACTTGGCACGGCAGGAGTGCCAGTCCTATACATCATGGGGAACGACGATCTGGTCGAACTCAAATCCAGTACGGAAGCCGTCCAGTCGCTCCACGGTCAGCGGGTCTTGTGTGGAAAGTTCGCGTTCGTCGGCTATCAGTACTCATTGCCATTCATGGGCGGTCCGTATGAAAAGCCAGAGGCCGAGATCGAGAGCGACCTAGCTCAGTTGACGCATTTGCTCGATGCCGAGACCGTCTTTGTTTCGCACAGCCCAGCTCTCGGAGAGCTTGATCCCGGGTTCGGGGATGCACAAATCGGCAGTCGTTCACTGCGCAACTTCCTTGAAGCAAACCCGTTTCGGGCACACATTCATGGGCACAGCCATGCGGGGTTCGGCCGGTACGGGGCCCATTTCAACGTGGCGTCGGGCGGGCGCGCGAGGGCGATGATTCTCGATCTTGAAACGATGCAGCATCGGATCATCAGTGAAGAACCGGACAAGGTCGAAGCCTAACCAGAACGACCTTACGCACCGCCTGCGGATCGCCGCCTCGCCGACGCTCCTTCTGCTGGATCCGGAGGGCCGCATCGCAGTGGTAGACCGCTGGCCCAGCGATCTTCTGCGCGGCGAGCAGTTGTTGCGAACGCTGCAAGCGAAGCTGCCGCTGCCGTAAGTAGAGCTGCCGGACGAGTAGCCGAGATCGCGTCCGTCGCTGTGCTGCACTCAGGCTGTAGTTTGGGGAAAGGCATTGAGAGTGACGTGTGCTTGGGTGGTCGGCCACAAGGAGGCAATCCACTTGGCCGCGTCGGCATCCCGTAGATGTGATCCGTTCCGCCCGCCTCTGCCGTCGTCCCTGGATTACGGCGAAATCGGAAACCGACCCACTACCGAGCGTTCAAACGTCTCCCAAAAATTATTGTGACAGTACTTGACACTGGCGTATTTCTGCATTATGCTGGAGGAGCATGAACGAATACTTGACGCTGGCCGAGTTGGCGGAGGCGGCGGGGGTGCCGGCGCGGACGATCCGGTTCTATATTGCGCGGGGGCTGGTTGACGGACCGCTGAAGGCGGGGCGGGGGGCGGCGTATACGCTGGAGCATCTGGCGCGGCTGGAGCGGGTTAAGAGGCTTCAGGCGGAAGGGCGGATGCTTTCCGAGATTGGCCGCATTGTGGGTGGGGTGGAGGCGGAATATGCCGCCGAGCCGACGGCGTGGTGGCAACATGGAGTAGCAGATGACGTCGTGGTATGGACGCGAGCGGATATGAGTCCCTGGCGGACGCGGCAGGTCCGTGCGGCGATCGACGAATTGGCGCGTTTTCTTCACAAAGAAAGGAAGGAGTAGGAGATGAGCACGACAGCAGCGAGTTTTGCGCCGGTTGCGGCGCCGACCGGAGAACCTATACGCCTGGCGATGCAGAGGTTGTGGCTGAGCGGGCGCGTTTTGCCCGCGGGCGCGCGCCTCACGGTGCAGCACGTGTTTCGATCGGGGGAAGACAAGCCGCTCGAAGTAGTCTACTCGTTTCCTTTGCCTCGCGACGCGGCGTTGCGCGCGTTTCGGATCACGGGAGAGGGTTTCGAAGCGCACTCGGAGCTGAGGCAGACCGAGGAGGCCGTGAAGGCGTACGAACAGGGTATCGCGGACGGCTCGCTCTCGGCGCTGGCCCGCCAGTACGGCGACGGCGTGGTGAATCTGACGGTCGGCAACATTCGTCCGAACGAGACGGTTACCGTCCATCTCGAGGTGCTGGCCGGCGTCGAGCTGCGCGACGACGGGTTCCGGTTCCGGTTTCCGTTCACCCTCGCGCCGGCGTATCACCGGCAGATGAAAGCCGCCGTTGTGGCGGAGGGCGAAGGCGAAATGGAGCTGCCGCCCAGCCAGTTCGGCGACATGATTCTGCCCCGCTTTCGCGAGGATGCCGCTTCATTGCACGAGGTGGGATTCGATCTGTCGGTGCTCCATCAGCTCGCTGTCGAGGAGATCGGATCGCCGTCGCACTCAATTCGCGTGAGACAGGACGGAATGGCGCCGGCGCGTGTGGCGCTGGCGCCGGAAAAGGACGTCCCGAATCGCGACCTGGTGCTCGACGTCCGGTACAAAGAGACCGCCGCGCAGATGTTCGCCGGCGCGACCGGCGAGGGGAAGCGGGCTTTTGCCGCGATCGTGCCGTCCACGCTGTTTGGAGTGAACACGGAGGCGCCGCGGCGCACGGTCATTGTCCTGGACCGGTCGGGGTCGATGCAGGGCGCGCCGATTGCGCAGGCGCGCAAAGCCATCGAGGCATGCCTCGCCGCACTTTCAGAAAGCGACTGGTTCGGCCTGGTGGCGTTCGACGACCAGGTGGAAAGCATGTCCGCCGGATTGCTTTCCGGGACGCGCGAGAACCGCCAGAAAGCGCGCGCGTTCCTGGGCCGGGTGGATGCGCGGGGCGGAACCGAGCTGGCACGAGGGTTTCTGGAGGCCGCGCGCATGCTCCACGGCGGCGGCGACGTGCTGATTCTCACGGATGGCCAGGTGGCCGGCACGGAACAGATTCTGGCGCAAGCGCGTGCCGCGAGCATTCGCCTGTCTTGCCTGGGCATCGGCAGCGCCAGCCAGGACCGTTTTCTGGCCCTGCTGGCCCGCGAGACCGCTGGGGTCAGCCGTTTTGTGACGACGCGCGAGCGGGTGGACCTGGCCGCGGTGGATCTGTTCGCGAGCATCGGGCGACCGGTCGCCTCCGGGCTGAAGGCTTCCAGCAACGTGCAGCCGGAGCCTCCTTCGGCGGTGTTCGCCGGCACTCCTATTCTTCTGTTCGGCGAGACCGAGGAGCATCCTGGCGCCGTCGAGTTGACGTGGGATGGCGGCCGGCTGGGCCTGCCGCTGCCTTCGGGGGACAGCGAAACCGGCCAGACTGTCCGATTGCTGCAAGGCTCGCGGCTGATCACGGATTGGGAAAGCCGGTACCCGAGCGAAGAAGCCCTGGCGCCGCTGGAAAAACGGCAGCAGAGCCGGGTGGGCGCGCGCCTGCTGGCTTTGAGCCAGGCGTACGGGCTGGCCAGCCGCGAGATGTCGCTGGTGGCGGTGGTGAAGCGGGCGGGCGATCGCGCCGACGAACTGCCGGAGACGCGGGTCGTGCCGGTCGGCATGCCGCAGGACGTCCGATTCGGTTCCTATTTTGGTGGGGGGACTACCGGCAGCTTCACGATGATGGCACCCATGGCAGCGCCGGCCGCCGCTCCGGCTGCGGGAAGAGGTTTCCGGCTGGGTGCGGCACTCCAGGGGATGATCACCAGAGTGCGCCTTCCGAGGGAGGTCGAGGCGGAAGTGAGCGCCGATCCTCTCGTGGAACTGGCTTCAGAACTGGAGCCGGACGGCGGGATGCCGGGCCGCAGCGCTTCGGTGCGGGCGGCACGGTCGGTCGCAGCGGTGCTCGCGTTCGTGGCGGAGGGCCACACGCTCACAGCCGGCGCATTCCGGTCGCACGTGGCGCGGCTGGTCGGATTCCTGAAGTCGGCAGGCGGGGTCTCGGATCGGGAGAAAGCGTCGATTGAGCGGGCGATCGAAGCGGCTTCGAGCGGAAGCGCGCCCCGCGGCGACTGGCTGGCGCTGGCCCGCGCGCCGGGCGCGGAGTGGGCGAAGATCGAAAAAGCTCTGAAGGCCTGAGTCCTACCCGGGCAGCATCTTGGAGATGTCGTTGTAAAGCACGAAAGCCATCACGGCCATCAGGAAGACGAAGCCGAGCTTAAACACGGCTTCCTTGACGCGGAGGCTGAGGTCGCGGCGCATCAGCATCTCGACCAGCAGCAGGACAATCACGCCGCCGTCGAGGATGGGGATGGGCAGGAGGTTGAAGACCGCCAGGTTCAAGCTCACCACCGCCATCAGGGCGAAGAAGGCCACCGCGCCCTCACGGGCGGCATCGCCGGAAAGCCGTGCGATCCCGATCGGACCCTCGATCGACCTGGCCGACATGCGGCGCTCGGCAATTCCCCTGAGAAACTGGTAGATGAGCGTGGCGTTCTTGAGGTTCTGCTGCGCGGACTCGCGCAAAGCCTGGACGAAGGGGAGTTGCGTCATGATGACCCTGGGCTGGGGCAACACGCCGATCATCCAACGGGCCGGAGAACTCGGCGGGTCCTGCGTATACACAGGCTGAATCACGGCCCGATATTGCCGGTCATCGCGGAGGTACTCAATGGTCACCGGCTTGCCTCCGGAGGCGCTGATGACTTCGTGCAAGCCGTGCACGGAGCGAAGCTGCTGGCCGTTGGCGCTGCGCAGCACATCGCCCTTCTTCAGCCCGGCCTTCTCGGCCGGCATCCCGCGCGAAACGGCGGCCACCTGCACCTCGCCCTGCTCCTGCCAGCCGGCCGATCCCAGGCCGGTGCGCTGCTCCAGGACGGGCGTCACGGAGAGCCAGAATTCGTTCCCGGCTCGCGAAATCCGCACATCGAGCGGGCGATTGGCGTTGGAGACCTCGCGGATGTAGATGTCCTCCCAGGTGGGGTTCCTGAGGTTGTCGATGGTGAGAATGCGGTCGCCTTCGCGAATGCCCGCCTTGGCCGCGGGCGAGCCCGGGGTGACGTACCCAATGACCCCCTCCATGGCCGAGGAGGGCATCTTCGGGAACTTCACCATGTACAGCCCGGTAAGCAGCCCGACCGCCAGGACGATGTTCATCGCCGGGCCGGAGAAGGCAATCACGAGCCGCTGCCAGCGGGGTTTGGCCAGAAATGCCCGGGGATCGCCGACGTTCTCATCGGTGGACTGCTCGCCCGCCATCTTCACGTAGCCGCCGAAGGGTATCGCCGAAACCCGGAAATCGGTTTCGCCTTTGCGGAAGCCGAACAGGCGCGGGCCGAAACCGAAGCTGAACACGTCGATCTGCACGTCGAACCAGCGCGCGGCCAGGTAATGACCGAGCTCATGGATCAGGATCATGACCCCGATCAGCACCACCAGCGACAGAACATCTTGAAAAGCCGGCATAGTTAGACTCTCGCGACGGACCGGGTCCTCACGGACGCATCCAGGCTGCGCACCAGGCCACGGGCCACCGCGCGCGATTCCTCATCTATTTCGAGCACTTCCCCCACCGAACGTGGTTCCCGCACGGGCACCCTCTCGAGAGTCTCCTCGACCACCTCGGAGATGCCCGGGAACGAGATCCGCCCCTCCAGAAAAGCCTCCACAGCAACCTCATCGGCCGCATTCAGCGTGCAGGTGGCCGAACCTCCCGATTCCTGCGCGCGGTAGGACAAGGCCAGCAGGCGGAACTTGTCCAGGTCGGGCGGTGCGAATTCCCAGTGACGCGCGACCTGCCAATCCAGGCGAGGCACCGGCGCCGAGGCTCGGGCCGGGTAGGTCAAAGCGTACTGAATGGGCATGCGCATATCGGTAGCCGAAATCTGGGCGACGACGCTGCCGTCCTTGAACTCTACCATGGCGTGAACGGAAGATTGCGGATGGATGACCACCTCGACCTCGGAGGGGGCGACGCCGAACAGCCAGCAAGCCTCGATGACCTCGAACCCCTTGTTCATCATGGTCGCCGAGTCGATGGTGATCCGTTTCCCCATTTTCCAGGTGGGATGATTGAGCGCCTGCTCGGGGGTCACTGCGGCCAGCTCCATCTTGGGCGTCCCGCGAAACGGGCCGCCCGAGGCGGTCAGGATGATGCGGGTGACTTCACTGCGCTGGCCGGCCCGGAGACATTGGTGCACCCCGTTATGCTCGCTATCCACGGGGATCAGCTCGGCGCCGGCCGCCCGCGCCACCTCCGTCACCAGCTTTCCGCTTGCCACCAGCACCTCTTTGTTCGCCAGGCCAATCGTTTTCCCCAGCCGGGCCGCGGCGTAAGTCGCCTCCAGACCGGCGACCCCGACAATGGCCGACATCACGAAATCCACTTCCGGGGTTGCGGCTGCTTCCACCCTAGCCTGGGGACCCGAGCGCAGTTCCGGCCAGGCGGATGCAGGCAATCCGGTCTCACCTAACCTCTTCATTAGATTCGCCCGGGCCGATTCCGTTGCAACAACCGCGAGGCGGGGCTTGAACTCGACGATCTGCGCTGCCAGCAGCTCGACATTCCGGCCGGCCACCAAGGCGAACACCTCAAATTCGTCGCGGCGGCTGCGGAGGACGTCCAGGGTGCTGCACCCGATGGACCCGGTGGAACCGAGGATGGTCAAAGTTCTCATGGGCTGTCCAAGGACAGCCCTACCAGTATAAAACCAACCCGGAGGTTTCTGCGCGGAGGGGTCCTGCACTACCAGACCTGGTGGATTCTCTCGTCCTTGGTGATCAGGGGTGCGTCGTTGGCCCGAGCGTTGGCTACGATCAAGCGGTCGAAGGGGTCCCGCACCCAGCCCTCTTTCAGAGCATGGTCCACCACGATCCGGAAGGGCAGATCGCAGATGCGGAGCCCGAGGTCCTGGCTTAGCGCGCCCACCACCCTCGAGGCGGTCGGCTTCAGCCTGCCGATCTCGTGAAGCAGCTCCAGCTCCAGCACCGCAGCCGGGGACGCCAGGAGGTCGTGCTCCTCGATGGCTGACCGCGCGGCCGCGCCCAGTTTCTCGACCTCGCCGAGGTAGAGCCGGACGAGTACGTGCGTGTCCAGGTAGATCATCCGAGCTCCGTCCACTCCTTCAGCCAGTCCATCCCGATGATGTCATCGGGGTCGCCGTCGAACCCCGTTCTCTTCTTCAGGCGGCCCAGCTTGGAGGCGCGCTTCTCGGGGACGATTCTCAGGACGGTTCCCTTTCGGAGAACCTCGACGGGCGCTCCGGTAGCGATGGCCTGGTCCAGAATCCGGTAGATGTTCTCGCGCAGTTTGGAGGCTGTGATCTGCATTGGCTTGTCCCTCACGATGATGTTAGCATACGTACGCACGTTCTGTATAGTACGTACGATTGCCAGTCGCCGGCTACTCGTTCACGTGCACCACCTTGGCGGGCGGGAAGCCGTTGAACCAGGTGGCGGAGGCGTTGCTGTAGGCGCCGATGTTGTCGGAGTAGACCAGGTCTTCGATTGCCAGGTCGGGCAGCTCCTCGGATTGGGAGATGGTGTCCAGGCCGTCGCAGGTTTGGCCGAAGACGGCGCAGATTTCGGTCGCGCCCTTCTTGAAGGCCTTGATGTGGTACTGGCAGTGGTCGAAGATGATGCCGGAGAAAGTGTTGTAGACGCTGTCGTCGATGTAGTAGCAGGTTTTGCCGTCGCGGACGGCCTTGCCGATGATCCGCGCCACCGAGATGGCCGCCGTGGCCACCAGGAAGCGGCCGGGTTCGGCCAGGATCTGGATGTCGGCGGGGAACAGCCGCCCGATCTCGGCGTTGATCTTCTTGGCCAGGACGCCGATCGGCCGGACGTGGCGGTTGTAACGGACCGGGAACCCGCCGCCGATGTCCAGGATCTTGATCTGGTGGCCGCGCGCCTGGGCTTCGCGCATCACGGCCGCCGACATGTTCAGGGCCTGCACGAAGTTCTCGAAGTTGGTGCACTGGCTGCCCACGTGGAAGCTCACGCCCTCGACCACCAGCCCGATTCGAAATGCTTCCGAGATGAGGTCCACGGCCTGGCCCGGGTCGCAGCCGAACTTGGAGGACAGCTCGACCATCGAGCCGGTATTGGGCACGCGCAGCCGCAGCGCCAGGCCGGCGTGCGGGGCGTAGCGCCGGATCTTGCGCAGCTCCTCGAGATTGTCGAAGGTCACCAGCGGCTTGTACTGGTCCAGGGCCTCGAGCGTTTCCTTGGGTTTGATGGGGTTGGCGTAGACGATCTTGTCCCAGATGAAGTCCTGGCGCTCCTGGGCGGGAAGGTGCTTGATGTTCTCGTACACCAGCATGAACTCGGGCAGCGAAGCGACGTCGAAGCTGGCGCCGGCGCGGAAGAGCGTGCGGACGATCTCGGGGGCGGGGTTGGCCTTCACGGCGTAATACGCCTGCACCTTGGGGAGATGCTTCCTGAAGGCCGCGTAATTGCGGCGGATCAGGTCGTGGTCGATCACCACCACGGGGGTGCCGTGCTGCCGGGCGATGGCTTGCAGTTGTCTCGAGTTCATTCGAGGACCGGGTCCGAGCCGTCTAGCATCTTCACCTTGTTATGGAGGAAGTACTCCTTGGTCAGCGCCTGCATCATTTTGTCGCGCCGATCGTAGAGCCGCCGCAGCTTGCGCGGTTTGTGTTTGGCCAGCGCGTAGTGCGTGAGGATGGGCATGGCGATGGTCGTGTCGGTGTAGCAGACCACGGCGTCGGGCAGGCGGTCGGGGTCCACCTTGCCCCAGCTCACGGCTTCGCTCGGGGTGGCGCCGCTGAGGCCGCCGGTGTCGGGACGCGCGTCGGTGACTTGCAGGAAGTAGTCCTGGCCGAATTCCTTGATGCGGAGCACTTCCTGGATCTGCGGCTCGGTTTGGAGCATGAAGTTCTTGGGGCTGCCGCCGCCCCAGAGGACCACGGCGCTCCTGCCGCCGGAGCGTTTGGCCGCGAGCACGAAGGCCGTGGTTTCGTTGACGTCGATGGAGGGATTGAGGCGCAGCTTGTTGCCCCTCAGCTCGACGCCGGCGACGTTCATGCCGATGGTTGAGTCGCCCGGCGATGAGGTGTAGCAGGGCACCCCCGCGCGATAGGCGGCGGCCAGCACCGAGACGTCCTTGACGCCGGCCTGGCGCTCCCATTCGGCGGCATACCTGCCGAGCAGGTAATGCAGCTCGCCGGTGCCCATCTCCTTCTGGAATTCGGGCTGGACCAGAATGCTGCGCAGGATCTCGTCGGTGGCCATCAGACAGTCGCTGTAGCCGAGCAGCACGTCGTAGATGCGGACGATGTCGTTGTTGCGCAGCTCGGTGTCGTCCATCTTGAAGCTGCCGACGCGCACCGGGTAGTTCAGGGCGAAGTGGAGGTCGTGGTAGAGGTTCGCGCCGGTGGCCACGATCCAATCGACGAAACCGGCCTTGATGAGCGGGACGATGGAGGAGCAGCCGAGGCCGGCCGGCGTGAGCGCGCCCGACAGGCTCATGCCGACGGTCACGTCCGGCTTGAGCATCTTCTCGACGAAAAGCTGGCACCCTTCCTTGAGCCGCGCCGAGTTGTAGGCGAGAAACGTGTGGTCGACGAGGTCGGCGAGCTTTTCCTTGCCGGTGAGGTTCTTGGGCAGGATGCGCTTGCCGGACATGTACTTGTCCCGTTGCGGGCACTTCTTCTTCTTGAGCCAGTCCGGCATTTCCGAGAGGTCTTCGCGATAGCGGCGGGGGGTGTCGTCGGTCTTTGCCATAGTTCAGAATACGATTATGGCAGAATCATGCAACGCGACCGGGCAAACGCCCGCGGCGCTCGGCTTCTCGATGCCGGCGGAATGGGAGCGCCACGAAGCCACCTGGCTCGCCTGGCCGCACAACCCCACCGACTGGCCGGACAAGCTGGATACGATTCGCTGGGTCTACACCGAGATCGTGCGCAGGATCGCGCCGGGAGAGACGATTCGCATGCTGGTCAATTCCTCGGCCGCGGAGAAGCAGGCGATCAGGGGCCTGGTGCGCGCGGGCCTCGATGTTGGGCAGGTTGAGGTCATCGTGCACCCCACCAACCGCGGCTGGACTCGCGACATGGGGCCGGTGTTCGTGCGGCGGGGCCTGGAAACGGCCATCGTTCACTTCCACTTCAACGCCTGGGCGAAGTATCCCGACTGGCGAAAGGACCGCCGCGTGCCGGAGATTGCGGCGAAGCGGCTGGGAAAGCGGCTGTTCCACGCCGAGTCGAACGGGCGCGCGTTGGTACTGGAAGGGGGCGGCATCGAGGTCAACGGCCGCGGCACGCTGCTGACGACAGCGGAGTGTTACCTCGACCCGCGGACGCAGGTTCGCAACCCAGGGCTCGGCCGGGAAGAATTCGAGGAGGCGCTCAGGGAGTACCTCGGCGTGACGAACATCTTCTGGCTGGGCGGCGGCGTGGCGGGCGACGACACGCACGGGCACGTCGACGACATCTGCCGGTTTGTGAATCCGAAGACCGTGGTGCTGGTTAAGGAAGACGATCCCGAGGACATCAACTACCGCGCGCTGGCGGAGAACTGGGAGCGGATTCGGGATCTCCGGCTCGAGGACGGGTCGAGGCCCGAGGTGGTGGCGCTGCCCATGCCGGGGCCGCTGTACTTCGATGGCGACCGGCTGCCGGCGAGCTACGCCAACTTCTACATCTCGAACGCGGCGGTGATCGTGCCGACCTTCAACGACCCGAAGGACCGTGTCGCCCTGGGTGTTTTGGGTGAACTCTTCCGGGACCGGCCGGTGGTGGGCATTCATGCCGTGGATCTGGTGCTGGGCTTCGGCACGTTGCACTGCCTGACGCAGCAGGAACCGGCGGAGTAGGCTGCAGGAGATGGCTTCTCTCTATTCTGTTTTTGCTCTTCTCGCCACCGGAATCCCCGCCTTGGCGGCAGGCGACTTTCGGGACCCCGACCTGCCCCTCGACGTCCGCGTGAGCGATCTTGTCTCCCGCCTCACGCTCCAGGAGAAGATCTCGCTCATGGCGAGCACCCAGCCCGCGATCCCACGGTTGGGGATCGAGGCGCGAAATGTCGGCAGCGAAGCCCTGCACGGCGTGGCATACAGGTATGCAACCGTCTTCCCTCAGGCAACCGGGCTGGCGCACACCTGGGATCCGGAGCTGATCCGCGCGGTCGGATCGGCGATCGGCGATGAAGCGCGGGTGTACCACAACGACCCGAATACCAAGGCGGGCTTGCAGTTCTGGAGTCCCGTGGTGGATTTGGCGCGCGACCCGCGCTGGGGCCGCACCGAGGAGGTCTACGGCGAGGACCCCTACCTGTCGGCAGCCATCGGCGGGGCGTTTGTGCGCGGCATGCAGGGCGACGACCCGCGTTACTACAAGACCGTTCCGACCCTCAAGCATTTCGCGGCCAACAGCATGGAGAACAACCGCCAAAGCGCCTCCTCGAACGTGGGTCCGCGGAACCTGCGGGAGTACTACCTGAAGCCGTTCGAGAAGATCACTCGGGAACAGCAGGTGCAGTCCTACATGGTGGCTTACAACGCCATCAACGACCTGCCCTGCGCGGTCACGAACCTGATCCGGGACGTTGCGCGCGGCGAATGGGGGTTTAACGGCCTGATCGTCACCGATGCTGGGGACCTGACCGGGCTGATCGATGGTCACCACTATGTGAGCACCATCGCGCAAGCGGCGGCGGCCATCGTCAAAGCGGGCATGGACAGCATCACCGACGATCAGGCGATCCCGGCGGTGCAGGCCGCCGTCAACCAGGGGCTGCTCGCGGAATCCGACCTGGACCTGGCCCTGCGACGGAACTTCCGCGTCCGCTTCCTGATGGGCGAGTTCGATCCCCCGGAGATGGTGCCGTTCAATACCATCCCGTCCTCGGCCCTGATGAGCCCCGAGCACACGGCGCTGGCGCGGCGCACCGGGCGGGAATCCGTGGTGCTGCTCAAGAACAGCCAGGGACTGCTGCCGCTGGACGCGACAACGCTGAAGACCGTGGCGGTCATCGGCCCGCGGGCCGATGAGGTGGAGAGGGACTGGTACGCCGGCTACCTGCCTTACAAAGTGACGCCGGTCGATGGTATCCGCCAACGGGTCGGGACGGGCGTCCAGGTTCTGTTCCACGAAGGGACCTCGAAGATCGCGCTCAAGGCTCACGGCAACAACCGCTACCTCAGTGCCGGTGTCGCTGGAAACGCGATGCTGACCGCCATTTCCATCAACGCCGGCCCTGGGGAGACCTTCATCGCCGAGGATTTGGGCTGGGGATGCACTACGCTGCGCTCGGCCGTGAACGGGCGGTACGTGACCGCCAACTACCAGGGCCAGTTCTATGCCTCGGAAGAAAACGCCTACGGGTGGCTCAACACTTTTTGCTTCTATTTCGTTCCCGGTCCCGGCGGCACGGCGATCCAGTGGCTCAACTACTATCTCACCGTCGGAAACTGGAGCGGGAGCCAACTCTACCTGGCATCCTCCGCATCCAGTTCGCAGCAGGCGTTCGATGTCGTCGAATTGGAGAACGGCACTCAGCGGGCCGCGGCGCTGGCGGCCCAGGCCGACGTGGCGGTGGTCGTCGTAGGCAACAACACCACAATCAACGGCAAGGAGGCCGTGGACCGGCCCGATATCATTTTGCCTCCCCCGCAGGACGATCTCATCCAGGCGGTGTATCAGGCCAATCCCAAGACCGTGGTGGTGCTAGTATCCAGTTACCCGAACGCCATGAACTGGGAAGACCAGAACGTTCCCTCCATCCTTTACACCTCGCACGGCGGGCAGGAACTCGGGAACTTCCTCGCCGACGTACTGTTCGGGGACTACAATCCGGCCGGCCGGCTGACGATGACGTGGTTCCAGTCCGCCGCCGACCTTCCGCCGATCGAGGATTTCGACATCCGCAAGGGGCGCACTTACTGGTATTTCCAGGGCCAGCCGCTGTATCCGTTCGGATATGGGTTGAGCTACACGAGCTTCGACTACCGGAATCTCGCGGTGACGCCGGGCGCCGCGGGCCCACAGGATACGATCGGCGTGAGCCTGGAGGTGCAGAACACGGGTTCCAGAGCGGGCGACGAGGTGGTCCAGCTCTACGTGCACGCGCGGGATTCGAAGGTGCAGCGTCCGCTCCAGGAGCTGAAGCGATTCCAACGCATCGCCCTCCAGGCCGGCGAGACGCGCTCGGTTAGCTTCACGCTGCCGGTCTCGGAGGCGGCCTTCTGGGACGTGCGGCGCGGCAAGTTCACGGTGGAGAAGGGGACGCTGGAGATCCGCGTTGGCGGCTCGTCGCGCGACATCCGGCTGCACGGGGAGGTGCGGATCGACGGGGACGTCCTGCCGCCTCGCAATGCGTTCGAGGTGCTGCGGGCGGAGAACTACGACGACTACTCGGGCGTGCTGCTTACCCGCGCGGGCGACGGCACGCAAGCCGCCGGCTACATCCACGACGGAGACTGGCTGGCCTTCCATGAGGTCGATTTCGGCGCCGGCGTTACCGGGATGGAAGCCCGCGTCTCGAGCGGTGGCGGTGGCGGGACCATCGAAGTGCACCTCGACCGGCTGGACGGTCCGGCGGCGGGCGTTTGCGCGGTTCCGGCCACCGGGGATTGGTATACGTGGACGACCGTCACCTGTCCGAACGTGCAGGCGAGCGGGCTGCACGACACGTTTCTGGTTTTCCACGGCAGCGGCAACGGGCTGTTCAACCTGAACTGGTTCCGCTTCGCCTCCGACAGCGCGGACGCTCCGACGGTGGACGATGGGGGTGCGGTGGACGCGGCCGGCTACACGCAACCGTTGCTCCGCGGGTCGTGGGGCGCGGTCTTCGGCCACAACCTCGCCTCGACCACGCGGAGTTGGAATCTCACCGATTTCCGCGGCACCACGGCGCCCACTTCGCTCGACGGCACGCGGGTCCAGGTCAACGGCATCGCCGCCGCGATCTGCTTCGTGATGCCGACCCAGGTGAATTTCCAGGTGCCGGATGGCGTGAACATCGGCGAAGGGGTGGTGCAGGTGATCACGCCGGCGGGGGCCAGCCGGCCTGTGCGCGCCGTCATCGACGAGGCTCAGCCCGCGTTCTTTGCTCAAGTGCTTGGCGGGCGCAACTGGGTCACGGCGCAGCACGTGGGTTATTCGAGAGTGGGCTTGCCAGAGTGGGCGCCGGGGCCGCCGCCCGCCACCCCCGCCCGGCCCGGCGAGACGATCATTCTGTGGGGCTCCGGCTTCGGCCAGACCTGGCCGCCGATTGTGCCGGGCCTACTGGTCACCGCGCCTTTGCCGCTGGCCGATCCGGGCGTCCTCAAGGTGACTATCAACGGCGCGCCGGCTGCCGTCCAATACGGGGGCATGACCATGGCCGGCGTGTATCAGCTCAATGTGGTCGTGCCGGACCTGCCCGATGGCGACCACCTGGTGGCTGCCACCGTGGGCGGGCGCTCGACCAAGGTGGAGGCGTATCTCCCGGTGCGGCGGTAGCGCGGGGGCGGCTCTCATGGCCCAGTTCGCGATGCGGCGAATGCCGGACCAAGGGGTCCGGCGCGGTCCAGGGGGACCGCCCCACAAACCCGTGCCAGTGCCAACCTATGCCTTAAGTAAACAGTACTGGCTTTAATCCCGGTCACCGATCACCTGCTGCACCGGGTGATTGGCGTCCTTCTCATACTGGCAGTGCAGATGAGCTTCAAGCGGGACGCTCCCTCCACCTCCAAACGAACTTAGCAGCTCGCAATGGCTGAGTCGCAACTGCAAACGAAGTGTTGTGCGACCTGCGCGGCTCCACTGGGTGACAGTCGCATGTCCTGGGAATCGATCGCTTGATTCGTGAGGGGAAGCCTTCCCGGACGGCGGAGGCTCGGCTGTTCGATCTGGGCCTGGTCGAAATCAAGCAGCTCCGGCAATACCGGCTAGTTTCCTTCGCAGCATGCAGACCTTCTGCGTCTCCGCCAAGCACCTGGCCGAAGCCGTGCAGTACCGGAGTCTGGATGGGAGCTAGCGGCGCTGCGGGAACCTTCCCCCGTCGCGCGGCGTCCAATTGACCAGCGCAGAGGAAAGGAAGGTGCTTGTGAGAATCGCGAGTCTTTCTGTGCCGCTGGTGTGCACTGTGCTGCTGGCGGCTGATCCTCCAGTTGAATTCCGGGTATCCGGACCCTATACCCACGACAACCTGTCCCTATTCCTGATCCACAGCTTGAGCGGTGGGAAGGCCACCCACTATCTGACGCTCAAAGACGCCATGGCGCAGAAGAAGGTTGTGGTCCATGAGACCAAGAACGTGAACGAGTTGGCGATTGAGAACCTGTCCGATCAGGACGTGTTCATCCAAGGAGGCGATATCGTCAAGGGCGGCGCGCAGGACCGTATGCTGAGCAACGACTTCGTCCTGGCGCCCCGCTCCGGCAAGGTGCCCATCTCGGTTTTCTGCGTCGAGCACGGACGCTGGAGCCAGCGCGGCGCCGAGCCGGCGCGCCAATTCGCCAGTTCGGCCGACATGGCCGGTGCCAAGAACCTCAAGATTGCCGCGCAGGCCAATAAGAGCCAGACAGACGTCTGGAACGAGGTGGCCAAGACGCAGGGAGCCTTGGCCGCGAACACCCGTGCCGCGGGCGCTGGGGGCGGCGTAGGGAGCGGGGTCCGCGCGCCGGCCTCTCCCTCCAGCTACCAGCTCAGCCTGGAGAGCCAGCCCGTCGCCGAGGCGGTCGAGGGCTACGTCAAGGCCCTGAACGGCGTGGCCGCCGGCAAGGCGGACGTGGTCGGGCTGGCCTTCGCGGTCAACGGCGAGGTGAACAGCGCGGACGTCTACTCGTCGCCCGAACTGTTTGCGGCCATGTGGCCGAAGCTGCTCAAGTCCAGCGCGGTCGAGGCGGTGCGGCTGCTGGAAAAAGGGAAGTCATTCCCGCCCTCATCGGTCTCCGCCGTCCAGGCCCTGCTGCGCGACGCCGAGGCGGGGAAGGAGTCGGCCGTGGACATCAACCGGCGCGTGAAGCTGGTCAGCCGCGAAAGCGACCAAGAGATGCTCTTCGAGTCGCGCGATGGCGCCGGCTGGATCCATCGCAACTACATCAAGAAGTAAGCGTCAGTACACCCACCGGACTTCGAACCCGACCGAGGCGTCGAAGACCCTGGTTCCCATGGTGGTGAGCCAGCCCTCGGCGACGTAGCGGCCCTGCGGCAGAGGGTTCTGGTCCGGTCCGACCAGGCGCACCTGGATCAGGAAGCTCTTCTCGCCCGGCCCGAACACCTCGGTTCGGACGACTTGGGGGAACGCCTTTCCGTCCGACCAGCGGTATACGGTCTCCCCTTTTTCGTTGCGGATGACGAAATCGAAAGTCTGGCCGGTGGGGAAGGTGAGCGTAACGGGCTGGGCGGTGTTGCGCAAGGTGATTCGCACATTCGCCAGCGGCGCGCTGGTTGCGGGACTTACCGGCGGCATCATGTCCACGACATAGATCGAGTTGTCGAGGGCGAGCGCGAAGCCGAACTCGGGCGCCGGACCCACGGTCGCTCCGCCCACGCGGGCATAGGTCAGCTCCCACGAGCCATAGCTGGGCCCTCCGGTGGCTTGTCTGCGCAAGGCCAGGCCCACGCCCGGCAGAAAGACCTCGCGCTCGATGCCGATCTGGAAGACGCCCGGGTAGAGTATCTCGAGAGCGCAATCGTACTTGCCGATGGCTCCCTGGTAAGGAAGGCTGCGGGAGTTGACCACGGCGGTACGGCAGCAGGTGCCCGGCAGAACCGTGGTGTACTCCTTGCCGAGCGGGGCCTGGAAGGCCCACCATAGTGGCTCCACCGCTTGACTCGGGTCATAAGCGACCACCGCGCCGCTGTCGTCTTGGCGCAGCCAGTAGTCCGTCTCCGGGAAGCCGTTGAGCAAGTAATAAGTCTTGCCGTTGAACTCACCAGTCTTGGTGATTTCCAGCGTGAGGGTCGTTCCGGCGTGAGTGCCGCCGCCCTGGTAGATCCACAGGTTGCCTACCTCGAGCGGAAAGTAATCGGGTGGACGGGCGCAGACCGACTCCGGATTGCAGCAATCGAAGGGGACCAGATTGCAGAGACGCCTCCACAGCGCCGTTCTCTGCTCCGCTTGAGCCGGCGCGATGGAACTCGGCAGATCCCTTGAGAGGCCTTGCGGTCCGGGAGTGGAGGGAGCGCCCGCCCAGGCGACCCACAGCCCTGATACGGCGAAAGCCTGGAATAGCGTTTTCACGGCAGTGTCCCTCTTTTCCGACACTCAGACGTATCCCCCTGGGTGAGGGTTGCACGGGGGGAAGCAATTGAGATGCCAAACTCCGCCTCGCGGCCGAGCTGCTGCTGGAAACCGAACTCGTTGAAAAACCAGCCGGATGCGCGCGCCTCGCGCTCCGGGTCAGGGCCAGGCAGGACGACGGGCGTGTCACCCTACTGCCCCAGCGGCGGCGCGGAAGGAAACAGATCCCGCGAAAAAAACAAAACCGGGGCGGCGTCCGTGAGGTAATACAAGAGGAGAACGGCAATGGAACTTCTCGAACGCTTCGCACTTGGCGACATCGAAGCGTTCGAGACAGTCTTCCACCAGTTCCAGAGCGAAGTGTACGGTTGGATCGTCCGGGTGGTGCGGGACCCGGCAGCCGCCGAAGACCTGACGCTGGAGACCTTCTGGCGGATCTACCGATCGCGGGCCCGCTTCGACCCGAAGCGTTCGTTCGGAGCATGGGCGCGCCGGATCGCGACGCACCTGGCTTTCAGTCACCTGAAGGGGGTCCGCCACGAGGTCCCCCTGGTCCAGGACGTTCCCCAGACCTCTGCCGGGCCGGACGCCCCGGTGGAGGCAGTTCATGCCGCGGTGCGGCTGGCCTTTGGGGGCCTGCCGCCAAGGCTGCGAGCTGTCGCCGAGCTCGCGCTGATCGAAGAGCGGCCGTATTCGGAGGTCGCCCAAACGCTGGGCATCTCGGGTGGAGCCGTCAAGTCGCGCCAGTTTCGCGCCGTCCGGCTGTTGCGGAAGAGGCTGAGACGGCTGGGAGTGGAACCATGAACGATCACAACGACAACAAGCTTCGAGAGCTGCTGCGGGAAGCGTTCCGTCCGCCGGTAAACGCCGGAGGGGAGCGCGATCTGTGGCCTCGGATGCTGCGCAAACTGGACCAGGGGAACGGGCAACGCCCCTGGCTGGATTGGATCCTGGCTGGCCTGGCCGGCGCCTGGATCCTGGTGTTCCCCCAAGTAATTCCAAGTCTTCTGTATCACCTGTAATGGAGAGAGTCCTATGAGCACGCACCCCTATCTTCGAGCTTACATGGCGGGGATTGTGTTTCCGACCATGTTCGTGTTGGCGATCTTCGGGTTCTTCTGTGTGTCCCGTTTCGCGTACAACATAGAATTCCCGATCGAGCGTTTCATCATCTTCCCCCTGGCCCTGGTCCCCAATCTGTGGGGCGCCTGGAACATCGTCTATGCGGCTCAGCATTCGCACCGCCGCCTTCCCCTGGGCATCCACGGCGCGCTGCTGCCGGCGATCCTGCTGCCGCTCGCGTTCGTCGCTGCCCGAGCGCTGGACTTCCCGTTTCCGAGTTACTTCGCTACGGTGTTCTGGCTGGTCCTCCCTGGCCTCGTGATCATCTACTACCTCGTCTGGAAGTACCTCGTCGGCTACTTCAACGCGATGCTGGGAGTGGCTTGATCGGCGGCATGACGCAAACGATCCAAGTGGCTGTAAGGATGCGTCACAGACGAACTGGGGCAAGCCTGAGCGGGTCGCCGAACAAGCGCATGCATCTGACGGTCGGCGCGCCGCTCTCGGGCAGTTACGCGCCGCCCGCAGCTGATGCGCAGCGTCGGGCGGTCTCGAAAATGGTCACAGGAGGTTACCATGAAACATGCCGTTGAACTATTTTTTAGGATTGCGCTTTTAGCGTCTTCCTGGTTTCTCTGGTGGTGGGCGTTCAATACACCACTTTCAAATGTCATGAATCTATCTATCATTGTGGGAGGGGTATTGTTGGTATTCCCCCTTGTTTGGCTCGGGAGGAAGATACTCGCGACGTTTGTCCAATTTGCCCTGGGGAATCTATTTGGCGTAGCCATCATTCGAGCAGTAGCCACTCATCAAGATTGGTCTGACTGGGTACTCCCAGTACCAGCTGAAATCGGCTTGTTGTTAGCCATTATTGCCGGGGCAGCTTTTTTGCTGACAGTGGTAAACCTTGCCTTGAAAGGGTTCGGTGCACCCTTCTTCATTGCGCTCAGTCGGAAATTGGCGGCAGATTGGTTGTATGCTTGGACGCGTAATCCCATGGTGCTTGCAG
>JBEKWU010000102.1:0-21104 GCA_049512775.1 Bryobacteraceae bacterium
TGGACAGGCCCGCACACTTCAGACAAGGAGACCTCAACCTGAAAACGCCCAACTCCGTCCAACAAGCCGCCTGTTTTCAGCAGCCGCCACTGCGGGTCTGTCTTGTCTTGGACAGCAGTGATACTGAACAGGACCCGGGAGTCCAAAATGGAAATTCCGGCTGATACTTTAATAGTGGAGGAATCATGCTCAAACTGATCTGCACGCTGATGCTTTGTATGACTTTCGCGTTTGCGGCCGATGTCTCCGGCATGTGGCAACTGACCGTGGAGACGAACCAGGGCACAGGGAGCCCGACAGTCGTCTTCCAGCAGCAGGGGGAACAGCTCACTGGAACGTTCAACAGTCAGGTCTTTGGTGAGGCGAAGATCACCGGATCGGTGAAGGGGAATGCCATCGAGTTCGGGTTCGAGGGCGAGGCGGGCGGCCAGAAGATCAAGGTCAGCTACAAGGGCACAATCGAGAGCGCGACCGTCATGAAGGGCACGGCTGTGTACGCGGGCTTCGACGAGAAGGCTACCTGGTCCGCGGCCAAGAAGTGAGCCCATGCGATGGAGACCGGGACCGTGCCTTGAACTGGCATATGGACCGCGCCACACCAACATCCAGCAAACAGCCAGTGAGACCTGCCCCCGCCTGGTCCGGTACCATAGATAGTTCAAGCATTCGCGACTGAGGTACGACACGGAAAGGAACACCCCATGCAACGTTGCGCGTTCAAGCTGCTGGCTGTGCTGATGCTGGCTTCCCTGGCGGTCGCGCTCGCCGCGGCCCCGCCGAATCTGAGCGGAGCCTGGAAGGCCAACCTCGCCAAGAGCGACTTCGGCGAGATGCCGGCGCCTTCCAGCCTGGTGAGCAAGATCGACCACAAAGACCCCAGCCTGAAGATCTCCACCACCTTCAGCGGAGACCAGGGCGAGATGACGTTCGAGCGGAACCTCCAAACCGACGGTTCCGAGACCGCGAATCAAATGGGCCCCTTCACCACGAAGAGCAAGGCCAGGTGGGAAGGGAGCGTGCTGCTGATCGACTCCAAGGGGAGCACCGAGAACGGCGACCTCACGATCAAGGAAAAGTGGACCTTGAGCGAGGACGGGAAAACGCTCACCACGGTCTCGAACTGGTCCAGCCCGCAGGGGGAGATGACCCACAAGGTCACCTACGAGAAGCAGTAGCGGCGGTGAAGCTCGACTTTCTGTTCTTCGATGCCGGGGGCGGGCACCGCAGCGCGGCGCAAGCCCTCCGGCTGGCCATCGAGCGGCAGCAGCGCCCCTGGGAGGTTCGCCCGGTGAATCTCCAGGAATTGCTCGACCCTCTCGATGTGTTCCGCAAACTCTGCGGCCTGCGGCTCCAGGACGTCTACAACCTGATGCTGAAGAAGGGCTGGACGCTGGGCTCGCCGCAGTTGACCCGGCTGATGCACGTTCTGATCCGCCTGTATCACCGCAAGCAGGTGGCGCTGCTGGAACAGCACTGGCGCTCGAGCCGTCCCGACCTGGTGGTCTCACTCGTCCCGAACTTCAATCGCGCCATCGCCGAGAGCGTCGCCCACGCGCTGCCTCGAGCGCCTTTCGCGACCGTGCTGACCGACTTCGCCGACTATCCGCCGCACTTCTGGATCGAGCCGGAATCCCAGTACTTGATCTGCGGCTCGGCCCGGGCCGTCGAGCAGGCGCGCGCGCTGGGCCATTGCGACGAGCGCGTCTTCCGCACCTCCGGCATGATCCTCCACCCGCGCTATTACGAGCCAGTGACGGTGGACCGCGGCGCCGAAAGGCAGCGGCTCGGGCTGGACCCCGGCCGGCGCACGGCCCTGGTGCTGTTCGGTGGCCAGGGAAGCCGGATCATGCTGGAGATCGCCGAGCGCCTGGATGCCTGCGGCCTGGACCTGCAACTCATCTTGATCTGCGGCCGTAACGAGAAGCTCTACCGCAAGCTGCGTGCAGGCGAGAGCCGCCTGCGGAGGTTCGTCGAGGGTTTTACCACCCAGGTGCCGTACTATATGCACCTGTCGGATTTCTTCATCGGCAAGCCGGGGCCGGGCTCCATCAGCGAGGCGCTGGCGATGAAGCTGCCGGTGATCGTCGAGCGCAACGCCTGGACGCTGCCCCAGGAGCGGTACAACGCCGACTGGGTCGTCGAGCGCGGGGTCGGTTTGGTGGTGCCCAATTTCCGCCGCATCGGCGAGGCCGTCGGCCAACTGCTCGCTCCGGGGAACTTCGAGCGCTTCCGCGCCAACGCCGGAGCGATCGACAACCGCGCCGTGTTCGAGATCCCCGACATCCTGGCAACGATCGCCGCGCAACATGGCCTAAGATAGTCAAGGGGACAAATCACCCCTATGTACTGGCTCGGAATCGATGTAGGAACCGGAGGAACGCGCGCGCTGCTGGTTGACCGGCAGGGGAGAGTCAAGGCAGGTTTCACCGCGCCCCACGAAGAGATGCGCATGGAGCGGCCCCTGTGGGCCGAACAGCGCCCAGAAGACTGGTGGGCCGCGGGGCAGCTCGCCATCCGCGGAGTGCTGGCCGAGGTCGGCGCTTCCGGCCGCGACCTCCAGGGCATCGGGCTCTCGGGCCAGATGCACGGCCTGGTGCTGCTCGATGCAGCCGGCCAGGTGATCCGGCCGGCGCTGATCTGGTGCGACCAGCGCAGCCAGGCGCAGGTGGACTTCGTGAACGCCAAGATCGGCAAGGAGAATGTCCTGGCCTACACCGCGAACCCGGTGCTGACCGGCTTCACCCTGCCCAAGCTGCTCTGGGTCCGCGACAATGAGCCGCCGAACTTCGAGCGCGTGCGAAAGGTGCTGCTGCCGAAAGACTACCTCCGCTTCTGCCTCACTGGGGAGTACGCCACCGAGGTTTCGGATGCCTCCGGCACCTCGCTGTTCGACGTGGTCAACCGCCGCTGGTCTTACGAGATGATGGACGGCCTGGGGCTGGACCGCGGCATTCTGCCGGCGGTCGCCGAATCCAGCGACGTGAGCGGCTGCGTCAGCGCGGCCGCGGCTGAGGCCACCGGCCTTGCGGCGGGCACTCCGGTGGTTGGCGGCGGCGGCGACCAGGCCTCCAGCGCCGTGGGCAATGGCATCGTCGAGCCGGGCATCGTCTCCTGCACGCTGGGCACCTCGGGAGTGGTCTTCGCGCACATGGAGAAAGTCGCCTACGACCCGCTGGGCCGCGTGCACACCTTCTGCCACGCCGTGCGCGGCAAGTGGCACGTCATGGGCGTGACCCAGGGCGCGGGCCTGAGCCTCCAGTGGTTCCGCAACCGGCTGGCTCCGGGAACGGATTATGACTGGCTCACCGCGGAAGCGGCCACCGCTCCCGCCGGCTCGCAAGGATTGTACTGGCTCCCCTACCTGATGGGCGAGCGCACGCCGCACCTGGACGCTTCCTGTCGCGGCGGCTGGATCGGCCTCACCAACAAGCACACCCGCGCGGACCTGATCCGCTCGCTGCTCGAGGGCGTCAGCTACAGCCAGAAGGATTGCCTCGATATCATCGAGGAATTGGGCGTGGCGGTGGAATCCGTGCGCGCATCGGGCGGTGGCGCAAAGAGCCCGTTCTGGCGCCAGTTGCTGGCCGACGTCTTCGACAAACGGGTGGTCGTGCTCGAGACCCAGGAGGGGTCGGCTTACGGGGCGGCGCTGCTCGCCCAGGTCGGCACCGGCGCGTATGCCTCGGTGCCCGAGGCCTGCCACGCCGCCATTCGCGAAGTGGATTCCACCGCGCCCGAGCCGGCCCAGGCCCAACTCTACGCCCGCGGCCACCAGGTCTATCGCGCCCTGTACCCGGCCCTGAGGCCGCTGTTCCCGCGGATGTAGACGTGGAACCGCATGCCTGGATCCAGGAGTTTCCCGGGGCCGTGACCGTCTGCGACTCCGAGGGAATCATCCTGGCGATGAACACAAAGGCTGCCGCGAACTTCCGGAGCAGCGGCGGCGCGCGTCTCATCGGCACGAATGTTCTGGACTGCCACCCCGAGCCGGCCCGCACGAAACTGAAGGAGCTGCTGGCCTCCGGCCGGGCCAACGTGTACACCACAGAGAAGGACGGCATCCGGAAGCTGATCTACCAGTCGCCCTGGTACGTCGACGGCAAGGTTCGCGGCCTGGTCGAGCTGGCCCTCGAGATCCCCGCCGAATTGCCGCACTTTGTGCGCTGAGGCAATTGCCGTCCGCTCCAGCGGCCATGAGGTGTACGTCAATCTCCTGTCCAGTATGAACCGGGCGTCATGACGGAAGTTCCGCAAGCGCCCGGGGACGCGCCGCGCTATGGAATCTGAAACCGCTGTGACCCGCCCGCCAGATCGGGGTGAGTGTATTCGAGAGCGCTCGTGGAATTGGCCAGCCGCTCAGTGAACACTCCGAGTATCTTGCAGTCGGGAAGAGCGGCGGAGAAACTGACGAACCCCTTGAACGTTCTCAGTTCGAACAACGCTTTGCCAAATACCTGGGTGGGCGCCCTACCCGTGTGAGGGGCGGAACCCCCGGGTGGCGGAGGACGGCGCTTGGTGTAAAACCACCAATCGCCGGTCAGTTCCTGGGCGTTGGTCGCCACGAGCGCGGCCTCGGCGGGGTCAGTCAAGTCGGCAACGTCGGAGAGGTTGACGGTCACTTCCACAACCGTGAAGCACGCGCTTGGATTCGCAACCTCTCCCCCCGGTTTTTGAGGTGAGCCGTAGAGAGCCCCCACTTCGTGCAAGGCAACCCGGGAATTCTCTGCGAGGTACAGGATTTCGAATTGGGGCTGGGCCGGCGTAGCGGGCGAGAAACGGCTGGAGATCGTTCCAGTATGCCATGTAGAGAACACACCCGTGACGTACTTGGGCGGGACCGCCCGGTACCATGTGCCCTCTACCCTGATCCTTCTAAGCTGATGGCAGCTTTGAACGTTCAAATGACACCGATGTACAGAATCGAGTGCAACAGGTGGCGCACGGAATCCAGGTCGCCGGCTGAAATCCTCTCTTCGGGAGTCTCACCACCCAGCATTTGATGTGGGGTTTTCAACCATTCAGCGCCGTTGGGCAACTGGCTGCTGATCTCCGCTCGCAGCTCGCTCGCCAACTTCTCTGGTGATTCCATCTGCGGCTGTGTGGCCTGCTGCTCGCTCATGGGACTATTCTCCCCGTAGGGAATCCTACCATGAGCCTCGCCACCCTGCCGGCCTGACGGCAATTCTCTGCCGGAGCCAGCCAGGCACAGACCAGCACCCCTCCTTTCGCTTCAGCAACTTACGTTCTGGTGGGCCTCTATCGCCCTGCCGTCCCAGAACAGCAAGAGCAACCTCCATGCCAATCCGAAGCCCCGCCTCCAGGGAGTCCCTCCCAGCAGACTGAAGCTCGCAGATTGGGCCCAGCTTGATTCAATTATAACCCTCTGGCGCCGCGAGACTGAGCCGCAGCCAAGGCCAGGCGCCAAGAACTCGTCGCTATGTTAAGAACCGGGCAGGAGGAAGCCCAATGCCCCCAGGCCCGCCCACGCAAGCGCGAGGCACAAGGCTACGATAGAGAATGCTCGTGTCATCGCCTCACTAATCTCCTGTGGAGTATGAGCACAGCGTCATGACGGAACTTCCGCAAGCGCCCGGATACGGCCCACCCTATTGCGACGTGAGCCTGCCCGTGCCGCTCGACCGCCCGTTCACTTACGCGCTGCCGGAGACGCTCCGCCATCGCGTCAAGCCGGGCTGCCGGCTGCTGGTGCCGTTCGGCGGGCGCAAGCTCACCGGGATCGTCTTGCGGGCGCACGGCGATGCCCCCGAGGGCGGCGCGCGGGAAGCGCTGCGGCTGTTGGACAGCGTCCCGGTGCTCAGCGAGGAGATGCTGGCGCTGGGCCGCTGGATCGCCGGTTACTACTGCGCACCGCTGGGCGAAGTGCTGCGCAGGATGGTGCCGCTCGCGGGCGAGATCCGGCACGGGAAGGTCTACTCGCTTACCGGCAAGGGGCGGGATGCGCTGCGGCAGCTCACTCTGGGCGCCCCCACCTCGGAGGACCCGGCGGTCGAGCTGATGCGCCTGCTCGAGTGGCGATCCCTGTCGGCCGCCTATCTCGCGAAGAAAAACGAAGCCGCCGCGCGGCTGATTCGGGGACTCGAAAAGAAGGGCTTCCTCGAAGTCGAGGACGTCGAGGCGCAGCGCGATCCCTTCCGCGCGCCCTCCGCCAGGCTGCGCGTCGAGCTCCAGCAGGCGCCGCCCGAAGCCAAGTACAAGAAGGCCGAGCGCGAGCTGCTCGCCTACCTCGAGCTGCACCCCGGCACGCACAACCTGAAGGAACTCGAAACCGCCGTCCACAACGCCGGCGAGGCGGCGCGCGCGCTGGCGCGCAAGGGGTTGCTCTCGCTGAAGGCGGAACTGTCGCCCGTCTCGACGCAATTCGTGCGCCCGCCGCACGTGCTGAACGCGCACCAGCAGCAGGCCTTCGACCAGATCCGCGCGGCCCTCCAAGCGCATCAGTTCCGGTCCTTCCTGCTCCAGGGCGTCACCGGCTCGGGCAAGACCGAAATCTATCTGAACGCCATCGAGGCGACCCTGGGGATGGGGCGCGGCGCGCTGATGCTGGTCCCCGAGATCGCCCTCACCCCCGCCATGGCCGGCCAGTTCTTCCACCGCTTCGGCAACCGCGTAGCCATCCTGCACTCGGCCTTCGGCCACTCCGAGCGCGCCGAGCAGTGGCGGCGCATCCGCGCGGGCGAAGCCGGCGTGGTGGTGGGCACGCGCTCGGGAGTGTTCGCGCCGGTCGGGAACCTGGGGCTCATCGTCGTCGACGAGGAGCACGACCAGAGCTACAAGCAGGAGGAAACGCCGCGCTACAACGGCCGCGACGTGGCCCTCGTGCGCGCCCAGGCGGCCGGCGCCTGCGTGGTGCTGGGCTCGGCCACTCCCAGCCTCGAGAGCCGCTACAACGCCGCCCGCGGCAAGTACATGCTGCTGGTGCTGCCCGAGCGCATCGAGCGGCGCCCCATGCCCCAGGTCGCGATCCTGGACATGCGGACCGAGTTCCTGGAAACGCGCAAGCAGGCCACTTTCTCGCGCCGGCTCCTGGAGGCCATCCGCGTGCGCCTCGAGAGCGGCGAGCAGACCATGCTGCTGCTGAACCGGCGCGGCTTTTCGAGTTTTGTCGCCTGCCGCTCCTGCGGCGAGCGCATCCAGTGCGCCAACTGCGCGGTCACCCTGACCTTCCACCGCCGCGACCGCCGCCTCCTGTGCCACTACTGCAACTACGCCGAGCGCGTCCCGACGCATTGCCCGAAGTGCCACAGCGAGCACATCTACTTCCTGGGGATCGGCTCGGAGCGCGTCGAGGAGGAGCTGCACCGCGAGTTCCCCGCGGCCCGCGTGGCGCGCATGGATCGCGACACGGTCACCGGCAAGCGCGCTTACGAGACCATCCTGACGGGCTTCCGCGAGGGCAGCTACGACATCCTGGTGGGCACGCAGATGATCGCCAAGGGGCACGACATCCCCAACGTCACCCTGGTGGGCGTCATCTCCGCCGACGTGGGCTTGGGCATGCCGGATTTCCGCGCCGCCGAGCGCACCTTCCAACTCCTCACCCAGGTGGCCGGGCGCGCCGGCCGCGGCGACCTGCCCGGCGAAGTGCTCATCCAGACGATCAACCCGGACCACTACGCCGTCCGTTTCGCCGCCGCGCAGGACTACGACCAGTTCTACGATAAGGAGCTGCACTTCCGCCGGCTCATGCGCTATCCGCCGTTCAGCGCCCTGGCGAACGTGCTGGTGCGCAGCGAGAGCCAGGAAGACGCGCTGCGGCTGAGCGGCGAGTTGGGCACGCTGCTCACGCCTCCGCCCGAGCGCCTGAAAATCCTGGGCCCGGCCGAAGCGCCGGTGGCGCGCCTCAAGAGCGAATACCGCTACCAACTGCTTCTCAAGGCCGCCAGCCGCAAGGCGCTCAAGGAGACGTTGGAAACGCTGCGCCGCTTCGCGCTCGAGCACAAGTGGCCCGCCACCGCGCTGGTGATTGACGTCGATCCGCTGACTCTGCTGTGATACTGGGGTGCCCGGCATCGACGCCATGGAGGAGAACCTGCGCCACATGCTGGGCGCGTTCGGGCGCGCCCAGGCCGCGGGCGAGACCCGCGCTTTCCCCGGCCTGGCGGTATGCTCCTCGGCGCTCAATTTCGCGATGTTCAACGGCGCCGTCCTCACCGCCCCGGTAGAGACCGAGGCCGGGCTCGAGCAGCGCATCCAGACCGCCGCCGCCTACTACGGCTCGCGGGGCCTGCCCTGGTCCATCTGGGTGTGCGAGGGCTGGCTGGAGCGGCGCTTGCGCCCCAGGACGGCAGATTCCTTCTACCGCAGCGGGCTGCACCTGGTAGTGGAACTGCCGGGCATGGAGGCCGCTCTCCTGGAGCCGCCCGTGCGCCCGCTGCCGGCGCTCGAGTTCCGGCGCGTCGGCGACCCCGGCACGCGCTCCGCCTTCAACCACATCATGGCGATCGCATTCGGCATCCCGTTCGCCTTCTCGCGCCAGATCTATGAATCCGAAAGGACCTGGGGCGGAGGGCTCACCGGCTGGGTCGCCTATCGGGAGGGAACCGCGGTGGCGACGGCGGCGATGCTGATCGCCGGCGGAGTGATCGGAGTCTACGCCGTCGGCACGCTGCCCCAGCACCAGCGCAAGGGCTGCGGCGAAGCCGTCATGCGCCACGCGCTCGAACGGGCGCAAGCGGAATCCGGCCTCGAGTGCAGCGTCCTCCAGGCCAGCGCGGCCGGCTTCCACCTGTACCAACGAATGGGCTACCGCACCATCACCCGCTACGCCGTTTTCGCGTACAGCTAAGACGCCCGCAGCGCCCCACCAGCGATCAGTTCGTCGACCTTGGCGATTTCGCCGGAAAGCGGCTGATCGCCGCTGAGCCTGGGGATGAGTTCCCGCGCCGCTTCGATCGGCTGGCTCGAGCGCAATGGCCGCAGGAAATCCAGCGCGCGCGCCGCCGCCAGCGCCTCGATCGCCAGCACCGTGCGGGTGTTCCTCACCACGTCCCGGAGTTTCAGCGCCGCGGTCATGCCCATGCTCACGAAGTCCTCTTTGTTCCCGCTGGTGGTGATCGAGCCGGGCGAAGCCGGATGCGCGAGCACGCGGTTTTCCCCCACCAGCGCCGCCGCCGTCACCTGCGCCATCATCAGGCCCGACTCCAGGCCCGCGTGGCCCGCCAGGAACGGCGGCAGGTCCTCGTTCAGCGCGGGGTTGACCAGCCGGTCGATGCGCCGCTCGGAGATGCCGGCCAGCGCGGTGAGCGCGATAGCCATGTAATCCAGCGCCAGCGCCAGCGGTTGGCCGTGAAAGTTGCCTCCCGAAAAGATCTCTTCCCCAATGACCAGCGGGTTGTCGGTGGCCGAGTTCAGCTCGATCGAGAAAACGCGCCGCGCCTCGGCCAGGGTGTCGCGCACCGCGCCGTGGACCTGGGGCGCGCAACGCAGCGAGTAAGCGTCCTGCACGCGCCGGCAAGTCGCGTGCGACGCCCGGATTTCGCTCCCTTCGAGCAGGCGCTGGAGCCGCGCGGCGCTCGCTTGCTGCCCGGCGAACGGCCGCGCCTGGTGGATGCGCGGATCGAACGCGCGCGGCGTGCCGCGCTGCGCCTCGAGAGTCATCGCGCACACCAGATCGGCGGTGTCGGCCAGGATCTCGGAGGCGGCCAGCTCGAGGCAGCCGATAGCCAGCATCGCCGGGGTACCGTTCAGCAGCGAGATGCCCTCCTTGGAGGCCAGCGTCAGCGGCTCGAGGCCGGCCCGCGCCAGTGCTTCCCTGCCCGGACACCGCGCCCCATCGACTTCCGCCTCGCCCTCGCCGATCAGCACCAGCGCCATGTGCGCCAGCGGCGCCAGGTCGCCGCTCGCCCCCACGCTCCCCCGCGACGGCACCACCGGGGTCACGCCGCGATTCAGCAGGTCGCACAGCCGCTGGGCAACCACCGGCCGGATGCCGGAGAGACCCTTGGCCAGCACGTTGGCCCGAATCAGCATCATCCCGCGCACCTCGGCGCGGCTCAGCGGCTGGCCCACCCCGCAGGCGTGAGAGCGCACCACGTTGCGCTGCAACTGTTCGAGGTCCGCCGGTGGGATCCGGACGTCCGCCAGCAGCCCCACGCCGGTATTGACCCCGTACACCGGCGTATCGCCCGATGCAAGCCGCTCGACCACCGCCCGCGCGCGCAGCATCTTCTCCGCCGCCTCCGGCGCCAGCGAAACCGCATTCCCCTCCCTCGAAACCGCCACCACCTCTTCGATGCTCAGGTGCTCTCCGTCCAGCTTGGCCATAGAATGAGCTTAGCGCCATGGATCGCACGCCATACCAGGCCGCGCCGCTCGGGGCCGCCTACGAGCGAATCGAGTTGCCCGTCTCGGTGCTGCTCGACAACGTTCGCAGCATGTACAACGTTGGCGCGTTCTTCCGCACCGCCGATGCCGCCCGCGTCGAGAAGCTCTACCTCTGCGGCATCACCGCCTGCCCGCCCAAGCGCGGGATCGCCAAGACCGCCCTCGGCTCCGACGAGAGAGTCCCCTGGGAGCATTCCTGGGAGCCCGCGCCCCTCCTGGAGCGTTTGCGCGCCAAAGGCTGCGAGATCGCCGCCGTGGAAACCAGCCTGCACTCGGTGGATCTGTTCGACTGGACACCCCGTTTCCCCCTGTGCCTGATCTTCGGCCACGAGGTGGAAGGAATCCGGCCCGAGCTGCTCGCCCTCTGCGACACCCACGTCCGCATCCCCATGCTGGGCGCGAAACACTCGCTCAACGTGGCCACCGCCGGCGGTGTCGTGGTCTACGAGCTGCTTCGTAAGTACCGAAGGATGCTGGAGGCGGTGGGGGCAATCTAGCGTATAATTCAGGCAGTATGACAAATCGACTGGTTCGCCTGCTGACGTATTCTTCTTGCACCTTGCTGCTGGCCGGCATGGCCAGCGCCGCCGATCCGGAGTCGCTCGGTCTCATTCCGTCGGACACCGTCGTCGTCGTTGGCATCAACATCGAGCAGATCAGGTCCAGCAAGCTCGGACAGATGGCCTTCTCGCAAATCGAGACCCAGGCCAAGGGTGCCGATGCCGCGATGGCCAATGCCGGGCTCGATCTCCTGAAGGGGATCCGCGAAGTCCTCATTGCCGCCCCGGCCACGGCTCAGAAGGGCCGTGTCCTGATTCTGGTCACTGGGACGTTTAACCCCGCGGCTCTTCAGGCCCTGGCCAAGCTCGTCGGCATGACGGAAGCAACGGTCCAGGGCGTTACCGTGTTCACCAAGGAACAGCAGGAGCCCTTCTCGGCAGCCGTGGTGGACAGCTCGCTGATCCTGGGGGGAGACCCTGCGTCCCTCAAGGCCGCCCTGGCTCGCCGCGGTGGACAGCCGGGCGGCCTGGACGCCGCTGTCGCGGCGAAACTCCTCGCGGTGCGAGCCAGCCACCATCTCTGGCTGCTGACCACCGCTTCCATGGCGGACCTGGCTCGCAACGCGCCTCCGGAAGCCTTCGGCGGCGCCCTTCAGAACGATGCCCTCAAGTCCATCCTACAGGTCAGCGGCGGCCTCACCTTCGGGCCCAAGCTGTTGATCGCCTTCGAGGTGGTCACCCGCACCGAGCAGGACGCCACCAGCATGGCGGATGGCCTGCGGGCGCTCATTGGCATGGCGACCATGGGCGACAATGCCAAGCAGTTCGCCCCCCTCCTCCAGACTCTGGATCTGAAGGCCGAGGGCACGTCCATGAAGCTCGGGCTGGCGATCGCCGAAGAAGACATCCTGAAGCTGATTCCGCCGGGGATGCAGGGGCAGCAGCCGGCGCCGGCCCCCAAGCCCCAGCAACAGTGAAGACCGTTCCTCTCAAACACACCGGCCTCCTCGTCTCCCGCGTGTGCTTCGGCACGATGACCTTCGGCGGGCAGACCGGCGAGGCCGCCGCGGCCCGGAGCGTGGACCGGTGCCTGGACGCCGGGGTCAACTTCTTCGACACCGCCAACATCTATAACCAAGGCGCGACCGAGAGCATCCTGGGGCGAATCCTCAAGGGCCGCAGGGACAAGGTTGTGCTGGCGAGCAAAGTCTTCTTTCCGATGGGCGAGGGCGCGGACCAGCGCGGCCTGTCGCGGGCGGCCATCCTGCGCGCCATCGACCAGAGCCTCACCCGCCTCGCGACCGACTACCTCGACCTCTACTATCTCCATGCGCCCGACTACTCGGTCCCCCTCGAGGAAACCCTCGCCGCCCTCGACGAACTTGTCAAGGCGGGCAAGGTCCGCTACCCGGCCAGCTCGAACTACGCCGGCTGGCAGGTGGTCCGGATGCTCTGGCTAGCCGAACGGCACGGCTACCAGCCCGCCTGGATCACCCAGCCGATGTACAACCTGCTGGCGCGCGGCATCGAGCAGGAGTACCTCCCGATGTGCCGGGAGTTGGGCGTCTCGACGGTGGTCTACAACCCTCTGGCCGGCGGCCTGCTGACCGGCAAGCACCCGGCCGGCGCGCCGCTCGCCGGCTCTCGCTTCGACAACAACCAGCTCTACCTGGATCGCTACTGGCACCCGGCCTATCTCGACGCGGTGGCCGAGCTGCGGCGGGCTGCCGATCGCGCCGGGCGCTCCCTGGTCAGCCTCTCCCTGAACTGGCTCCTGCACCACACCGGGATTGATTGCGTGATTCTGGGCGCCTCGCGCATCGAGCAGCTCGAAGAGAACCTCAAAGCGCTCGAAGACGGCCCGTTGCCCCAGGAAACCCTGGCCGCCTGCGACGCCGTCTGGGCCAAACTCCGCGGCGTCACGCCGAAGTACAATCGGTAACTACTTCACCTGGTACCCCGGCGCCGTGATCTCTATTTCGGTCACCTGGGGGGCGTACTTCTTCACCCCGTCGCGGATCTTCGCCGCATTGCCCACCAGCGTGAACACCAGGTCGCCCGCGCCGAAATGCTTCCGCACCACCTCGTTGGCCTGCTCGACGGAGACCGCGTCAATGCGCGCGAACAGGTCGTCGATCTCCGCGCGGCTCAGCCCGTACAACTCGATTTCGCCCAGCGCGCCCGCGAGCTGATCCGAGGTCTCCAGCCGGTCGGAGGGAAAAGTCCCTTTGAGATAGGCCTTGGCGGAGGCCAGTTGCTCGGCCGAGATGCCCTTCTCGCGCAGCCGCTTGAGCACCTCCAGCGCCAGGTCCATGGCCTTGACGGTGGAATCCGTGCGCGTGTAGCTGAATATCGCGATCCGGCCGGTGAGCCGGTTCGTTTCGGCGCGCGAGGAAGCGCCGTAGGTGAGGCCGGAATTCACCCGCAGCTCGTCATTGAGCATCGAGGTGAACCGGCCGCCGAACAGCGTGTTCACAATCCACACCGGAACGCGGTCCGGATGCGTTCGGCTGATGCCTGCGTTCCCGATCCAGAAGTAGGTCTGGACGGCGTCGGGCTTGTCCACCAGCAGCAGCCGCGGCCCCGAGCCTCCGGCTGCCGGCCGGTCTTTCTGCCACTCGTAAGCCTTGCCGGCGGGCGCGGCCGCAAACGCCTTGGCGAGCCGGGCGCGCATGTCCGCGGCTTCGAAATCGCCCGCCGCAATGACGATGAGGTTGCTGCCGACGAACATGCGCGCGTGCTGGGCGGCAATGGCCGCGCGGTCGATCCGCTTCAGGCTCAGCTCATCGCCCGAGGCCAGCCGCCCGTAGGGATGCTGCGGCCCGAAGAAGAACACCTGGAAGTACGACGCCGCCGCCCCCTGAGGCGAATCCTTCGACGCCTTGGAGGCCTCGATCCGCTGGCTCAGCGCCTTTTTCACTTCCTCCTCCGGGAACGTGGGATGGAGCACCGCGTCGGAGAGCAGGTCCAGCGCGCGGTCCGTGTCCTTGGACATGAACTCGGTCGCGATCACGGTGGATTGCAGATCGGCTCGTGCCGAAAAGGTGGCGCCGATGAAGTCCAGCTCCTCGGAGAACTTGTCGGCCGTGCGCGTGGGTGTGCCCCGGCGCAGCAGCTCCGCCGTAAGGCTCGAGAGCCCGGCCAGCTCCGCCGGGTCCGACTCCGCGCCGCCTTTCACCAGCACCAGTACCGAAACCAGCGGCACCCCCTGGCGCGGCATCAGATCCAGAACCGCGCCGTTGGCCAGCACCTCCCGGGTGTACTGCGGCAGGCGGACTTTCGGCGCCGGCTGCGCCGCCAGCGTGGCGGCTGCGAGAACGAATGCAATGACTCGGCTCATTTTGCGGCCTCCGGTTTCTCGGGAATCAGCGTGGCGACCGTCTTGTTCTTCGGACCCAGGTACCGCCTCGCCACGTTCTGCACCTCCTCGGCGGTCACCTTCTCCAGCTCCTTGTCCGCCGTAAGCAGCTTCCGGTAGTCGCCCAGGAACACCTCGTATTGGCCGAGCAGGTTGGCCTTGCCCGAGATCCTCTTCAGCTCGCGGTAAAAATCCGCCAGCAACTGGTTCTTCGCCTTCTGCAGCTCCTCGGCCGAGATCCCGGCCGAGCGCACCCGCTCGATCTCCTCCACGAAAGCCTGCTCGGATTTGGCCGGATCCACTCCGCTTCTCGGCTGCACGGAGAAGACCATCTGCCCGGGGTCGAGCGAGAACTCGACGCCCCCTCGCACGTTGATGGCGAGTTGGTCGCGGTCCACCAGCCGCCGGTAGAGCCGCGAGCTGCGGCCTTCGGTCAGCACGTTGCTCAGCACTTCCAGCGCATAGAGCTCCGGGCTATCCGTTCGCGGCACGTGGTAGCTGAACATCTGGAGCGGCAACTGCGCGGCCTTGTTCAGCACCACCCGGCGCTCCCCCTTCTGCTCCGGCTCGACCGTGCGCACCGGCGGCGGCGGATCGTGCCGCGGGATCGGCTCCAGGTACTTCTTCGCCAGCGCGATCACTTCCTCCGCCTTCACGTCGCCCACCGCCACCATCACGCAGTTGTTCGGCGCGTAGCCCATGTGGAAGTGGCTCTTGAGGTCCTCCATCGTCCAGGACTCGATGTCCGATGGCCAGCCGAGCACCGGCCAGTGGTACGGGTGCGCGATGAACGCGGCGGCGTTCAACTGCTCGTACAGCGCCCCGAAGTTGCTGTCCTCGGAGTTCCGCCGCTCCGAGTAGACCACTCCGCGCTCCGATTCGATCATCTTCGGATCGAAGCTCAGGTCGCGGATGCGGTCCGCTTCCATGTCCATCATCTGCTCCAGCATGGCGCTCGGAAACCAGTCCGTGTACACGGTGTCGTCGCGGGTGGTGTAGGCGTTGTTGCGCCCCCCGTTCTTCTCCATCTGGATGTCGAACTGCTTCGGCCCGTATTTCTTGGCCCCGTTGAACATCATGTGCTCGAAGAAGTGCGACAACCCGGTGGCGCCGGGCCGCTCGTTCCGCGAACCGATCTTGAAGAAGAAGTAGAGCGCGACGTTGGGGATGTTGTGGTCCTCGTGGATCAGCAGTTTCATCCCGTTGTCGAGCGTGTGGGTCTTCACGTCGAGCTGCTGGCCGGCGGCCAGCGCGGCGTACAGAAGCAGAATCCCTGCGGCAAGTCGCATGAAGGAATTGTACCGGAACTCGATCAGGCTTTCACCGCCGGCGCCGCCACCCGGGAAATGGCGCGCACCAGCTTGCGGTAGGGGACGCGGTCCAGGCCCTCGAACGGGAGCCAATCGCCGTCGCGCCAGCTCGAGTAGACCCATCGCGCGAGCAGGGCCAGGTGTTCCTGCCGTTCGCACGGCGGTAGCCGGCGCGGATTCAGGCTCGCCACCACCTCGCGCAGGCGGTGGTCGATCGAGACCGTCTTGCCCTCCACCACCTCGAAGCCGAACCGCACCGGCGGCTGCCAGCAACCGGCGACGACGAACCACAGCTCGACGGCGCCCGCAGCGGCCGATGCCGCCACCGCCACTCCGTCGAGCCGCCCGATCTCCCGCACCAGTTCGTCCCGCAGGCGCAGAACCTGCTGCACCTTCTCAAGCTGCTTGTGCTGGCGGGCCGCGGCCTCGAAGTCCATCTCCTCGCTGAGGCGGTCGCGCGCAGCCGCCAGCGGCTCGGCCAGCGAGCGCCCTTCGCTACCCAGGAACTCGACCAGCCGATCCACTTCGCTCGCGTACTCCCCGGCGCCGACCACCTGCTGGCAGGGCCGCAGGCACATGTTCATCTCGCCGTAGATGCAGCCTGCATGTTCGGGCCTGGGATCGAGGTTCTCCTGGCAGCGCCGCACCTGAAACAGATCCAGCGCCTGGCTCTCGAATTGCTCCCCGGAGGCGCGCGTGCGGAACGGGCCGTAGTACAGTGAGCGCCCGCCGCCCAGCCGCGCCGTCACCTGGGTGCGCGGAAAGGGATTCGAGAGCACGACCTTGACGTAGTGCGGCAGGCGCAGCTTCAGGAGCTTCAGATAGGTCTCCGGAAAATGCCGCACCGCCAGTTCGTAGGAGAGCAGGCTGGTTTCCAGGCGCGATCCCGCCAGCCAGTATTCGACCCGCGACGCCACCGCTCGCAGGTTCAGAAGCCGCGTGGGTTCGGCGCGCTCTCCCAGCAGCCGCTTCAGCCTGCGCCGCAGCACGCTCGTTCGCCCCAGGTACGGTGCCCCCTCCCGCGGCCAGACCAGGAACACCGCCGGGCGCTCCGGCACGCTGTCCAAAATCCGCTCCAGGCCTGCTACCGGGATTTCGAGAACCGTCGAGCGCCCGGCGATCATCTTTCAGAATTGTACCCGATCCCAGTCTGAGGGCGGCCTCGGATCCGGGCATTCGAGGGGCTTGACAACCCCACCGCCTCGAATAAAATAGGGGATACCTGCGGCCTTTATGGAACCCATGTGCAAGCACCTACGAACGGAGGTGATCGCACGCCGCGACGGCGTGGACTATCTCCGCTGTCTGGATTGCCGGCAAATCCTGGAGGCCGAGGATATCGAGCCGGTGCCGGCCTATGACGACGAGGAGCAGACCTAGTTGAGCAGTACGTCGAGGACGGCGGCCGAGCGCAACGCAGCAGATGCGGCCCTACCGCGCGCCGCAGCAGGTTGCTGGTGAGAAATGCGGACTAGCCCCCTCCCTTGCAAAACGCTCGAGTATCTGCTAGAAGCGTTTAGAAGTCCCTTTCGCGATCGGTTGCGATGGCCACGGTTTCACCGCACAGGCCGGCGCCCATGAGGAAACAGGCAAGTCGTCTCGGGAAGGATGCCGCTCAGTCCGAAACCGACCGTTCCGCCCTGTACCAGCCGCCGGCAGATCCGGCCGGCGCGACGCGCCCAGGCGTGGGGCTCCCGCCGCCCATCCTGGACTCGCAGACCCAATCCGCGCTCTTCGAACAGGCCATCCGCCTGTTTCACAGCGGCGGTTACGGGGCCGCGCTCAACCTGTTCGAGCAGGCCGCGACGGGCCCCGTGCGCGAGATGGCACACTCGGCGCGCCTGCACGCCCGGATGTGCCTGCGGCGGCTCTCCCGGCCCGACATGTCGCTGCGCACGCCCGACGAGCACTACGACTACGCCGTCGCGCTGATCAACGAGCGCAAGCTCGAGCAGGCCGAGCGCCACCTCCTGCTGGCCGTCGCGCAGACCCCCAAGGCCGACCATTTGTTCTATGCCTTGGCGCTCTGCCGCGGCCTGGCCGGAGATCTGCAAAGCGCCTACGGCAACCTCAGGCGCGCCATCGAGCTTCAGCCGCGCAATCGTGCCGCCGCCCGGAACGACCCCGACTTCGCCGAAATCGCCCAGCTTCCCCCGCTCGCCCAACTCTTGTACCCTGAAAGAGCATCCAATACTTAGGAGCCTGTGGTGAGGGTCCCGCCAGTGTGGGGCAGGCGGTTTCGCCTGCCGCGGACTTTCCCCACAGGCTGTTAGCCCCTGCTGGCTGATTCGGGGGACAAACGATGACCGCGGAACCCGCTGCTCCACGCCCTGCGTCCGGCTGGCGCGATTGGCCGCTCCGAATTGTCGCCATCGGAGGAGGCACGGGACTTTCCACGCTCCTGCAAGGGCTCAAGCCCTTCGCCCATTCCCGCAGCGGTCCCAGCGTCGACATCACCGCTGTGGTCACGGTCACCGACGACGGCGGCAGTTCCGGACGCCTCCGCCGCGACTTCACAGTCCTCCCGCCAGGCGATATCCGCAACTGCATGGTAGCGCTCTCGGAGGACGAGGCGCTGCTCTCCCGGCTCTTCCAATACCGCTTTTCGCGCGGCCGCGGACTGAAGGGCCATAGTTTCGGCAACCTCTTCCTGACCGCCCTTTCCCACGTCACCGGCGATTTCCCGCAAGCCGTCAAGGTTTCCGCCGAGGTGCTGGCCATCGCCGGCCGCATCTACCCCTCGACCGCGGCCAACGTAGGCCTGGAAGCGCTGCTCGAGGACGGCCGCATCGTGCTCGGGGAAACCCGCATCAGCCGCAGCCGCTCCCGCATCCGCAGCGTCTCCCCGCGGACCTCATCACGCTCGGCCCCGGCTCCCTGTTTACCAGCCTGGTCCCCAACCTGCTGGTCGAGGGCATCCCGCAGGCGGTCGCGGATTCCCCCGCGGTGAAGGCCTGCTTCGTCAACCTCATGTGGCAGCCCGGCGAAACCATCGGCTTCACGGCGGCCGATCACGTCGCGGCCATCGAAGAGCACGCGCGCCTCAAGCTGCTCGACTACGTCATCCTCAACACCCGCCCGATCAGCGAGGCGATGCTGCGGAAATACGCGCGGCAGAAAGCCCGCCCGGTCGAGAACGATCTGGCCCGGCTGCGCCAGATGGGTCTGAACGTCGTGGGCCGCCACTTGGTCCAGGAGGGCGAGAGAGTCCGCCACGATCCTTCAGCCATCGCCGCGGTGGCCCTGGAACTGGCCGCCGAGGGCAGGCGCCGCCGAGATACGGGCCGCTCGCCCCGCCAGCGGATCGCATCCGAAGCTACTTAGAACAACATGGAATCTCCGATCAGCATCGTCATTCTGGCTGCGGGCCTGGGTACCCGCATGAAATCGAAGCAGGCCAAGGTGCTCCATCATGCCGGCGGCGTGCCACTCATCGAGCACGTTGTCGGCACCGCGCTGGCTCTGGCGCCGCCCGAGGGCATCTTCGTAGTGGTCGGCCGCCAGGCCGAGCAGGTTCAGGCCGCCGTCGCCGGCCACGGTGTCCAGTTCGTCCTCCAGGCCGAGCAGAAAGGGACCGGGCACGCGCTCCTGGCCTGCCGCGAGCGGCTCGCCGGCCGGCCGGGGCACCTTCTGGTCCTCTATGGCGACTGCCCCTTACTCACGCCCGGCGCCCTGCGGCAGTTGGTCGAAGCGCAGGAGCGGGGGCAGTTCGCCGCCACGGTCATCACTACCCTGGTCGAGGACCCCACCGGCTACGGCCGCATCCTCCGCGACGCGAGCGGGGACCTGAGCGCTATCGTCGAGCAGAAAGCCGCCACCCCCGATCAGCTTGCCGTGCGCGAAATCAACTCCGGCATTTACTGCTTCCGCGCCGACCTGCTGTGGAAGCACATCGTGGAAATCGAGCCCAACAACGTGGCCCGCGAATACTACCTCACCGATATCGTCGAGATTTTCCGCCGCGCCGGTCACTTTATGCAGCCGTTGGTGCTGGCGGATTCGACCGAGGTGCTCGGCATCAACTCCCGTGCCGAGCTGGCCCTGGTGGACCGCATCCTCCGCGAGCGCAAAGCGCGCCAGTTGATGCTGGACGGCGTGACCATCGAGAAGCCCGAGACCGTCACCATCGACGCCGGGGTCACCGTAGGGATCGACACCATCGTCGGTCCATTCGCGCAGCTCCTCGGCCGCACCGTGATCGGCGAGGACTGCCGCATCGGCGCCTGCTCGATCGTGCGCGACTCCCGGCTGGCCGCGGACGTCCAGGTCGCGCCTTTCACCATGGTGGATTCCTGCGAACTCGAGACCGGCGTTCGCGTCGGGCCTTTCGCGCGCCTGCGCATGGGCGCTCACCTCGAGACCGGAGCGGTGGTGGGCAATTTCGTCGAGGTGAAGAAATCGCGGCTGGGCGCGAAGGCCAAGTCCCAGCACCTGGCCTACCTCGGCGACGCCAGCATCGGCAAGGGCGTCAACGTCGGCGCGGGCACCATCACCTGCAACTACGACGGCGAGCGCAAGCACCCCACCACCATCGGCGACGGCGCCTTCATCGGCAGCAATTCCACGCTGGTCGCTCCGCTCGAAATCGGAGCGGGCAGCTACGTCGCCGCCGGCTCCGTGATCACCAAGAACGTGCCCCCCGACGCCCTCGCGCTGGGCCGCGCCCGTCAGGCCATCAAAGAGCAGTGGGCCAAGAAGCGCAGAGCGCTGGCCGAGCCGCCATCACCCCCGTAGCGCCGTAACTTCGCCGATGACCCGAAGTTACGGATTCCGCGCCGGCGCCGCGCGCTGGTCTTCCAGTTGCTTCCGGAAGGCGGCCTCGGATTTCTCCACCCAGCGGTGGTAGCCCTCGGGATCGACAAACGGGTTGCCGCCCGCGCCGTTCCCGCGCGCCTTCAGCTTCTCCGCCAATCCGAATTCCCAACTGTGCCCCGCCAGGAACACGTCGCAGGGCAAGGCCCGCAACTTCGCGAACGTCGCCTGGAAATCCTCGACGATCTCGGGGTACTGCCGATTGTTCACCAATTGGTACCCGGGAGCGGTGACACTGCAAAGGATCGCGACGCGGTAGGAGTTCCGCCCCTCGCGAACGGTGGTCGTGTACGAGGTACAGCCCTTCGCGTGACCGGGTGTGAAATGCGCGGTCACGACCACGCCGCCCAACCGGACCTCGCCGCCGTCGCGCAGCACTCCATCCGGCCTCAACGGCGGGAAAGCGTAAGTGTCGCCGAACGCGAAGTCGCCCTTGCCGCCGCGTGAAAACAGCTCCACTTCCGCGGGGTTCGCCAGGAAGCGAGCTTTGGTTCGGGACTTTATCTCGGCCACACCTCCCGCGTGATCGTAGTGGGCATGGCTGGCCAGGAGAATCCGGATGTCTTCCATGCGGAAGCCGAGTTTCCGCACACCCGAATCGATCAGCGCGACGGTCTCCGGAAAACCCGTATCCACCAGAATGTGCCCCTGGGGCGTGGTATTAATCAGGCCATAAGTAGGTAGACTTTTGACTTGGTCGGATTCACAGAGCGGCGTACTGGGTGTCCGGCGTCAGGAAGAACATGCGAACCGTCCAAGGCAATTTCTGCAGCGAGCGGA
>JBEKWU010000103.1:0-48767 GCA_049512775.1 Bryobacteraceae bacterium
GCCCATAATAGGGCATGCACGAGGCGATGCGCCTCTACCGGTTCGACGATGTGATTGTCCAACCGGACGCTTTCCGCGTCGAGAAATCCGGTCGCGTCCTGGCCCTGGAACCCAAAGCGATCCGTCTGTTGCTATACCTCATCGAGCATCACTCTCGCGCGGTCAGCAAGGAAGAACTGCTCCGCGAAATCTGGGAAGACGTTGCGGTTACCGACAACGCACTGACGCGCGTGGTGGCACAACTCCGGAAGGCGCTCGGGGACGACGCCAAAGTGGCCCGCTATATCGAAACCCTCCCCACCCTCGGCTACCGCTTCGTGGCGGAGGTGACCGTGGTCGCGAAGGGCCCTGAGAACGGCGGCCTGGAACCGAAAGTAGCAACCGTCGCCGGACCGCCGCCCGGGTTGCCGGCTCGCGTCATGGCGCCGGCCTCGCTCCCCGTTTGGCAGCGCACCTGGGCGAAGATTGCCGCTGCGACCGTGTTGGCTCTCGCCAGCCTGATTGCCGGGGTGGAATGGGGGAGATGGCGGTCGCCGGAACCGCCGGTGTGGTCCGCAAGCCTGCTCGGGGGTTCCATCATCGCTTCTCACCCGCGTATCTCGCCCGACGGGCAGATGCTCGCGTTCCGGGCGATCGTCGATGGGGAATCGCAAGTCGCCATAATGAAACCGGACGCCGCGAGTTGGACCGTGCTCACGCACGACCGGAACCATGGTTCGGTCGGCTCTGTCGCATGGGCGCGGGACGGAAGCAAGATCTACTTTGAACGCAAGTGGGGATCGGGGACCGTCTACACGGTTGGTCCACTGGGCGGCGAGCCGCGGCTCCTTCTGGAAAACGCCATTGCGCCGGAACCCTTGCTCGACGGCTCGCTGATCGTGTTGCGTCCGTCATCGGAAGGCCGCCAGCAGTTGCTCCGCTTCTGGCCCGACTCGGGCCGTCTGGAACCCTTGCCGGCAGCGGTTCTCTGGTCCGACACACGGACCGTCTGTGCATTTCCCGACGGGAAGGAGATCGCCGTTTTGGGGTTTTACGGCTCCCATGCCGGCGCTCGACGTCTCTTCGCGTTGGACCTGGCTTCGCGCCAAGCGCGGGATTTGTCGGCGGAGGACTTTGCAGGGGCGAGCGACGTTGAGGGACCGCAGGAAACCCTGGCCGTCTCGGCGGATGGGCGGACCGTCTTCACCCTGTTGAAACGGGACGACTCGATGCTGCTGGTGGCGCTACCCCGCGACGGTTCGAAGCGGGATCGAGCTTTGTTGCCGTTTCCGCTCGGCGCGACTCCCCTGGCTTGCGATGCGGCTCCGGATGGGTCCATTTACATGGACCAAAGCGCATTCGAGTCCTCGGTCCTGAGTATTGGGGCGGCGGGAAACATCATCTCTGAGACACCCGTGCCCAAGGACGCTCACGGCGTCTTGCCTTTGCCCGGCGGCGGCTTCGTTTTCACTCTTACGCGCGGGGGAAGATCCCAATTGCTGGCGGTGACAGCCGGAACGGAGCCGCGCCCATTGCTCAACACCATGGAAACTGCGAGACTTCCGGGCGCGTGGCTGGGGAGCGGCAAACTGGCGTTTGTAATCGGTGAGGGAGACAAGGCGCGGCTGGCAATTGGCTCGGTGGAGGGTGGACGGGTGCTCCAGCGTTTCCAGTCTGATGCCCAACACGTGACGGCCATCGCGGCATCGCCAGACGGCCACACGGTCTACTACGCATCCGATGGCGCTCTATGGGCGCAGCCTGTTTCCGGCGGCGATCCGCGAAAGATCGGCGCGGGCTATGATGTTGCGGCCGATCCCTCGGGCAAGAGCCTGTACCTGATGCGAGCCGGCGTCAACGGCTACGAGCTCTTGCGGATGCCCGCCAGTGGTGGCGAGGCCGAGAAGATCGATCTGCCGGCCGGCTACAGCCTGACACCGTTCCTGCTTTCCCCCGCCGCCGTGAACCGGGACGGCCGGATTTTGGTGTCCATCAAAACGCTGGGCGTGTATTTCTTTCAGACGGCCATCTTTGACCCTGCACGCCACACCATGGCCGTTGTTCCGGTGCCTTTTCAAACCGTTGTCAACAACGCCGGCTGGGCGGTGGACGGCAGTATTGACGTGCAGATCACCCACTGGTCCAGCACTCTCTGGCGCTATCGCATGTTGTTGAAAAGGCAAGCCAGCCGGTAATTCCGTCACACCGATCACGATTCCCCCATGGGCCTGACCGCGCGCTCATAAACAAATCCGCATCCCCTCACGACAATCACCTGGGCCGGGCCGCACGCTCGACCCATGAGATTCGCACACCTGTTCTTGATGCTGTCAACCGGCCTGATGGCCCAAACTCCGGTTGTCCTGAAAGCCGCGCGTGTTGGTCATGTCCTGGTATTAAAGGACGTCTTCTTGAACGGCACAGGTCCCTTTCGGATGATGATCGATACGGGCAACTCTTCCAGCCTGATCCGTCCCGAGACGGCGCGGCGGCTTGGGGTTCGTCCGGCGTACGCTGTGGATCAAGTCACCGCCGCGGGTGTCCGGCGTCTGCCGGTGGCCGTATTGGATCAAGTGACAACCGGCGCTGTGACCGAGCGGGCGGTCGAGGCCATGATAGGCGATGTCCGCCTTGAGGGGGTGGACGGGGTGCTGGGACAGAGTTGGCTGGTCCGCCACGACTACCTCCTGGACTATCGAAACTGTCGTGTGGTGATCGACGGAGCTCCACCCGAGGGCGGTTTGAGCATGGCGCTGCACTCGACCGATGGGCGCCCATTGGTGAACGCGGAGGTAGACGGCCGGCACTCGGAACTGATTCTGGACTCGGGGACACCGGCACTAGTGCTGTCCGAATGTACTGGGCGTGCACGGCAGCAAGCCACACTTCTTACCAACAACGCCTCCGTGGGAGCCGGGGAGACCTCCACGAGAATCGCTTTGCCGGGCGATCGGGAGCGGCACATGCGCACCATCTGTATGAACTCCTTGCAGCCCGCGCCCGGGTTGCTTCCGGCAAGCGCCTTCTCCGAGGTGTTCGTTTCCAACCGCGATGGCTTCGTCCGGCTAACGCATTAAAGACAGGAAACGGACTTAAGCGCGCTGGCACAAGTGGTGAGTAGGCCGCAATCCAGGTCCACTCCCTCTCATCGGGTCGGGCACCCCGAAAACAAATCGCACTCCAGCCGTACAATTGTGCTGCGAATGCGCCTGCCGGCGCATTGTGATCGAACTGTCGCCCACTCGGACCCTGGGCCGGCCCAACCCGTTCAATTCGTGGGCTCGATCCCGATCTGGTCGTTGACCGCGGACCGAATCCGCGGTCTACAGCCGAGGTACCGCTCCGTGGTCTAAATCGAGACATGGCCGAGTAGGAACTGGATCTGTTCCAGCGCCCAGTGTTCCTCGCGCTGCTGGATGTGGCCAGACTCCAGATCAACTGCTTCATGACGCCTGAGACCGCAGGCCAGCAAGACCGCGAGAAGTGCTCGATCGCGCTTTCCCTTCAACTGCTCGCAGTCTGGAGCCAGCCACAGCTTCGAGCAGTCCCACTCCATGAACTCATCGATCGCATGCCGGAACCCTCGCTCGGCGTCCGCCGAAGTGAGGCCATTCAGAACCGTGGATTTCGCTTGGTCCAAGTCCGGCAGTCGAAGAACCGTTTTGGGCATACGGCGCACGCGCTTCGGGGATTGTTTTCACCGCATCGTTTGCGGCCCTTTTCGATCGTGACACGAGGATAAGGAGGATCCTGAGATTCGCGTCTGCCGGTCAGTTCTGCAGCGGCTAGGCGCGACACCCGCGAGTTCGGCGGCGCACCGGTTCGCCGCGGGCGAGCGGAAGTAGGGGCAGGAGCTGAGTAACTCGCTCCCCCGGCCCCTCACTTTCGGGCAGCCTTTTCAATCGCGGCGGCGGCGCTTTCGAGCCACGCTTCGAGTGAGTTGCCGTGGTCCAGGAACATCTCGGTCTTTCCGGGAGTGATGATCCAGTCGGCCGGCAGCGCCATCTCCGGGACAATCGAATAGGCAAAATCGCGGGCCGCGATGGATGGAATCGAGACTCTCAACTCCTGCAGAGCCGTGGTCATCGCCTTGGGGTCATCATCCACATTGAAGGCCAGGATGGCAATGTCGCTGCGGTTGCGAAAGCGCTGGTAAAGTCTTTCGACGTAGGGCAACTCGGCACGGCAGGAGCCACACCAACTGGCCCACAACGTGACGAACGTTGCCTTTTTCGCGAGGTCCCGCGGGTTCCAGCGATTGCCGAGGGCGTCAGTGAGGATGAGGTCAGGGGACGATTCCGCTAGTTTGGACCAGGCTTCGGTTCCGCCGCTGCCCGCGTAGAAACCGGCGAGCGAGCTCTGGGTAGCCCAGTCGTTCCAGCTCTGCGCTGTGCCGCCGAGATCTTTCCAAAGCCGTTCTGTCGAAGCCATTACCTCGTCGCGACGGTCCGGGCGCGGGCGGTGCGGCGGATAGAGCGCGAGCGCGTTGCGGTAGTCCACGAGCGCGTCCATCTTGCGGCCGTCCTTTTCGGCGCAGAGTCCGCGCACGAACCAATACTGCGCCGCCAGTCTGGCAAAGCGGCTTCTGTCTTCGGAACTGGCGTTTTCGGGAGGACGAATGGCATGCAGTTTCGTATCGGTCTGCAATAGCGCGTCCTTCGCGCTGGATAATCGATTGAGGTGCACATCGGCTTCAGCCAGAGGAAGATAGCCCATCACGTAGCACGTGTCGCGGCGCTGGGCGAGGTCGGTGCCGGTGGCGCCGGTGACATCGTTAACAGCGTCGGCGCCCAGCTCGCGGTTGGCGGCGGCGAAACCGGCGAGTACCAGGTCGGGCACATCGTCGAAGGGGCCGCCGCGCTCCACAAGGCTCTGCGCGATCCAGATAGGCCCTGGAGGCGAGGCGCGGAGGCCGTCGGGATCCTGCCGGACGGCCTGTTGAAACAGGGCGATTACATCGGCGACCTCTTCCGTGGTGGCGGAGCGGTCCTCAGTGACGGCGCGCGCGGCCACATCGGCCAGCCATTGCGTGGCTGGCCATTTGCGCACGAGCGGCAGCACGGCGCGCCAGGTGTGCCGCCAATAGGCTCCGATCTGCTCGGGCGTGCCCTTGTCGGGGTATCGGCAGCCGGTCGTCGCCTTCGCGTATTCCTCGCCCAAGGCGGACTCGGAATCGGGATACAGCGCCGCGAGTTCGCCCTGGGCCTTACGCCTGACGCCGGCCGGTGCGCCTTCGAAGAGGGAGGTTGCCTGGATGGTGTCGAGCCAGGCGGAATTGCGCGCGAACTCCGGACCGAACAGCCGGTCGATGTCGCGGCGCATGCGCGCCTGGTTCTCGGACTGCCGGTCCGAGCGTTCGAGAGCGGCCTCGAGGTTCCACAGGGCAGGATAGGCCGCGACCGCTTCAGAATCCCTGCGCGCTTCGATGTTCCTGCGCAACCGCGCGGCTTCGCGCCTGATCAGTTCTTTGTCCTTGCTCCATCTCAGGGTAGGGAGCGTGCGCACGCTCGCAGGGCACAATTCGGCGAATCGTTCCAGATGACGGTTCGCCCGAGCCTTGTCCTCGTAAGCGCGGGCGGAATAGATGTGAGCCAGCAGGAGGGACGGCAATCCGAAATCGGGGGCGAGCTCGATCGCGCGTTCCAGGTTGGCGATCGCTTCTTTCGTTTTGCGGCCGGTTTGCGCGTTCGCCGCGAGGTACAGGAAGACGGGGCCGCGCGGGTTCTTTGCGAGAGACTGTTCGTACTCGGCGATCACCGCAGCGCGATTGGTCTCCATCCCCACAAGGCGTACGGCTTGATGAGCCTCGTGGAGAGGTATGTCGGCGGGCGCAGCGGACAGTGCCTTCCGCAGCAATTCCAACCTGAGTTCCTGGCACCGCGCTGCGGGCAGGTGCGCGTCATCCGGGACTTCCAGTTGTTCCAGAACCTCTCGGGTTGAAGCGGTGGCCTCGCAGCTTTGAGGCGATGCGGGCAGGATATGTCGTCTCCTTCTCCACCAGGATACGCTGATGGCCCTCTGCCCTCGTATCGACGCGCCAACGATGCCGAGGTGTGAACGTATCACGTCCTCCTCGTTAGCCGGTTCTGGTCGACTGGTCACCGGCTCGGAAGTTACGGCGGCCACATGGGTTGTCATCGCACCCCGGCATCCTGGATCGACGCCTGCGGACCAAGAGACCTGGCCCCAAAGGCGCAGATCGTTGATCCCCCGGGGCGGCGCAGGCGGATTCGCGTGCCGCGCGGCCGGCGCTGGGGGGCGGCTACAATGAGCCATGGGGAATCATGCACGGCGGCTGCCGTATCTGCTTCTGGTGTGCGTGGGCCTGACGGCCCAGGCGCCGGCGCCCGATGCCCTCCTCATCGACACCCACAACGACGTGCCCATGCGCGTGGTGAAAGGGTTCGACATCGGCAAGCGAGCCAAGGAGGGGCACACAGACCTGCCCCGGCTGCGGGAGGGTGGGGTCGGCGCGGTCTTCTTCTCCGTTTACGTCGGGGCCGAGTACGTCACGGGGAACCGCTCGGCCCACCGGGCGCTGGAGATGTTCGACGCCGTGCTTGGCGGCATCGTAGCGCGCTACCCCAACGACTTCCTGCTGGCCCGCACCGCCGATGACGTCGAGACGGCGCACCGCCAGGGGAAGATCGCCGCCCTGATCGGCGTCGAGGGCGGCCACGCCATCGAGGACAGCCTGGCGGCGCTGCGGGATTTCTACGCGCTCGGCGCCCGCTACATGACCCTCACCCACGTCAACACCAACCATTGGGCCGATTCCTCGGGCGACCTCGACAACCCCAAGGTCCAGCACCACAACGGGCTCACGGACTTCGGCCGGCAGGTGATCGCCGAGATGAACCGTCTGGGCATGATCGTGGACGTCTCTCACGTCTCCGACAAAACCTTCTGGGACGTCCTGGCCGCGAGCCGGGCGCCGGTGTTCGCCTCGCATTCCTCCTGCCGCGCGCTGTGCGACGTGCCCCGCAACATGACCGACGACATGATCCGGGCGCTGGCGCGGAAAGGCGGCGTGATCCAGATTAACTTCAACGCGGGCTTCCTCACCCAGCGCAAGAGCCCGCCCGCGAACCTGGAGGACGTGGTGGCCCACATCGGCCACGCCGTGAAGATCGGCGGCATCGGCGCGGTGGGTATCGGCAGCGATTTCGACGGCATCGAGCAACCTCCGGTGGGACTCGAAGACGTCTCCCGGTTCCCGAATCTCACCCGCGCCCTGCTGGCGAAGGGGTACTCTTCCGAGGACATCCGCAAGATCTACGGCGGCAACACCCTCCGGCTGATGCGGGCAGTCGAGGGAGCGGCGCACCTCCAAAATCGTCAATGAGAAAATCGTCAATCGTCAATTTCTGATATTCTCTTCTTGGAATGTTCAGCCGGCATCATCGAAAGGTAAAAGTTCTTTTCGGTCTGTCGGATATCTTCCTGACGGCGCTGGCGTTCGAGGCCGCGTACCAGAGCCGTGTCCTGCTGCACTTCGAGCGTATCTTCTATCTCACACTCCCGGTCAAGGCGCTGCTGCTCGGCTTCTCGGTGCTGGCCTGGCTGGCGATGGGTCTGTGGCTGAGCGTCTACGACAAGCTGGACGCGGGCAATCCGCGGGTGATCCTGCGGGACAGCTTTCGCCAGTCGCTGCTGGGGGTGACCTGCCTGGTGATCTTTCAATACCTGCTCCGGCTGGATACCCCGCTAAGCCGCTCGTTCCTGGGGTTGTTCGCGGCGTATAGCTGGGCCTCCCTGTGCCTGTTCCGGCTGGGTGCGGCCAACCTGGCCCGGGTGATTCGCCGGGAGTTCGGCGCGCCGCACTACGTGATGGTGGTAGGCGTCGGGGACAGCGCGCTGCGGCTCGGCGAAGCGCTCGAGCAGTCGTCCAAGTACGGCATCCGGCTGCTGGGGTTCCTGGCGGCGGACCCCGCGCACGCACCGGCGAGCGTGCGGCTAGGCTCCGAGTACGCCGTGCATCCCCTGGCCGAGCTGCCCGCGCTGCTGCGGCGGCAGGTGATCGACGAGGTCCTGTTTGCGGTGGATACCCGCAGCCTGGCGGGCCTCGAGGACATTCTCGTGCGGTGCGACGAAGAGGGCGTGCGCACGCGGGTGGTGGTGGACTTGTTCCCGCACGTCAACAGCGAGGTCTACCTGGACCGGCTGGGCCCAATGGCGCTTCTGACCTTCTCGGCCGCGCCGCACGACGAGCTCCGGCTGCTGGTGAAGCGCGCGGTGGACGTCCTGGCGGCCGTGGCGGTGCTCACGCTGCTATTCCCCTTCATGGTCCTGGTGGCGCTGCTGATCCGCCTGACGTCGCCCGGGCCGGTGATCTTCAAGCAAGTGCGCTGCGGCCTGAACGGACGCCGCTTCACGTTCTACAAGTTCCGCTCGATGTGCCGGAACGCCGAGGAGCTCAAGCCCTCGCTCCAGCATCTGAACCGCAGGTCCACTGTGTTCAAGATTCCTAATGATCCCCGGCTGACCCCTGTCGGCCGCTATCTGCGGAAGTTTTCCGTGGACGAGTGGCCGCAACTCTGGAACGTGCTCAAGGGAGATATGTCGCTGGTGGGGCCCCGGCCGGCCGTGCCCGGCGAGGTGGACAATTATAAGGGCTGGCAGCGGCGGCGGCTGCGCATGCGCCCCGGGCTGACCTGTTTGTGGGCTCTCAAGGGCCGCGATAACCTGGATTTCGAGACCTGGATGAAGATGGACATGCAGTACATCGACAACTGGTCTTTGACGCTGGACTGGAAGATCCTTCTGCTCACCATTCCCCGCGTGCTGACGGGGAGGGGAGCGCACTGAGGCTTCACAAGGACGGGCGGTGTGACATGGAACTGGTGCCTACGCAAGAGGACGTCGTCGGGCTGCTGCGCCGGACGGGCGCGCTGCGGGACGGCCATTTCGAGTACCCCAACGGTTTGCATTCCAACGAGTATCTTCAAGTGGCGCTGGCCATGCGCTATTACCAGCACGCCAAGGTGCTCAGCGTCGGCCTGAGCCGGCGTCTGCGCGCCAACTCCGAGATCCGGGCGATGATTCCCGAGCTGTCGATCGTCGCGCCCGCGACCGGCGGCCTGCCCGTGGCCTACGGGGTCTGTGAGGCGCTGCGCGCTCACCAAGTCTATTGGGCGGAACAGGAGGATGCCCACCAACCGATGCGGTTCCGCCAGTACCTCGAGCAGGTGCCCGGCGAGAAGGTCGTGCTGGTGGACGACATTCTGCGGACGGGTCAGAAATTGCTGGAACTGAAGACCCTGGTGGAGTCCAAGGGCGCCCAGGTCGTGGGTATGGCGGTGGTCATCTACCAGCCCACCCCGCGAACGCCGGACTTCAGCCCCCTGCCGCTGTACTACCTGGCCAAGCTCGACGCCACCTACTACCGCGACACGGCTTCCTGCGAGCTCTGCCAGCAGGGCCTCCCGGTCGAGAAGGTGTGGGTGTAGCGCTGCGAAGGAGGCCGCCTCGTGTCTGGCCTGCTCTCCCGTAGAGGTTTTTTGTGGGGGTCGGCCGCAGCCGTGGCTGGCAAGGCGCTGTTGCCGCGGGCGGTTCGCGCCCAGTCCATCCCGCCTTATGCGGGCACGCCCACCGTGGCCCTGGTTTCCGGCACCGACCGGGCGCAGAACATCCTGAGAGCCCTGTGGGCCATTGACGACCAGATCCAACCCATCCTGAAGACCAAGAAGTCGGTCTTGATCAAGCCGAACGTGGTCGTCTCGGATGCGCCGGACGTACCCGCGTGCACGCATGCGGATGCGTTGCGAGGCATCCTCGAGTACATCGCGAGGGCAGGCTTCGAGGGGCCGGTGGTCATCGCCGAGGCCGGCGCGAACGACACCACCGCCGGGTTCCGGAACTACGGCTACCCGGCGGTCGTCGATGAGTACAGCGGCTCGAGCGCGATTACGTCGCTCGATCTGATCGATCTGAACGAAGAAGGGCTGTACCTCATCCAGCAGGTGGTTGACGCGAACCTGCACGTGCAGCCGATCCGGGTGGCGGCGCGGCTGTTCGACCCCGACGCCTTCATCATCTGCGCGGCGGTGATGAAGACGCACGATCGCGTGGTGGCTACGATGTCGGTGAAGAACATGGCCATGGGCGCGCCGCTGCATGCCACCAACGGCGAGGGCTGGTGGACCTGGAGCGACAAGCCCAGGATGCACGACACCTACCGCTTGGCCAACCTCAACATCTACCAGATGGCCAAGGAGTTGAAGCGGTACTGGGGCGTGGCGGTCATCGACGGCTACGAAGGCATGGAAGGCAACGGACCCACCTCGGGCACGGCGGTTCCCTCGCGTGTGGCGATCGCCTCGACCGACTTCGTTGCCGCCGACCGCGTCGGGGTGGAGTGCATGGGAATCAACCCGGACTGGGTGGGGTATCTCAACTATGCCTGGAAGCTCGGGCTGGGCCAGTACGACCTCGGGAAGATCAACCGTGTCGGCGGCGCCGCGCTGGCCTCGGTGAAGAGGAACTACCGGCTGCACGATCAGGTTGCCGGCGAACTCGAGTGGATGCGGCCGTTCCCCGCCTGCAACCCGATCCCGCTCCGGGTGCTGCTGGGCTGCGGCGTGTGTCCCGAGTGACGCGGGATGCGCGGAGCGGAGTGCCCGCTCAGGCCGCGCCAGCTTTTCAGAAGATAAGATCGCCTTATCTTCTTTGCGCTTGCGCCCAGCATTAGTTTTCCTGTACTCTGGAGCGCAGGGAAGTCCTCGAAGCACCTCCCTGAGCGTGCCGCGTTGCACCGTTGGATCACCGCCGGAGGGCTTTCCATATCTTCATAAGGAGACCCTCTCGATGATTGCAGCCGAAGCGACAGTCCAGAACCCCCACGAACTGGCGCTCCAGAATTTTGATCTTGCCGCGGATGCCCTGGAACTCTCCCAGGACATTCGAGAGATGATCAAGTACCCCGAGCGAGAGCTGGCGGTTTCCGTCCCAGTGCGCATGGACAACGGGCGCATCCGGCGGTTCCAAGGCTACCGCGTGCAGCACAGCACGGCCCGCGGACCGGCCAAGGGCGGCATCCGCTTCCACCCCAACGTCACCATCGACGAGGTGCGGGCTCTAGCCACCTGGATGACCTGGAAGTGCGCGGTCGTCAACATCCCCTATGGAGGCGGCAAAGGCGGCGTCACCGTCAATCCCAAGGAGCTGACGGCCGGCGAGCTGGAGCGGCTGACTCGACGCTACGCCTGCGAGATCTACCCGTTGATCGGTCCCAACCAGGATATTCCCGCTCCGGATGTCTACACCAACTCGCAGATCATGGCCTGGATCATGGATACCTACAGCATGATCGTGGGCCACCCGGTTCCTGGAGTGGTGACGGGCAAGCCCATCTCCCTGGGCGGCTCGCTGGGCCGGGATGAGGCGACCGGGCGCGGGGTGTACCACACCATCCTGTCCGCTTGCGAGCACCTTCAGATCTCAATCAAGTCCGCCAAGGTGGTGGTTCAGGGTTTCGGCAATGCCGGCTCGGTTTCCGCCCACCTGCTCGACACGGATCAGGCGCTGGTCATCGGTGTCAGCGACTCCCGCGGCGCGGTCTACAACAAGAACGGCTTGGACATTCCCAAGCTGATGCTGCACAAAGAGCAGACCGGAACCGTCGTGGGCTTCCCCGGCTCGGAATCGATCACGCCCGCGGAGCTGCTCGAGCTGGAATGCGACATCCTGATTCCCGCCGCCCTGGAGAACATGATCGACGCGGAAAACGCCTCGTTGGTGAAGACGAAGGTCGTCGCCGAGGCCGCCAACGGCCCGGTCACTCCGGAAGCCGATGAGATTCTGGACGGCAACGGCGTGTTCTTGATCCCGGACATTCTGTGTAACGCCGGCGGCGTAACGGTCTCCTACTTTGAGTGGGTGCAGAACGAGCAGCACTACTATTGGGACTTGCAGGACGTCAACAACCGCCTGGAACGGGTGATGACCAAGGCCTTCAAGGAAGTGTTCGACATCCACGACCATCGCAAGGCCAGCATGCGCCTCGCCGCCAACATGCTCGGCATCGGCCGGGTGGCGGCGGCCACCCAGGTGCGCGGGTTGTATCCTTAAGGAATCGTTGGCTCGCCGGCGGCCAGCCAGCGAAAACTTGCCAGGAGGCGCCCGGGATGCTTCTTCGCCCGCTTGCGACGGTGTTCAGATGCCTGGGCGCCGCGCTGGCGGTGCTCGCGACAGCGCTGGCTGCCGACTACCGGGCCGGTGTGGCTCGGCTCGAAATCGCCCCGGAGCGATGGGTCCAAGCGGTGGCCATTCAGGACCCGAAAGGCGGCCGCGCGGTAATCGTGACCGCCGCTGCGATGGGGCTGCCGCGCGCCATCACCGACCTGGTAGCCGCGCGCAGTGAACTGGACCGTTCCCAAGTGCTCTTCCTCTCCGGACCGGCGCCGCCGCCGAATCAGGCAAAGCTCGCCGAGGACCTGGTGACGGTGATCGGCGCGGCGCTCGGAGACCTCCAGCCGGCCGCGCTCTCCTACGGCGAGGGCAGCGGTCTCAGAGTCGCCGCGCCAGACGGATTGTTGCGGGCCGCGCTGTTCGGGGACGGCGCCGGCCCGGTGGGTCACTCCCGCGCTGTGGGGGGCCCGATCCGGTCGGCATTCCGCATGGTCGAGCCAGAACCCGCCCTTCGCTCCCGCGAGACTCCCGAGCCGCGGTCGAATCTCTGTCCCGTTCAGGCCATCCGTTTCGGCAAGAGCTTGACGCTGTTGGCTTTGGGGGGCGAAGTGACGCCCGACTACGCCCGCCGTATCCGGCTCCAGTTCTCTCGTGCCAAGGAGCCCCTGGTCGTGGTCGGGAACTCGAACGACATCGCCAGGCCGTTCGCCAGGGAGCTCGAACCGGCCATCCTCGGCGGCATCCGGACCGTCTTGAAGAGGGTGGGGAGATGAGCGCCGTTTCCCACAGTTCGACCCACAATCCCTGAGAAACCGCTCCCCCGCCCGGCACCTAATAGCTAGGGTGTTTGTCTGACGGTGGGTTACACAGACGATCAGGTTCGCCGGCAGGCCCTGGTGTTGCGGCTGGAGAAAACGCACGTCAGGGCGGTGCTGGTGAGCCTGGAGACCAGGGCGGGCCGCAAGATCCAGTATCGGGATGCAGAAGCCCGCAAAGCAGGCATGGGCTAGAGCATGTGGCAGTTCTGCGTACTGGCGGCGCTGTTGCTCGCGGATGACACTGCCGCGCCCAAGCCGGCTGCGGCGCCCTCCCCACTCGAACAACAGAACCTCGGCCAGTTGCTTACCGTCCGCCGCGTGTATGTGGACCGGCTCACGGGCGGAGAGACCGCCGCGCAGATGCGCGACATGATCATCAGCAGCCTGCACGGGGCCAGACTGTTCGTGGTCACCGAGAACGTCGAGCGAGCCGACGCCACCCTGCGCGGTTCGGCCGAGGATCTGGTCTTCACCGACACCTACTCCTCCAGCGAGGGCATCAATGCCTCGGGATCCATCGGCGGGGCGAATGCGGCCCGCAATCGGAAAAATGCATACGCCAGCGCGGGGATCGGGGAGCACGAGGACTCGCGCATTGCCGAGCGCAAGCACGAAGCCACCGCCGCAGTCCGGCTGGTGAACAAAGACGGCGACGTGATCTGGTCTACCACCCAGGAGAGCCTGGGGGGTAAGTTCCGCGGCGCCAGCGCCGATGTGGCCGACAAGATCACGCGGCAACTTCAGGCCGACTATGAGCGCGCCAGGAAGCTCCAGGCCCGGCCGGAACCACGGCCCTAGGGAACAATTGAGGGGATGCACCGGGCGCAAATGAGGGGTGCGAATCGCGTTCAGTTAAAAATCGTAAAAAAATGGGACAATCGGATGGGAATTGGTGTACACTCGGGGTAGTTAGCTATTACATAGCATCCCCGGCGACGGACCCAGCCGTCGCCAGCCCCTCTGAGTGAAGCCCCAGGTTCCCAGCCTGGGGCTTTTAATTTGCGCTACCCGCGCCGCAGGCCGCCTCCGGCGGACAGGCTGGCGCGCGGACAAACAGCAACCCTCGATCAGCCTACCCGTCGGTCTTCTCGAAGAGGCGGTTTGCCTCGGCGCAGGGAATCGTGTCTTCCGGAAAGCTGGTGTAGGTTCCGGAGCGCAGCAGTTCGCCGGCAATGCGGCGCGTGAGGCCCATGGCGGCGCGCGCCGGGTCCCGCCAGGACATTCACCGGACCTTGGATGGCTCCAAACAGCGCCGAGATGAGGGGTGCATCGCCAGCGCCGATGGGATACGCGCAATCCGCGCCGGCCAGCAGGTACGCGTTCAGCCTCCGGACGGCATCGTCGATTCGAGCCTTCCCGTCGCCGCCGGGGCGGAGGTAGACGTCGGTACGCGCGTTCAGCACCAGAGGAATGCCCGCGGCACGGGGCCGTGGTGCAGGGCCCGAAACTGCTGCGCCTTCGCGGATTGTGTCATAGCCCGCTCCGGACCAGCTTCGGCATCAGCTTCCTCCCGGGCCGGGTGTTGTACTTCTGGCGCCAGGCGCGGTGGGCCGGGTCGTCGGGAAACCGCTCGGAGGCTGGATACGGGTACTGGCTCATGCCGTGGAAAGGCAGCGGCTCGACGCTCTCGGCGAAGGCCGTGTTGGCGTCGCCATCCTTCGACCAGCCATCCACCAGCAGCAGGAAATCGCGCTTCCAGCCGGGGCGGACCGGCGGCAGGCCGCGGGCGGCAAACAGGACGCGCAACTCGTCGCCCGAGCCCATGATGACGGAGCGGTCATCGACGCTCCGCACCAGCTCGCTCACGTCGCCGTAGCGCGTGTACAGGCCTGGGATGGGGTTCCACATCGCCTCCGGCATCCAGTGCGCGTACTGGTAGGATTCCGGTTGCTCGCGCCGGGGGTCGAGCACCACCCGGGAGAAGCCCCGCAGGTCCAAGCTGGCGGCCTCCGCATCCAGCGCGGTCATGCGGACCGGCGGCGCCGCGGTGTCCTCGCTCAGGAAGACCTGGTCCCAGTACACGCAGGTGTTGGTCGCGATGCGGATCTCGCGCGAGGCGGAGAGGAACTTGCCGGTGAGGTCCACCACGATGGTCTTCGGTCCGCCGGAAGGCACGCCCATATCTTCGATCACGGTGCGCCACTGGCCGGTGGCGTCCTTGACCTGAAGGTAGGGCATGACCAGCCCCACCGGGTTACCCTGCGACGCGGCCATGAAGGTGCTCCCATCGGCCCAGTCGATCCAGCCGTTCAGAACCAGCACGGCGCGGTTGTCGCGCGCCGCCCGCGGGCCGAAGTCCAGGTCGAGCCAGTGCATCTCGGCCCGGCCGGCGTAGTCGTGACGGAAGCCGGCGGCGTAGACGCGGTCGCGCCGCAACACGCTCGCGAGCACGTCGCGCCCGCGCGCATCGCGCGCCGCCCGCGGACAGATGCGGCGGCGCACGCCGAACAGCCGGAACTCCGGGAACGGCGGCCCCTTGAACTTGTCGTTGGTGAAGATATCGAGGTCCTCCGGGTGGTCCACCGCGATCAGCCGCACCTGGTCGATGTAGGAGACCTCGTGCAGTTCCTCGGTGATGCGGATCTCGTAGCGCCCGTCGCGCGGCGCAAGCGAACCCTGAGGCAGTTGCACGTACTCGTCGTCATCGACGGGGAAGTAGCTGCCGTCGCCCGAGCTGGCGCCGAGCGGAGCCACCCCCAGCACGTCGCTGATGAACTGGAACTCGCGCCCGTTCCAGGCGAACACCATGGGGCAGGAACCCGACATCCGCGGCGCTTCCTTGTACACCGCCGCACGCTCTGCCTTCTCGTTCGGCTGGTTCTGGATCATCCCGTTGGGCCAACAGATGCGGACAGTATCCACTTCTTTGTCCGCTCCCAGGCCGAACAGCAGCGGCACGCCTTGGTAGATCTTCTTCTGGTAATGGTTGCCCGCTTTAACCTCGACCTCGGCGCCGGCCCCGCTCTTCAGATTCTTCACGCCGCTGAGCCCCACGCTCAGCCACTGGTTCTTGGTGACGGTCTGGTTCAACAGCACGTGGACGCTGCCGTCGGGGGCCACCGCGGCCAGGTCCGCGCGCCCGTCCTGGTCGAAATCCGCCGCGGCCCAGGCGACCGCCGCGGGGAATCCCTCGGGAGTCTTCGCGGCGACCAGCTTTCCAAGCCCCTGGTTGCGATAGACGCCGTTGCCTGCGATCAAATCGGAGATGCCGCGGTTCTCCAGGTCGGCGAACTCCAGAGCCCCGGCTGCACCGGCCGGTGCCGCCTGGAACTTGCCGTTGCGGTTGAGCGCCAGCCCGAACCCGGCCGGCCCGGAGAACGCGAGATCGACCCAGCTATCGTTGTCCATGTCCGCGGCCCGCAGCGACGTCGCGCCCGGGGGCACTGCGTCCAGCGCAGCCGCCACAAAGACGCCCCGCATCTGGTCGCTATACAGCACTCCGGGGCGGTCGGCGTAGGATACCGCCAGATCGATGCCCTTCGTGTCGGGAACCACGCGAAAGGGGACGGCGGCGATGGCGCGCCCCGCGACGAACGGGAAGTGCGCGGTGTAGTCCCGCAGCACGCCCTGTTCGTTGCGCAGCAGCACGGACTGGGTGCCGAACAGGAACAGGTCCAGGTCGTAGTCGTGGTCGAAGTCCAGCCAGACCGCCGCCTCAAACCGCCCCTTCGGCAGGCTCGCCTGCTTTTTCTCGAACCGGCCTTTGACGTTGCGATAGAGCAGCGGCCCGCTTTCCGTGAGCACGCAAAGGTCGGTCCGCTCGTCGTTGTCGAAATCGCCGGCCGCGACCGAGATGACGCCCTGGATGTCCTGGAGGCCCGAATTCTCGACCAGGTCCTTGCCCTTACGGTACAGGCGTATGCCGCCGCGCGACCACGCGAGCAGGTCCGCGCTGCCGTCGCCCGTCGAGTCGATCGCCAGCAGGCCGGCCGTCTTCGGCTCCACCGTCCCGGCCAGTCTGCGGTCCTGGAACTTCAGCTCCGCGGGGGCCGCCACCGGCGCGGCGGGTTGCGCCTGGATGGGGTCGTACAGTTCCGCGTAGAAGCACCACTCCATGTCCTCGGAATCGTCGGCCTCCTTCTGCCGTTTCTTGGCCTCCATGAAGACCGCCAGCGCCTTGGCCGCCTCCTCGTCCTTGCCGGTCAGGCGGTAGACGTTGTAGATCTGGAAACGCGGCGCCACCAGTTTCAGATCCAGCTTGGCCGCAATCTCGAACTGCTTCAGCGCGTCCTGCTCGCGCCCCGTAAGGTTGTAGAGCAGGCCCAGGTTGTAATGCGAGACGGGCTCCTCGGGGGCCAGTTGCGTCATGCGCTCGAACTGCCGGACGGCGTCCGGGTAGCGTCCCTCGCGCTTGTAGGCGACGCCGAGGTTGAACCAGGTGTACGGCAAACCCGGCTCCTGCTTCTGCGCCTTCTCCAGCTCCGCGATGGCCTCTTTGTTGTTGCCGGCGCGCAGCAGGGCCAGGCCGTAGTTGAGCCGCTCCCGGAACGAGCCTGGCGCCAGGTCCAGCGCTTTCTTGAGTTCCACGGCGGACTGCGCCACCGTAGTCGGCGTCTCGAACAGGGCCTTGCCCAGGTTCCGATAGCGCCACAGGAGTTCTTCGTTGGTGGATCCGCCCTCGACGAGGACGATGGCCGCGACCCCAATCAGCAGCGTCGCCGGAAACAGTTTCAGTATCCGCATGGCAACCTTGTTAGCGATTGTAGCGTGCCCGCGGGGGTTCAGGCGTTCCAGTAACGGTTCGCGACCTCGATGCCCAGGCCCGGCTTCTGCGGAACGGTCAGGTATCCATGGTCCGGTTGAAAGGGCTCTTTGAGAAACGGCGGGCGGTGCAGGCAGGCCGCCAGCCCGATGCTGCAGAGGCTCCGCCCGGCGGGCCCAAGACCGTTGGCAGACTTGAGATCCAATTCCGCTCGCGCTTGACCTCGGCCGAACCGGGCCGGGGATTCAGCGATGTCACAACGCTGGCCAACGCTGTCTTCTCCGAATTCCCCCACACGCACCCACGACCCCACGTCCAGTGGCTGGGCGCTTCCACCCGGCGAAAGAGGACTATGGGTTGTTTTTGTGTTGATTGTCGGTACACCTCCGTCTTTTGCTTGTCCCTCCCCTTCTCCGTTCGTTTCCACTCCCAACTCGAGCCTCCGGGGAGAATAGGAACCTAGGGCTCAATGTATGCCCCCACGCTTCTACGCCAGACGCCGCGGCCTGGTGGATTGACCGGGCTACACATGTTGTTCAGTGTCACGTATGCTACGGCTGTGAGCCGGAACTCCGATTGCCGGCCACGTGGAGGTCCCCATGATCACGGATCCCTATGCAGTCCGAGAGGAACTGTGGCAGAGGGTCAGTCTTGGGTACGATCCAGACCAGACGATGGAAAGCTGCGAAGACTGCGACTGCGACTGGCTGGTTCTATCCGGGCAGGAGTTCCATAAGATCAAGATCGCCGCGGCCAAAGCGCGTGGCGCGAGGCGGAATGCGGATTGCATCGCTGTGCCTTGTGGACAAGCATCGCTTGCCCTTCAATGTGATACCCTCAAGAGCTAGGATGAGCTCTCTCGGCGACTCCTCCGCTCCACACGCGGCGGCGATGCGTTCGTGCGGTGTTGCTGCCGAATGATCTGTCCTTATGGGCGTGCGTGAGGTGACATGGTGGCCAAGGCAAGAGCAAAACGGATGCCTGACGATGAGGCGGCCCGAATAGCCTTAGAGTATTTCAATCCAGAGGAGCGGCATAAGCTGGCCGACCTTGTAGACTGGGATCTCTCCACAAGCGGTTCAGATACCGAGGAGATCGTCAGGGCGGAGAAGCGTGCCGCCGCCAGGGCTTGGAGAGCGCTTCGCCACGCGTTTGCCCGCGGGCTGGTGACAGTTGTTCGCACTCCGCGCCCACTGCTTGACGAGACTCTGAGCGACCAGCTCAGGGACGCCTTCAGGAATCTTCTCAGCGTTCAGGTAGTCAATCTGAATCACCTCTTTCCGAAGTCACAGAAAGAAGAGGATCAACGTGTCTTCGATGACAAGGTTCACCAAGAACTCGGCTACGCCACCGCACACTGGATCGCTCAGGGCACGCTGTTCCAGGACCACAGCACGATCGGTCTAGGAAGTGGCCGAGCCGTGTACCATACTGCGTCGTTCCTCAAGCACTTCCACGTCCTAAGCGCGCGGGATGTGACCCTCATGTCGTTGACCGGCTTCGTGTACGCCAGAGATCACGCAGACAAACTTGGTCGTTCCCTCGAAGCTGACACTCACACGGCGCTCATGGTAGGGTGCTTCTCGAATCAGGTGAGAGCATATACCATCCCTTTTCCCATCGCCCATCCAACGCACAATGCTCTCCAGCAAACCCGCAGGAAAGCCCTGCTGGACAATTCGCAGTGGTCAGAACTGCGCCCCAGATATGCCCTCTTCGGCGTCGGGGTCTTGGGCCCCGGCCACCGACTCTACGAGGAAGCGAAGGCGGTCAAGCATGAGAAGCACCTTGAACCGCTCTTGGATCCATTGAAAGCCTTGGTTTCGATTTGCGACAGGGTTCGGAATGAGTGCGGAGATCCCCTCTATTACCCGGTCGGCGATATAGCGAACCAGCTCTTCTACATACAGGGTCCCTCCTCAATACAGGTGCAGGATCAGCACCGCTTAGAGATCACTGAGCTGATAAGCGACATCAACTCCAGATTGTTGACGGTGACTCCGGAGCAACTGGAGGATGTGGAGAACATCATCCTCATCGCTGGAACTACTAGCAAGGCCCTCGCAATTCGTGAGCTCCTCATAAGGGAACGCTTCAATATACGGTTTTTGTGCACCGACAAACTCACTGCCGCGGAAATCTTGAAGTACCCCCCCGAATAGACCTCGCCGCCCACTTCTCGCACCCCGTGGGGGTAGGTTCGTGCAGGCGCCGGTTCAAGAGGGGTTCCGGGAAACGAGGATCACAGGTTTCAGGGATGGGTTTCAGATGGCCTCGGCACGCTGATGCTGCGGCTGTTGGGCCCGGGCGTCGGCGCGGTCTCGAACAGCGGTCGTTGTCAGCCGTTATCACCGCGTCTTCGCGGGGAGCGCTGGGCCGGCCTCCAGTTCGATCATCGTCGGTTCCGGGAATTCAGGTTTTCACCTGGGGTGTCTTTGGCCGCTTCCATTTTTCGGTTCCGGATCTCCGCCCTGGATGGGTTTTGCGTAAACATTCGGCCCGCCGTCCGCGCGTCAGAGACACTACCCTGCACGGCGCGATTCTTAGGGTCGCACCCAGGGGCAAGTGGTTTAAGTACTCTTGCTGAGTTTCGCTCTTTGAGCGATCATGTACGTGTCGTTAGTGATCAGCGCGAACGAGGGCGACAGAATGATCGGCAACGAACGGCTGGAGTGGAAGGAATCGCGTGATGGCGAGATGTTCTTCTTAGTCGCGGAGATAGGCCCTGCAGATTTGCGGATCTACGAGAGGTCGACATGGGAAGTTAGTTGGTTCCCCGCGGCACTGACTGGGGAGAGGCTGGCCAAGATCCGCGAGTTGACGGTGGAAGGATGAAACCAGTGGCGAGGCTGCGCCTGGGACTTGCTCGGTGCGCGTCGATGCGAGGCACCGCGTTCGACGCACTTATCCGTCGGCCCCGAGGCTGTGCGGGGGCAGGATGGTGGCGTGTGGAGGTGGAGCCATTCCCCACCATTGCTGAGGAGTGTGGCGATGCTGGACCCGATGCTTAGTTTCGCGTTCGGTTTCGCTGGCAGCATGGCCGTCGAGTTGGTGGCGTTTTGCGCGGCATTACAAGCAGAGCCGTTCAAGGTGCCACACCGCTATAGACATCCTCTGTTCTGGTTGGTGCGGGTGCTGGTGGCAGTAGTTGGCGGGAGCCTTGCGATCGCGTACGAAATCAGGAGCCCTCTTCCGGCGATCAACATCGGAGCGGCTACGCCATTGATCATACAGGCGTTGACCCGGGGGGATGAAACCTTGAAGTAACCGTCCGGTAAGGGCGCGTCGCCCGGCGCGTGCGCGCCGGTCCAGTCGTGCCAATGGAGAGCCGCGCAGCTAGGCCGAACCTACCGCGCGGCCCTGAGCACCTGCGGTGGCGAACATTCAGTTCCAAAAACTGGTTTGGGGCTGAGTCGGGTCAATTGGTCAATTGCCAGATCCTCTCGTGCCACTCAGTACCACTCCCCCGGGGGCTGTGCGGCTGCGGGCACGGGACGGTGCTGGCTACCCTCGTGCAAGCGGAACACGCGTACGCGCTTCAAGCCGAACAACGCGCGGAGGAAGTGGGGACTGCGTTCAGATGGTACGCGATGCGAGCACCCAATCTAATCTGGCGGGACGAGCAATCCGTCGGCCGTTGGCACGTCAAGGGGGCGCGTGACACCTCTGGAAGAACGAAGGGGCATCGGTGGCCGGTCGTTGCGCGGCCTGCCCAGGAGCGGGGCGGCTGGGGTTGTTCGAACCGACGTGCTGAGCGCCCGCCAGCACCGGGGGTTCCGTTCGGCTCACCGACCCGGTGGCTACCTCAGGAATCCAGGCGCCGAGTGCCCGCGGGGGTTCAGGCGTTCCAGTAACGGTTCGCGACCTCGATGCCCAGGCCCGGCTTCTGCGGAACGGTCAGGTATCCATGGTCCGGTTGAAAGGGCTCTTTGAGAAACGGCGGGCGGCGGCGAGTAGAACAGTCCGGCGGCGTCGGCCATGGCGGCGATCTTCTTGCACTCGGAGACCCCGCCCGCCTTGGTCACGTCGGCCTGCACGATGTCCAGCGCGCCCGCCGCGATCAGCTTGTGGAAATCGTACCGCGTATGGTCCTGCTCGCCCCCGGCAATCGGGATGGCCAGCGCCGTGGCCACTTTCGCCGTGCCCTCGATGTCGGTAAACGGCACCGGCTCCTCGAACCAGAAAACGTTCTGCGATTCCAGGTAGCGGCCCATTTGGATCGCCCGCGCCACGCTGTAGCCGGAATTCGCGTCCACCATCAGGTCGACCTTCTCGCCGATCGCCGACCGGACTTCTCGCACCAGCTCCCGGTCCACCTCGAGCGGGCGGGAATCGAAGCCGTGCCGCGCCGCAATCTTGATCTTGGTGGCGCTGAAGCCTTGCTCCACCATCCGGGCGCACATCGCCGCCTGCTCTTTCGCCGGGCGCTCGCGGTTGGTGAAACTGGCGTACATGCGGATGCGGTCGCGGTAAAGCCCACCCAGCAACTGGTACACCGGCACGCCCAGCGCCTTCCCCACAATGTCGTGCAGCGCGATGTCGACGCCGCTGATCGCCATCGACATGCCTTGGCCCCGGACCTTGTACGTGCCCAGGTACAGCTTCTCCCAGATCCTCTCGATTTCGAAGGCGTTCATGCCGACCAGCAGCGGCTTGAGCGTCTTGTGGAGGTAGTCGGCGTTGATCGCGCCGCCGCTCGGGCTCGGCTCCCCGATCCCGATGATGCCGCCATCGGTGAAGATCTTGTAGTAGATGTAGCCGTCCGCATTGACGGCCTTGGCGTCGGTGATCTTCAGCGGCCCGAACCCGCGCGGGAGGCTCGCCTCTTTGCCCTGCAATCCAGCGGTCCCGGCTAAGAATCCGGAACCGAGAAACGCTCGCCGGTCAATCTCCATAGCTCCGTCATCATATAACACTCGCTCGGCACACGGCGCGCCGCCCCGCGAATCCGGCCCAATCGATCCTGTCCCTCGCGCATCCCGGATCTGCGCGGCGTAACCGTCCTGCTGCGAACTCTTCCAACGTCCCAAGCGTATCCAAACTCTGAGGATGCAAATGGCGACTTGGAATGACCTCCGCCAGGCGACCCGGACGCTCTGGCGCGAGCCTGGCTTCGCCGCCGTGTCGGTACTGACTCTGGCGCTCGGGATCGGTGCCAACACGGCCATTTTTTCGATTGTGAACGGCGTGCTGCTGCGCCCGCTGGAATACCGCGAGCCGGAGCGCCTGATGGCGCTCCGCGAGGTGTTCCCCGCCATGGCGCAGACCTACCCGACCATCCCGGTGAGTGCGTGCCACTTCACGGAGTGGAGGAACCGCAGCTCTTCATTCGAGAGCCTTTCGCTGCTCGACCCGGCCGTGGGGAACCTGACGGGCAGCGGGGAACCTGAACGCCTGGAGGTGATCCGCGTCTCGGCGAATCTGTTCGATACGCTGGGCGTAAGGCCGCGGTGGGGCCGGGGATTCCTTCCGGGAGAGGACCAGTGGGGCCGCGACCGGGTGGTGGTGATCAGCGAGTCGCTGTGGCGCCGCCGGTTTCATGCCGACCCCGCACTGATCGGCAGGACCGTGACGCTGGATGGCGAGAACCATGTCGTTGTCGGCGTGCTGGCGGCGGGCTTCCGCTTCCCCGCCGCCCCTTCCTCGACCATCGGCCATGCCGTGGCGATCCATCCGGACATCTACAAGCCCAAGGCATTCCCCCAGGACGAGTTGGCAGAGTTGATCGGCATGTTCAACTACGACGTGATCGGACGCCTCAAGCCAGGCGTCAGCCGGGAGCAGGCCGTCGCGGAACTGAACGTGCTCGTTGCGCAGATCGTGAAGCGATCGGGCGAGAAGATCGAGATGCGCGCGGTCGCGATTCCGTTGCGGGACTCGATTGTCGGCGCGTCCCGGCGCGGGCTGCTGGTGCTGCTCGGCGCGGTGGGCTCGGTTCTGCTGATTGTGTGCCTGAACCTGGCCAATCTCGCGCTGGCGCGGGCGGAGCGGCGCGGGCGCGAGTCGGCCATCCGCACGGCGCTGGGGGCGAGCCGCGGTGGGCTGGTGCGGCATGCGCTCATCGAGTCGCTGCTGATCGCGCTTGTGGGCGGGGTGCTGGGCGTGGCGGTGGCCTCGGCCGGCCTCGGAGCGCTGGTCGCCAGCGCCCCCGTCGAAATTCCGCGCCTGGAGAGTGTCACCCTGGATGCGCGCGTGTTTGGCTTCGCGCTGGCGATCACGGCCCTCACCGGCATTCTGTTCGGCCTCGCGCCGGCATGGCGCGCGGCATCGGCCGACCCGCAGCAAGCCCTGAAGGCCGGCGGTCGCACCGCGTCCGTCGGCTCGGGAGCGGCGCGCCTGCGGGGTGCGCTGGTAGCGGCGGAGGTCGGCCTCGGCACGGTGCTGCTGGTGACGGCCACGCTGCTGATGGGCAGCTTCACGCGGCTGATGAGGGCGGATAAGGGCTTCCAGGCGCCCGCCGTGCTGGCCGCGGACGTCTCGATCCCCTGGTCGAAGTACAGCCAGAGCGAACAGCGGAACGCGTTCCACGATCGGGTGCTGGCGCAACTGAGGTCCCAGGCCGGCGTCCGCCTGGCGGCCATCTCGACGGCGCTGCCGCTTCAGGGAGAAACCTGGGTGGACTCGGCGGTGGTTCCGGGGGACTCGAGACCCATGTCTCAACGGCCGGTGGTGAACGTCCGCTTTGTCAGTCCGGACTATTTCCGCACCATGGGGATCCCGATGCGGGCGGGGCGGACCTTCAGCGAGAACGACAGGACGCGCAAAGTGGCCATCGTCTCCGAGGGCCTGGCTGGGGTCCTCTGGCCCGGCCAGGATCCGGTTGGACGCAAGCTCACGCGCGGCGGCGACGACCTCTACGAGGTGATCGGCGTAGTGGGCGACGTTCGCGCCGAGGCGCACAAGGCGCCCGTTGCCATGGTCTACCGGACGTACTGGGAGTGGGCGCCGCGCAGCGTGGTGCTGGTGGCGCGCGCGGAGGGCGATCCGCGCTCGATCACGGGCGCCGTCCGGGCCGCCGTCCGCGCCGTTGACGCCGACGTGCCCGTTGCCAAGATGCGCACGATGCAGCAGATCCTCGAAGACTCCGTGGCCACGCGCCGGTTCCAGATGACGCTGGCCGCGGTATTCGCCGGGACCGCGCTGCTGCTGGCCGGGCTGGGCATCTACGGCGTGGTGTCCTATTCCGTGGCGCGCCGCACCAACGAGATGGGAATCCGGATGGCGCTCGGCGCCGAGTCCCTTCACCTGTACGGCATGGTGCTGCGGCAGGGGATGGCCCCGGTGGCCCTCGGGCTGGTCGCAGGCGTGGCCGGCTCGCTCGCCGCCGGACGCGTCCTGGCCAGCCTGTTCTACGAGATCTGCGCGCGCGACCCGCTGACGATCGGGGCCGTGGCGATCCTGCTGACACTGGTCGCCCTGGCGGCCTGCACCCTGCCCGCGCGGCGCGCGACGCGAGTCGACCCGCTGGTGGCGCTGCACTATGAGTAGCGCTTCACGGCTGGCTTGATCCGAGTGTGCGACATCTCCCCCGCGGCTGGGGGATTTCACCCAAGATGCCCGCTCCCGTGCAGTCGCGGATCGGAACAAAGCCCCAGCGTTTGCAGCGATTTACGGAGTCGTTCCCAGGGCCTTCCGGTGGCCCCCGGCGTGCACGTTGGTAACTATGGGCAGACGGCAGTGCTGCGGTCCCCGCCCCAGATATCAGACCGAAAAGTCCTATACTAGGATTTAACATCGCTTCCACACCGTGGGGCGGACGCACGGTTCGCGCCACCGAAAGACTAGCCAAGAGAAGATCGAAATCCAATGACAAGACCAACAGTCACTATCGACGGGAATGAAGCAACGGCCTACTCGGCGTACCACGTCAGTGAGGTCTGCGCGATCTACCCGATTACCCCTTCCTCGAACATGGGCGAGTGGGCGGACGAATGGTCCGCGAAAGAGAAACCGAATATCTGGGGCGCCATCCCCACGGTCGTCGAGATGCAAAGCGAGGGCGGCGCCTCGGGTGCCCTTCACGGTGCATTGCAGGCCGGCGCGCTGGGGGCCACCTTCACTGCGTCGCAGGGCCTGCTGCTGATGATTCCCAACATGTTCAAGATCGCCGGGGAACTGACCTCGGGCGTGATTCACGTGTCCGCCCGAACCGTGGCCGCGCACGCACTCTCGATTTTCGGCGACCACAGCGACGTGATGGCGACACGCCAGACGGGCTTTGCGCTGCTGGCCTCGAACTCGGTCCAGGAAGCCATGGACACGGCGCTGATCGCGCACGCCGCCACGCTGGAATCGCGGGTGCCGTTCCTGCACTTCTTCGACGGGTTCCGCACCTCGCACGAGGTGGACAAGGTCGAGGAGCTGACGCTCGACGACATGCGCGCGATGATCGACAATGAGCTGGTGCGGGCGCACCGGGCGCGGGCCATGTCGCCCGACCGGCCGGTTCTGCGCGGCACCGCGCAGAACCCGGACGTCTTCTTCCAGGCGCGCGAGACCGTCAACCCCTACTACAACGCCTGCCCCGCGATCGTGCAGAACGTGATGGACAGGTTCGCCCGCGTGGTCGGCCGCCAGTACAAGCTGTTCGACTACGTTGGCGCGCCGGATGCCGAGCGCGTGATCGTGCTCATGGGCTCGGGCGCGGAAGCAGCGCAGGAGGCGGTCGAATACCTGAACGAGCGCGGCGCGAAACTGGGCCTGCTGAAGGTACGCCTGTACCGGCCGTTCTCCGTGGCGCACTTCATCGCGGCGCTGCCCGCCACGGTGAAGAGCATTGCCGTGCTGGACCGCACCAAGGAGCCGGGCGCGACCGGCGAGCCGCTCTACTGCGACGTCGTTACCGCCATCGCCGAGGCCATCTCCGCCGGCGCCGCGCCGTTCGCCTTCCCCAAGATCATCGGCGGCCGCTACGGCCTGTCCTCGAAGGAATTCACGCCCGCGATGGTGAAGGCGGTCTTCGACGAGTTGGCCAAGCCGAACCCTAAGAACCATTTCACGGTCGGCATCAACGAGGACGTCACCCACACCAGCCTGGAGTACGATCCCGATTTCTCCACCGAGCACCCCTCGACCGTTCGCGCGCTGTTCTACGGTCTGGGCTCGGACGGCACGGTCGGCGCCAACAAGAACTCGGTGAAGATCATCGGCGAGGACACCGACAACTACGCCCAGGGCTACTTCGTCTACGACTCGAAGAAGGCTGGCGCCATTACGATCTCGCACCTGCGCTTCGGTCCCAAGCCGATTCACTCCACCTACCTGATCAATAAGGCCAGCTTCGTCGCCTGCCACCAGTTCTCCTTTCTGGAGCGCTACGACATGCTGCGCAGCGCCGAGCCCGGCGCCGTCTTCCTGCTGAACAGTCTCTATGGTCCCGACGAGGTCTGGGACCATCTGCCGCGCGCCGTGCAGCGCCAGATCATCGACAAGAAGCTGAAGTTCTACGTCATCGACGGTTACAAGGTCGCCGAGCAGGCGGGCATGGGCAGCCGCATCAACACCATCATGCAGACCTGCTTCTTCGCCATCAGCGGCATCCTGCCGCCCGAAGACGCTATTACCGCCATCAAGAAGGCCATCTACAAGACCTACGGCAAGCGCGGTGAGTCGGTGGTGCAAAGGAACTACGCTGCGGTGGACGCGGCGCTGGCTCACCTTCATGAGGTGAAGGTGCCCGCGGAGGTGACCAGTGCGTTCGACATGCGCCGCGCGGTGCCGGTCGAGGCGCCCGAGTTCGTACAGAAGGTAACCGCCGCCATCGTCGCCGGCGACGGCGATTCCCTGCCCGTCAGCGCCTTCCCGGTCGACGGCACATTCCCCACCGCCACCGCACAGTGGGAGCGGCGCAACATCGCCCTGGAGATCCCGGTTTGGGACGAGGCGATCTGCATCCAGTGCGGCAAATGCGTGCTGGTTTGCCCGCACGCCTCCATCCGCGCGAAGGTCTACGACCCGGCGCTGCTGGCCGGCGCCCCCGCGGCCTTCAAGTCCTCCCCGGCCCGCTGGCGCGACTTCAAGGAAATGAAGTACTCGCTGCAAACGGCTCCCGAGGATTGCACCGGCTGCGGCCTGTGCGTCGAGGTCTGCCCGGTCAAGAGCAAGACCGAAGTCAAGCGCAAGGCCCTCAACATGGAGCCTCAGCCGCCGCTGCGCGAGCAGGAGCGCCTGAACTGGGAGTTCTTCCTCAAGCTGCCCGAGACCGACCGCAAGGTCCTCAGCCTGGCCCAGGTGAAGGACTCGCAGTTGCTCCGGCCGCTGTTCGAGTTCTCGGGCGCCTGCGCCGGCTGCGGCGAGACCCCCTACATCAAGCTGATGACGCAGTTGTTCGGCGATCGGGCGATCTGCGGCAACGCGACGGGCTGCTCGTCGATTTACGGCGGCAACCTGCCGACCACTCCGTACGCGGTCAACGCCGAGGGGCGCGGCCCAACGTGGTCCAATTCGCTGTTCGAAGACAACGCCGAGTTCGCCATGGGCATGCGCCTCGCCATCAACCAGCAGAACGCCTACGCCAAGGAACTGGTGAAGCGACTCGCCTCGGTGATCGGGGACGAGCTCGTCGGCGGACTGCTCAATGCCGATCAGACCGGCGAGAAGGGCATCGAGGAGCAGCGCGCCCGGGTGCAGGCGCTCAAGGCGAAGATCCAGGACCTCGGCACCGGCGAAGCCAGTGACCTGCTGGCGGTGGCTGACACGCTGGTCAAGAAGAGCGTGTGGGCCATCGGCGGGGACGGCTGGGCCTTCGACATTGGCTACGGAGGCCTGGACCACGTGCTTGCTTCGGGTGAGAACGTCAACATCCTGGTGCTCGACACCGAGGTCTATTCGAACACCGGCGGGCAGATGTCCAAGGCAACTCCCATGGGCGCGGTAGCCAAGTTCGCTTTCGGCGGCAAGCCGCGGCCGAAGAAGGACCTGGCACTTATGGCCATGAGCTACGGCAACGTCTACGTGGCGCGCGTTGCCTTCGGCGCCAACGACATGCAGACCATCAAGGCGTTCCTGGAGGCGGAGGCCTTCAACGGGCCGTCGCTGCTGGTCTGCTACAGCCACTGCATCGCGCACGGCTACGACCTGATCCACGGACTCGACCAGCAGAAGGCCGCTGTGCAATGCGGCTACTGGCCGTTGGTCCGTTACAACCCCGATCTGATCAAGCTGGGCAAGAACCCGCTGCAACTGGACTCCCGCGCGCCTACCCTGGCGCTCGACAAATACATCTACAACGAAACCCGGTATTCGATGCTGCGCCTCAGCCAGCCGGAGGTCGCCAAGCGGCTCCTGGGGCTGGCGGAAGAGGACATCCAAAGACGCTGGCGCCTGTACGAGTACATGGGCGCCATGCCTGGCCATGCCCCCGAACCCACGGCCGACGCAGCCAAGCCGGCTCCGGCCGAAACCAAAGAGGAGAAAAAGTAATGGACCTCTCGACGAAATACCTCGGACTCACGCTGAAGAATCCTCTGGTGGTCTCCGCCTCGCCATTGAGCGAGGACATCGACAACATCCGCAAGATGGAGGAGGCGGGCGCCTCGGCCGTGGTGCTGCACTCGCTGTTTGAAGAGCAGATCACGGTGGAGAGCTTCGAGCTCGACCGTCATCTGTCGGACGGCGCCGAGAGTAGCGCCGAATCGCTGTCGTACTTCCCGAATCTGACCAGCTACAACATGGGGCCGGAGGGCTACCTCGCGCAGGTCGCCAAGGCCAAGACGGCGGTGAAGATCCCCATCATCGCCAGCCTGAACGGCGTGTCTTCGGGCGGCTGGATCCGCTACGCGAAGAAGATGGAAGAGGCCGGCGCCGACGCTCTCGAGCTCAACATCTACACCATCCCGACCGACCTCGATACCACCAGCGAGCAGATCGAGCAGGCTTACGCGAAACTGGTGGGCGACGTAAAGTCGAGCATCGGCATTCCGATCGCCGTCAAGCTGGGACCGTTTTTCAGCACCCTGGCGAACCTGGCGCGGCGGCTGGAGCAAGCGGGCGCGGGCGCCCTGGTCCTCTTCAACCGCTTCTACCAGCCGGACTTCGACCTGGAGGCCCTGGAAATCGTTCCCAGCCTGAAACTGAGCACGCAGTACGAGCTGCTGCTGCGCTTGCACTGGGTGGCGATTCTGTGGGGCCGGGTGAAGGTCGACCTAGCCATCACCGGCGGTGTCCATACCGCCCACGACGTGCTGAAGGCGATGATGGCCGGCGCCCAGGTCGTCGAGATCGCCTCGGCGCTGCTCAAGAACGGCATCGGCTATCTCAAGACCATCGAGAGCGACCTCACGGCCTGGATGGAAGAGCACGAATACGAATCCATCCGCCAGATGCAGGGCAGCATGAGCCAGCGTTCGGTGGCCGATCCGAACTCCTTCCTCCGCGCCAATTACCTCAAAGTTCTCAGCTCCTACGCACTGAAGTCGTAGCTCTTCCCGCGGGGCGCGGTCCGACCGGCCGCGCCCCCGCCCTCATATCATCTCTGACGTGGCGTTGCGGACAAATCCGTAGGTCCGAGCGGTCTTCCACGGTTATGACGCCAGCACCGCGACCGGCACCTGTGCGTACGATGGATCGAGCACTTGTGCTGTGCCCCGCATCTCTCACCGGTTCACCGGCAAAGAACGGGATGAGGAGACGGGGCTCGACCACTTTGGGGCCAGGTACTTCAGCGGAGCGCAGGGGAGGTTTACAAGCGCGGACCCCATCTTCTTCCAGAAGAAAATGCTGACGGATTCCCCACGGGGGATCCTCCGATGAAGGCTACTTGCGTGGCACCTGCCCTCCTGGGTGTTGTTTTGGCCCATGTCGGCTGCCGCATCGGGACAGACAGAGACGCTGCGGCTATCCGGAGAGCGATGGAGCCTATGATCTACGTGGGTGACGCACCTGATCGTCCTGGTTCCAGAGTGGGTGACCACGGTTCCGAGAGACTGACATTCCCAGAACACCTCGTGAAGGGCAGACAGTACATCTTCCACCGAAAACGTACACGGGCTGAATCGTGGACTGTAATCGAGAACGCACTGAGGGCGAATGGCGCGGAGATCGTCGACGCGCCACGAGGCAACGTCGGCCTCGTATACACCTTTGTGGGAGGGCCCTGGTTCAGAATTGAAGTCGGTCGGACTGGGCGGCGAAATGGAGCCACAGGACTTTGTCCCAAGAATCCAGTGACGAGGGCGGACCCGCCGACGAACTGAGAGAATCGGGCGGAAACGGGAGAGACGCATTTGCCGAAACGAAACCGGCTTGGCGTAGCCCGGAGGAACGGCGCTGGCGCGCCGGCTGAAGGGGTGACACGTCACCCCTTGCGGGTCAGCGGTAGGCGTCGCGGCGGTCGCGGATGCGGTGGATGGTGATGGTGTCTTCCGTCTCGTCGAAGATCACGCGGTGGTTGCCGGCGCGGAGGCGAAGTAGCCCTTCGAACTCGCCGCTCAGCGGTTTCACCCTGCCGGTGCCGGTTTCGGCGTAGCGGTGAATGGCCGCCAGAATGTTCAGGGCGGCGCGCTGCTCGATGGCGCGGACTTCCGCGGCAACGTTCGCGTGGAAGCGGATTCTCTTCACGGGGACTTTACTCGCCCTGTTGGTGGCGGATCTGGTCCATGGTGAAGCCGCACTCGGCGACCACCTGTTCGAAGGGAATGCCGCCTTCCGGGTTCTGCCGGAAGTAGCCGCGGGAAGCGGCGACGGCGCGGCGGTCTTCCGCGGTCAGCTCCTCGTCGTCCTCCTCCCGGATCATCACTTCGAGCAGCTTGGCGATGGCGTCGAACTTGGCGGGGCCGAGCTGATCGAGCAACTGGTGAGCTTGTTGCCTGTCCATGGTCTTCCTTTACCCGCTAAGAGCTCTCAGGCGCGCCGCGCCCATACGCGACTATCAGTATCGCATACAGGCTGCTTGACAGGCTTTTGCGGAGGTTTCTGGAGGGCGCCCATTCCCGACGCCGAGATCGAGCGCCTGAAGCGGGAGACCCTTCTACACCACCAGCGAGCAGATCGAGCAGGCTTACGCGAAACTGGTGGGCGACGTAAAGTCGAGCATCGGCATTCCGGTCGCCGTCAAGCTGGGACCGTTTTTCAGCACGCTGGCGAACCTGGCGCGCCGCCTCGAGCAGGCCGGAGCGGGCGCCCTGGTCCTCTTCAACCGCTTCTACCAGCCGGACTTCGATTTGGAGGCCCTGGAGATCGTTCCCAGCCTGAAACTGAGCACGCAGTACGAGCTGATGCTGCGCTTGCACTGGGTGGCGATTCTGTGGGGCCGGGTGAAGGTCGACCTGGCCGTCACCGGCGGCGTCCATACCGCCCAGGACGTGCTGAAGGCGATGATGGCCGGCACCCAGGTCGTCGAGATCGCCTCGGCGCTGCTCAAGAACGGCATCGGCTATCTCAAGACCCTCGAGAGCGGCCTCACGGCCTGGATGGAAGAGCACGAATACGAATCCATCCGCCAGATGCAGGGCAGCATGAGCCAGCGTTCGGTGGCCGATCCGAACTCCTTCCTCCGCGCCAACTACCTCAAAGTTCTCAGCTCCTACGCACTGAAGTCGTAGCTCTTCCCGCGGGGCGCGGTCCGGCCGGCCGCGCCCCCGCCCTGATATCATCTGTGACGTGGCGTTACTGACGGAGAGGTGACAAATAGGGGCCAATGTCGTCCGCCACCCGCAAGGGATCAGGTAGGAAGGTCAGAGCACGCGTCGTGGTGTGTATTGTCTTCGGACTGGCTCTGGCTTCCGTGGTTTTGCTGTACTGCCTCCGGTCAAGGTCCGTTCTATTTCGGGCTGTGGACAAGGCGAGCCTGGACAAAGGCAACGTGCTGTTGCTGCTCAACCCACTCCGTGACCGGGCGCCCGAGCGTTGCGCTGAGGCGTTCCTTTCCAAACTCCGAACTGACTGTCTCAGCACCCTGAAATCCGAACTGTCGATGGCGGAGGGCGAGGCCCTCCGATACACCTGCGAGCGAGAGGCGAAATAGCGCTTGGAGGGATGGAGCTTAAGAGACCGTCACGATTCAGCGCACCGCACGGTTCCACGGTACGGCTGTTGGCGGAACTTTGACGGACGGACCTACAAAGGGGAGGATCTGGAGATTTCTGTGACCACTGCGCAGGGCAGGTGGCGAGTCTCCTCGCATGACGCTTGGTACTGAACCGGGGACACCGCCGGTGAGGTCTCGGTGACGGGGCAGCCAATTGCTGCCGCTCCGCCTTCTTTTGGCGCCACCGCTCAGCGATAGGCCTGACTGCGGTGGCGGACGCGGCGAATCTCGATGGCGTCGTCGCCAGCGTGGACAAAGAACACGCGGTAGTCGCCGATGCGCAGGCGAAGCTCTTCATGGCCGCCCTTAAGTGCCCTGATGTCGCCGACGCCGGACTGCGCGAAGCGATGCAGAGCGCGGAGGATGCGCATCGTCGTGGGCATATCCAGCCTGCGGACATCGGCTTGGGCCTGCTCGGTCCAAGTGATCGTCTTCACGCCGGTTCCTTGTAGTTCTGCACTTCCTCCATGGTGAGGCCGAGTTCGGCGAGGACCTGCTCGTGAGGGATGGGCGTGTTGTGGTTGAGCCACTCGCGGGCCTCGGCAAGCGCCTGTTCTTCCTCTTCGGTGACCGGTTCGTCGTCGACTGGCGCGTTGGCGATGGCGCGGGAGACCGGGTCGAGCATGGCCTCCAAGAGGTCTACCAGGGCGGCAAGCTGGCCCGGCGCCAGGCGGTCAATCAGTTCGTAGGCGTGCTGCCTTTCGCTGGCCATCGGAATTCCTCCCTCCATTCTACTCCCGCCTCCGGGGACGACCAGTGAGTGCTCGGTCAGCGCCGGCCCGGCTCCAGGGGGTTCAGCAGCTTCAGCCCCGGGAAGCGAGTGAAGTCCCGGTCGTTGGTGCAGAGGGTCGCGCCGTGTTCGATCGCCAGCGCGGCCAGATGGGCGTCCATGATCAGGGGGCCGCTCGCCTGTCCCTCGCGGATCAGGCGGCTGAGGATGGCCCAATGGACCTCCCCCGGCTGGAGCAGGTACGCCGTCGGTTGGTCGAGCCAGGCGCTGACGATTCGCTCCGCCTCATCCCGCGTGCGCGGCGCGCGGTAGACGCGAGAGTCCGTGGATAGCCGGAGGAAGCTCAGGATCGTGCTCCAGGTAAGTCCGACTGCCTCCTGCCGGCGGAAGACACCTTCCAGCCACTCCCGGCAGCCGGCGTGTTGCGGAGCGCCGGCATCATAGGCGTACAGCAGGATGTTGGCGTCGACCAGGATCATCGCCGTGCCGCGCCGTCGAGCTGGTCCAGCAACTGCTCGATGTTGGACACATCAATCCCCGGCCGGAGGTCCAGGGTACGTGCTTCGACCCGGAATGGCTGCCGCTGCGTGCGCTTCTGGCCTGCCGCCAGGGACCGGCGCAGATGCTCGTTCACGACCTCCCGGAATGAACGCCCCGTGCTGCGGGTCTCGGATTCCAGCTTGCGGTAGACGTCTTCGTCCAGCGTGAGAGTGGTTCGCACATCTTGATGCTAGCATGGATACATCTTGATGACAACAGCCTTCGACGCTGACTTGCCGTCCAGGCTATAATCATCCGGATTGAGACTCGCATCTCTTCTTTTGACCTCGCTCGCCCTGGCCGGCGCCCAGGAGCCGGCTGGCATCCGCGGCATAGTGCGCGACGCGCAGAGCGGCGAGCCGCTGGCCCGCGTCCGCGTCCTGTTGCTGGCCACTCCCTACCAGGCGATCACGGATTCCGAGGGGCGCTTCGAGTTGAAAGGCGTCCCGCCGGGCGGCTACACCCTGCAAGTTTCAACCGTGGGCTACCGGCTGGCCAGGAAGGAATTCGGCGTGGCGGCCGGCCAGGCGCAGGAGTTCGAGGTCATTCTCAGCCCGGACAGCTTTCGCCAGACCGATTCGGTCGAGGTGCGCGCCGGCCCGTTCGACTCGCTGCGCGCCGCGAGCTCTTCGGAACACACGCTAGTCGGCAGCGAAGTGAAGAACCTGGCCAGCGTGCTGGCGGACGACCCGTTGCGCGCCGTGCAGACCCTGCCGGGCGTCACCTCCGACGACGACTTCAACGCGCGCTTCTCGGTGCGTGGAGCCGGTTACGAGCGCATCGGGCTCTACCTGGACGAGGTGCTGCTCCACTCTCCCTTCCACACCATCCAGGCGCAGGGGGCCTCCGCCACGCTCACCATTTTCAACGGCGACATGGTCGAGGACATGGCGCTGTACAGCGGCGCGCCGCCCGCCCGCTACGGCGACTGCACCGCGGGCGCGCTGGACGTTCACATGCGGGAAGGCAGCCGGAGGCTCGCCTCTCTTCGTGCGACCGCCAGCGCCTCCAATGCCGGCCTGATGGCCGAGGGGCCGCTTGGCAAGACGGGCCGGGGCTCGTGGATGGCTGGTATCCGCAAGAGCTACCTGCAATATATCGTCAACCGCACCTCGACCGATCCCACGGTCGCGGGCGGCTTCTGGGACGCACAGGGCCGCCTCAGCTACGACCTGTTTCCGAAGCAGAACTTCAGCCTGAGCGTCTTCGAAGGCAAGTCCGGGCTGGACCGCACCGGCGCGCGCGACAAGCTGGGCATCAACTCGATCATGACCAGCGAGTACCACTTCACGCTGGCCAACCTAGGCTGGCGCTACACGCCCACCGAACGCTTCTTCGTCACCAGCCGCGCCGCCTTCGCGCGCGAGAAGTACGACAACCTCAACCGCGACAGCCTGGCGCTTGCCGCCGGCCACTATGGCGAGTGGGTGTGGAACACCAACGCCACTTGGGTGTGGGCCGGGCAGAACACGCTCGATTTTGGCTGGTCGCTGCGCCGCCCGCGCGACACCGGCTTCTCCAACCAGTACCAATTCAGCCCGTTCGCCGTGCGCCGCCTCGACGATTATGGCGGCAACGGGATCCTGATGGGAGGTTACCTCCAGCAGACGTTCGCGCTGGCCGGAGGTCGTCTGCGGATGTCGGCCGGCGGGCGCTGGGACCGCGATTCGGCGGACGGCGGCGCCGCGCTATCGCCGCAGGCCTCGGTCACGTTCCAGTTTCGCCCCTCGACGCGCCTCCAACTCGGCTGGGGCCAGTACGCGCAGTTTCCCGAGCTGAGCTCCCTGTTCTCGCACATCGGCGGCCGCTATCTGAAACCCGAGCGCGCGATCCACACCCTGGCGGCCCTCGAGCGGCGGCTGGGCGATCGCAGCCGGCTGCGCCTGGAACTGTATCAGCGCCAGGATCGCGACCTCTTTTCCCGGCCCTTCGCCGACCCACGCCTGATCGGCGGCAGCATCTACAACCCGCCCGTTAATTCGCCGATCTTCAACTCGATGCGCGGCTACGCTCGCGGGGCGGAGATCTACTTCCAGCGCCGCACCGCCAACCGCTTCACCGGCTGGGTTTCCTACGCGCTCAGCTATGCGCGCGTGCGCGACGGCCTGGCCCGCGTCTCGTTTCCCGCCGACGAGGACCAGCGCCACACCGTGAACGTCTACGGCAGTTACCGAATCCGTCCCACCGTGAATCTGAGCACGCGCTGGCTGTACGGCAGCGGCTTCCCCGTCCCGGGCTTCTTCCGCAAGTCCGGCACGCAGTACTACCTCGCCGAGGCGCGCAACGCCGTGCGCCTCGACCCCTACCACCGCACCGACGTGCGCATCAACAAGGCCCTCATCTTCGACCGCTGGAAGCTCACCCTCTACGGCGAAGTGATCAACCTGACCAACCGCGCCAACTACCGCTACGACACCTTCAACGGCTACAACGCCAAGACCGGCCTGGCCTCGCCCGCCTTCAACAACATGCTCCCCATCCTGCCCTCGGCGGGCATCGTGTGGGAATTCTGAAATGTCCAGCGAAACCGATTACGTGCACGGCTATTCGGAGCGGGAGGCCGAGCGGCTTCGCGATCAGGCGGCCACCGTTCGGGAGCTGCTCCATCACGACACGCGCTACCCGGCCGGGAGCGAGGTGCTCGAGGCGGGCTGCGGCGTCGGCGCGCAGACCATCACGCTTGCCCGCAACAGCCCCGAAGCGCGCTTTCTTTCGGTGGATGTCTCCCCGGCTTCGCTCGAGCAGGCGCAGGCCATGGCGCGGCGCGAGGGCCTCGCGAACGTTCGCTTCCAGCAGGCGGACATCTTCCACCTGCCGTTCCAGGACGAGCGCTTCGACCACGTCTTCGTCTGCTACCTGCTAGAGCACCTGGCGGACCCGCTGGGCGCGCTCATCGCACTCTCGCGGGTGCTGAAGAAGGGCGGCACCATCACGGTGATCGAGGGCGACCACGGCTCCTGCTACTTCCATCCGGAAACAAAAGAAGCCGTGCGCGCCTGGAACTGCCTGATCGAAGTCCAGGCCGCGCTGGGCGGCAACTCGCTGATCGGCCGCGAGCTCTATCCCCTGCTCGCGCAGGCGGGCTTCGGCGAGGTCGGCGTGTCGCCGCGCATGGTGTACTGCGACCTGAGCCGGCCTGAGTACCGGGACGGCTTCGCGGGAAAGACCATCGCGCCCATGGTGGAGGGCGTCGAGCGCCTGGCGCTCGAAATGGGTCTCATGGACCCCGCCTCATGGCGCAAGGGAATCGAGGATCTCTACCGCATCGCCGAATGCCCCGAGGGCGTCTTCAATTACACCTTCTTCAAAGCCACCGCGGTCAAGAGGTCCCCGAAACAGCGGCCTTAGTTGCACCCGCTCGTTCCCCCGCAATTGGCGCACTTGAAGCAACTGCCGTTCTGGGTCATGATCGAACCGCACTCCGAGCATAGCGGGGCGTCGTCGGATATCGGTGCGAAGTAATCAGCCGGATAAAGGTAGTCTTCCCCCGATTCGTCGATCACTCGCACATAGCCCTCCCGCACAGCCGCCCGGTCGGGCAGAACCTGATAGACCTTCCGGGGGTCCAAATCGTCTGAACCTTCGCTGCGGATGCACAGCAGGAACCCGGATTGTGGTTTCTCAGCCTTCATAATCGTCAGTCCAAAACCGCTTGATCTCCAAGCCCTTCCACCCAACGCCGTGGGCTTCAACCCAGTGCACTTCGGCGTGTCGGCTGCCGTCCGCCCAAGGTTCCGCAGCTTCAGCCGCGGCCGCGCGGCGTCCGCCTCAGGCAGGCTGTATCCGATGACAAGCCGCCGCTCCACCTCCCCGTTGCAGACGGGCGAGTGAAGGTCCTCGCGCGCCCCCTAACTACACCCGCTGGTTCCCCCGCAGTTGGCGCACTTGTAGCAGCTTCCGTTGCGCGTCATGATCGAGCCGCACTCCGAGCAGAGCGGGGCGTCGTCGGAGACCGGCGCGAAGGGCAGGCTGGGCTGGGGATCCGGTTCGGTGGGCCGCAGCTTGGGCGTGTCGCCGACTTCGGTCAGCGCGTACTCGGGCCCCAGGAAGCGCCCGCCGATCCAGCGGAAGATGTAGTCCAGCAGCGACTTGGCGTAGGGGATCTGGGAGTTGCCGGTCCAGCCGCCCGGCTCGAACCGCACGTGGCTGAACTTGTCCACCAGGAACTTGAGCGGAACGCCGTACTGGAGCGCGAAGCTGATCGCCGTGGCGAAGCCGTCCATCAGGCCCGAGATGGTCGAGCCTTCCTTGGCCATGGTGATGAACAACTCGCCCGGAGTGCCGTCCTCGTACAGCCCGACCGTGACGTAGCCCTCGTGCCCGGCGATCGAGAACTTGTGGGTGACCGACTGCCGCTCGTCGGGCAGCTTGCGCCGGACCGGGCGATAGACGATCTTCTCGGCCGCCGCCGGCGCCGCGACACGCTTCTCGGCCTTCGATTCGCTGGAGCTCACCGGCTGCACGCGCTTGGAGCCGTCCCGGTAGATGGCCACCGCTTTCAGCCCCAGCCGCCAGCTCTCCAGGTAGGCGTTCATGATGTCCTCGACCGTGGAGTCCTCGGGCAGGTTGATGGTCTTCGAGATGGCGCCGGAGATAAACGGCTGCACCACCGACATCATCCGGATGTGGCCCATGTGGTGGATGGAACGCACCCCGTTCTGCGGGCGCAGGCTGCAATCGAAGACCGGCAGGTGCTCGGGTTTGAGCCCCGGCGCCCCCTCGATGGTGCCGGTGGCGTCGATGTGGCTGACGATCTGCTCGACCTGCGCGGGCGTGTACCCCAACCGGATCAGCGCCTGCGGCACGGTGTTGTTGACGATCTTGATCACCCCGCCGCCGACCAGTTTCTTGTACTTCACCAGCGCCAGGTCGGGCTCGACGCCGGTAGTGTCGCAATCCATCATGAACCCGATGGTGCCGGTGGGCGCGATCACGGTGACCTGCGCGTTGCGGTAGCCGTGGCGTCGGCCCGATTCGCAGGCGTCGTCCCAGACCCTCTGCGCCGTCTCAGCCAGCCCCGGCGCATGGCGCGGGTTGATGCGGCTCACCGAGCCGCGGTGCATGCGGATGACCTCCAGGAACGGCTCCTGGTTCTTCTCGTAGGCGGCGAAGGTTCCCACCGCCTCGGCGATGCGCGAGCTGGTGAGATAGGCCTGGCCGCACATGATCGCGGTCACGGCGGCGGCGAAGTCGCGGCCCTGCTCGCCGTCGTAGGGCAGCCCCAGCGACATCAGCAGCGCGCCCAGGTTGGCGTAGCCCAGGCCCAGCGGCCGGAAAGTGTGCGAGTTTTCGGCGATTTTCTCGGTGGGGTAGCTGGCGGAGTCCACGAAAATCTCCTGCGCCAGGATCACGGTGTCCACGGCGTGCCGGAGCGCTTCCACGTCGAACTGCCCATCCGGCCCCACGAACTTCATCAGGTTCAGAGAGGCCAGGTTGCACGCCGAATCGTCCAGGAACATGTACTCCGAGCAGGGATTGGAGGCGTTGATCCGCCCGGAGTGCTTGCAGGGATTCCAGCGGTTGACGGCGCTGTCGAACTGCATGCCCGGGTCGCCGCACTGGTGCGTGGCCAGCGCGATCTGCTTCAGCAGGTCCTTGGCCTTCGAGCGCTTCACCGGCTGGCCGTTCAGGACCGAGCGCGTCCACCAGTCGCTGTCCTCGACCACGGCGTGCATGAACTCGTCGGAGGCCCGCACGGAGTTGTTGGCATTCTGGAAGAACACCGAGCCGTAGGCCTCGCCGTCCAGCGAGGCGTCGTAGCCGGCGTCCACCAGCGTGTGCGCTTTCTTCTCCTCCTTGGCCTTGCACCAGATGAACTTTTCAATGTCCGGGTGATCGACGTTCAGGATCACCATCTTGGCCGCGCGCCGGGTCTTTCCCCCGGACTTGATGACGCCCGCGAACGCGTCGAAGCCCTTCATGAAGCTCAGCGGGCCCGAGGCACGACCGCCGCCGGAAAGAACGGCGTTCTCTTCGCGCAAGCTGGACAGGTTGGTGCCCGTCCCCGAGCCCCACTTGAAGAGCATACCCTCGGTCTTCGCCAGCTCGAGGATGGATTCCAGCGAGTCGCGGACCGAGTTGATGAAGCAGGCCGAGCACTGAGGCCGGCTCTGCCCGGCCGCCAGGCGCCGGACGGTGCCGGAGGCCTCGTCGTAGTACCAGCCGTAGCCCCGTGCTTCCGCAACCCCCACATTGAACCAGACCGGGGAGTTGAAGCTCGCCTTCTGGGTCAGCACCAGGTGCGCCAGCTCGTTGCGGAAGTTCTCCGCATCGGCATCGGTCTTGAAATAGCCTCCCGTCTTCCCCCAGTCGACGGTAGTATCCACCACGCGGTGGACCAGTTGAGTCACACTCGACTCGCGCTCGGGCGATCCCAGCCGCCCGTGGAAGTACTTGCTGGCGACGATGTTGGCAGCCGTCTGGGACCAGTCGGACGGTACCTCGACGTCCCGCTGCTCGAAGATGACCAGGCCTTTGTCGTTGGCGATGCTGGTGGTGCGAATTTCCCAGCGGCACTCGTCGTAAGGCGCCCTGCCGGGTTCGAGCTTGGCGGTGAAGTACCGCGGGAAGGACAAGCCCTTTCGCTCTCCCGGATTCGACTTGATCTTCCGTTCCTGGACTCGGGCGCCCAACTCGACACTAAGCTGCCCCATCGATTTCCCTCCTCGCGATTCGATGTTATGGAAGTATCTCTTGCGTCAGTCCCAGGCAAGAGACAGCCCACGATTTGCCATCATGCCCCAATATGTAGGGTCTCGTCAAGGAAAATATCTATATGCTGTGCATCTACTTACAGGGTACCCCAGAACCCTCCACCGTGGGGCAGGCGCCCCAGCCCGCCTCAGGCCCCCCGGCCGGACACTCTTTGCTACCCTTTGGGCTCCAGAATGAACGTGGGGGCCAATCCGGTTACGGTCGAGAAAGCGCCGCCGTTGCCCGCCGAGAGCCAGCTCGAGCAGCCCTGCACTTTGCCGAGGTAGGCGTGCGGGTGCAGGTCCACCTGCATCTCCCGGATCTCCAGCTCGCCGTAACGCAGCAACGGGAAGGACGCGTGGGAGGCTTCCACTTTCTCCTGCACCACGTAGGGCATGCGCAACGCTCTTCTCAGCGCCCGCTCCCAGCCCGTTTCATCGGTTTCCCAGCCCCGGACCGAATGGTGCTCGCCCGAGTCGTCGTTGGGTTTCAGAACCAGTTTCTCGCGGTTCTTCAGGATGAAGGCGGGCAAGTCGATGGTCTGGTCCTGGTAGGTGGTCTTGGTCAAAGCCACCATCCGGGTCCAGGGGATGTGCTGGCGAATCGCTTTGGTCTCGGTGGCCGGAAAGCCGGCCGTGATGGTCTCATCAGTCAGCAGGTCGAAGATGGCTTTCTTGTGCGCGAGTTCCGAGCGGAAGCTGTTCACTACGCAGACCTTGCCTTCCCGGTAGGCACGCACCAGCGGGTGCGAAAGATCGTACCGCAGCAGGAACTCCTGCGCCTTCACACGACGGTAGATCAGGTCCAGAGCGAAATTGCCGCGCCGCAGCACCCCGCTTCGGTACTCGAGCTGGTCGGGCGAGACGATCTCGGTGGGATAGCCCTCGGCGCGGAAGAAATCCCGCAGCAGGAGGTATTCGCCTTGTTCGGTGCTCTGGAACGGCTGGCGGAACTCCAGAATCGCGATGTTCGGCTGCTTCTTGCCGCCGAACTGCTTATAGGCCCTGAGCACAGCGGCGAGCAGGTGTCTCTTGCCTCCGAGTTTCTGCAAGGTGTAGCGCTTGCGGAACTCCTTCACCGGCGGGCAATCGTAGAACAGGTCTGCCAGCGCCTCTCCAAAGGCCACTCCCACCGGGGTGTCGGCGTTGTACTCGACGAAATACATCGAGCCGTTGCTGAGGTGCGTGTCCAGCAGCGAGGTGACCGCCAGGAACGAGTACCCCGGGTCGATCGAGGCCAGCATCTTCTCGGCGGGCAGCAACTCCATGCGCGCCAGCAGCGCCGGGTTGGCGAGCGCCATCTGCTTCACGCGGTCGATGGCCGAAAACAGCGCTTCGGCAGCCTTCACGATGCTGTCATACTGGCGGCGTGTGATGAAGTTGGGCCGAAGGAACGGGCACACCAAGCGTCCGCTTTGGGTGAGGTGCTCGGCCAGCATCCGCTCGGCCAAGGCCTCCGCCCAACTCAGATCCTTGTAAGGCTCGGTTTCGAGCAGCTTTTGATAGCGGGCGACCGCCTCGTCCAATTGATTCATCCTGAGTGGTTTCTAATTTCAGTATCTCACAGCGGCTCCGGAAACGGAAACATTTCGAGCTCAATTGCTGGTTGTAACAAAATGAAAAAAAGGAAGATATTTCGTTTGGCGAATCACTTGCTATCGCGTCGGGGCCGGAGGCCGCTACACCAGCCCGCCACGGATGGCGCACCGCCGCCTGTTTCAGGCCCCTGCGGCGGGTTGCACGGTCTGCCCCGTGGAAAGCGCGGCCTCGATGGCCTCGAGCAGTTCTTTCAGTTGGATGGGCTTGGCCACGTAGCCGTCCATGCCGGCCTCGAGGCACTTCTCCCGGTCGCCTTTCATGGCGTAGGCGGTCATGGCCACGATCGGGAGGTGCGTTCCGGCCCGACGTTCGCGTTCGCGGATCAGCCGGGTCGCTTCCATGCTGTCCATCTCGGGCATCTGGACATCCATCAGCGCCAGGTCGAAGCCGCCCCGTCCCGAGGCAGCCAGCGCCTCGCGGCCGTTGGAGACCACTTCAACCTGGTGGCCCAACTTCTCGATCAGCCGCACGGAGAACCGTTGATTGACCGGATTGTCCTCGGCCAGCAGAATGCGGAGCCGGCGTCCCCCAGCGGGCAGACCGGCGAGCGCCTCGGACAGGATTCTGGCGCGCGATGAAGCCGGCTGCGGAGTGGCAACGGCCCGCCCCAGCCGGACCGTGAAGTGGAAGGTGCTCCCGTGGCCGGGCTCGCTCTCCACCCAGATCCGCCCGCCCATCAGCCCCACCAGCCGGGAAGAGATTCCCAAGCCCAAACCCGTACCTCCGTACTTGCGAGTGGTGGAGCAGTCTCCCTGCCGGAACTCCTCGAAGATGACTTGCTGCTTGTCGGCCGGAATGCCGATTCCCGTGTCGGTCACCGAGAAGTGCAGCACCACCTCCTGATCGGCCGCCGATTCGGTTTCCGCTCCAATGCGGATAAGGCCGCCGGCTTCGGTGAACTTGATGGCGTTGCCGACCAGGTTCAGCAGCACCTGGCGCAGCCGCCCCGGATCGCCCCACAGCGCGTCCGGCGTTTCCGGTGGGATCTCGACTTCCAGGTGAAGGCCCTTCTGTCCCGCCCGCGCCGACATGGTGTTCACCGCGGAGCGGACCATGTCGCTCAAGGAGAAATCGACCGGGTCCAGTTCCAGCCGGCCGGCCTCGATTTTCGAGAAGTCGAGGACATCGTTGAGCAGCTCGAGCAACGCTTCCGCGGAGGACTGGGCGGTGTCGACGTACTCGCGTTGCTCCCCCGACAATTCCGTGGCCAGCGCCAGCGCCTGCATGCCCAGAATGCCGTTCATCGGTGTCCGGATCTCATGGCTGATGTTGGCCAGGAACTCGCTCTTCAGGCGGCTGCTTTCCCGGGCTTTTTCGAGCAGGATTCGGATCTCCAGGTTCTGCTTTTCGACCGTGAGCTTTTCCCGTTCGGTACAGGCCTTCTCGTGGGCCAACTCCGAGGTTCGCTCCGCGACCGCCGCTTCCAGGCGTTGCTGCCGCTCGAGCAAGCGGCGCATCCGCATCCGCCAGAGGAGCCAGCCGAGCCAGCCGGCCAGCGCGCAGGCCAGCGCGCGAAACCAGGCGGCCTGCCACCACGGGGCCAGGATGCGGAAGGACATCCGGGCCGGCGCCGAGCTCCATACCCCCCGGGCGTTGCGGGCCATCACCTCGAAGGCGTAGTCGCCGGCGGCCAGCCCCGGGTACTGCGCCTCGCGCTGGCTGGTTTCCATCCAGTCCTTCGACGCATCGCCCAGACGGAAGCGGAACCGCACCTCGCCCTCGTTCAGGAAGCTGAGCGCGGCGAAGTTGATCAGCAGGAAGCGGTCCCGGTAGGGGATACTCAGCGGCAGCGACGGATCGGCAAACCTCTCGCCGAACCGCACGGAAGTGATCGCGACCGGCGGCGCGACGGGCCGCGGCTCGCGCTCGGGCGGGCGGAAGTGCGCCAGCCCGAGGCTGGTGCCGATCCAAAAGCTGCCGTCCTCGTCGGCGTACATGGCGCCTCCGTTGATGTCATCCCAGACCAGGCCGTCGGCGCGGCCCAGGTGCTGCCACCCGCGGCCGTCGAACACATCCAGGCCGCTGTCGCTGCCGAACCACACCCGGTCGCTCGTGTCGACTGCCAGGGAAATGGCCTTGTCGGAGCGCAGGCCGTTGGTCCGGTCGAAATGCTGGAGCGCCAGCCGCCCATCCGGAAACGTCACCCGCGTAATCCCGAGCGCTTCGCCATAGCCGATCCACAAGCTGCCGTCCCGGGTCTCCGCGAGCTGGTAAATCCCGTTGTCCTTCAGCCCGTCGCGGCTGGTGAAGCGCGTCCAGCGGCCACTCTCGAGCCGGGCCAGCCCGCGACTGCCCGCCGCCCAGATCCGCCCCTCGTGGTCCTCCAGCAGAGTGTTGAACCGCTCGTCTTCATCCGTGCCCGGGGGCCATTCCCGCTCGAAGCGCAGCGCCCAACTGCTTCCCGCACCCCGGTAGAGGCCCCTCCGCGTGCCCACCCAGATCTGGTCCTGCCGGTCCACCAGGAGGGCCAGAACGCGATCGTCCGCCAGCCCGGATTCCTCCCGGAAGTGCCGGACGGCCCGGCTTTGCGGATTGAGGCTCGCCACCCCCCCAGGATCGCTGCCCACCCACAGGACTCCGTTCCGGCCGGCCTTGAGTTTGCGGATCTTGGTGGCGCCGATCTCCCGGTTCTTCGGCCACAGGCGCCAGCCGGCGCCGGGATGCGCGTAGTAGTTCAAACCGCGATCCGTCCCCACCCACAGGGTCCCCGAGGCGTCGCGCTGAATGCTCCAGATATCGTCGTTGCTCAGCCCCTCGGCGCGCGTCCAGCTCTCCCACTGGCGATAGCCCAGCCAGCGATCCAGCCCGGCGCCGCGCAACCCGATCCAGATCGAGCCCTCGCGGTCCTGCAACATGCAGCTTACCGTCTCGCTCACCAGGCCGCGGCTCAAATCCATCCGCTCCCAGCGGTCCCGATTGCGGATCGCCAGGCCCAGGTCGGTGGCGACGAACAGCCGGCCCTCCGAATCGACTTGCAGGCTGCCGCCGTCGCTGGCGCTCGGGAGGTCCGTGTCGGCCGGCTTGAACTGCTTGGTCCCCTTGCGCCGCATCAGCAGCCGGTTGGCGCTTCGCACCCACAGGTTGCCCTCCGGATCGGTCAGGATGGCGTCCCAACGGTCTGTCGGAACGCCGGTTTCCTCGCCGACGGCCACCAGGCAGCCTCCCACCAGCCGATACAACTTGTCACCGCAACCGAGCCAGAGCGCCTGGCCGCCAGGCTCCAGGTGCAGCGCATAGATGGCCCCCGTGCGCGCGCCCAACCACTCGAAGCGCCACTCCAGTTCGGTCTTCGCCGCAGCCGGCCGGGCGGTCAGCAGGCCCGCGGTCGTGCCTACGTAGACCCACCCCTGCCCATCGGAAGTAATGGCCGTGGAACCGACGATTTCGTACTCGCCCGCGATCCGGATCGCCTGGAACCGCTCGCCGGCCCGGCGCGCCAGGCCCGCGCGGGTTCCCACCCACAGCGTGCCATCTGAGCTCTCGTGGAGCGATTCGACCCGCGTGCTGGGCAGGCCGTCGTTGCGGTCATAGCGCCGGAAGCGCCACCCGTCGTAGCGGTACAGCCCGTTTTGCGTCCCGACCCACAGAAAGCCCACCCGGTCCTGCGCCAGGCACCGGATCACCAGATTGCCCAGGCCTTCCTCCTGCCCGTAGTGCTTGAAACTGTAACGCTGCGCCAGCAGCGCGCCCGGCAGGCACGCCGCCACCAGAACCAGGCCGGCGATGGGAAAGCGGCGCCCCCGAATCCGGAGCGCACAGGATGGGTCCACTGTGGTCCGCACAGCCTATGATCGGTTGCCGAGGGAATATCTTTAGTGGCTGGCGCTTCCGCCTGACAGCATCTCGGCCAGCACGCGTCCCGCGGCGCCGCTCGGCGTTTCCACCTCCAGCATCGTCGCCAGCGTGGGGGCGATGTCGTTCGGCAGGATGTTCCGATCGTATCTGCCGGCGCGTATGTTCGGCCCCATGAAGATCACCGGGACGTGTGTGTCGTAGCCGAACGCGGAGCCGTGGCTCGCGCCGTGCGCCAACGGAATCCAGTACTGCTCTTCCAGGACCACCAGATCGCTCGAGCGGCTGGGACAATAGCCGTTGACCACCCGCCGCGTGATCTGGTCGTCGATGGCCGCCCCGTTCAGAAGCTGCTCGCGCGTGTAGACGCGGAAAACGTGCGGAATGGCGGCCACTGCCTGCGCCGCCACCCGCTCGACCTCGGCCTCGCTCAGCTTCCTGGTCCGAATCAGGCCGCGGTTGAGGTAGGGCGCCTCCCCGGAACCGCCCGCCACCCACGGGCCGTCGCCGAAGCTCTTCTTCAGGGCGGCTTCGATCGCGCCCAGAATGGCCTTCGAGGAGAGACGGCCGCCCGGCATCTTCGCGTGCTCCGGGATTCCCGGCAGCGGCGCCACACCGTGATCCGCGGTCAGCACCACGAGCGTGTTGCCTGGCCCCACCTTCGCCTCCACGAAATCCAGCAGCCGCCCGATCAGCCGGTCGGCCCGGATGGCCATGTCGCGCACCTCGGGCGCCTCCGGACCCACGTCGTGGCCCACGTAGTCGTTCGAGGAGAAGCTGACCGTGAGCAGGTCGGTGGGGCCGCGCTGGCCCAGCCGCTCCCCCTCGATGGCCCGCTCCGCGAACGCCTCGACGAGTTCGTTGCCGAACGGGCTCGCGTCCAGGGACGTGTAGAACTCGGGGCCGGCCGCGCCCGCCAGCGTCTTGGCGAACGCGGGGTAGTCCGGGCTCGGCGCCAGGGGCTTCCATTCCGCGCCGAGGTACTGGCCGGCGGGGCGCCCCCGATTGAACTCCTTCACCCATTGCGGCAGGTCGGGGAAATAGAATGTGCTGCTCACGAACGCGCCGCTGTGGGAGTCGAACCAGTAGGCGCCATCGGCCAGGTGGCCCGCCGGAAGGATGGCGGCGCGGTCCTTGAGCGAGATGCCAATCACCCGCGGCTTCCCCTTGCCCGCCATCTTCATCTCGTCGCCCAGCGTGCTTGCCAGCAGGCGACGCGGGGAGGCGCCCTTCCCCTCGGCGCCCAGCAGCCGCACGCTGTCGTCGGAGACGCTGGTTACCTTCTTGCCGGTTTCACGGTCGATCCAGTCGTTGCCGACGATGCCGCTCAGCGACGGCATGGCGCCGGTCATCAGGATGGCGTGGCCGCAGGCGGTGACGGTGGGGACGTGCTCGTAGCGCGCGTTGGTGAACACCGCCCCCTGCCGCAGCAGCCGGTCGAGCCCGCCGGTATAGTCCCCGCGGAAGCGCGTCAGGTAGTCGTAGCGGAACTGATCGATAACGATCGCCAGCACCAGTTTCGGCCGCTCCGGTGGACGAGCGGCGGCGCTCGCGGCCGAAGTGGCGCCGAGCGCCAGAAGTGCGAAGAATCGTCGTGTCATCGAGGCACCGGGTTTCAAACCTCCAGGATAGCAGCGGGCAGCCGGTCCAACGTTGTACTCTGATCTGAACCGTGCCCCGCTTCGCTCGCCGTATCTTGGTGCTGCTGGTTGCCGGCTGCATTTGTCTGGAAGGCTTTCAAGACCTCAAGGCCGATCGCATCCTGGTGCGCAAGGCCAAGCGCGAGCTGGTCCTGCTCCACCAGGGCCGGGTCTTGAGATCCTACCGGGTCGCCCTGGGCGGCAACCCGGTGGGCCCGAAGCGCCGCCGAGGCGACGGAAAGACCCCGGAAGGACTCTACACCATCACCGCGCGGAACTCGGGCAGCGCATTCCATCGGTCCCTTCGCATCTCTTACCCCAACGCGGCGGACCGCGCCCGCGCACGCCGCGATGGAGTCAATCCGGGCGGCGACATCATGATCCACGGTCTCCCGAACGGCCGGGGTTACATCGGAAAGGCCCACCGGCTGGTGGACTGGACCGACGGCTGCATCGCCGTGACGGACGAGGAAATCGAAGAGATCTGGCGCCTGGCGCCCAATGGGACGCCGGTGCAGATCGACCCGTAGCGTAGCGGCCCGCGATCCGTCGAGCCTCGCTCCTATGTCCGGTAACGGGCGTAGATTCTGTCGTCCAGGCTCTAGCAGTAGGTAGACGCTGTAGGTCTCCTCGCGCACTTGACAAAACGTCTTGAACCGCACCGGTCCGCTCGTCGCAGGCTCGCGAGGAGCGCGCAAACGATCGCCGGGTCTCTGTTTGACTTCCCTACGGATTAGGCGTGGTGAAGAGGCGCCTGTAATCGTCCCAGTGCGCGTTCATGATGTCCATCTTGCGCTTAAGCTGCGCGGGGAGATCCGGCCCCAGCCTGCGAATGGTTTCCTCGGCGGGAGTCGGCGCCAGGTCGAGCAACGGCCCCTTGGCCGACAGCAACAACTGCCGCAGCCGCATCGCGTTGTCGATTTCATTGCGCGCAAGGCGCATCAGGTCGGTGCGGTCCCAGCCGCTCTGTGCGCCCAGCACCGGGTTCGGATCGGGCTTCACTCCCAAGGCCTTCACGCGATCGAGCTGCGCCTGATACTGCACGATGTCGCTGGCGCTGCGCACCAGGCACTGGAGCGCGGCCAGCCGCTGGCCAAGCAACTCCCACTCGCCCGACGAAC
>JBEKWU010000104.1:0-18176 GCA_049512775.1 Bryobacteraceae bacterium
ACCAACTGCTCGGCCTCCGCTCGGTTCCGGCGGTGCCGCACCCTTGCCACCTGCTCTTCGCTCATCCTCCCACTTCAACACCAACTCCACTCCGGGAACAGATGGGTTGCTCTGACGCTTACTCTGAAACATGGCGTCGGAAAGCCCGCACCCGAGGTTGATCGAAGCTGAACTGCCATATTTTCAATGGGTTTCACCCCTGCCCCGCGCCGCTTGGACGAGAGAACATGAGAACCGCACCCCGAGAATCCCACCCTGGCAGGGCCCGCACGGGTCCAGGCGAGGGAAAATGGGGAACGTCCTTGGCGCGACGAGGCGAATCCGTGTGGTCTCAGGATAGAGATCGCCGCAAAGGCGAGAGATCGTCTTACTGTAGACCCGCAAGCATTTGGATATCCCTCGTCAACCTGGCAGTCGATGTCGTTAACGGCTACCGCTGCGTGCCGGCAATATCCGTTCTGATCTTGAACAACGTCTTGCCAGCCGTCACATACAGCGTTTTCATATCCGGCCCTCCGAAGGCACAGTTCGTGATCGTGTCCTCGGGAATCGGGATGAAGCGCAGCAACTTGCCGTTCGGCGAAAAAACATAAACGCCGCATTTGGTGTCGAGCGTCTCGCTACTGCCCCGCCTGACGTGCAGGCCAGCGGCGGCGTAAAGGTTCCCTTTCGTGTCGATCGCCAAGCCGTCCGCACTACGGCCAGGGTCGAAGTTGTGGAACACGCGCATGTTCCGCACGGAGCCGTCCGGCTCCAGATCGTAGGCCCGAATCATGCGGGCACCTCCTTCCACCCTATTGCTCTCGACGAGGTACAGGGTCCGGTCGTCGGGCGAGATCACGATCCCGTTTGGCGCCTCAACCTCCGTCCCGGAGAGAATGCGCGAGAGCTTGCCGTCAGGGTCGATGCGGTAAACGGCACTGTGTCCAACCGCGCCCCGGTCGGTGAAGTAGATCCGGCCCTTGCCGTCGATCGTGACGTCGTTCGGACGACTGAGCGGTCTGCCTTCATATCGCTCCGCCAGGATCTCGATTCGTCCGGTCCGCATGTCAGTTCGGGTAACGCGGGGCTGCCGACGCTGTTCGTTGCTGCCCTCGCAGGCAATCAGCCTCCACTGGTCATCAAAGATCAGTCCGTTGGCGGAGTTGCTGTTTTCACGGAACGTTGAGAGCACTCCGTCCGGGGAGAGCTTCATGATGCGCTGCCCGATTATCTCACTGAAGAAAACGTTTCCCTGCGCATCGACCGTCGGACCCTCGGTGAATGCGACTGTCGTCGCCACCTCGACCTCGAAATCGCCGGCGGCGGCCAGCACCCCGACGGAGAAAAGAAACAGAATGACTGTTGTTGGCATAGGCATCAGTACATAATCCGCAGCACGGCCCACGTGCGCAGTTCCGGCACCACCATCCGCAGGTCACGGCCGAACAGTTTCACCGTGAGCGACTGCGCCGGAAGGCCAGGCGCAAGGAGTTCGACGCGGGAGATCGGCCCCCAGAAGCGTCGCTGGAGCAGACGCACCCCACACTGTTCCACCGGCACGGCCCTGCTGAACTCGTCGAAGTTCTGGTTCACTAGGTGGACGGCGACGAATTTCCCTGCGCCGGGCTTGGCCCGAACCGTTGCCACCACATTCTGCGCCTCCACTCCCAAGACAGAGATTCGCCGCAGCAGTTCCGGCTTCAGTTCGCCGGGCCATATGCGGGCGTTCGGAAAGCGAACCTTCAGGTCGGTCGCGTCTGTCAGATTGATCAAGGTTTGGAGCCGTTCCGACCACAGCGGGCTGATGTATGGATCGAAGTAACCGCGCCCGAGCAGCAGCAGCACAAAAGGCACGTTGCCTTCGGCCAAAGCCTGCACGAGAGGGCGGAAGCGCTTGTCTTCAGGCTTAGAGGTATCCACTGCAATCCCGACCGTGACGACCGTTTCGCACGCATCAAACAGTTCGGCGTTGCCGCGGACGAAACCGAACAGATCGGCGTAATCGGCGGCCTTGCCGAAATGCCTCGGCAGATCGCTGGTTTGCATCCAGATGTCGTACGGCGCGAGGCAGAGTTGCCCGAGCGCGCACTGGAGCGCAATCTCCGACCGGGTCCGGTCAACCTTGTATGGGAAGGGGGATAAGATGGAAACCCGGTGCAGGGCCTCCGCGATCTTCGCGTTAACGAACATGCCGACGAGCGTTTCATCGCCGGCTTCCCCCACAAAGTAGTCCGGAAGATCGCCCGCCATGAGCCCCTTGCTCTGTTGGAACGACGAACCGAAGTGGGCGTTCACCGAAAGCGCGGGCCTCCGCCCGCCCGCTGGCGCGTTGGCCGCCAATACAGCCTTGAGCGCCACGAGCCCATCGCGCACGGAGGCGTGCTGGAATCGCACATAGGCTTGTTGAAGAGGGTCGCTTGCGTTCTGCCCGTAATACGTCAAGTATTCCTGCGCGTTGGTTACCCGCCGCTGTGTTTTCAGAAATTGCCGGTAGTCGAATTGGTCCGGATTGCCGGCTCCCCAGCGCTCCAGATCGGCAGCGGCGTGGTTGGCCTTCAGGTACGCGCGGAATTTCTGCATGCAGAACTCGCACAAGCATCCGCCGTCGCTGGAAAGCACGCTGATGTTCGAAGCCCAGTCGTCATACTGCACCCCGACGACGCCCACCTTAACCAGTTGAGTGATTCTTTCCGCCAGACTCGCGCGGAAGTGCGCGTTGTTCACGCACGAGGCGCCGGGTGGCAGCCCGTCGGATTGCGTCCAGGAGACCATCCAGCGGAACGCCAATAAGCGGCCCTCGAAATCACGGGCCGACGCCACCCGGTCCTTCGAGTTGTCGCTTGCGCCGACCTTGGAGCAGAACGCAATGCCGGCATCCTTCACTTGCCGGATATGGTCGGGGGTGGCTTCGCGGCTGGAACACCATTCCAACCGCGTCGCCCTGAACGCGGCCAAATCACGCATGGTGTCGTTGGGGTCGCTCGCGTCTCGGGGATGCCACCTGCGCGAGGACATCGCCACGTCGGATCTCGCGGGCAGCAGAACCCCGCTGTCTCGCTCGACGGGCAGAATGCATAGCTCAAACGGCAGCCCGCCCACGCCTGCCAGCGCGTGCGCACCGCTTTCCAGCAGCCCGCGCAGGCCATCGGCGCTCGGCGCATGGTCATACACCGAGAGATTATCGATGTAGCCGAAAAAAGGGTCGCGCCCCCCGGCGCTTCCAATCTCCATAATCTGCGTTTTCGGCGCCGATGGGCCGAAGGTTTCGGGTACCACCCGGAAGCCGCCGGTCGCCAGCGACGACTCGTCACCCACCTGTCGGAACGCAAACTCGAGCCGCTGCCGTCCGCGGTCGAATGCGATGGCAATCTGATACCACGAGTCCGGAGCCGTCAATCGCGTTATGATCGAACCCTGCGATTTCGTGGCCGAATAGTAAGTGGCCACTGAAAGCGTGCCGTTGCCGCTCAACCGGATCTGCCAGCGTCCCATGCCGCTCAAAATGGTCATGCCATGGTCCAGGCTCTGCGGGTTAAAAGAGACCGCGGCGGAGAAGGAATCGACCGCGGCCAGCCGCGCGTCTTCATAGATCAGCCGGCCGCCCCCGGCCTGCGCCCACTCGCCGGTCAGGTCCGCGGCTCCCCGTCCCTCCCTTGCGAGCAAAACGCCGTTGCCCGCCGCGGGGCCCTCCAGAACAATGGCGCCGCCCCACTCGCCGTCGTTTGCGAGAGTGTTGTCGAAGCTGAAATGGATTACAGGACGGCGTCCCGCGGCGCCGAGGGCGGTTGCCGCGCCAGTGCCCAACGCCAGGAAACCGCGCCGGGTGGTTATCAGACATCGCGTCACAGTCTTATGCTCCGCTCATATGGATTTCAGCGCCTACCAACGTCGCTCCCGCAATCACGGCCTTGGACTGGTCCGTGATGATGCCGGTAACGCCCGATGTCGTCCGGGCGGCGGCAAGCGCAATAACAACGAGGCATACTGCACGTGCCCCAGAACGTGTGATCGACGTAAGCACTCCTATTGAATTGTTTCCAGAACGACAGAAACCAGAGTCAAACCGTATTTCTTCGGACCCTCGATCGATTCCGGCTTAAGCGAAAGCTGGTAGGCGCCTGGGCGGCCGATCGTGACGCGACCCAGGTTCGATCTCACGTAAGGCCAGTAAGGCGCGGTCGGGTCTTCAACCATTACATCCCGCGCGATGACGCCGCGGAGGGTATTGCCAGCTACGTTGACGGCTACCCGATGACCACCCTCCCAGCGGCCTCCATACTTCTGCTCGGACGTAATGGCGGCCACTTGAAACGTTCCGGGCTTCGAAACCTGGAACTCCCAGTCGAGCCACTCATCCGTACTGATCCACTGATCCATTACGCCCCGCTTATCCAGCCTGAACTGCCCGCCGGACTCCGAGTGCATCCGGCCCAAATAGGCGGGAAGCGTGACCTTGCCGTCTGGTTGCTGCTGGAGAGTGCTGATTACTTGCGCCCTGCCGCCGAGCTCGAGCACGACGACCGAGTCGTTCACATCTGGCGCGCTTGCCGGGGTCCGGATGCTAAGTTCGTAGTGGCCGATGGCAGCGTTCGCGCTTTGTTTGAAAGGCAGCGGCTTGCGCGCAGGATCCGCCAGCAGGTAAGCGCGACTCACCTTGCTCTTCAATCCGTACATCACAAGTTCCTGCTTCGGCCATTCAAACACGTGGAGGTAGAGCTCCCGAGGGCGACTTGTGATCACACCCCACGGCAATTCGTATGAGAACGGGCCAGCCGAACTGCCGTAGATTGACTCGCCGTTCATCTTCATCCACTGTCCTACTGCGGCGAGCCTGTCCACGCTGGGATGCGGAATGACACCCTCCGCTGTCGGCCCCACATTCAACAGATAGTTGCCGCCCCGGCCGGCAACGCGCGCCATCTGCCGGATCAGCATGGTGGAACTTTTCCAGTTCTGATCGTCCTTCTTGAAACCCCACGTGTTGTTCAGGGTGACGGGCGTTTCCCAATCGCGCGCCACCTTGCCGATATTGACTTGGTTGTCGCCCGCCTCATAATAATCGCCGGCATCGTTGTGGATGCGCCCGCTGACCAGGCAATTCGGCTGCAAGGTGTGCACCAGGTTGGCGATGCTGCGGCTCTGCTCGGGCGTTAGGGAATCGGAAGCGGCGTCGAACCAGAGGATCGCCACGGGACCGTAACCGGTCAGCAGTTCCCGGAGCTGCGGCTTTACTTTCTGCTCCAGGTAGCGGCCGAAATCCTTCTTGCTTTTATCCGGAAAGTCCCAGGTATTGGCTTCGCCGCCCGCATCCGGCTCATGCCAATCCACCGCCTGCGAATAATAAAAGCCCAGCTTAAAACCGGCCTTCTGGCAGGCGGCCGCAAGTTCCTTCAGCGGATCCTTGCGGTACGGCGTGGCGTCCACGATGTTGTACTTGCTGACCTCGGAGCCGTACATGGCAAATCCGTCGTGGTGTTTCGCCGTGATCACCATGTACTTCATGCCGGCGCTCTTGGCGACCGCCACCCACTCATTCGCATTGAACTGCACCGGATTGAATTGGTCAGCCAGCTTCGCATAGTCGGCTACCGGGATCTTCGCCCGGCGCTGAATCCACTCGCCGATACCGGGGATCAGTTTGCCCTTCCACTCCCCGGCGGGCACGGCATAGAGACCCCAATGGATGAACATGCCGAACCGGGCTTCGCGCCACCAGGCCATGCGCTTCTGACGCTGCTCTTCGGCAGAGTCCGCGGCGCCGTGGACCAGTGAACTGCCGGCGATTGTCGCCAGCAGCAGAGCAATTAATCGAATATGTCCCCTTGTATGGCTCATTTGGACGAATATAGTGCCGCGACTTCGTAGTCCACGACACGCGGGATTACGAACTCCACAGTGCGGCGAGTTTGTTTGAACTCCAGGCCTGTCTCAGCGCGGAGCAACTCCGCCTTCGAGATCCGTGCGCCTTCCGGCAATTCGAGTCGAACTCTCTGCGGCCCGATCGGATAGTGCCCCCGCAACCAACCCCAGGTCGCGTTCGGATTGTTGTAGTTGAGCATGTGCACGGCAAATCCCGGTTCCGTCTCCCAGGCGATGACTTCCGCCATGCCTTCCCCGCTTGCAGTCACCGGCGTCTGGTTGCGTAGGACCCAGCGGATCGCGTTCTGAAGCAGAAGACTCACATCCGTGTGCCCGGACCGCCACAGGCTTCTGTCGATGTCACCCGGGAAGTAGACGAGGCGACTGGGTCCTTTCTCCGTCACGACGATTGCCGGTTCATTGGTGCGGGGCGTCTCGGGATAGACTAACTCCGGCGGATGGCCTGGGTACGCCGGCACTACCGTCATGATCGGATCCGAGGAGGCCCGCACGGGGATGCGGTACTCGGCACCCGGCAGCAGCGTCGTGCCCTCGAACCCGCTCAGAATTTCGTGCTTCTTTTCGATGTGACAGTAAAAAGAAGATAGATCGGGACCAAGCGCGCCCTGTCTCTCTCCCGCCCGCCGGATTCCAAACAGGTCGCCCAAGCCAAAGTCAGCCCTCGGTTTTCCGTCCTGGTCAAACAACCCGGTTTCAAACGTGGCGAGAAGCGACCCGCCCGACTCCGCGTACTTGCGCAACTGCGCGGCCTGCTCATCGCTCATCGCTGCCACATTGGGCAGGACCAGCGCCGAGTACTTCCTGAGGGTCTTCGGCCCAAGGTCGTCCTCGTGGACGAAGTCGAACAGGAATCGCCCCTCCAGCAGGGCGACGTACAAACCGTGCAGATATTCCCACGGCTGCGTCTGCGTGGGAGGAGTGTAAAAAGCATTTGTTCGCTGGCTGAGAACCACGCCCAGATTGGCGATCGAACGCCGGTTTACGAAGTGCGCATCGTGCCTGGCGTGCCATTGGAAAAACTTCCGGGCTGTTTCGCGCCAGCGCTTATCTTCCGGATCGCCGCCGAGCCAGGCGCACAGAATTGCGGCGCCGCCGGCCGTGGATTGAGCGAACTGCGTAGTCAGTTCCGCGTCCGATTTGGAAATATGGCGCCATAAGAGCCGCGTGGTGCTGTTTGCCGCAGTCACAATGACGCGCGGCTTGCCCCCCGTCACCGCACGGAGGATCCGGCCCGTTTGCGCAACGTTCCAGATCGGTGCGTCGCCCGTGCGTCCCTGGTGATCCCTGCGCGCCTGATGATCGGCGTTGACGAATGGAACGGCGTCCGCCAGCTTCTTCTGGTTCTGCGAAGCAGCGATGGACCCGTTGGTGTTCATGATGTAAATGTTCTCGGGCCGTTTCTCCTTCGCGATCGAATCGAAAAGCCGGACGATCTCCAGCGTCCGCTTCAGGTAACGCTCCATCAACGCGGGTCCGGATTGTTCGAAGCGCTTGCAGACGGCGCAGTAACACGCCCGCGGCTTCGTTGACGTTGGCCAACTGGGTGTGAAAAAGCCGTCGATGTCGTACCAGGCGTTCAACTCGCGCATGATGGCCGGGATCTGCTCGGTGAAATAGCTGGAGAACACGCAGGTCCAGTAGATCCGGTCGTCGCGAACCGGATCGGCCTTCTTCGCACCCTCACTCCGGCATTGAAATTCGCCCGCCTCATAGCGCACAAACCAGTCGGGACATACTTTCGTCGCACCTCCAAAGGTCGACTTGGGATCCACGCGAGCAATGACACGAATGCCCTTCTTCTTCGCCGCCCTGACGTATTCGCCGAACAAATCTCGCTCACCCAGAAACCGGCTCTTATAGTGCAGCGGAATCTTGGTGGGATAGAAGGCGATCATACCACCGGCGTTGACGAGGAGCGCGTCCACCTTGAGGCTGGCCCAGTAGCCGATCCACTCGTCCACGTCGAAAGTCAGCGGGTCCTTCTCGCTGAAGTTCGAGTGCGCAAACCTGCGCAGCTTCTCATGCCACGCGCCGCCGGACGACCGCGCCTGCGGAGCGCCAAACGCCGCACCGGAAATGAATGCACCTGACGTGACCAGAAATTCCCGTCTTGGAATGTTCATTAAGTGATCCTCTCCCTAGACTCGGCCCGAAGCGTACAATCCCGCGACTTCATAGTCTTCCACCCGCGGGACTACAAACTCGACTGTGCGACCCGTCTGTTTGAACGGCAGGCTGGTCTCGGCGCGCAGCAATTCCACCTTCGAGATGCGAACCCCTTCCGGAACCTGGATGGTGACTTTCTGAGACCCGATCGGATAGTTGCGCAGAAACCATCCATAGGTCATGTTCGGGTTGTTGTAGTTGAGGATGTGAACGGCGTAGCCCGGTTCCGTTTCCCAGGCAAAGACTTCCGTCATCCCTTCTCCCATCACGGTAACCGGCATGTGATTACGGAGTACCCACCGGATCGAGTTCTGCAGCAAACGAAGGACATCCGGGTGCGCGGCGCGCCATGAGGTGCGGTCGACGTCGCCAGGAAAGTGGACCAGCCGGCTGGGCCCTTTCTCGACCATGACGATCGCGGGCTCATCGGTTTGAGGCGTTCTCGGATACACGTACTCCGGCGGGTGGCCAGGGTAAGGGGGAATGACGGTGAGAATCGGAGCGCCGGCAGCCCGAACGGGGACGCGGTACTCGGCGCCCGGCAGCACGCTCGTCCCTTCGAACCCGCTCAGAATCTCGTGCGGCTTCTCGATGCGCGCATAGAAGGAGTGAGAATCCCCGCCGAGGCCGCCCTGCCGCTGTCCCACCCGCTTGATGCCAAACACGTCGCCGAGAGCAAAATCTTCCCTGGGCTTTCCCCGCTTGTCGAACAGGCCGGTTTCGAATGTAGACACGAGCGAGCCGCCTGATGCCACGTACTCGCGCAGTTGACCGGCCTGCTCGTCGCTCATGGTCGCGACATTCGGCAGGATCAGCGCCGAATACTTCTTCAGGGTCTCGGCCCCAAGGTCGTCTTCGTGGACGAAGTCGAAAACGAAGCGGCCCTCCAGCAACGCGTAGTACAGGCCCTGCATATACTCCCAGGGCTGAGTGTCCCTGGGAGGGTTGTAGCTGCCGTTCAGGCTTTGGCTGAAAACAATACCCAGGTTGGCGATCGTCCGCCTGTTCGCAAAATGCTGCTCATGCCTGGCGTGCCATTGGAAGAACTCCCGGGCCGGCTCGCGCCAGCGCAGGTCTTGCGGCTTGCCGCCGATCCACGTGCACTTCAACCCGCAGCCGCCGGCTACCGATTGCGCCCACCAGATCTTCACCTCCGGGGAGTTCTTGGAAACGTCGCGCCACAGAATGCGGGTGGTGCTGTTGGAGCCGGTCGAAACGCACATCGGCTTTCCCTTCATAACGGATTGCATGATGCGGACGGTTTGCGCGCATTGCCAGATCGGTGCGTCGCCCGTCCGGCTCTGGTTGTCCCTGCGAGCCTGATTGTCCGCATTCATGCACCGGGAGACTTCGGCCAGCCTCCTCAGGTTCTGAACCGCATTAATCGAACCCTTCATGGTGACCATGTAGACGTTGTCGGGCTTCTTTTCCCTGGTAATCGAGTCCCAGAGCCGCACCATCTCCACTGACCGGTCGTCGTATCGTCCTCTGTATTCCGATGACTTCGGGTCGCCGATCTTCCGGCAGACCTCGCAGTAGCACACTTGCGGGCTCTTGGTCGGGAAGCCGTTGATGAAGAACCCATCGATGTCGTACATCGAATTCAACTCACGGAGAATGGCCGGAATCTGCTCTGTGTAGTAGGTCGTGAAGACGCAGGTGTCGTAGGTCCAGTCGTCCTGTATCTCCTCGCCCTTCTTCGCGAATTCGTCCCGGGGCTCGGCCTTACCGCTGGAATTGCGCCGAAACCATTCCGGGTGAGCTTTCACGGCGTCGCCGTAGGTGTTTGTGGGGGTCACACGCGCAATTACGCGGAATCCCCTCTTCTTCGCCGCCCTAAGGTAATCACCGAAGAAATCCCGGTCGCCCAGAAACCGGCTCTTCCGGTGGAACGGAATTCTGGTCGGGTAGAACGCCATCATGCCGCCGCCGCTGAGGGTGAGGGCGTTGATCTTCAAACTCGTCCAGAAGTCGAGCCACTCTTCAATATCGGTAATGAGCGGATCCCGCTCGGTGAAATTCGCGTGCCCCTCCCTGCTCACCTCTTCGTACCAGGGCCTGCCGGCAGCACGCCCCAGTTGAGCGCCGAATACTGCGCCTGAAATGATAGAGCCTGAAGTAAGCAGAAATTGGCGCCGCGGAATGTCCATGACTGTTCTCCTTTTCCTTTCAATCCGTCAAAAGTCGATCCGCAATTTCAATTGCAACTGGCGGGAGCCATTGATCTGGAACGGCGTGATCCCGCCGAAGGTTGCGCTGTTGATATTCTGGGACGCCGAGGTTTGCCCGGCGTGCCGGTTGAAGAGGTTATATGCGTCTGCGCCAAAGCTCTTCGACGTGTTGCTCCAGGGGCCGATGGAAATGAGGCGTGAGGATCCAATACCCTGGCGGCCGACGCGCACCATAGCACCGTGGTCCTCGCCGTGTTTCACTTCAACACAGGCGGCACGAAGATCCACCGGGTCCTGCAAGGAGGCCGGTGCGGTTCCGTTGTAGCCGATAGCACGTGTGTCCTGTCCTTCAGCGAAAAACTTGAGCCAGCTTAGTGGGTGGATCGCAAGGGTCAAACGAACGGGAGTGAGAACGTACGGATGTGCCGAACGTGCCACCAAATCCGGGCCGGCCGGGATTTCCAGCCTTCCTTGTGTTTGTCCGCCGATCTGGAGCCGAGTTGGCGTCAACCCATCAAGGAGGCGCGGCTCATCGGCCGTGCCTTGAGCACAAGCAACGGCAACGGCGAACAGAAAAGCTATAGCCGCGACTCGATTCGTAATCCACCTCATTGTTCAGAGGCCCGCCCGAAAGTTGCCGACCGCTTCGGAGGTGAGCAGATACCGATCATAGGCGCGCAACGCCATCAACCGCCCACGAAGGCTAGGAGCGACCTTCCACTTCTTCTCACCGTTGATGTCCTCCATGCCGGCCGGAAACCGGCCCCATCCGTACCGGCGCTCGGCGCCGCCATCATTCAGCACGCCGTCAATGACGAAGGAAATGATGTTCGGGCCGCCGTCCACAATAATGCACGCATGGTGTCGCTTGCCCGCCCGCAATGTCCCAGCATCGCTGTCCCAATATGCGCCGTTCTTGCCATCGTTCATCTCCAAGCGCACGTTGCCGGTTCCACCGGTGACGAGCAGCACGCCCTTGCCGGTCGCATCCCGCGAATCGAGGATGACCTGCCCCGGCGCAACGTCGTTGAGTTGCAGCCAAAGATCAAGCGTGAAACCGCCCGCTTTCAGGTTGGGCAGCGCGGGTGCCTCAACTTCCTTCGCCGGAGCATCGAGCGAGAGCACCAGGCCCTTGGCAGCCCACTCGCTCCGTTGCCCTTGCGTCCAAACGGCGTTGAACACGTCCAAAAGCGAGCCGTCTATCTCGTGCAGGCGCGCGATGGTCTTCTGGGTTTCGGTAATGTAGTGACGGCCGCCGTCCTCGAAGAAACCCGGGTAGCTGAGACGGCCCGTTTCGTAACTGAGATCATCAGTATACAGAAGGATTTCAGGCTCGGACCACTGGATTTCACCGCCACGCTCAACCCCTCCGGAGATCCATGCCGGATTGCGCTCGCGGTAGTCGTTGCCGCCGTGGTTGTGGAACCACAGCAGGTATTTGCCGTTCGACGCCTTCCACAGGCTCGGGCAGGCCCGCGGGTGCCTGAGCCGGCGCCCACTTGCATAGGTCACGTAGGTGGCGTCGGACCACGTTTCGCCGCCGTCTTTACTGGTGGCATGCCCGATGTAACCCCGGTTTGTGCGAAACACCGTATACAGCGTGCCGTCGCTTAGGGAGACCACGTGAGGTTCTTCGGCGACAGTGCCGTCGGGCGGCGGTTTGATTCCTGTGTCGCGGTCCGGAAGCATCCGCCAGCGGACCTTGTCTGGATCGCGCTCGACCAGGATATTGTCGCTCTTGAATAAGCACACCTCTCTTATCGGTATCGCTTGGCCGCGGATCCTCTTAGCCCAAGGCACGAAAACGCTCCCGCCTGCCACCCACGGCATCCCGACCGCCCAGACGCTTGTTTCTGGATCACGTTTTCCGTCCGGCCAGGCCGACAGGCGAGCCGGAATCACGCGCTTCTCGGACCAGGTTCGGCCCGCGTCATCGGACCAAGCAAAGTAACCTCCGGTGATGGCATAAACGCGGCCAAAGCGAGTCTTCACCGGCACACCACAGGTCACATCATTGGCCTTGACGGGAGGCGACCACGTCTTGCCCTTGTCGGCGCTGACGGTCGCCATCGTCCGATTCCCCTTGCCTTGGCCTTCGCCCAGCGGCCCGAGGGTCACCGTGCACAACCACCTGCCGTCGTCCAGCACGACCACGTAAGGTTGGTCGGCGTAGGCGTCGCGGACGATCACGAGGCCGGTGTCGATATTGCGCAGGTCGGCCGCCAGTGCGGCTGCCGCTATGGACAACAACAGAAAAATGGACTTCATAGTTCCTCCATTGCTATGCGGAACGGCTGCCACCTCGGCCGTCCCCGATGGTGTCGCGCGGGCCAGTGAGGCCTGGACCGCCTGCCGCCACGTAGCCGAGGCTGGCTCCGGAACGCTCCGGGCTCACCCAGTAAGGAGTAGAGCTTCGCCCGGGTAAGGTGGAAACGGAACCGTGCGGGCTTGCCCGCGAGGCTGGAAAGGTGCGCGGCATTCTGCCATTGCACCGGCTGGCGGGTACCGTCGGAGCCAATGGGTCCGCACTGCTCCACACCGAAGCCAGGCAGCGCCGTGCCGGATTCCCTGATGGCTTCCACCGCAAGCTCTCCGCCTTTAGCTTCCGCGTTCACAAACAGATGCTGGCCTGAGAACTGAACCGGCGGGGTGGTCAAAGTGCCGCCGCGCGCGGCGGAGTCCAGCGACAGGAAGCCGTCTCGCCGGAGCACGGCGAGTCCCGTGCTGCCGCCCGCCTCCAGGTGGTCGCCGAGCTTCGGCGAAATGTCGGACCAGGCGGCGAAATGGAAGTACAACTGGCCGCCCACCACGAGGCACCCGCCACCCGCGGGATGAATGTAGGCGCGGTTCCACGTCCCCGGCTTTCGGGAGCAGCCGATGAACGCGCGACGGTCCGGCCGAGCCCAATTGACGCCGTCGCGGCTGAACCCCAGGCTCACGTCCGATATCTTGGAGATGCCTTGCGGCTTGCACACGTCGTTGGGCGGGCCGCGATGGATCATAAACAGCCCTAGCATCACGCTTTCGTAAGCGACCGCTGTGAAGTTATAGAGTTGTGTCTTGTACCCCAACTGCGGATCGGGCGGATCCAGGTCGTCGGCTGCGAGCCAGGGGTTTCCGATAATGTCTTTAGCGCCCCATGACGCGTCACCGAGGAAGTCCCGCTGCTCGCGGCGGGCGCGCCGCCTTCCGTGCTTGTCCTTATCGCCGCCCAGACGGACAGAGACGACCCAGAGCTTGCGGAACGGGTCGTAGTAGAAGCAGGTGTTGTTCCCGCACGGGCCGGTGAGCCGGGGTTCGCTCCAGTGGATACCGTCGGGGGATGTGTGGAGTTCTCCGCCGTCGGCAGCGGGCGGCTTGCGGCGAAAATAGCCGAACATCTTGAACCGCTGGGCCGGATCGGCGACTTCGTGGTCGAGCCAGACAGCGACGCCATCGCGCGCATGGCCGTCGCGCCTGGCGAGCACGCGGTTGGTGCCGGGCTCAACGTCCAGTTTCGGGCGGGTCCATCGCAAGCCGTCATGGCTGGTGGCGTAGGCAATGCCATCGAGCCATCCAGCCACATACCACAGCTTGAACAGCCGATCCCTGGGATCATAAAAGACGCCGTCGCTGAAGGGGGCCGCGACCGGGGCGCGGCCGCCGTTCATTTTCATCGGTGTCTCCGGCTGCACCACCGGGCTCCCGGGATGGATCTTCGGCAGATGCCACGTTTTATCCAGCGCGGATTCGGCAATCAGATGATCGTCGAAGAACAACTGCCGGCGCCCGCAAGGGGCGCCAGAGCCGGAGCCCGCACGAATTCTCTGCGTCGCATTCGATTCATCACGTGAGCCTGTCCTTACGCAAAAAGCTAACCTCTGGCAGCAGCGCATAATGCCGCCACCTCGTAGTCCTTGACCCGCGGGATTACAAATTCGACGGTGCGGCCGGTTTGTTTGTAGGACAATCCGCTCTCGGCGCGAAGCAGTTCCGCCCTAGAGATCCGTACGCCGTCCGGCAATTGCAGTCGAACCGTCTGCGGGCCGATCGGGTAGTGCCGCCGCAACCAGCCATAGGTCAGGTTGGGATTGTTGTAATTGAGTATGTGAATGGCAAATCCGGGTTCAGTTTCCCAGGCAAACACTTCCGCCATTCCTTCTCCGGTTACAGTAACCGGTGTCTGATTCCGCAGGATCCAGCGCACCGAGTTCTGTATGAGAAGGCTTATGTCGGTGTGTCCGGTTTTCCAGCAACTTCGGTCGATATCGCCCGGGAAATAGACTAACCGGCTGCGTCCTTTCTCGCTTACCACGATCGCCGGTATATTTGTGTGCGGTGTTCGCGGGTAGACCATCTCCGGCGGATGCCCGGGATAGGGCGGCACTACCGTCATGATCGGATCCGAGGAGGCCCGCACGGGAATGTAATACTCGGCGCCCGGCAGCAGCGTCGTACCCTCGAACCCGCTCAGAATTTCGTGCTTCCTTTCGATGTGACAGTAGAAAGAGGACAGATCGCCGTGACCGCGGAAAGGGCTCAGAGCGGTTCCGAGCGCACCCTGCCGTTCTCCCGCCCGCCGGATTCCAAACAGGTCTCCCACGGCAAAGTCAGCCCTCGGCTTTCCGTCCCGATCAAATAAGCCGGTTTCAAACGTGGCGAGAAGGGATCCACCCGCCTCCACGTACTTCCGCAACTGTGCGGCCTGTTCATCGCTCAAAGCCGCTATATTGGGCAGGATCAGCGCCGAGTACTTCTTCAAGGTTTCCGGCCCAAGGTCCTCGTCATGGACGAAGTCGAACAGGAACCTTCCCTCGAGCAGCGCATAGTACAAGCCCTGCAAATACTCCCATGACTGAACGTCTTCGGGAGGAACGTAGAAGGCATTCGTCCTCTGACTAAAGACCACTCCCAGATTGGCGATGGGACGCCTGTTTACGAAATGCGCCTCATGCCTGGCGTGCCATTGAAAGAATTGCCGGGCCGGCTCGCGCCAGCGCTGATCTTCCGGATCGTGGCCGAGCCAGGCGCACCACGGCACGGAGCCGCCGGCCGCAACTTGCGCCCACCACAACGTGACTTCGGCATCCGACTTGGCGACGTGCCGCCATAGCAGGCGTGTGGTGCTATTGGAACCATTCCCAATGGTGGTCGGCCGACCCTTCATCAGGGACTGAACCACTCGAGCCGATTGCGCGCAGTGCCAGATCGGTGCATCCCCAGTGTGTCCCTGATGATCCCTGCGTGCCTGGTGATCACAGTTGAGCCAGCGAACCCCCTCTGACAACTTCTTCAGGTCTTGTGTCGCCACGATCGAACCATTCATGTTGACCACATAAAGGTTGTCCGGGTTCTTTTCCCTGGCGATCGAGTCCCAAAGCCGGACGATCTCCAATGTTCGCCTCGTGTGGTGGTCGTAGTACGCGGGCCCCTTTGGGTCGCCCAAGCGCCGGCAAGCGTCGCAATAGCACAGCCGTGGTTTTGTCGAAGTGGGCCAACTGGCCATGAAGAAGCCATCAAAGTCATACAACGAATTCAACTCACGAAGGATGGCCGGTATCTGCTCGGTAAAGTAACTGGAGAACATACAGGTCCAGTAGATCCACTCGTCCCGTGGCGGCGCGCCCTTTATCGCGAGTTCGTCCCGTGGTACAAAATTGCCCTTCGAATCGCGCACGAACCAGTCGGGACGCACCCTTAGCATGTCTCCATACATCGACTTTGGATCAACGCGGATGATGACACGCATTCCCCTCTTCTTCGCCGCTCTGCTATAGTCACCGAAGTAGTCCCGATCACCCAGGAACTGGCTTTTGTGCTGTAGTGGGATCTTCGTGGGATAAAATGCCATCATCCCAGCGCCGTTGAGTATCACAACATCGACTTTCAGGCTAGCCCAGAAGTCGATCCACTCGTCAATGTTGTCAACGAGCGGATCCCGTTCATTAGCATCGTGAAGCCCAACCCTGCGCATCTTCTCATACCAGGGCGTATTCGAGAGCCGCCCCTGCTGCGCGCTGAAGGCCGCACCTGAAACAAGCGAGCCTGATGTCAACAGAAATTGCCGTCGGGGAATATCCATTGTCCTTCTCCTTACGCTCCGCTAGTGCTGAGAGGCTGGCGTGGGGCGATTTCCTCAGGCGCCAGTCGTATCGCGGGAGCCCGTGAATCCCGGTCCGCCAGCAGCCACGTAACCATAGCTGGCGCCGGAAGAGTCCGGGCTGACCCAGAACGAGTACAGTTGCCCGCCGGTGAGCTGGAAGCGAAATTTCACGGGTTTGCCCGCGAGGCGTTTCAAATCCCTTCCATGCTTCCACGCGACCGCCTGTTTGGTCTCGTCAGCGGCGAGTGGAACACAATTCCCAAGCGAAAAAGGCTCGATAGCGCGGCCGTCCCCGTCCAGGATCTCCACCCGAAGTTGGCTGCGCCTCAGGTTCGCGTTCACGAACAGGTACCGGCCGGAGAACGTCAGACCACGTGTGGTCAGGGTTCCGGGCCCCGTGCCGGGATCCGATGGCGGAATGGGCGTCCCAGGACCGTCCATCGATGCAAACCCGTCCCGCCGCAGCACGGCCAGTCCGGTACTGCCGCCGGCGTAGAGGTGCCGGCCCAACTTGGGTGAAATACCGGAAAACGCCCCGAAGTAAAAGCGCAGTTCGTCGCCGACAACGAGGCACACGCCACCCGCCGGTTGCAGGTAGCCACGGTTCCACGTGCCCTGCTCACGCGAGCACGCCAGGAACGCGGTCCGTTCCGGCCGTTCCCAGATCAGCCCGTCGCGGCTGAATCCGACCGTCAGGTCGTTGGTCTTCGGGACCCCTTCTTTGATCGCGATCGGGTTCGGTGGACCTTTGAAGATCTCAAAGAGACCCAGCACCCGGCTTTCGTAGGCCACGCAGTCCACCTTATAGAGTTCCGGCCGGTATCCGAGGTCGGGGTCGGGCAGGTCCCGCTCGTCGGCCGCCAGCCAGAAGATAACGTTCTTGCTCTCCCAAGACGCGCCCTCGAGAAAATCCGAGTGTTCGCGGTAACTGCGCGTACGGCCGTGCTGGCGATCCGTAGTGCGGATATTGTAAACCCACATCTTCCGGAAGGGGTTGTAAAACATACCGGAATAATCGCCGCAGGGGCCGGTACGGACGGGTTTGCTCCAGTGGATACCGTCCGGCGACGTGTAGGCGTGCCCCATGTCCCAGTCGGGCGGCCGCGGCTCGGGCCTTCTTAATCGCGGCCACAGCCCGTGCCCCCTCCGGTAGTAAGCGAACATCTTGAACCGCTGGCTGGGATCTTTGGCCTCGTGATCGAGCCAGACGGTAGCGCCGTTGCGGATGTAGCCGGGCAGGGGCGGCAGCACGCGGTTGGTTCCGAGGACGACGTCTAGCTGCGGCCGGCACCAGTGGATTCCGTCCTCGCTGGTGGCATAGCCGAAGCCGTCGTCGTAGCCGGCAATGTACCACAACTTGTACAGCCGATCTTTGGGGTCATACCAGACGCCGTCCCCGAACGGACAGGCGGCCGGCATGATCCCGTTGTTCAGCTCCACAGGGGTTTCCGGTTTCAGCACCGGGCTGGCGGGATGTAGCCGCGGCTTGTGGAAGGTCCGCTTCAGCGTGGTCGTAGCGATGAGGGAGTCGTCCACGAATAATTGCCGTCCCACGTCGATGGGGATCGGCGCGGACGCGTCGTCCTCTTGACCGGAGGAGACGAACCGTGCCCCGGCTGCCAGCGCCGGGAAAGTTAGAAACTCGCGGCGTAAATGGGACATTTTCCTAAACCTCCGTTATGCTCGTCAGGCCAGGTTGGTCGTGCAAACGTAGGGTCCTTCCTTCATCTGTTGAGCGGTTGCGCAACCGTGTCGCGCGCTCCCTTGAATCCGGGGCCACCTGCGGCGACGTAGCCAAGGCTGGGACCGGAGGGGTCCGAGCTGACCCAGAAGGAATAGAGTCTGGCCCGGTTCAAGTGGAAACGGAAGCGCACGGGTTTGCCGAGCAGGCTTGC
>JBEKWU010000105.1:0-28439 GCA_049512775.1 Bryobacteraceae bacterium
TGCATGATGCGCAGTTGGAGCTGGCGCTGGAGTGGTAGCAGGAAGTTGGACAGCAGAAATGGCCTCAGTTGCACCGATTCAACAAACGGGAGGGTTTCCAGCTACTAATTGGGACAGCAGCCGTTTTCGAACCTAGCCGAACCAGGCGCCAACCTGCTTTTTGAGGACGGCCGGAAAGGGGAGGTTTGCCCAGCGTTTTCAATCAGCCGAGGGGCGGTTCTCGGCTAACTTGGACAGCAGTGTGAAGGTATCGGACGATGTTACAACGATACCGAAAAATGTTTGAATCGGAAATCCGGGTTTACTCCGCCTTGGGGCTGGCGCGGGCGGCCTCTCGACGGCTCTCGTACTCCGAGGTGAGATAGGTTGCGGCGAACACCAGGAGGCCGCCGGCAACTTGCGGCAGCCGGACATGTTCGCCCAGCGTGATCGCCGAGAGCAGGACGCCGAAGATCGACAGTAGGTAAATCGAAACGGACGCCTGTCCGGCTTGGAGCCGGTTTAGCACCCACATCCAGAGCGCCATCGCAATGCCCCACGTCAGGCTGCCGAGCACCGCGATCGACAACCACACGCTGGCCGGGTAGCCGCGAACCGCATAGAAGGGCCGGTCATCGGCCAACCAGGAGATGACGGCGCAGCTTGCACAGCCGACAACGTACGTGTAGATGAGCACGCGCAGGCCGCCGAAGCGGGGAAGTAGCTTCTTGCTATACGTGTTGTAGAACGCGCTACCCAACCCGGAGAGCAGAATAGCGGCGTTGCCCACCAGCATCCTCGTGTTGACGACATCGCCGCTCAGGTCCGCTCTCGAGGTAAGCAGGGTGCCCGCTAGCGCAGCCGCCAAGCTCGCGGCACGCAATGCCGTCACGCGTTCACCGAGCAGGATGATTGCCAACACAACCATTAGAACGGGTATCGTAAGCTGGATGATGGCCGCGTTCGATGCGGTCGAACGCGCAATGCCCCAGGACAGAAGCAGTGAGGGTGGGAGGATTCCGAGAGTGCCCAGCAGCACCAAGTCGAGCGCGGAACGCGGGTCGAGCCGCGCCTTGACAGAACGATCACGCCGGCCAGAAACAATGGCGAAGGGCAGCAAGAGGATGGTCGAGCAAAGCAGTGTCCAGAAGTTGAGCGCAGCCGCGCTCATGCTGGCCGCGGCAATCTTGTAAGCGGGATACTGAGCCGCCCACAGGAGGTTCACCAGAACCAGCGTCGCGATGTTTGCGTACCGCTTCACATTTCTCGGAGGCGCCCTCTCGTCACTCACCATCCTGAGGCTCATGCCTGCACGCGGATCTTCGCCATGCGCTGCTCCTGACCGCGCACTCCAGGCCGAACGCGATAGAGCGGACCGCCGAAAGGCCCCGAGGAGGCATCATAGCCTGGGGGCATTGCCGGTGTAGGATCGGATTTCGCCGCCGTCGTGATAAACAGTTCGGAAAGGTCCGGCCCGCCAAAGGCGACTGCCGACGTTTGCTTCGCCGGCACCAGGATCGAACGCTCCAGTTTGCCCTCCGGGTCGTAACGCAAAACGCAGCCGCGGTACCACTGCGCCGACCAGACGAACCCCGCGGCGTCGACGGTCAGCCCATCGGGGACGCCCTCTGTAGACGCGACCTGCACAAAGATCTTGCGGCGACGCGCCGAACCGCTGCGGACGTCGTAATCGTAGGCGTAGATCCGTCGTGCAACAGAGTCGCTGAAATACAACGTCCTCTCGTCGGGAGAGAGCCCTATGCCGTTGGCGAGGTGGAATCCTTCGTCGAGAACTGCGGCGGTGCCGTCACAATCAATGCGGACGAGTTTTCCGAGCTCGTACTCGCGGCCGGGGTCGTAGAAGTACGAACCAGTAAGCAGCCGGCCTGCGGAGTCGGCGGTGCAGTCGTTCAGTTGCAGCCGCGCCCCTTCGACCTTGTCGGCGACCAGCACGAGTTCGCCGCGCCCATCCCACAGCCAAACGCCCGCAGTGTTGGTCACCACAAATCCGTCGGGTTGGTTGCGGCGGAAGCCATAGACTTCCACGCCGGTTCTGAGAGTGTCGTACCTGCTCGTGGCCCAGTCGAGACGCCGGAATTTGAGGCCCACACAGTCGGTCCAGTAGAGGCAGTTTCGCGCCGGATCCCAGACGGGACATTCGCCGCAGAGGTCATCCGATGCGGCGGCCAGCCTGATTCCGGGAGAAGAATCGCCGTGGGTATCTGAGCAGCTCATGCGGATCCTACTCTCTTTCTTTGTTATCCATCGCCGTGATTTTCAAGGGTGCGGCCAGCCTGTGCAGATCTTCAAGGTCGAATTCCTTGTAGAGGTCCAGGCAGAACAGATCGGGCGCAGCGGAGTACTCGACGGGCGCCTCCAGCAGATGACGTAGTGATTTCATCCCTTTTCGAACGACCACCTCGGAGATCAGTTCCGGCTCGAGAGCGGCAGCGACCAGCGCCGCTACCTGGCTGCGGATGCCTGTGCTTTCCAATCGGACCTTGCCTACCGCGGCAGATTGCTGAAGCCAGCGGATGATGCCGATCAGTTGCGCGACTGCGAGACCAAGTGGACGATCTCCGACGCCAGAGACCATCTGTGTGTATTCGCTCTCGGCTCGCACGGACGGCCCCGGCTTCAAGGCAGCAGCATCACCTGTGAACAGCAGGTCGACAGCGAGCACTCGATCCCCTCGGTTTAGCCGAGCTGACACCTCAACACAGGCGGCCTGCTTCCCTTCGTCGTGCAAAATGATGGTAACGGGCGCAGAGGATTCCGTTGTGATGGCTTTGAGCCAGATTCCCGTTGCGCTCAGTCCGTTGCTGAATTCGAAGCGATAGGACAGGCTCTCCAGCCCGTTGTTCTTGGTATTGGCCACGGACCAGGGGTGCTGCATGGTTGTTCCGCTGTAGCGGAGTATCCTCTTCAGTCCAGCCCTGCGTTCGATCACCCAAGCGCGTCCACCGCGCTCATCCGATGGCATGGGCCGCCGCACTATCTGATCCGCCAACTGTTTCGCCAGGCTGAGAATCGTCAGGTTGTCTTTCGGCAAACCGACCGTCAGCTCTTCGGCACTTTTGATCTCCGCGTCCACGGGAATCTCCCAATCGCTGGCCGGCAACTGGAAGTGCTTGCTAAAAAAGCGATAGGACTGCTGCCTGTTGTCGAGCTGGTAATTGTGGGTCGAAGGATCTGTGTTCTCGTGCCAGGCGAACGCCTCTTCACTCCCAAACAGTCGAAAAATGGGCTTTACGCGATCAAAAATGTAAGGCTTGATCAACGGCGCACGAAAACAACAGTTATCTTCCGCGTTGTAGATCAACAAGGTCGGCCGCGGCGCTCGCAGAGCCGTCAGATGAGTATAGTCTGCATAAGCGTATAGATCGGTCGCATCTTGCTCAATATCACCGATGCTGTCGGGGCGTTCGATCGCCGACACCAGTGACGCATACCCCGCGACGGGTATGGCTACCGAGACCCGCTCGTCAAGCGCACTCAGGATGATGGTTTGCCAGCCGCCTCCGGAGAGTCCGGTCATACCGATACGGTTGCGATCCACGTTGGGATGCTGGTAGAGGTAATCGAGGCCTTTGCGCATGGCCAGATAGAAGAGGCCAAGAGCGTGCGCGCCTACCACCTCCAAATGAGCTGCCATCCAGTGACGGTTCTCCTTCGAGTAGAGTTCACCGCAATTCAGCCATTCGACATTCAAGCTGAAGACTCCACGCAGGGCCTGATTGATGCACCTCTTTTGCTTGTACTCTATGGCCTTTCCAGAAGCGCCGACGTGACCGTTCACATTGAGGATGGCTGGCATATTCGCCGTCCTCATCTCAGGCTCATAGAGGAGCGCAGGCAACCAAAAACCGGGCACAACCTCGTAGCGCAATTTGCGCAAGTGGTAGCCCTTTCCTGAGGGTATGAGTCCAAGATCCTCGACTTTGAGCGGCGACTCTATCCACCGCTGAGGCCAACCGTGGAATGCCAGATTCTTCAGAAGATCCTGGCGCAAATTCCTGGCCGCCGCGGTCCACTGTTGTGCCGTCGCCGGGACATGCAATTGCGGAACTTTGCCGAGGAGATAGTGCCGCAGTTGGTACGCGACCACCTCCGGCGTCTGAAGTGGTGGTTCGAGTATTCGCCGCACTTGGCTGGGTTCGGTTTGAGCAAAGGCCAGTGCCCCGATCAGAACCGGGATCGAAATCAGTTTAGGAGAGCCTCGCATCGCTAGATTGTGAAGCGGCGCCGCTTCGTGACCGGCCCGTTTTCAGCCCCCTTCCAAACGTCCAAGTTGGCACCGCAGGACATCACCCCTGTCGATCGCGTGGTGCGGCGTGTTGAAGCGTCATGCCGTTCTCCGCCTGGCGACGTTCGGCTCCTTCAGCAACACTCGAATCCTCGGCCCACGCCTGTTCCATCGCAGCTTCCATCAAGGCCTTGGCGGGCTCCTCCTCACCGGCCAGAATCACTTGGAGCAACTGGCGGTGCCGCTCGGCGAGTTGAAGCAGGTGTTCCGGGGACGGATGAACGTGCTGAATGAAACCAAGGGCAAAGACTTTCGGCACCAAGGGCTCAAGAACCTCGGCGAACTTCTGGTTGCCTGTGGCTCGCCAGAGGGCCCTGTGAAAATCGAGGTCCGCCTCGCCAAACCGGGCGACGTCACCGTACCTGGCGAACTCAACCATCTTTTCACATTCCCGTTCGGCATCCACGAGCCGCGTGACCTTCGCCGCAATCAGCAACTCCACAGCCAGCGTTTCCAACCGCTTCCGAATCACGTATATTTCATCGATTTGCCGGCGCCCTAGAGACGTGACGAACGTTTTCCGGACCGCTGACCGTTGAATGAAACCCTGGTGCTCCAATTCGATCAGTGCCTCACGGATCGTAGCCTGCCCGACGCCCAGTCGCTTGGCCAGACCGAGCTCGGTGATCCGCTGCCCGGCGGTCAGTTCCCCCTGGGTGACGGCCGCTCTGATTTGTTCGACTGCGGCTTCTTTCAAGGACCTGCGGCTGAGCGTGGTCAGGCGGGAGGGGGTTTCCAGTGGGTGGGCTGAGGCCAAACTTTCTGGTTGCATAACGATTAACGATAATATATAGTGGCACCATGACGATCGCTTGTCAAGCCGTTGGTTGGTCCAACCCTTCGCCAGGAAGCGTCAAGAACGATTCCTACGGTGAGCGAAGCGGGCTCGTCGGTCCGCCTGAGCGGCCCGCGCGGCGGTTAGCCGCTTGCGTAACGAACAGCGGGAGGCGCAACACCATGGTGCGCGGGAAGCCCTCAATGATTCTGCTGTCAGTGCTGCTCAGCCTAACAGCCACGGCACTCTGGCCCCAGGTCGGCACGGAAGCGGTCGGGCCCGCTCCGAGTTCGATCTACCCGACGGAGTGGCCGGCTGGTCCCCCACGGAGTTCCGTCCCGGAGTGGGCCAAGCCCGGGCGGGTTCGATTCTCGCGTTGGGATGGAGGCCCCATCGAGACCGCCAAGGCAGTCTTGTCAGGCTGGCCCGGGTTCAATCCGCCGATCCCGGATTACCTTCACACGATGACCAACTGGTACGACCCACGGACGGTGCCGCTGCTGCGCGAGGCCGGCATCAATCTCATTTGGGTCACGTTCAGCAATGGTTTCTCCATCCCCACCGAACAACGGCAGCGCGAACAGGTTCGCTTGTACATTGACGAGTGTCACCGCCAAGGGATCCACGTCATGGCCTACCAGTCGTTCGCAAACATGTTTTGGGAGGACATGTACGAGCACGTTCCGGAGTCGCGCTCCTGGGCCAGTATCGGCAAAGACGGCAAGCCCGTTCCCTACTCAGCCGGCGACTACAGCAAGATGGGACGCGTCACCCGATACATGGCCAACATCAGCAATCCGGAATGGCGCGCCTACCTCCGCAAGCGAATTGACCTAGCGATCGATGCCGGGGCGGATGGCGTGATGTACGACAACAACTTCGGCTCCGACTTAGTGAGTGCTTACGGGGATGTCTATCGGCACGCAGCCAGCCGCAAGAAAGACTTCCTGCTGATGGGCAATCTCCATGCGAACACCTTCGTCTTGAACCGGCTCATCAACTGCATGACCACCGAAGACGGAGAAGAACCGGGAGTCTATTCGGCGAACAATGTAAGCAAGACGCGAATCGAACGGGACGGATCCAGCCTGCTGCCGCTTGGAAGCGGATTCCTGATTGACAACATCGGCCTGTTCCGCCTCCATCGTGGCCTTTCCGAGGGCTGGAAGCCCGTGATGATTGAACACTCATTTCGCGAAGTTGGCCAACGCTTCACCACGGCCATTTCGGGTCCGCGACATCAGCTTGCCTTGGCCGAAAGCAAGGCGTTCGGAGTTGCCATGGAGGTGTTTGTCGAAGGAGCCGTCGCACATGGTCTGATGACGAAGGATCCCACCATAATGGCCATGTGGCGGGCGATCGGCGACTACAACCGATTCTTCGCAGACAACGAAGAGTATTATGTCGATGCGCAGTCCCTCGCCTCGCTGGCAGTGGTGCTCGACGACCGCAGCGCTGGTGTCGCCATGTTGAACGGACTGGCGGCGCGGAACGTCATCTACGACGTCCTTTACGAGAACGACCTTAGCAGCGACAAGCTGGAGCCGTATGCAGCCGTTGTCTTGTTGACCGCAGATACCGTGCGTGACAGAGCACTCTCGGCGCTGGAGAGTTACGTCTCCAAGGGGGGCAAGCTGTTTGCCGCAGAGAACGCCGCCACCCTCGACGAGAAAGGGCGCCGGCGACCACGGCCTGCGTTTTTCGGCCAGAAACTCGGCAACGGCGAATGCGTTTACTACGACCGCCTTCCAGCTCTCAATGACCTGGCCAGCGCGCTGCGCGCCGCGGAGCGTCCCAATGCTGTCCGCCTCGAGGCACCGGAAGGAGTGCTCTACAATGCAGTCCTGCAACCAAAGACCGGGCGCGTCCTTGTTCACTTAATGAACTACACGCTGCGACCCACCGGGATCTTCAAAGTAACGGTACCCGGACATTTTGAAAACGTGACGCTTCTTTCACCGGATAGCCCGCGTGCGCCGGTTCGCGTCTTGGAGTCCTCGGCTTCACGCACCGAAGTGGCAATTCCGTCTATCGCTATCTATTCTGTGCTGGTCCTGGAAAGGGCACGCACCAGGTAATGTCTCAATTGCAGCCTCACAAAGGCGGCCTAAGGCGAAACGAACATGAGAGTCAGTGTTACCTATCTATACACGATATTCCGCTATGGTTATCCCCACAGTGTTGAGGATACCTTCACCTCGCTACAAGAACTTCACAAGCTGGGCTTTCACTTCCTCGAAATGGAAGGCCTCGGACCGGGCCATCTGCGGTCCCTTTACAACAGGCGAAACGCCCTAGTGAAGCTGCTCGAAGACTCTGATCTTCACGTTCACAATTTCTGTGTTGTCGATCGGGACCTCGTGAGCCTCGATATTGCGAGGCGTAACCTGGCCCTGGAGCGTTTCAAAATGGGTGCGGACTTGGCGGACACGCTGGGCTGCGACACCTTGCACATAGCCAGCTATCCACCCCCGGTTCGGTACCTGGACGGAACACCGTACCGGCTGGATCGCAAAGCTGGCTATCGGTTCGCCGACCATCCTCGAATTCGCATTCCCGATGGCCTTGACTGGAGCCTGGTGTGGCGCGCCTTGGTCGAGTCTTGTCAGATCTGCGCGGATGTTGCGGCGCAGCACGGCAAGACCCTGCTGATGGAACCTCGCGTGGGCGAAGTCGCTGCCTCAGTCGATTCTCTGTTGCGGCTGATCGAACACGTCGGGCGCCCCAATTTCAAAGCCAACTTCGATACCGCTCATTTCTGCGCGCAGCGGGAGAACGTTTGCCTGGCTCTGGTCAAACTCCGAGGCCGATTTGCAAACATTCACGTTGCCGACAACGACCCCGTGAATACCGAACACGTGCCCATCGGAGAGGGGATTATCGACTGGGACGAGTTCTTTCGTCTGTTGAAGTTAGGGAACTATGACGGGTATCTCGGGCTAGACTTCGGCAAGCGACGATCTCCAGTGCCTGCATATCGGCGGTCTATTGCGTACATGCAGGCGATCGCCTCCAAGCTCAATCTCAGACTCGAGGTCTAGATTCGCCCTGGGGGACCTAACAACGTGACCATTCGTAACCTGCGCTGGTGGATTATCGGGACCTGCTTCCTCGCGACTACGATCAACTACATCGACCGGCAGTGCCTGTCGGTTGCAGCTCCCACCATCTGCAAGGAATTTCACTTTTCCAATGCCGACTACTCCTCGATCGTGACCTCCTTTCTGATCGCCTACACGATTATGCAAGGACTCTCTGGCAAGATCATCGATCGTATTGGAACCCGTCGCGGTATGGCGTGTTCCATCGTGTGGTGGTCTGCTGCTGGCCTGTTGCACGTATGTGCCGGCGGACTGTGGGGGTTTCGCTTTTTCCGTTTCCTGCTCGGCGCGGGCGAAGCAGGCAACTGGCCGGCCGCTACCAAGGTCGTATCAGAGTGGTTTCCGGCACGCGAAAGAAGCCTCGCCGTCGCGATCTTCGACAGCGGGTCTTCGCTCGGCGGAGTAGTGGCTCCTCCACTCGTTGCATGGCTAATTTTGCACTACGGGTGGCGGTCCGCCTTTCTTGTGACAGGGCTCTTGGGATTCTTATGGCTGTACCTCTGGCTGTGGATTTACCGGCAACCGGAGGCGCACCCGGCCATCACGGCGGAGGAGCTCCAGAACATCCTGGCAGATCCGGACAGGAAGGCAACAGGCGAGCACTCGTCAATCCGATGGGCAAGCCTGTTGGGATACTCTCAGGTGTGGGGCGTGATTGTTGGGCGACTGTTTACTGATTGCGTCTGGTGGTTTTATGTCTACTGGCTGCCGAAATACCTGAGCGACGAGCGCGGGTTCACCTTAGAGAAGCTGGCCATGGTGGGCTGGATCCCCTTCCTGGCCGTCGACGCTGGCGATATCGGTGGCGGGTGGCTTTCGGGTTATCTCGTGCGCCGCGGGTGGAGTGTCAACGCCTCGAGGAAGTTCGTGATGGCTGTGGGTTCGGTGGGGATGGCCGCGGGCCTGCCTGCGGGGCTCACGTCGAGTGCGGGGGTGTGTCTGGGGCTGGTCACGGTTGCCACGTTCGCGTGTGCAGTATGGGGGACAATGATGCTCACGCTGCCTTCAGATCTATTCCCGTCATCCGTTGTTGCCTCGGTCTCGGGGTTGTCCGGTACCGGCGCGGGGCTGGGTGGAATCGCGTTTACCTGGCTTACGGGAGTGCTGGTGGATAGGTTCTCCTACAAACCGGTATTCATCATTGCGGGGGTAATGCCGCTGTTAGCATTCATACTCGTCCATGTCCTTATCAGGAACGTCAGAAGAGTGGCGATCGAGAGTGGAGGGGCTAGAGCGTAAGCTCCGGCGGAAGAGCACTTCCGACATTTCGGAGGCCCCTCAGGAGGATGGAAATGAACTGTCTCGCAGGAGTGATGGAAAGCTATGGTGGGGTTTCTGCGACGGTCGTCAGCAGACCGCCACAGCGGAAGGGGCGGTTAGAAGCGAAATCACGACGATGGTTGAACGGGGTTCTGCTGTCACTGTTCTGCGTCGCGCCTTCCCCGGCAGTTGCCCAACTGTCTCCGGCCGCGATCTGGACCCCGCAGGCGGGCAACAATTACCGGATCGAGCCGAATGTGACATACCTGGTTGCAAACAACTACGAGCTAAAGCTGGACATTTATAAGCGAACCGATCCGGCCGGGCCTCAGCCAACACTGATCTTTATCCACGGGGGAGGCTGGGGAGGCGGAAGCAAGGAAGTGGCGGTGATGTCTCTGCTACCGTGGCTCGAGATGGGCTGGGTTGTGGTTAACGTAGAATACCGCGTCGCCCGCGTGTCGCTCGCACCAGCAGCCGTGCAGGACTGCCTGTGCGCCCTGCGCTGGGTGGCGACCAACGCAAGCCAATACAGCATCGACACCCGCCGCCTTGTCGTGACCGGCGAGTCGGCCGGAGGTCACCTGGCGCTTATGACAGGAATGGTTCCCGAGAGCGCCGGCCTCGATCGCCAGTGCCCGGGTGTGAGTCTGCCCAAGGTCGCAGCCATCGTGAACTGGTTCGGAATTACGGATGTCGCAGACCTGCTGGACGGGGCCAACCGCAAGCCCTACGCGGTGGCCTGGTTCGGCAGCATGCCGGATCGGGAAGAGATCGCCCACCGCGTGACACCGCTCAGCTACATTCGTTCCGACCTTCCGCCGATAATAACAATCCACGGCGACGCGGACCCCACAGTGCCTTATCAGCAGGCCCTCCGGCTGCACGAAGGTCTCACCCAGGCGGGCGTGCCCAATCAACTTGTTACGATTCCCGGGGGGAAGCACGGGCATTTCACAAACGAAGAACGAGTGCGAGTATTCCGGGCTATCAGGGAGTTCTTAGCAAAGCAGCAGATCATCGCGGACAACTGAGCGGCGACGGAACCGGGGCGCGACGGCAGCTCTTCGGATGACCGGCTCGGGTCTGTCAGCCCATATCCAGGGATCCCCCCGGCAGAACTCGGGCAATTCCGTCAGTAGAAATGGACTGCAGCCGGCCTGTGGCTTCGAAGAAGACGACTGCCAGCCGAACTTCGAGACTACACCCGGCTGCGAGGCTGGGCGCGGTCCCTCGCTCGATCGCACTGGTGAGCCCCGCAGCGGGAATGCTCGTGAAGGGTTCAACACCCATCACGTAACAGCGTCCGTACCAAGGGTAGCCAAAACTGCCCCGCAGTTCCTGCCAGAGCCAAATGTAGCGAAAAACCTCCTTTGGCCAGGCCAGCCCAACTCCAAACCCCTCAACGGGATTGACCAAGCCATACCAGCCCTCCTTCAGGTCGCGGACATACCCAAATTCAGTCACCCTATCGTCCGCGTCAGGCACCAAGCTCAAATCGACCGGCCGGCCGTTCTTTCCCGACACTTGCGGCCAGGGGCTGGACACGCCCGGCTTAATCCGGCTGGCAGAAACAGTGTCGCCATCGTGGGCCAGAAACGCCTTAGCCGGGATCTCAAGGCGGCACCCCGCAGCCAGGAAAGGGGCTCCGTAGGCGACGTGATGCCCCCACATGAAATGCATTTCCTCATCGCCCTGATTTTGCACAACTTCACGAATGAGTACGCTCGCCAAGTTCTCTTGCACCGTGACAGTCCGTCGCAGAAGAAAAGGGGTCCGGTAGAGCTGCACTGAGAACTCGACCTCGATTTGCGAACCGCTCCTCAGGCGGATCGCATGGTTCCATGGAAGAATCGAAGCCTCGCCGTGAAAAACCTGGGGAGCGCCCCTGTAGACGCAAGCGTCGCCCCCATTCGGAAAGATTTCCTGCCAGCCGCCCTCGTAGTGATCGAGCCAAGTCGCTTCCGTGTTCGCGCCTGGAAGCCGGTCACGCAATCGCCTCAACCCCCACGGCGCCTTCCATAGAACATCAGTGCTCCGCGGCTTGTACACGAGAGAGTAAATATCGGCGCCCTTTTCAGGCAACAAAGTGACGCGAAGAAACTGGTTCTCGAGTGTTATGGCATAATAACCGTGCTCGAGACTGTGTTCGCTAAGATGGCACGTTCCTATTGGCATAGCTGGTCGTAGGACCAGAGAGCCGCTAAAAGAGGGCCCTGGCCCCACGGAACAAGAGCGTTTCGAGGCATCCCGCGGTAATGCTCGATGCGGGTGCTGGGGAAGGTCTCATAAGAAACACCTTGCAGGAGGCCGTCAGCGCGCATACGCGAAAGCAGGAAACGCAGTGCGGCTTCGATGATCGACCCATACGGCTTCTCATCGATCCAGTGCCGGCTCAGGGCTCGCGAAAATGCGTCCACGGCGAAAGCGGCGATCGAAGTCTCGACGTACGAGGTCGGGTCGCTTAACACGGTATGCCAACCACCACTGGCATCCTGCAGTTCCCCGAGACGGGCGGCGACTCTACGAAAGACATCGACAAGGCGAGCCGTAGCCAAACCCGTTTCTCCCAGGTACTCGAGCGTCTGGACCAGACCGAGAATGCCCCAACCGGTCCCACGACCCCAGAACACTCCGTTGCAGTGACGGGCACGCTCCATCCAGAAGTGATGAAACAGGTTGTGTTCGTTATCGAATAGGAGCTCGATTTGCGGCAGGATGTTATCCAACGCAAGCTGCCGATACTTGTCTTCTCCTGTGACCTGGTACATCCTGCCGAAAAAGGGTCCATCGAAATGCACGGAGTCCACGAAAACACAAGGGCCGAGATTGGCGGCTCCGTTCAAGCTGCCATTGGCGGGCGTGGACTCCGGGTGGTCAGCAGGAAGCTCCGGGGGCCGCTCAAACGCAGCGTTTTCGTAACGTACGTACGCTCCTGGGTCGCTACGGCGAAAGCCGCACAGATAGTCGGAGTGCCTGACGGCCGCATCCAGGAGGGCCGGGTCATGAGTTCTCTCGAACACGCGCACGAGTGCCGCGCCGGCTGCCGTGCAGTCAAACTCACTGCGGTGCGACTCACGGGCGATCCACCCCTTCAAGAGGCCGTAAACGTACCCGAGGTACTTCTCATCTCCTGTCAGTTCCGCAGCATCCAGCAGACCCTCCAGTCCAATGGAGTCACCCCAGAACCACAGTTTCCACGGATATGTCATCAGTAGAGTGGCTGCCTTAGAGGCAATGCTTCTCAATCTGTCAACCGGAAGAATGGGCTGCATTCTGGCGTGCAGGAACTCAAGAAGGCGGCTTCTCTCGAAGTCAAGCCTTCTGAAGTCTCTCCTTGCCGTGTTCAGAGGATTGTGTCACCGCAAAAGAGCGGGTCCTCCGGCTCATTTCATCCAACACTGCCTCGGTCGTGTGCCGACTCGCCTCGACATCCTTGGACCTGATCGCTTCGAGCAAGGGCAAATGTAGATATGCGTCTTGAATCAGATCGAGCGTTTCGCCCGTGTGGAGACGGATGGACAGAAAGCCAAACTGAGGCTGAACCAGGCGCGCCAAGGCGGCGGCGAGGAATCTGTTTCCAGCGATCTCCCAGATGTATTGCTTGAAGCCGTAAGCCCTTCGAAGGAAAAGCACGGAATCGCCGCCTCGCGCTGCATCCAGCATGTCGAGATAGAGGCTCTCCAGGGACCGGATTTGCTCCGGCGTTGCCCGGCGGGTGGCCTCTTGCATCGCGTACCCCTCGAGAACCCTGCGAAGCGCGAAGGCTTGCTCGACATCCTCAATGGAATACTGCGTGACGCAACATGAGGAGCTGGGGCTTTTGGCGACAAGGCCCTCGGCCTCCAATTGCACCAGCGCCTCGCGGATCACAGGCACGCTGGCACCGAACTGAATGGCGAGCTTACGCTCTACCAGGCGCTCGCCAGGCTTAGGGGATCCGTGAAGGATGGCTTGGCGAAGTTTGCTGGCAACGTGTTGCCGTAACGAGTGTTTGGGTAACTTAGCAAATAGTATCGGCATTGGCGTAGATGTTAGCGCGGCGCCGGTCTTAACCGGCCCGCTTCCAGGAACTCCCTTTCAAACCGTGCCTGCGGTTTTCCCGCACACGACTTGCCAATGATCTTCTGGCTGTGGCGCACATGACGCCATGGCCTAGGTGCCTCGAGGCCTTGCGCCGGACCTCTCCTGGTCCGCCGTACTCGATTCCAGCCTGTCACCGCCCCTGGCCCGGATAGATCCAGCAGCCGCTCCGGTCTTCCCCTGCTGTCTGTGCCTTCGCCGCGACATGACCGGCTCGTCCCGCTCAGACGCTTTTCGGCTGCGCCTCTATGGTGGCCGCGGCGTTCACTTGTGATGATTGCGGCCTGCTTGTTTGGCCTCCGCTGCACGGACTTCTGACGCCCCGCTCCCACCCAAGGGATCTCTCCCTCCGACTGGGGCCTGCTATGACGCGCCCCCGCGCTTATCCGGACAAGACGCTCACCGCGCTTCCTAGAACGCACCTTAGGCATAGTGTAGCCGATCTAGCACCAGATTATCAATAGGTGATCGATCGTCATGTCGCAGGCGGCGATACGGCCCCTGGTCCTACCTCTGTAAAGCACTATTAACTGCTGTGGTTTCAAGCTGTTAAAGGGCAATCTGCGAGGCTGAAGAAAAGTCTTGAATTCCTGGACTCGCAATGCCATAATAGCCTAAACAACCAGGTGATCGATCATCTGGTACGCTGTCAAGCCCTGGTCGAAAGGCCAACTGAGAGGCTTGAAAGGAGATAAGGGTCATGCTTACAGCAATTTCCAGATTCCAACGGCTCTGGTTCATCCCCATTGCCGTTTTGACCTTGATGACAGTGCGTGCCGCCTCCGCTCAGGAAACGCGCGCAACCATTCTCGGACAAGTCCGCGACAGCTCTGGGGCAGTCGTCCCAACTGCCACGGTGAAAGCAACGAATGTCGCCACGAACGTCAGCATGGAGACCAAAACCAATCCTGAAGGGCAGTACATACTTCCGTTCCTGCTTCCTGGCACCTACAAAATCACTGCCGGCGCCCCCGGCTTCAAAACGTCCCTCAGAGAAAACATTGAGCTTCGCATGAGTGATCGGCTGCAGCTCGATCTCAGCCTGGAGATCGGAGCTCTGAGCGAGCAGGTCGAGGTGAAGGCCCAACAGCCACTGCTGCAGGCGGCGAATGCCAATCTGGGCCAGGTGATGGATACGCGGAGGGTGGCCGAACTGCCGATTGCGCACGGCAGCGCTTTCTCACTCATATACCTGTCCCCGGGCGTCCTGGACACCTACCAGGCCGGAAATATGAGACAAAGCCCCGATGCGCTCCAGGTAATAGCCGGCCAGGGCCTGATGATGGGCGGGTCGCCGGGCAACACTGCCGATTTCACCATGGACGGGGTACCAAACACCCAGACCAATTGGGGCAACTCAATTCTGAACCTCCCACCAATCGATGCGGTCGGCGAATTCAAAGTGGAAACTGGATTTGATGCCAGCCAGGGTCACACAAGCGGAGTGATCATGAACTTCAGTCTGAAAGGTGGCACCAATCAGCCGCACGGGACCGCATATATTTTTCTCAGGGAACCAAGCTGGAACGCAAACGACTTTCTCTCAAACAAGTATGGACTCCCACGGTCTGAATTCACTTACAAACGGTGGGGTGCCAGTTCTTCGGGACCCATTTACATTCCAAAAGTCTACGATGGCAGAAACCGATCGTTCTATTCTTACTCGTTCGAGTACTATGATGCTGGCTCACCGGACGGCTTCCTCGGATCAGTGCCTACCCCAAAAGAGGCAACCGGTGATTTCTCGGCGCTGCTCGCTATCGGCCCACAGTACCAGATTTATGATCCCTCGACGATCACGGCGGCGGCGGGTGGCCGATTCTCGATCAAGCCGTTTACTGGCAACACTATTCCCGCTTCCCGAATCAGCCCGATCGCCACAGCGATCCTCAAGCATTTCCCAGCCCCAAACGCACAAGGACAGCCCGACGGCACCAACAACTTCGCCAACACGAGCTACTTCAGCCCGGAACTGTACTATAATCACATCGCGCGGCTGGATCACAATCTCGGCGACAAGCAGCGGCTCTACGCTCGCGTGTCGCAGAACCAGAACAAGTCAGGCCCATACCGAAAGTGGTGGAATGACATAGCTACCGGTCAAAATTTCATTGGCCTAGGGCCGCAAGTTAGTCTGGACCATGTTTACGTTCTCAGTTCGACCCTTGTGACCAACGTGCGCTATGGGTTGAGTCGCTACGACGCCGGTCATGTCCCCGACCTGCTCGGCTATAACCTCGGCCAGCTCGGCTTCGGCTCGAACTACACGAGTCTGATTGATCCCGCCTGGATGGCCTTTCCGCGCATCAATACCGGGGGGCTTGCTCAGATCGGCAGGGAATTCATCGATTCCTCGAAAGACAATGTGCATTCTCTCTTTGCAAGTGTGCTCAAGCAGCATGCAAGCCACACTCTGAACGTTGGAGCGGACTTGCGCGCCTACCGGAAGAACTTTGCCAGCCCCGGCAGGCAGCAGGGTGTGTTTAACTTCGACACGGACTATACGCGAGGGCCGTTTGACAATTCGCCAGGCGCGCCGGGCGAGATGGGTCAGGGGTTGGCCGCGTTGCTGCTGGGTCAGCCGACGAGTGGGTACATCGATAAGAATGACAGTGAAGCCAGCCAATCCACGTATTGGGCCTTCTACTTCCAGGACAACTGGAGAGTAAACCGAAAGCTGACCCTAAACCTCGGGTTGCGCTGGGAATATGAGGGGCCGACTACCGAGCGCTATAATCGTTCGGTGCGCGGCTTCGATGCCAAGGCGGCCCAACCGATCCAGGCCCAGGCCCAGGCCAATTACGCCTTGCATCCAGACCCTGCCCTCCCGGTGAGTCAGTTCAAAATCCAAGGGGGATTACTTTTCGCTGGTGTAAATGGCCAGCCGCGCACGTTATGGGACCGTTCCTTCACAACGTTTGCGCCGCGTTTTGGGCTCGCCTACCAAGCCGCGCCAAAAGTAGTGGTCCGCGGGGGATTCGGTATCTTTCCGATCGAAATTGGCATCACGGGTTCGAACGCCTACACGAACACCTATGGCAACACAGCGATCCAATCGGGCTTCAGTCAGCAGACATCTTTGGTCCCCACGTTGAACAACGGCCAGACCTTCGTCGGAACTTTGGCCAATCCGTACCCCAACGGACTGCCCCCGTTAGCTGGGGCGAGCCAAGGCGTAAGGACGTTTCTGGGCCAGGGCATTGTGTTCTATGATTCAAATGCGAAGCGGCCCTACGTGATGCGTTGGTCGCTGAACACTCAGGCCTTGCTGCCTGGGCAGTTCTTGCTGGAAGTTGGCTACGTCGGAAGCAAATCGATCAAGCTGCAAGTCCCGCGTGACTACAATGCACTGCCTGACCAATACCTCAGTACCTCACCTTTCCGTGATCAAGCGACTATCGACTATCTAAGTGAAAACGTCACCAATCCGATGGCGGGCTTGTTACCCGGCACGTCCCTCAACGGCAGCACCATTCCGAGAGGCCAGCTGCTAAGGCCGTTTCCGCAATTTACCAGCGTCACCGGGTATGACTACCAAGGCTACTCGTGGTACCACGCGTTGCAGGTTCGTGCAGAGCGACGGTTTGGGCATGGATTCTCCACACAGGTCAATTACACCTTCTCAAAACAGATGGACGCCATGGCGGGATATCAGTATGCCGTGGGTAGCTACATGAACGCCGGTGACCCCTCTCCCTACAGGATCATCTCTTACAATGGACGCCCGCATCAATTTTCCTTCAGCGGCATCTTCGAGTTCCCCGTGGGACGAGGAAAGCCATTGCTGGGCAAAGTAAACAGGGTCGCAAATGGCTTCGTCGGAGGGTGGCAGATCGGACCGATGTGGCAACTCAGAAGCGGATGGCCGATCGGTTTCGGTAATGTGATCTTTACTGGCAACATCAAGAACATTGCACTCCCCTCCAGCCAGCGCAGCGTGACGGACGGCCCGTGGTTCAACACCGCTGGATTCGAGCGCGATCCCGCGAAACAGCTTGCTTCAAATCTTCGGACGTTTCCATGGTGGTTCTCCGGAGTTCGCACTCCCGGGTTCAATCTCTGGGATCTGGGTTTGATCAAGAAGACTCGAATTCACGAGCGGCATGAGATTGATTTTCGTGCCGAGTTTTTCAACCTGTTCAACCACCCTACGGAGTTGGGCAGCCCGGATACGGAGCCGACCAGTAGTACGTTTGGCCAGAACTTCGGTGGATATGGAGCTCTCCCGCGCAACATACAGCTCGGCCTGAAGTACGTGTTCTAGCCGCGTGCGGAGTCGGGAGTACGCCTGGACAGTGTCACAGGCTACGAGTGGCCAGGGCGCATTTGCGTTCCTATGAACGTGCGGAGGAGTTGCGTAGTTGGAGGTGCCTCTGAGCACGAGTGTGGCGGTATGCCGGCGCTGGTGATTCTCCTTGCCAGCGCCGGCTTCCGGCTAAGTTCAAGATCCAGCCGAGGGTCTTCGTCCTCAAGGCCGTGGAGTCGATGATGCTTATGCGTTTGCGCGGCATCACTAACGACCTGCCGGAACCCGTAGCCGGGCGCGTGAGGGCCTGGATTGGCGAAAGCAGCCTTACCGTCTCCATTACGGCCGCTGAGGGTATGGACTGCGCTTCCCCGGTGTCGGTGCCGGGGCCCGGCTGGCCAGCCGACTTGCGGGTCCCCTTCGAAAAGGCCAAAGGCAGGGGGCTCGGAACCGCGCGCAGTAGCCAGCCCGTGCACAAGTGGGCCTTCTCCCTCACACCCCACACCGTCGTCGATATCGGGTTCACGGATCTCCTGCCGGTGGTCCCTGAGCGGTTGTCTCGCCACATGAACGCCGCGCAGAACTATCGCCTCCGCACTAATGCGAAGGCCTGCCATGAGAGGTACGCCGGGCCCACGCTTGTAGTAGCCAGGAATCGTGAGTCTCTGAATGTGCCGGAAACGCGCCACGGCTCAAGCTGCCCGGCCCTGCCAGAAGTGCCTGACTGTAGCAATTGCAGCATCTTAACAAATGGGCAGCAAACAAGTTACCGATCACGTGTCGAGGAACCGTTCGGTCGAACGGAGAAATCGTTATGACGAGCCGGATCGCAAGACAGCAAATGTGGAAGCCAAGGCGGATGTACAAGTCTGCCAGGGTAATTGTGTTCATGGCTGTTTTCACTGCTCCTGGAGCGGCCATCCTCGGGGCGGAAGAAGTCGCTGCCCGCGCGGACTCCATGCCTCGCCTCTTGCGCAAGATCGAATTTGGAAACTACGGTAGCAGTGTTATCCGATTCGGCGATCTTGACGGCGATGGCATGCCGGACGCGCTGCTGGTCCAGGTTGAAGACACAGGTGTAAGGAGAATCACCTGCCTGACGGCACTGACTCTGGAGGGTAAACTCCTCTGGCAGATCGGGAAGCCGGATATCCATAACATCGATGTGGGCAGTGATGTTCCAATCCAGATCTTCGACATCGACCATGATGGCCATAATGAGGTCATCTACATCCCCGAAGCAGATAATCGAGGCCCGCTCCCGCGTTTCTTTACGTTGACCATTCTGAACGGTAAGACTGGGGCCGTGAAAAAGCAGGTGAAGCTTTCGGCCGGCTGGGATAGCATCCTGTTTGCGGACCTTGCGGGTCGCGGCTATCCGCAGAACCTCGTCATCAAGGACCGGTACGAGAACTTCTGGGTGTTCGACGTGGCAAACAACTTCAAGCTGCTTTGGTCGAAGCTTAAGGTCAACACGGGCCACTACCCGCTGAACTATGACTTCGATGGGGATGGAAAAGAAGAACTCCTGATGGGCTATACGCTCTACAGCCATGACGGAAAGGAGTTGTGGAGCCATCCGGAGTTTCCCGAGCACGACGATGCGGTTTACATCGATGACATGGATGGCGACGGACGTCTGGAGATCGCCATGGCAACCAGCAAAGACGCGGTCCTGCTCGACGCTGCGGGCAAAATCCTTTTTCGCAAAGAAATGAACCACTGCCAGCACGCGTTGATCGGCAAGTTTCGGCAGGACCTGCCAGGCAAACAGGTCTGCTTCATCGACATTCGCCGCAGGATGAAGGAGGGAGACAAATTCGCCCTTGAAGATTCTCAGGTGAGCATCTTCGACAAAGGCGGCCGCCTGTTGGGAAGCAACACCGACAACTGCATGCAGGTGTCTGGCGCGGTTGTGGATAACTGGACGGGGAATCGTAATGAACAGTTTGTGTTAATCGACAACCGCGGGCTAGGTGGGCCGGTGCTCTTAAATGGCCACGCTCGTGAGGTCGCAAGCTTCCCATTTCCCCCGGCGATTGCCGAGCGGGGCGGGGGTCCACAAGGGAAGGATTTGTACAAGTTGTATTGGGCCCAGCACCTGGACTGTTATGGCGACGAACGTGAGGAGATCATGGTGTACGACGAGCACGCCCTCTATATTTATACGAATGCGGCATTGTGGCAGCGGCCTCGGTTGTACAACAATACGTTCTATTCCGGCCGCCGTTAAACCCATGCGGGTAGCCGGCAACGCCACAAAGTCGGTGTCCGGCCGCCGGGGAGATGAGGGAGGCGAAGCCCAGCAGCTTCTGGCAAATATGAAGCGGAAGAGGAACAACCTATGAGGAGCTTCTTGCTGATTGTGTTGCTGGCTGCTGCTTGCCGCGCGCAGCTGATCTCCGAGCAACCTTTCCACTATCGCCAGGATTTCGCCCCGGAGAAGAGTGCCGTGGTCAGGCAGCAGGACTGGGCCATGCAGGACAGATTGGCTTTTGCCGATGTCAGGGAGGAAGGAGCACTAAGCTCCTGGAGGGTGACGAACTGGCGGCTGATCAAAGGCGGCGTTGAGGCGGTGGGCAGTCGCCGCGCGGAATGGCAGCGGCGCGAGGACTTCGTGAAACAGGTGCTGAAAGGGGCAGAGCCATTCGTGAGGATTCGCGGGTACCGGGTTCCGTGGCTTACGCTTTCCATGGGGGACTTGGACTGGAGGGATTACACCGTGAGCACGACCGTAACACCGCGGCCGAACTGTGCTGCGGGCGTCGCCGTGCGCTACCTCAATTCACGGCAGTACTACCTCTTCCTTCTTCAGGACGACAATACAGCGGCCCTTTACCTGCGCACCCAGGACAATGAATCGATGACTCCACTTCACGTGGAGCCCTTTCAGCTACAGCCCGAGAGAGCGTATTCGATCGCTGTCACGGTGGCTGGCCAGCACATTACGTGTTCGGTGGACAAGCGTGTTGTGGCAAGCGTTGCAGACCCGACATTGCCTTTCGGCAAGGTCGCGTTGGTTGCGGATAACCCCGTCCGATTCGGTCCGGTGGCGGTAAAGGGCGTGCTACGCCGGCGAGTTTTGCCGCCGCTGCCGTTTTGTGCTGCCCCCCGCCTGGTTCAGCAGGTGCGGCTACCGGCAATCGAAGGCTCCCGTGACATCATGCTGCTGGACGTTGACACGGACGGGCAGTTGGAGATTGTATCCGCGGAAAGCACAAAGGCCGGCTACGCATACCGGGCTTTCAGGTTCGACGGGACCGAGCTGTGGCGAATTGCCGGGATTCAGCATCCTATCACGGAGGGAGGCGATCACCCGATCGCCGTGTTTGACATCAATGGCGACGGCAAGAACGAGGTGATCCTGGCGCGAGATTTTCGAGTCGAGGTGCGCGACGGCAAGACCGCCAAACTCCTGTACTCCGCCAGCACTCCACCATCGAACCCGTACCTTGAGAACAGCGACTACCCGTATCCAAGGCTGCTCGGCGACGCCCTCTGCCCGGTACAACTGAATCGCACAGACCCGCCAGGCCTGTACCTGAAGGACCGCTACACCAATATATGGATGTACGACCATAACCTTAATCTTCTGTGGCACAAGGCGCTGGGCACCGGCCATTTCCCGCTGCCGGCTGATATCGACGCCGATGGCATTGAAGAGGTCATGGCCTCCTACACCCTTTTGCGGAACGACGGGTCCGAAGCGTGGAAGCTAAAACTCGGCGACCACGCCGATAACATTGCGTACGAATCCCTGGACCCCGGCAGGAAGCCAAAGTGTTTCTATGTGGGTAGCGACATGGGACTTCTGGAGATCGAGCCGCATTCAGGAAGGCTCCAAGCACGGCGTGAATTGGGACACGTCCAGTTCATCAGTTTAGCCGATTATGTCCCCGAGCATCCCGGTCTCGAGCTGCTGGTTGAGACCCAGTGGCGCGAGGATGAAATCCATTACTTGCTGGATGGTGATCTGAAGATCATGGCCACATGGCAGGGCCCGGCGGACGTGATTCAGCCTCTGCCTTGGGGTAAGGACGGCCGGGCGTTGGTGCTGGGCGCGAACGGAGTGCTCGACCCACTGACCGGAAGACTGATTATGAAGATACCCGGCACGGTGCTGCGGGTCGTTGATGACAGTCGGTGGGGCAATTCAGCAGTAATAGTCCGCGACGATGATGTCGTCTCGGTATATGCGCCGGACCAGCGGATTCAGCCACCCAGAATGATCCGACCCTACCAGAGATTCAACTCGGAGTACTTGCCGAAGGTGGCTCTTCGGCCAAAGGAGCAACTATGATCGCACGAAGCATCTGGACAATCGTACTCTTTTTCACCGTGGCGTTCCTGGGTGTCTGGGAGCCAAGCAGGGGCGCTGAAGCCCAGGAACGGCGCTCGAACTCCTCGCCCCGCCTGCTGCGAAAGATCGAATTCGGAGATTACGGCAGCAAGGTGATGCGGTTCGGCGACCTCGACGGCGACGGCGTACCGGACGCGCTGCTGGTCCAGGTTCGGCCGACAGGTGAAAGGAAAATCACCTGTTTGACGGCAATTACCCTGGAGGGTCAAATCCTCTGGCAGGTAGGCAAGCCCGACAGTCGCAACATCGATCTGGAGAGTGACGTTCCGGTCCAGATCTTCGATATCGATCATGATGGTCAAAATGAGGTCATTTACATACCCGAAGAAGATAATCGGGGCCCGCTCCCTCGTTTCTTTACGCTGACCGTTTTAAACGGCAAGACTGGGGCCGTGAAGAAGGAGGTGAAGCTTTCGGCCGGCTGGGACAGCATGCTGTTTGCGGACTTTGCGGGTCGCGGCTACCCGCAAGACCTGGTCATCAAGGACCGGTACGAGAACTTCTGGGTGTTCGACGCCGCAAACAACTTCAGGCTGCAGTGGTCAAAGCTCGCGGTCAACACGGGCCACTATCCCTTCAACTACGACTTCGATGGGGACGGAAGAGATGAACTCTTGATGGGCTATACGCTTTACGGCCATGACGGGAAGGAGCTGTGGAGTCATCCGGAGTTTCCGGAGCACGCGGATGCGATTTATATCGATGACATCAATGGCGACGGACGGCCGGAGATCGCCCTGGCAACTAGCAAAGACGCAGTCCTGCTGGACGCGACGGGCAGAATCCTTTTCCGCAAGGAAATGAACCACTGCCAGCACGCGCTGATCGGCAAGCTCCGTCAGGATGTGCCGGGCAAGCAGATCTGCTTCGTTGACATCCACCGCCGTCTGAAGAAAGGAGAGAAGTTCGCGCTCGAAGATTCCATGGTGAGCATCTTCGACAACGCCGGGCGCCTGTTGGGAACTAACACGGACAACTGTTGGAATGTGTCTGCTGTCCTGGTTGATAACTGGACGGGAGATCCGAACCTACAGGTGGTGCTGCTCGCTAACCGCGGGCTAGGCCCTCCGGTCCTCCTAGATGGCCACGCTCGTGAGGTCGCAAGCTTCCCATTCCCCCCGGCGATTGCGGAGCGGGGCGGCGGGCCACAAGGTAGGGATTTCTACAACGAGTATGCGACCCAGCACCTGAATTGCTATGGCGATGAGCGCGAAGAGATCCTTGTCAACGACGAGCACGCGCTTTACATATACACGAATGCGGCGCTCTGGCAGCGGCCTCGTCTGTACAACAATACGTTCTACTCCGGACGTCGTTAGCGCCATCCCCTTCAGGCCGTCCGGGCAGATGAGAGAGAGGCTCAGTAGAGCGCAGCTTCACACAATTGGAAAGGAAGAACACGCCCGATGAAAAGCGTCCTTGGTGTTTTACTGCTCGCCGTCTGCCAGGCGCAGCCGATCCCCTTCCGGTATCGCCAGGAGTTCGCTCCCAAGGCGGACGCCCTCGTCAGTCAGAAGGAAAGGCTGGTCTTCGCTGATGTCCGGGAGGAAGGCTTCCTGAGCTCCTGGAAAACATCGAACTGGCATCTCATCCAAGGCGGCGTTGAGGCGGTCGGCAGTCGGCGCGCGGAATGGCAGCGTCGCGAGAACTTCGTAAGAGAGGTGCTGGGTGGAGTGGAGCCGTTCGTGATGATTCGCGGCTACCGCGTTCCGTGGCTTACGCTTTCCATGGGCGATCCGGACTGGACAGATTACACCGTCAGCACAAAGGTGACACCGGGCAAAAACTGTTCCGTCGGCGTTGCCGTTCGCTACCTCACTGCGCGGCAATACTACCTGTTTCTTCTGGAGGATAGCAACAGGGCCACTCTTTACCTGCGCGTCCAGGATAGTGAGTCCATGACCGCACTCCGTGTGGCGCCTCTTGAAGTGCGGCCCGACAGAACCTACTCCCTAGCTGTCACGGTGGCCGGCCAACGCATTACCTGCACGGTGGACGGGCGCGTCGTGGCAAGCGTCACCGATCCCACCTTGACGGCCGGCAAGATCGCATTGATTGCGGACAACCCCGCCCGATTCGGTCCAGTGTCCGTAGAGGGTGTACTGCGGCGCCGGGTCTTGCCGCCGCTGCCGGATTGCGCCGCACCCCGCCTCGTTCATCAGGTCCGCCTCCCGCCGGTGGAAGGCACGCGCGACCTGATGCTGTTTGATGTCGACACGGACGGGCAGTTGGAGATTGTTGCCGCGGAAAGCACAAAGGCCGGCTACCCATACCGTGCTTTCAAGTTCGACGGCAGGGAACTGTGGCGGATCGCCGAGATTCGGCATCCGACCACCGAGGAAGGCGACCATCCGATCCAGGTCTTCGACATCAATGGCGACGGCAAGAACGAGGTCGTTCTCGCGCGGGATTTTCGGCTGGAGGTGCGGGAAGGGAGCACCGCCAGGCTTCTGTACTCGGTCAGCACTCCGCAGTCAAACCCATACCTCGAGAGCCGCGGCTATCCCTATCCAAAGCTGCTCGGCGACGCGCTCTGCCCCGTGAGAATCAGTCGCACCGAACCGCCAGGCCTGTACCTTAAGGACCGCTACACCAACCTATGGATGTACGATCATAAACTCAATCTCCTGTGGCACAAGGCGCTGGGCACCGGCCACTTCCCGCTGCCGGTTGATGTCGACAGAGATGGCGTTGAAGAGGTCATGGCCTCCTACACCCTCTTGCGCAGCGACGGGTCCGAAGCGTGGAAGCTAAGAATCGGCGACCATGCCGATAACATCGCGTATGAATCCCTCGACCCAGGCAAGAAACCCAAGTGCTTCTATGTGGTTGGGGAGATGGGACTGCTGGAGATCGATCCCCTTTCGGGAAGTCTTCGAGCGCGACGTGAATTAGGACACGTCCAGACGCTCAGCATAGCGGACTATGCGCCCGACAGTCCCGGTCTCGAACTGCTCGTTGTGACCTCGTGGCGCGAGGATCAAATCCACTATTTGTTAAACCGCGACCTGAAGATACTCGCAACCTGGCAGGGCCCGGCGGACGAAATCTACCCTGTGCCTTGGGGACGCAGAGGCCGCGTGCTGGCGCTTGGTGCAAACGGCGTGCTGGATCCTATGACCGGAAGGCTGATTAGGAGGTTACCAGGAACGGTGCTAGAGGTCCTCGACGACGACCGTTGGGGCAACGCGGCAGTGATAGTCCGCGAAGGTGACTCCGTCAAGGTATATGCGCCAGACCAGCGGAATCCGCCGCCGCGAATGGTCCGGCCCTACCAGAGAGTCCACTCACTGTATTTGCCCAAGGTGGCTCTGCGGTCGGCTGAGGAGCCTTGATGGCAGTCGCTTCTGCCCGGACCTCCGGCGCGAACAAGGTTCTTTTCACCTCGGTGCGGCGATGAGGGTGAGATTGCGCACCCGCCTTGGCGCTGCTGCCGGAGCCGCTGTGCCTGGACCAACTGAGGCGGCGAGATGGCAAGGGGGTATATGCGAGAGGAACGGACGCTGAGCCGGCGGTGTTGGCCAGCGAGATTGAGTATCGGCACGACACTCCTCTACAGCGTGCATTTCACACTGCGGCCGGAAGGCAGAGTATCTCTCTGCAATCTACCGTGTCGCCGTGGATACGAACGGCGACATTCTGATCAACCCGGCTCCGGCGAGGCTTTCACCGGAACTCAGTCTCAGTGGGTTGGAGATCAGAGGCCACCACCCCGACATCACTGCGGATCGCAGCCGTTACCAGATTGTAGCCGGCAGTCCGACGATGCTATCACGGACAAGCCTGGGCCTGCGGCTGCATGTCTGAGGGTAGGACAGAGGCGTTGAGGATATGGATCAGGGTAGGGGACGATCTGGACAGTCGTTGTTGTCGAGGACGGAGCTCGTATGACAATAGTAAAATTGGAATGTCTTCAGTTGCGCTCTCCGCAGGTGAATCCCGCCGACTGTGACGGCTCGGCGGATACGGCAGTGATTCGTATCACGGCTGACAACGGAATGTCGGGCATCGGCGAAACCGATGCGCCTCCGAACGTTATTGCCGCATTGCTACAAGTACCCTCCACGCATATCTGGAGCTTGAGTATTCGGGACCAGCTTATTGGAAGAGACCCGTTGGAGGTAGAGAGGCTCTGGGATGTGCTGTATCAGGGGACCATTTATCAGGGTCGCCGCGGAGCGGGCATTATGGCTTTAGGGGCAATCGATACCGCGCTGCATGATCTGCGCGGCAAGCTGCTAGGCGTCCCCGCTTTTCAGTTGCTTGGTGGCCCGGCCAGGCCGAAGGTAACCCCTTATCTGACTCTTTTCCCCAGCATGCCTCAAGGGCGCTCTTGGGAGGAAATGAAACGGGTGTGCATCTGCTTGATGGAGAGGGGCATGGCCGCCGGGTTCAAGGCAATCAAAATGGAAATGCTGTTTGAGCACCTGGCAACGGATCGCCAGTTGATCGATTTCATTTACGAGTGCCGAGAGATCGTTGGCGAGGAGCGGGATCTGATGGTAGACGTGGGCTATCGCTGGAACAATTCTGCTCCGGCTCTGTCGGTTCTGCGCTCCATTGAAGCTGCAAAGCTTTTCTTTGTCGAAGCTCCTTTGCACACGGATGACGTGGACGGCCTGGCACGGCTTGCGGACGCGACCACAACACCAGTGGCCGTGGGCGAGCTCCTGCAGACGCGGCACGAATTCCGGGAGATGATGGATCGCGGTCATTGCGATGTCATCCAACCTGACATCGGCAGGGTCGGGGGGCTGACGGAGGCCCTGCGCTGTGCTCGGATGGCGGCCGAACGAGGACTGTACTGTGTGCCACACGCCTGGAAGACTGGCCTCAGCGTCGCGGCCACAAGGCATTTCGGAGCCGCGGTGCCGAACTGTCCGTACACGGAGTTTACCCATCCCGACTTTTTTCCATCGCTGCTGCGGGAGAGACTGGCTGCCCCTGAACCAGAGCTGCACGATGGCTGCTGGGAGTTGCCACAGGCGCCAGGGCTTGGAATCGAGCTATGTGAGGACGTCATCGAGCAGTGTCTTGCAGAGCCGATAACAGTCCTCGAGTGAGAGTTGGATTCTACCCGTAACCGAAACGAAGGTCGCTATGCCGAGGAGCATCGCTTTTCTGGACGACTCAGAGTGGCCCTCTGACTGCTTCAACGTCGAACTCGATATCGATCCAAACAGCACCGGGCTTTTCGTCATCGACATGCAAAACTATTGCATCGAGCCCCAGTATGATCTCGCGCACAGCCTGATGCGAAGCAATAGACGAGTGTTTGATGAGTTTTCGCAACGGCTACCCGGAGTGGTCGGAAGAGCTCAACAGCTGCTGTCGGCATTTCGCACTCAGGGCAGGCGTGTGATCTTCACGCGGAACGCCGTTCTATTACCCGACGGGGAGGATCTGGTCGTGCGCCGGCGAAAGCGCGAGCGGGCTGCCTTGACCGCAACCAAAGGGCAATCGGGCCATCTGCCGGCGCTTGGCAGTCCGGGACATGAAATCATCTCTAACCTTCGCCCGATGCCAGGAGAATTAGTCCTAGACAAGAGTACTTCCAGCGCATTCAATTCGACGGCGATCGAACTGTTCCTCCGCAACCTGGGGCTCCAGACCCTAGTTATGGCCGGCCTCGCATCCGATTTCTGCGTGCAGCTAACAGCGTTGGATGCCGCCGATCGTGGCTTCAACGTGATTATCGCATCTGATGCGTGCACTACTATCGACGCGGGGAGCCATGAGGCCGTGATGCTCCTGTTCCGACGGGCTTACGGATACGTCATGGAAACAGAAGCGATCCTTGATTGGCTGGCAGGCGGGACTACTCCGTATGCGGATTCCGGCGCATGCCGATGAACGTTCTGGCGGGATGCCGATAGCGATTCAAGAAGGCGGCGGCTCCGGAACCGTTTCCGACCGGTTGCCTGGGCTCTGACATTGCTCTGCTAATGTCGTGGAGGAAGGTGAACAGAAGCGACGGCCCCATCGACTCTTTGACACCTCCTCACCTCCAGCCAGCACCCCACCGGGATTTCCACCTTGGCCAAGACTTCCCTTCTTGGCCTTCCGACCCGCATCAGTATACCACTCGCAACCTATTCTTGGACCGCTAGATCGTAGGGCGCAGGCGCTCTCGTTGCCGTGGTCAATCGTATGCGTCAGAGCAACCACACAGTTGACACGGGCGGCAGCCCGGTTTAAGGGTTCTGAGCAGCCCAGGCTGCTGGGGTGAGTTCGCGGAGCCGCTGAATGGAAACGCCGGCCAGCCCGGGCAGGACCGCGCCCAGGTAGTCGCGAACCGGGATCTTCATGCGGCGGCAGGTCTCGACGAT
>JBEKWU010000106.1:0-17642 GCA_049512775.1 Bryobacteraceae bacterium
ATTGCGTACACTGTGTCATAGCAAAGAGTCGCTTTCTGCTGGTTCAAACATCTGCGTCCACAAATGTTTATGCCAGAGTCGGCGGCTCTTTGCTAGAGGCCGTGTGAAATATTCGGGCTAGTTGGGGCGGCGCTGGCGCGGTTGCCGACTTCGGCGTCCGCATGTACTTCCTGCATCGGGCTTTCCCGGAGATCGTCGGCCCGGACTACACCCTGCGCGCCGTCAACTACCTGCTGGGCGCGCATCCGGTTTCGAGCACTTCCTGGGTTTCGGCCGTGGGAACCAGGTCGAAGCTGATGGCTTACGGCAACAACCGCGCCGACTACGCCTTCATTCCGGGCGGTCTGGTTCCAGGCTTTGTCATCGTTCAGCCGGACTTCCCCGAATTCAAGGAAGACTGGCCTTTCCTCTGGTTCGAGAACGAATACGTGGTGAACGCCGCGACCCAGTTCATCCTGGTCGCCAATGCAGCCGACGCCCTGGTGAAATGACGGCGGCGGCGGACGACGCGGACTGCCGCCATTCCACCGTCGGGGACTCGGACCTTCGCGGCCTCCACCGCTGCGACACAACGCAGGTTCCGGCCGGGGCAGGGTCGTGACAACCGGCTGGCCGGCAGGACTGACCCGCCACCGGCGGTTTCGAATTGGGCTGATTCACCCGCGCGGAGTTGGAGAGCCTGGTCGAACCGTGTCGCGGGCCGAGTCCAGTTCTGCGGGCAGGACGTGTCACAGCCACTTGGCCGCCAACACACAGACATTCTGGTACCCTGCCAACACACGACCAGGACCGCCGACTCTGACCCCTCAGCGCAGGCCGCGGCCGCTCACCAGGTAGACAGCGAAGCTGGCGAGCCAGTGGCCGCCTTCGTAGTGCTCGTTCTTGATGCTGTCAAGCCCGGCCTGCCTGAGCCTTTCGGCGAGCCCGGCAAGGGACTTGCGACGCGCATCGGCGGCGGGGAGTTTCGAGACGATGCCCTCCAGCATCCACGCGCGGCTGAGGTTCAGGCCGGCCAGATGGTAGAGCTTGGCATCGGTTACGTCGGCAACGCGGGTGGGTTCCAGATCCACGCGCGGCAGAAACGCGGTGAACCACTGAACGAACTCGGCCTGCGGGAGGATGCGGCGCACGAGGTCGGCTTCCGCGAGGCAGGGAGAGAGGAAGTCTTCGCCGGAAGGCTCGTAGGAGAGCGGACAATTCCTGTCGTTCAGGTAGTAGTCCCGCGCGCGCAGTTCCACGAGTCTGCCAAACTCCGCGTTGCCGGCAACGCGGGCATAGTCGAGCATCAGTCCCATGGCGAAGGCGGTGTTGTTGTGCTCGCCGGTGCGGATCGGGTGGTCGAGTTTGGGCAGCCAGGAGGCGATACGTGCGGTGGCGGCCTGCTCGAGCGGACCGAGCGTAGCGGACCACTGCCGCGCTTCGGGGTCGTCCCATTCCTTCAGCTCGGCGGCGAGTGCGAGCAGCCAAGCCAGGCCGTAAGGGCGCTCGAAGGTATTGCGGCCCTCGCCGGTGAGATATTTCACCTCTTGGGCGATGTGGACCGGCGTGAGACTCTCCCCCACCGCGCGGCGCGCTTCGACCGCGAACGGGGCCTGCGGGAATAGACGGGCCAGTCGCACCAGCAACCAGTGTCCGTGGACGCAGGAGTGCCAGTCGTAGCAGCCATAGAACGCCGGGGTCAGTTCGCGGGGCGGCTTCACGTCGGCGTCGGAATTCAGAGAGTGCGCGATTTTGTTGGGGTACTCCTTGTGGACGCAGTCGAGCGCCAACCTGGAAAAGCGCGCAGCCTGGGCCGGATCGATGTCGGAAGCAGCCATCAGAGCTCCGCACAGGACGATGCCGGGAATCGGGATTCGCATCATGCCTGTATCTTAGCCGAGCGCCGGGCGAGTTGCGGCTGCCGGAAGGACCGGCCCGCCGGCGGCGTATCATAGCAGCATGAAGCGATTCGTTGCCTTGTGTGCGGCCGCCGTGTGCCTGTGGGCGGCGCCGCCCGATCCGAAGAAAGCCGGGATGGATGCCGAGCAACTGGCGCTGATCCCCGTGCGGATGAAGTCGTTCGTCAACCAGGGGACGCTCGCGGGCGCGGTGACGCTGGTGGCGCGGCACGGCGTGGTGGCGCGGCTGGACGCGGTGGGGTACCGGGACCTCGAGAACAGGGAGCCGATGCGCAGCGACTCGATCTTCCAGATCATGTCGATGACCAAACCGGTCACCGCGGTGGGCGTCATGATGCTGATGGAGGAGGGGCGGCTGGCGCTGAGCGACCCGGTGGAAAAGTACTTGCCCGAGTTCCTGCCGCTGAAGCGCACCTGGCGTCCCTTCACGATCCGCGATCTGCTCACGCACACCGCGGGCGTCAATACGCCGGAGATGATTCACAACATCATGTCGACGTTCGGCGCGACGCTGGCGGACGCGGTGTCATACTACGCCCAGGCGCCGCTCGAATTCGAGCCCGGCGCGCAGTGGAAGTACAGCAACGCAGGGATTGCGGTGCTCGGGCGCATCATCGAGGTGGTCGCCGGGCAGCCCTACGAGCGGTTCATCGACGAGCGCATCTTGAAGCCGCTGGGCATGCAGGACAGCTTTTTCTTTCAGTCCGAAAACTCGAGTGGGCTAGTGTCTGATTCAAGATTGCGAATGAGGACCCTGGCTATCGCCGCGGGCGGGGTGCTGACGGTCAACATACCGTCAGTTGCGTAAGTTGCTTGACCACACGGGGAGACTGGGGGGAGCGAAGTCTCAGCCTATTTCTTCCGTCCGCGCGGCGTCCAAAACGACTGAATCTCTTCCAGTGATAGGCCTTTGGTTTCGGGAAGCCAAAACCACACAAATCCGAAAGTGATAAAGCAGAGTCCGCCGTATACGGAGAACGCTCCCGCCGTCGAGAGAATCCGGACCAGCGTCAGGAACGAAAGAGTCACGGCCAGACACGCCAGCCACAGGCTGAGGGTGGCAAGAGACATGGCGCGGCCGCGCACCGCGGTGGGAAACAGTTCGGCAAGGTACACCCAGGTCCCCGGACCGAGGCTCACCGCAAAGAAGGCCACGTACGCCAGCACCAGAATGACAATCAGATTGGCCGGCGGCGGCGAGATTCGAAAAGCCATAGCCAGCATCGCCAGGGACACACCCATACCCGCCGAACCAAATAACAGCAGCACCTTGCGCCCGACCCTGTCGATCACCAGCGTAGCGAGAATCGTGCAAAGAAAATTCGTCAGGCCAATGATCGCATTCGCGCCAATCGCGGAAGAGGCGCTCGTGCGGCCCGCGTGCTCTTTGAGCAGAATCGAACCGTAATAGATCACTGTGTTGATGCCGGTCACCTGAGACAGTACAGCGAGCGCGACAGCGATGCACAACGGTCGGCGCAACTCCTGAGTGAGTAACTCCCGGAAGGAGCCCGATTCTTTGGCGAGGCTGCTGCCAATCGCCAGAACTTCCTTGCGGGCCGCCATCTCTCCGCTGATGCGTGTCAGTATCCCAAAAGCCTGTTGTTCGCGGCCGCGGCGGACGAGCCATCGAGGACTCTCGGGAATGCGCAGCAGAGCTACGAAGAAGACCAACGACGGCACGGCGGCACTGGCGAACATCCAGCGCCAGCTTTCCGCGCCCAGACCTGATAGGCACCAGTTCACAAAGTATGCGCCAAGGATTCCGGTAACGATCGCCATCTGGTTCAGCGTGACAAGCCGGCCGCGGATGTGCGCTGGAGACACCTCGGCTATATACATCGGCGCAAGTACCGAGCTCACTCCAATGGCCAGGCCGGCAGCGAAGCGCGCCACGACGAACTGGGTCAGGTTTCGCGGCAGCGCTGTGCCCAGCGAAGAAAGGCAAAACAACATCGCCGCCGCCAGCAAGACTTTCTTGCGGCCCCAGGCATCGGTGAGGCCTCCAGCAGCGCTCGAACCGAAAACACACCCTAGCAGAAGGCTTCCCGCGGCTACTTCCGTTTGCGCATCCGATAGCCGGAATTGCTCCCTCAGGAAAACGAGTGCGCCGTTGATGACCGCCGTATCGAAACCGAACAGCAGGCCGGAAACAGCCGCGACGGCCGTAATTCCGTAGACGTACAGCTTTGGCGAACTGGTCAACGCCGTTGCTCCTTCATTTCCTGACGTACGCTTTCACAGTGGCGTAAGACCCGCGGCAGTTTTGACCGGGCCGGACCACGTAAGGCCCAACGGCCGCCGGAACGATGAACGTCTCGGCATAATGCACTACCAGAGGATCAAATGCTCCCAACGGACTCTCCACTACCGCACATTTCCCCTCGACCAGATTGAGGACGTTCACCGTGTCATGAGTGTCGTGAAGGACAGGACCAGTGAACCAGTGCCGCCGGGTTTCAATGAACTGCGACTCATGCAGTCCGGTGCGTTCCTCCCGCCAGCATTCCTGCGCCGAGATAGGTTCCACACGGTTGATCAACTCGTGCTCTACCCACCTTGTCGTCCGGTCCCACTGAATATTCTCTAGGCCGTGACTGAGGTGAATCGGCCGGGGCTCTCCGTCGAGTCCCAGCCTTCCCCAGTCCCACAGCTTGAAAGTAAAGATGTAAGGGGTGGCGCTGATTTCCAGGACCACACAGTTGCGCCCGGAACAGTGGACGGTCCCTGCGGGAATGAGAAAGTGATCGTGTTTGTGCGCGGGCCAGACGTTGACGTACAGCTCTGCCGGAAACGGCCGCCCACCGCTCTGGGCAAGCTGCAAGTCCGCAGCGAAGGCACCGGCGTCCACTCCTTCTCTGAGTCCCAGGAACACTCGGGCATCGTCACCGCATTCCATTAAGTAGTAGCTCTCATCCTGTGTGTAGGCCATTCCGAAATGGCGGCGGATGAAGGGCGCCAGCGGATGTACCTGCAATGAAAGATTGCCTCCCTCCATGGAGTCGAGGAAGTCGAAGCGAATGGGAAACTCGACGCCAAAACGGCCATATACGTACTCGCCGAGAAGTTCTCGTGGACACCAGAGCACCAGATCCATCGCCGGCGTCTCAATACGTGTCCCGCCAAAACCCAGCAGCAGACTGTTTTCCTCCGGGACGCAATCGAACCCCCAGGCATAGTTTGAAGGACCATCGGGGAGACCGAAATTCCGTCGCATCCACTGGCCGCCCCACGGACCAGGATCGAAGAACGGAACCACTCGGAACGGCCGCCGGACGGCGGTATCAAGACCGCGGCGGAAAGCGGCGCCCGAAATCATTTTGGGTGTGCGCGCGTCGTTGGTGTCGAGAAGGAAATCGATGCGCTCGTACAACTCCCGCTTCAAGCGATCCGCGGCGCGCCAATCGACTAAGAAGCCGCGTTTGTACATGGCGGCGGCCGATTCGTGCTCGGTTGTGGAACCGAGATTACCGATTTCATGGCGCCGCTGCCGCTGCTGGATTTCCCAGCGCGCCATATTGGCATAGGCGAGGCAATCCCAGGTTTCGGCAACGAGGGTGGCGCCCGTGCCAATCACTACGATCAAGCCGACACCCGCCGCGGCAAGGGTCCGCCGTGCGTCTTTCACCTTGACGGGATCGAAGAAATCACAGATTTCGATGTCGTTCGTTTTTCCGAACACGCGATCGTCGGTGAGGTACGGCGCCAGCATCCGCTCGATTTCGCAAGCCGGTTTGAAGCACTCATCGGTGCGGATTCTAACCGCCGGGCGGAGCCAGTCTCCAATCGCAGCCGCGATTTCGGATACGAAAGCGCCGGGATAGCACTCCACGCACAGCACGAAGCGGCCGGGAGGAATCGCGCCACAAAGGCGCGCCAGAATATCGCCCCAGCCCACGGAACAAGCATCGGCGGAGTCCGCGGCCACGTATGGCGACTTGTCGTAATCGGATCTCCCGGTCAACGCGTCTCACTCAGAAGCGGAATCGCACCCAATAACCCGGCGTCGGAACCGAGGGCGGCGGCACGGATGTCCACCTCTCCCCACGGGGTCCAGGCGTGCGCGTGGACATGCCCCCGAAGAGAAGGCAGAATGTCGTCCGCGCGCCGCATCACCGCGCCGCCCAGTACAACCGCCTCGGGGTCGTATGCGTGAATGAGTCCGACAATTCCGGCAGCCCATATCCCCAGACATCTTTCGCGGATCTCGATCGCGGCGGGATCGCCGGCGCGGCTGCAACGAAAGAGAGTTTCGAAGTCGATTTGCGGCTCGCGCGCCAGGGCAGATTCCCCGAAGCGCGGCCAGGACGCGCAGATCTCGGGGAGCGCCCAGGTGGAGGCTTCCGCTTCAATGCAGCCAACGTTTCCACAAATGCACCGTCGACCGTTCCAGACAACCGGCAGATGGCCGCCCAGACATCCACCCTGGAAATGCTTTCCACGAACCAGCCGCCCTCCCATCATGGCCGCCGCTCCCACTCCGGTTCCGAGCGTCACCATTACGACGTCGTCGAACCCACGCGCCGCACCGGCGAATCGTTCTCCCAGCAGCGCCATACGCGCGTCATTCTCGACCCGAAGCGGCAGGCCGAACTCCGTGCCGCACCAATGCGCCAGATCCAACCGGCCAGCGTCGGCATACTTACCCCGCGGCGTTGACAGGACACGGGCGGTGCTGGGATCGACGATCCCTGGAAAGCTGAGCGCCACCCCAGCGCAATCCGATGCATACACCCCGGCACGGCCAAGTGCGCGGCGGACCGCGTCCGCAACCGCCGGCAGATGAGTTTCGATCAGAGCCGTATCGTGAATAGGCACACGCTCCGCGGCGAGGATCTCACCGGATTCGACGATTGCGCAGGCAGCATGGCTCCCGCCGATATCAATGGCAATTGCCTTGGCGCTAAACACGCCGCACCTCGATACCGCGATCGAGAAAAGGGGCGATGAGCTCGTCCGAGGCGCCACTATCGGTAATGAGCAGATCCATTTCTTCAGCCCCGGCGAAGCGGTACGTGGCGATCGCACCGAGCTTGCTGTGGTCCGCTACCGCGATCTTCTTCCGCGCCTGGCTGACGATAACCCGGTTCATCGCCGCCTCACCCGAGTTTCCGCTGGTGAGACCGCGCTGGGCGTCGATTCCGTTCACGCCTAGAAATGCCTTCTCCACGAAGATCTGGCGCATAGCGGAATTGGCGGCCTCTCCAACGAGTGAAAACCAATCGCCGCGCAGGAAGCCGCCGGTTACGAAGACCTCGATGTCCTTCCGCTTGCTATGCTCCATCGCAACATTGACCGTGCTGGTAACGACAATCACTCCCTGGCGATTCCGGATACAGCGGACAACTTCGGTAGTCGTGGTTCCCGCGGTAAGAGCGATGGTGTCACCGTCTTCTACAAGGTCGGCAGCGGCCATCGCAATACGCCGTTTTTCCTCGGCATGGCGGCCGATCTGCTCCTGGAATGACGAGTCGTGGCGGAAAGCTTCGTAAAACAGTGGCTCGATGGAGACGGCGCCTCCGTGTGTACGCCGCAGCAGGCCCTGCTCCTCGAGATCCTGCAAATCGCGGCGGACGGTGGCAATGGAGACACTTAGCAGCGAACAGAGAGAGTCGATGGAAACGGACCCCGCGCGCTGCAGTTCGCGAAGGATCTGATCGGTCCGGGAGATGGCCTTCGGATTCATATGTGTTTCCGCTTCATGGTTTGTAGAGCCAGCGCAGATACAGAGGCTCTTCCCTTCCACCGGGATTGATTTCGATGACTGGTTCGGTCATCACGGCGGCGGCCATATCCGCGGCGCTCGGCGATTCACGCGGTCGCTTCCAGAGCAGATCGAACTGGAACTCCATCGTGCCGTGGCTATTTCCCGGAAAGTTGGTGTACCAGAAATTGTTGAAGATCATTGCCAGGACGCGGCCAGGGTTCTCAGGGGGAGTTGACCGTTTTGCAAGCAGCTGGTTCCCTCCGAACGTGACGAGAGCGGCGTCCCGGCTGAACCAAAGCCAGTGGCCCCGGGGTGTATCGTACTGCGCCCAGCCGTCGAATGCGAAGTAGTCGCGGCAGGTTCCAGGGATCTGGTCGCGATAAGGCACGAACTCCTCGCCGCCGCTGCTGAGGCGCGGCAGAATCTCGCCGGAAGGCAAGGGGAAATCGACGAAGAACGCCTCCGGTTCGTCTGAAGAAATCCGGTTCAACCGCAGAGTGTATCGCGCGCGCGGTTCTGATTTCCAGATCTCCAGACGGCGGATCGCCCACCGCAAACGAGAATGGGAAAGGGGCTGCTCGTACACGAGAGTGGGACCAGTGTCTTCGAACCGGGCCATGGCGCCGGCTTTTGCTTCCGTCTCTTCCAGAACCTCCGAACGCAGGCTGGCGCGCTCGGCGGCGCCGGCGTTGAACACGTCCATGGCTTTCCACCGAGGAGCGAAACCCCGCACCCGCTCCGACAGAAAAGTTCCAAATCGGGGAAGGAACAGCGTATCCGCCATGCCGCTCCAGATGGCTGAAACGGGCCAACCGTCGCCGTCCAAGCGAATATCGGGTCCCGCGGAGTACGAGGGCTGGGAGGCCGCCACTGTGAGCAGACGATAGCGGCGCGTCGTGTTGGCAGCGAGTCCCTGCACCCAAATGGCCGCAACGCGGTGGGGACTGCGATCGGCGAAAACTGCCTGTGTGTTCAAGGCGGTGAGGTCCTGCGGGCCGCGGGGGCGCTTCCACGGCGACATTCCGTCTTCAAAGCGGATGGGCTGCCGACCTCCATTGGATAGGTCTTCGACGGACACGAACTCTGCCCGCAACCCGCCGGCCGCGAACCGGACCCAACCGCTCAACGGCGCGTTCGAGGCATTCACGACGTATAGGCCTTCGGGTTGATTGGCGAGCCGCGTTCGCGCTCGCTGGGAGAGTAGAAACTCGGACTTCGCCATCGCTCGCCAGGCCAGCCCGGCCTTTTCGTCGAACTGTCCAGCGGAATCCAGGCTGTCCGGGAGTGCAGCGCTCATGCTGGAACCCCAGGTGTGCTCGTCGAAAACGCACAGAGATCGATACAGCTTCGCGATCGTAGACTGGACCTGTTGATCCACCGCGCCCCACACGGGCGACGCGGCGGCGGCGAGGTTTCGCTTGGCTTCCCGCGACGCCGCGAGTTCACGGGGCGCCGACGCTGTCCCGTTGGCCCACCAGTCCGTCCACTCTCCCGCGTATTCGGGGATCTTCCCACCGATTTCCCGCTGCATGCGCTGGAGTGCGTCGGACGCCGTAGTGAAGCGCAGCGCCGGTTGGAGTCCTAACTTGTTCCACTCGGCCACGAAATCGACCAATGGGGGAAACGGCGGATCGTTATCGAGCCGCCACTGATTCGTGACCGGGAGGATCACCATCGCGTAGCAATACCCGCGCCCGGCAAGCGCGCGGAGTTGCATGATGCACCGTTGCTGAGCGCGGCGGACGGACCCTTCGTCGGAAGCGAAAATCTCTCCACGACGCGGCGGACGGTATGCCGTGTCGGCTGCCCGAGGCACTGGTCCGCGGCGCCAGGAGTGGGCCTCGAAGAAATCGTAGCCGGAGCCGTAGTGCAGCCCCACCCAGACGAAAAGCCGCTGGCCATCCGGCATCTTCCACCAGAAGGCGGACGGCGCCGGGATAGGAGGCCCGCCGCTGTCGCTGTTAATGCCGGTCCAGAGCAAGCGAATTCCGCGCTGCAGCAGAAGCCGGGCGCCTGCGCGTGGGAACCCGTTGACATCGTCCTGCATGGCTGCGCTCGGACGCGTCGCGGTCCAAAGCGGCTCCGGCAGCCAATGGGCCACCACGCCCCATTGTTGCGCGTCCAAGAACGGCGTAGTGTTGAAAGGCATCGCGGTTACGTCGATCTGTCCGGCGCGCACACAATCAAGAAACTGCCCCCGGCGTTGCGGCGGCGCCGTCTTCCACCATTCATAGAAGGTGGAAGACGCTTCCACGGTCCAGTAAAAGCGTGCCGGCGGTGGATTCCCTCGCGTGGCCAGCGCCGCGTCGAGAGCGATATCCAGATAGCGGCGCTGGAGTTCCCGCGCTACCGCCGGATGATCCGTAAATCCCAGATCCGTGTGCGTGAAATGGACCAGCAGGATCTCCCGAACTGGCTGGTCCGGATTTGCGGCAGGCAGCGCTGCCGCCGATATGAGCAACGCCGCGGCGCAGGATCGGAACATGCCCATCATTAAAACAGACATTAGACACCTACTTCAATCGCGCACGGATTCCTCAGTCAATTGCGCGTCCACGCGCGCCACGGAGGAATACCAGCCAGGCTGCAAAAACGGGACATCGGAAACTCCCGCCCGGTGGGGGGTCGAAGCCTCAATGCGGATCAACGTCTTCGTTACGGCGACCTGCACTCCTAAGGAGCAGATCGCCCCGGGGGCCGGTCACGCTACCGGCGATTTTCCGCCGTGCCGCGGTTCCGCCACCCCGAGGCGCCCGGCAATAGCAAATCAGGACTCTGCAAATCGATGCTCGCATTGCGTGCCTGCCCGCCTATCCCCGATGCTCAGCAAGGCCGAAGCGTATTGCGAACGATGCCTCGCATTGGACTCATCTGCACAGAACTGCCCCTGAACCCCGCTCACGTCTCCGTCTCAGAACTTGAATGCTAACCCCAACTGAATCTGCCGGGAGGGATTGTTGTTCGGATTCGAGTACGCGGTGGCGGTAATCGTCCCCGTTGCCGCTGACCCAACAGTGGCGTTAGGTTGCGCGAAATTCGGATGGTTGAAGGCGTTGTAGAAGTCCGCTCGAAAATCCACGTGGTAGCGGCTCTCCGATCCAATTGGAATTATGAACTTCTTGTTGACCGACACGTCAAAATCCCAAAACCCAGGGCCCCGCAGCAGGTCACGGCCGGAGTTGCCGAACGTAAACGAAGCAGGGTTGGAAAATGCGCTTCTGTTAAACCATTGCGAGAGGGTCGGATTCGACACCGTAGGCGTTCCACTGACATTCGCGAAAAGATTGCCACTAAGCGCCGGGTTAGACGTGCTGGCAAATACAGTGAATGGAAACCCGGTATTGGCGCTGAAGCTTTCCGATACCGTCCATCCACCGATAACCACATTGGCGATTCCGCCGTGGTTCACATAAGTACGACCGGCCCCAAACGGAAGATCGTAGGCGCCCGCAACGACGACACGATGAGTTTGATCGAATTGCGAAGGTGCGTAGGTGGCGGCCGGGTTAGCCGCGATTTGATATTCGCACCCTCCGCCCGTGGTGAGATCCAGCGAACAATTATCCATTGACCTCGAATACGTGTAGTTTGCCAGGAAGGTCAATCCCCGGGAAAAACGCTGATTGATCTCTAACTGTAGCGCATGGTAATTCGAAGAGGCGTCGTTAAAGTACGTAGTGATGCTCTGGTACTGCGGATACGGCCGTAGCAGTTGAAGGTTTCCGGGCCCCAGGCTGGTCTGCGGAACCTGGTTCAGATCCCTGGGAAACAGCAGATGCGTTCCTTTGCTGCCGACATAGGACGCTTCAACTACCGTGGTCGACAAGATTTGTTTCTGAAGACTGAGATGCCACTGTTGCATGTAGGCCTGCGCCGCGCTGGCCGGATAGTAGCTGACCGATTGGCCATTTTGAACCGCGGGTGTTCTGGCAGATGCCGGCGGGTACTGGTATGGCGGCGGCCCTTGAGACAAGAAAAAAATGGGCACCGGACTCGATGAGTTCGTCACTTGAAGCGATTGCGTAATGGCGTATCCGGGAGGCGTCGAGCTATAGTTGCGCTGCGCGCTGATCGGAACAAAGAACACCCCATAGCTGCTGCGCACCACCCACCGAGACCCGGGGCTCCAGGCCAGTCCGATGCGCGGCGCGAACAGAGCGAAGTGGCCATTCTGGAGAGTGTTGTTTCCGGACGAAGCAAAAAGAATCGCGCCGGGCGTGTTCGTCACGGGGTTGACGAGAGTAGGGTTAAAATTCGAAAGCCGGTTGTATACCTCGCTAAAGCCTCCCTGACCCTCATAGCGTATTCCGAGATTCAAAGTCAGGCTGTGCGCAACGCGGAAATCGTCCTGCGCAAAGGCCGCATACGCAAAACGCCGGGCGCCCATGGTGTTGGGTTGCGCATTCAGCGAGTAAGAAAAAGGCTGCCCAAGCAGAAAATCCGCAAATCCAACGCCAGTGAAGACACCCGTGAAGGAGAATGTCCCAGAGTCCCATGTTGGCACTACGTTATACCGAAACTTGTCAAATTCTCCACCAAACTTCACCGAATGCCTTCCGTGCACCCAAGTGAGGGCGTCTCCGTAGGAAAACGTGCTTTGTGCGCCTCCGGAATGCTGGCCGGGGCCAATGGAAGTCGGAACAGCGCCGCCTATAGTGAAATACGGAAAGTAGTTTGGTGGAACAGTTGTCAGGCCGAGGGCCTGCGGCAGGTTCTGGTCTTGATTTGGGGTATCCTGATAAAACAATTGGCGAACGAAATTGAAGCGAAGTTCATTAATCGCGCTGGGACTCAGGATCCAGCGGTCTGTGAGAGTCCACTGTTGACTATGGGAAACCTGGACGCCGCAGCGTTCCGACTTGTCAAAACAGACCGGGCCAGGGATCGAACCCGTGTGGTGATTCGTCAAGAGATAACCGTGACCCGCGCCCGTTAGGCTATTGGCGTCGTTGATATGGTAGTCCACTCTGCCATCGTAAATGGGGGTCGTCAGGTTCTGAAGACCTGCATAGTAAAAATTGTTGACGTTTCCCGATTGATTCGTGGCCGGCCAATACTGGGCGACCTTCTGCGCGGTGGTATCGAATCTCGAAGGGGGAATCGCGTTGTTGGGGAAGGGGAGGCCGGTTTGACGATCGTTAATGGTGGGAAGCCCGGTAAAATCTCCCGCCCGGACGGCGGCTGTAGGGACGGTATGGGTGGTGATCGTTGTGGAGGGATTTATCGTTTTCTGATAGCTGAAAAAGAAGAAGAACTTGTTACGAAGGATAGGCCCCTCCACTGTTCCGCCTGGCTGATTGTAGCGCAAGGGAGTGGCGCTTTTCGCAAAAAAGTTTCGCGCGTTCAAATCGTTGTTTTGAAAGTATTCAAAAAGTGAGCCATGGAACTGATTGGCGCCACTTTTGGTGACGATATTCAAGACAGAAGTTCCCGTCGCGTACTCGGCGTTGTAGTTATTCTCGATGACATTGAACTCACTGACCGCACTCAGCGCCGGAACCAGGGTAACAAAGTTGTCGCTGTTCGGCAGTACACCAGATCCACCGTTAATAGTCGCGGATATGCTAAAAGCGCGACTCCCATTCACACTTTTGCGGCCTGGATCTACGCCGGATACGTTGCTCTGGGCGGTTGACGTGCCCGGGGCCAACAGCGCGAGGTAGGATGGATCGCGTCCCACGGTTGGAAGAGCGGCAACCAGGTCTCCATTGAAGTTAGTACCTCGCTGAGAATCATCAGTGTTGAGGATGGGCGCACTCGCATCCACGGTAACGACTTCGGTTTGTGAACCGATTTTCAACTGCACGTCCACTCGTGCGGTTTGATCCAGTTGCAGATCGATTCCCTTACGAAGGAGCGCCTGAAATCCCGTTGCCTGAAATTCGACCGTGTAGGGTCCGGGATCGAGAAAGGGAACGTCGAAGGCGCCGGCCATGTTTGTGGTTGCCTGTACGTGCGTGCCAGTCTTCGTGTTTGTAATCTTGACCGCGGTGTCCGGTATGACAGCTCCGCTGGGGTCGGTTACAGTCCCCACAATCTCCGCCGTGCTGCGGTTCTGCGACCACGAAGCGCCCGGCAATAGAAGCGCGGGAATCAGGATTCGGTAAATTGCTGTTCGCATTGCATCTCCTATCATTCCGTATCGTTCTGTAATCATTCCGTTCAACTGCGGGCCCGCGTCAGGGCGCCGGGGCGGCGCTCGGCTTAGGCAGGGCCGGTTCGGCGCTCAATAACGTGGCCGTGTCCACGTCATAGCGATAAACTTCGGCGGGTCGCGAGTTCACGCGCACACGGATTTCGCCGCGCTCCGTATCGTCGCTCGCCTGTACACGATAGGCCGCGCCCGAACTGCAGTGGACCATGGCGCCTGAAGCAAATCCCCGATCTCCCGCCTCGATTGGCCTCAACGTGCAGGAGGCAGCGCCAGGACGGCGCAGCGTGAACTCTCCGTCGTCCGTGATCAGAGTTTCATAGAGATCTTCACCCAGATAATCGATTGCGGGCAGCCAGACTCCCTTGCCGACGCGCGTGGCTGCGATCTCCGCCATCCCATCGATGGTGACGGAGGTATCTGGAAGCAGGCGGCCTTTGCCGTTGATGTAATAGTGAGGCGCTTGTGAGCCCGCGAAGTGCGGCCAGCGCAAAATCAGATGGATGTGGGGCGGGTAATCCTCATGGCCGAGCGGGTTGTTGGTGTCGAATCCCATGAGGTGGATCTTGCCCAATCCGCGGCTATCCACCTCTCGATCCAGTCTCAGGTCGCTGATGGCTTCTCGCAACCCAAATTCCAGGTTGAGCGCCGCCGCCCTCTGCGCCGAAGGAAATTCGCCGGTTGCGTACTTGCCGGCTCGCCGGTCCGGAAACGCGTGTTCGATGCGCAGAACGATGCCCGGCCACTCCAGGCTGGTCTGGACTTCGACGGTTGAGGATCGCGCCCGCGGTACGACAGGCAGATCGAAAGTGACAACTCCGCCGGCCAGGGAGAACGGGATGCGATTCTTCTCGACGATCACCGCGCCGATGGCGTCCCCCCCTGCATCGACCCGGATGTTTTCAATGACCGACCGGTCCGATGGCACGCGCACGTGAAAGTAGATCTCACGAGGATTCTCGCCGTGGTAAGCGGGATCGTTCACGAGGAAGCAGACTCTGCAGTTCGATGGAAGCTGAACATGGAAGGCCGGCGCACTTTGCCGTGGATCGGATTTTATGAGCTTTACGCCGACAACCGCTAAGGAGGGTGTCTGTCCGGTTGCTGACATCGGAGCAAAGCAACTCGAAATCAGCAGGCCCACTGCGCTCCCGATGATGTGTCGCGGCTCACGACGCGACGCCAGCCTCTGCATGACAGCATCGATGCTACTACATGAGCGATTCGATGTCAAGCGGTCATTTCACGTGCGCTAAAGAGGCTATACCGATCATCGTTCGGGATTCGCGATTGGGAATTGCTGCTGCGATGCTCGCCCACCGACATCGCACACACGCACATGGAAGAACTGGGCGGATTGCGCCATGCGCGTCGAGACTCACCCAACATTGGATGGCACAACTCTTCGTTCCGCTGCGTTGGGCGCCTCTGTCGGCGGCCTTGAGGCCTGCGAAACCTTCTTCAAGGCCTCCCCTCCGGCTTGATTTTGGCGGCCCTTAAGAAAGGGCAGCCACCGATCATCCGGGTGAGATGGCGTCCCCATAGTTTAGGCGAAATCGTCAGGATGGCGGCGTTGTCGGTGCGACGGCGCCAGTGCACCAGTGGCTCGCACAGGCCGACCGTCGGCGCGGCACGAAGCCGGCGCGCTCTGATTTTGACGCTCCTTAGAAAACGCCCGCCGCCGATCAACCCAGGCGAGATCGCGTCCAGGCACTCTGAATCGGCTGCCTCAGGTCGCCGGCCGTTGTCCGCCCCCCTGCAGAGAGGCCGCCGTCTCTTGGGAGATTATCAGCGAAAAACCGCGCCGTCAGGGGTGTTCGGAAAACACATGGTTTCCGTTGCACGCTGATTTTGGCGGCTCTTAAGAAAGGCTGTTTGACCGATCATCCCTGGCGAGATTGGAGTTCGGACCATGAGGTCGCCGGGTTTGGCACGTTGCCCGCGAACCAGATCCCTCGTATCGCGCTGGTCTACACGCTGGAGAATGGCAAGCTGCGCCGCGCGGGCCCGGAAACCTACGGCGGGGCGCCCGACCAATACCGCAAGGGGGCGAAGTACCCGTGCCCGGAATGCGGCATGTTCGCGACCGCGGCGGACGTGCTGGCGTTCCACCAGATGATGCTCAACGGCGGGACGTATAACGGGAGGCGGCTGCTGTCGCGCCAGTCGGTCCAGGTGATGACCATGCTGTACACGGGCGAGCTCAAGGCCGGCTTCACCCCGGAGTTGGGTTGGGGGCTGGGATGGACGGTGGTGCGCGAGCCGCTGGGCACGCTGGAACTGCGATCCATCGGCACGTTCGGCCACGGCGGCGCGTTCGGCACGGAAGCATGGGTGGACCCGAAGCAGGACCCGATCCCGGTGCTGCTGATGGGGCGGGCGGGCGGAAGCACACCCGAAGAACGAAACTCGTTCTTGACGCTCTCGGCTTCCGCGGTGGTGGAGTAGGATAAGGCTCCAGCCTTATCCTACCGGAAGACCGGCTGAACGCGATCGCCGTCGTGGAGCGGGGCCTCGGCGGCCAGAGCCACCAGGTCGCCTTCGGCGAGCCCTTGGAGCACGGCGGCGCGGGTGACGCTGGAGGCGCCGAGCTGTATGGGCCGCCATTCGACGCGCTCGCCGCGCAGGCGGTAGACACCGACCTGGTTGTTCTCCTTGCGGATGGCTTCCTTGGGAATCACCAGGCCGTTGTCGACCACTTGGGAAACGATCTCCGCATTGATGTTGGTTCCAGGCAGCAGGAGCAGGTCGGGGTTCCGGATGGCGCAGATCACCTCGCCAACTTGCCGGGTTCCCAAGGCGACGATCTGGGCGGGCATTTTGTCGACCACGCCGTCCCAACGGCGTCCGGGCATGGCATCCCAGGTGATGGTGACCGGCATCGCCCGGGCAACGCGGCCGAGTTCCGGCTCGTCGACGTAGACGCGCACGCGGAGCGTCTTGATGTCGCCGACCTGGGCCGCGAGGTCGCCCACATTCAGGTAGGCGCCGATGCGGGCGGGCAGGTCATAGACCACGCCAGCCATGGGCGCCTGGAGGCGGCTGCGCTCGAGCTGCGCCTGCGCTTGTTCGAGCGCGGCCAGAGCTTCGCGGAGTTTGGCCTCGGCCGTCGTTCGGTCGGCCGGGCTGACCAGGGCAGCGCGCTTCCGCGCCAGGGCCTGCATCCCGGCCTGCAACTGCTGCACCTTCTGGTTCGCGTCGGTGACCTCCTGCCTGGTAGCGGCCTGCTTCTCGGCCAGGCGCCGGAGAGTCGCGTAGTCCCGCAGGGCGGCTTCGAGCTCGAGCCGGTCTCGCTCGAGCGCGCCGTCGATCTCGACCTGGGCCGAGGACCGGCCGCCCTGGTTGACGGTCTCGAGTCCGGCGCGGGCCTGGGCCACCGCGGCTTCGGCGGCGGAGACGTCGGCGCGTGCATCGCGGGCATCGAGTTCCACGACCAGGGCGCCCTTGGGCACCTGCTGCCCCTTTTGGACGGCGACCCGGGAGACGGTGCCGGCGCGCTCCGCACGCACGGCCATCCATTCCGAGGGTTCCACTTTGCCGTTGGTGGAGAGCGTGCTCACGAGTGTCTCCCGGCGCGTCTCGGCGAAGGGGATCTCGGGCGGGCGGGTGCTCCTGCGGCGAATCCACCAGGCCAGGGCAAGGATGAGGACCACGAACAGGATGAGAACGATTCGAGTGCGGGACATGAGAACGCCGGAAAAACCATTCTCCCAGATGAGATACTGGAAACGCTATGGGGGAAAAAGGACGCGGTGCGGGGGCCCAGCATTTTCCAATCCAAGAATGAGCCTGGAATCTGATTTTATTTCCAACACAGGCTGAGCCTGGAAACGGCCTTGGTTTCGAATGGTCGATGAGCCTGGAATCCGGACTGTGCCAGAGTGGC
>JBEKWU010000107.1:0-17350 GCA_049512775.1 Bryobacteraceae bacterium
CCGGCCCAAGCAGCCAAATCCAGCCGCCTCGACTTCAAATCGAAAAATCCGTCAATCCCGCTATCGATATGATTCTGCGCCGTTTATTCGTTCCAGAGAAAATTTAGCCGGACACTAATGATGCTATTCAGTGTCCCCACTCGTAGCGATCTGTGGGCCGGAACGGCGATTCGGTGGTGGGCCGGTTCCTCGGTCTCGAGAATCACGTGACTCCCGACCTGGTTCACCCTCCGGTAGCCCCAGTGACGGCACAGCGCGGAGACCACCTCCGCACCGCTCACGTCCCGCGGAAGCCTCATTTGAGCGCGAGCATCTCGTCGCGAACTAGGTGCAGCCGCACCCGTTCGGGTCCCGGCCGGTCAAAGTAAAAGGCCGCGACAGCCTCTTTCACATTCGCGCGCAACTCGTCCCAGCAGTCGCCCTGCGTGAAGATCGACTCAGTCAGGCATTCGGCGCAATAACCGCCGTCCGCCTCCTGCGTGACCTCGAAAACCAATTCACTCACACTACCATCTAAGCGCATCACCACCGCCGCCTGCAAGCGCTCATTCCCCCTACAACCCCCTCCCCCTCAACCAACAAAACAGCACCGGCGTAATCAACAAAGACAGCACCATCGACACCGCCACCCCGCCAATCACCGCGATCGCCAGCGGTTGCAGCAACTGCGCCCCGCTCCCGATCCCCAGCGCCAGCGGCAGCATCCCCGCCATCGTCGCCAGCGCCGTCATCAGAATCGGCCGCAGCCTCCGCCGCCCCGCATGGAAAATCGCCTCCCGCAGCTCGAACCCCTCCGCCGTAAAACGTTTCTCGGCATCGAGCATGAGAATCCCGTTCTTCTGCACGATGCCCACCACCATGATCGCCCCCATGAACGACGCCACGTTCAGCGTCGACCCCGTCGCCCACAGCGCCCCCAGCGCTCCGAACGCGCACAGAATCGTCGCCGCCAGAATCGCAATCGGGTGCGAAAACGAACGGAACTCGAACACCAGAATAATGAAGATCAGCAGAATCGACGTGAGCAGCACCTGCGTCAGCGCCCGAAACGATTCCTGCTGGATCTTGTACAGCCCGCCGTACTCGATGTCCGTCCCCGCGGGGATGTGCACTTCCTTCGGCAACCGCGCCTGTATCTCCTGAATCGCCGACCCCAAATCCCGACCCTCCAGCCGCGCCGTCACCGACGTCATCTCCTGCAAATTGTCCCGGTGAATCTCCGTCACTCCCTGCTCTACCACCACCTCCGCCAGGCTCCCCAGCGGCGTCGAAACGCCCGTTGGCGACGTCAGCAGCAGCGACTTCAACTTCTCCACCGACCCCCGGTACTCCGCCGGATACCGCACCCGAATCCCCACCAGCCGGTTCCCCCGAATCATCTCCGACGCCAGTTCCCCATCCAGAATCGCCGACTCCAGCGCCGCCACGTCCTTCACCCCGAACCCCGCCCGCTGCGCCTTCTCCGGATCCACCCGGAAATTCACCGACGGCCCCACCACGATGGTCTGGTTCACCACGTCCACCACGCCCTTCACCTTCGGCAGCCACTCTTCCACACCTTTCGCCACCGCCTTGAACACCGCCGGATCGTCGTGGTAAACCTTCACCTCGATCGGTTGCGGCGACCACGCCAGGTCCCCGATCAAGTCCTCCAGGATATGCGGGAACTCCACCTCGATCGCCGGCTCGCTCCGCGCGATCTTCCCCCGCAGTTCCGCCGTCACCTCCTCCAGCGGTCGCCGCCGCCCCCGCTTCAGCTTCACCAGAAAATCCCCCGTGTTCGGCTCCGCGATCGCCAGTGCCAGCCGCGCCCCCGTCCGCCTCGAGTAGCTCTCCACCTCCGGCGTCTCTTTCAAGAACTGCTCGATGTGCCGCAGCACCCGGTCGCTCTCCTGAAGCGACGTCCCCGCCGGCATGATGTAATCCAGCACGAACGCCCCCTCGTCCATCTCCGGCAGGAACCCGCTTCCGAGCTGCATGTAGATCGCCACCGATCCCGCCAGAATCGCCACCGCCCCAATGATCACCACCCGCGTATGCGCCAGCGCCCAATGCAGCGCCGCTTCGTACCGCGCCGTCCCCCACCGCATCACCCGCCCCTCGCCCGCCTGCTCCGCCGCCTCCAAATCCGCCGCCACCGCCCCCCGCCTAAACACCACCCCCGCCAGCACCGGAGTAAAAAATATCGCCAGGAACAGCGACGCCGCGAGCGCCGTCACCATCGTCATCGCCAGCGCGCGGAAGAACACCGCCGTAATCCCGCCCAGAAACACCAGCGGCACAAACACCATAATCGGCGTCAGCGTCGATCCGATCAGCGCCGGCGTCAGCTCCGTAATCGCGCTCTTGGCCGCCTCCATCCGCGATTGCCCCAGCGACATGTGTACCGTGATGTTCTCCACCATCACGATCGCGTCGTCGATCACCACCCCGATCGAGGCCGCCACGCCCCCCAGCGTCATCAGGTTGAAACTCATCTGGAACAGCTTCATGAACACGATCGCGATCAGCACCGCCACCGGGATCACCACCGCCGCCACCACCGTCGTCCGCCAGCTCTTCAGGAACCCCAGCAGCACCGCCACCGACAGCGCCAGCCCGATCAGAATGCTGTCCCGCACGCTCGCGATCGAGTCCCGCACCAGCACCGACTGGTCGTAGAAAATCCCCATGTGAACGTCGGCCGGCAGCCCCTTCTTGATCGCCGCCAGCTCCCGGTTCACCGCGTCGGCGATCCCCACCGCGTTCCCGTCCGGCTGTTGCAGCACGTTCACCAGCACCGCCGGCCGCCCGTCCGCGGTCACGATGTTGTACACCGGCTGCTCGCCCGGCACAACCCGCGCCAGGTCCCGGATCTCGACCGGCGTCCCCTTCACCACGTCCACCACGAGCTTCTCGATGTCCTCGCGGTCCCGCACCAGCCCCGTCACCGTGGTCAGGTACAGGTGGTAGTTCTCTTGCACCATCCCCGCCGGCGCGATCACGTTAGTGTTCCGGATCGCCTCCACCACCTTGGTCAGCGCGAGGCCGTACCCGTTCAGCTTTTGCGGGTCCACCAGCACGTGGTACTCCGGCTGGCGCCCGCCCACGATTCGCGTCTCCGCCACCCCGGGCAGTCGGTACAGCCGCGGCGCGATGTCGTAATACACCATCTCCCACAGTTCCGCCGTGCTCTTGCTCTCGCTCGTCACACTGAACCCGATCATCGGGAACACCGAGAACGTCAGACGGTGCACGTTGAACCGCGCCTCCGGCGGCAGCGTCGGCATGATCTGCGCGATTTGCCCCTGCACCAGGTGCAGCGCGTTCAGGATGTCCACGTCCCACCGGAAAAACGCGCTGATCTCGGTCGCCCCCCGCGCCGTCACGCTCCGTACGTCCGTGATCCCAGGCACCAGCCGGATCGCCTGCTCGATCGGGCGCGTCACCTCCAGCATCTGCATGTTCACCGGCGCGATCCCGTTGTCCACCAGAATCACGATCCGCGGAAAATCCGTCTGCGGGAATATCGAAATCGGCAACTGGAACAGGAACACGCACCCGGCCAGCGCGAAACTCAGCACCACCAGCACCAGCCCTCGGCCGTGACCCTCGATGAACCCGGCCAGCCCCCCCCTCACCACCTCACCTCCATGCCCTCCGCCAGCCCGTAGCCTCCTTCCACCACGACCATCTCGCCCGCCGCCACTCCGCTCCGGACCTGCACCTTTCCCTCAAACCTCTGCCCCGTCTCCACCTCCCGCTTGTGCGCCACCTTCTTTTCATCCACCACGAACAGGGTCCCTTTCGATGTCCCCTCTTCGAACTGCACCGCCGCCAGTGGCACGACCAGACCTTCCGGGATGTCCCCCGTGTGGATCGCGACGTTGCCGAACACGTTCCCGCGCAGCTCCCGCTTCCCATTCGGGATCTCGCACCAGACCTCCACCGTCCGCCGCGCCGCGTCCACCGCCTTGCTCACCACCGTCACTCTTCCCGCCGCACCCATCTCGTACTCGCACCTCTGCCCCAGCCGCACCGCCCCCGCCTCTCCCTCCGGCACCTGCGCCCGCGCCACCACCACGCTCAAATCCATCACCGTGAACATCACCGCGTCCGGCTTCGCCATGTCCCCCGGGTACACGTTCTGCGCCGTCACCGTCCCCGCGAACGGGCTCCGGATTTCCGCGAAATCCAATTGCGCCTTGCTCGTCGCCAGCCGCGCCTCCGCCTGCTCCAGCTTGCTCTGAGAGATCTTGATGTCCCGCTCCCCCGACTGGTTCTGGAGCAGGTCCAGCGACTTCTTCGCCACCTCGTAGTCCGTTTTCGCCTTGGCAAAATCCGTTTCCGACACCAGCAGATCGCGCCCCGGAATCGCCCCCTCTTTAAAAAGCTCCTTCCGCCGCTCGTAGATCTTCTGCGCCTGCCCCAGCGCCGCTTCCGCCGTCGCCACCTGTCCCCGCGCCCGCTCGACGTCACCCGGCAGCGTTCCGCTCCTCAGCCGCTCCAGCGTCACCCGCGCGTCCGTCACCGCCGCGGCGGATTCCTGCCGCTGCCCCGCCAGGTCCCTGCTCTCCAGCACCGCCAGCACCTGCCCCGCCGCGACGTCGTCTCCCATCCGCGCCCGCAGTTCGCGGATCGGCGCCGTGATCCGCGCCGCGATGTTGGCCTGCTCCCTCGGATAGACCGTCGCCGGAGCGCGCACCACCACCGCGACCGTCGCCTTCTCCACCCGCGCCACTTTCACCGCCACCACCGGCTTGGCCGCCTCTTCCCGTTGCGTCCCGCAGCCCGCCAACGCCAGTATCAAAACAAACAGTGCCGTTCTCATCGTCCGCTCGCGACCTCCAGGTCCGCCCGCGCCGTCAGGTACGCCGCCACCGCCGCGTACCGGTTCGACCGGGCCTGCGTCAACTGCTGCTGCGCCGCTACCACGTCCAGCGCCGATCCCTCTCCCCCCTCGTACCGCACCCGGCTGAGCTTCAAATTCTCTTCCGACAGCCGCACCTGCTCCACCGTCATCCCGATCTGCTCGTAGATCCGCTTCACCCGCGCCAGCGCGCTCTGGTATTCCTTCGAGAACGTCCGCGTCGCAATCTCCCGGTTCGCCTCCACCTGCCGCGCCCGCAGTTCCGCCTGCTGCGCCTGGTTCCGGCTCTTGAACCAATCGAACACCGGGATGTGCAGGTTCACGAACGCCGCGTACCCGCGCTCCGGCCAGGCCACTCGAGATGCGTCCAGCCCGTATTGAAACACCAGGCTCAACTGCGGATACAACTGCGCCCGCGCCGCCCGCGCGTCCGCCAGAAACCCTTTCCGCTGCGCCTCCAGCAGGTTGAATTCGAGCCGCCGCAGGAATGGTGGCGATTCCGGCGGCGGCAGGCTGTTCTCCAGCACGTCCTCCACCTCCAGCGGCTCCGCCACTTCCGCCGTCCAAAACGACGCCAGCTCGTAGTTGGCGATCTGCGCGTCCAGTTCCGCCGCCCGCTCGGCCTGCTCCAGAAACGCCGCTTGCGACGCCGCCTTCACCACGTCCGCCCGCGCCACCTCCCCGCCCTGCGCCAGCAACCGCGCCCGCGTCTCAAACGCCCGCGCCTCTGTAAGCGCTTGATGATTCACCTCCACCAAACGCCGCGCCAGCACCAGCCGGTAATACGCCCCCGTCACCGCCCGCTTCAGATCCCGCCCGCTCAACAGCACCCCCGCCTCCGCCGCCTCCCTATCCGCCCGCGCCCGCGCCAATCCCGCCCGCAGCCTCCCCGACGTGTCCACCTCCTCCCCCACCATGAACTGCCCGAGGTACTCCCGCACCCCGTTCAGCGCGATGAAGCTCGCGCCGCTATTCCCTATGTAAGCGCTTCCAACTTCCGCCCGCGGCAAGAATCCCGCCTTCGCCTGGGCTATCCCCCGCCCCGCCACCTCCGCCTCCCGCCGCGCCACCGCCGACGCCGCCGCCTCCGCCCTCTTCACGCACTCCTCCAACGTCAATACCCAATACGCCATCGCCGCGATCATCCCCACCATTATGTGCTACTATGCGAGTGTCCACGCACCCCTCGCGGAGAGGTGGCTGAGTGGTCGAAAGCACCGGTTTGCTAAACCGTCGTAGGGGCTTAAACCTCTACCGGGGGTTCGAATCCCCCCCTCTCCGCCAGTCATTTAGTTTCGTATACTTACAGCACCTTGGTGGCTATTGGGGGATTCTCAGCCACGAGCAAGTTGTCGAGTGGTCGTGGTATTGCCCTTGGGTAATTCCGGCGGGCTTGGTGGTCGCACTTGGGGGCATGCAGAATTGGCCACGTTCGCAGACAATACCTGGGAAACCCGAAGGCTGGCCCGCGTTTGCCCTCCGGTGGTCACATCACGTGCGGCTGCTGTCCGTGGCGGACGCCGAAGCAAGGCGATTCTGCGAACGCGAAGCGGTCGGGGCGGACCATGGGCGCACGAGCCTTTGGGAATTACGATGAGAAGCCGGAGGCGCAGATCAGAGACGCGTTCGTGCTGGAATGTTTGAGATGGAAGAGAGAGGAACCGGGCAGTGGGACCGTCATTTCCACCGCCGTCCGGCTTACGCACTCTGCTGCCTCCGGAACCTGGCGAACAACTGCCGCTTGGCCTGCTGCATCGCCAGGGCCGCCTGGGTGCCGGTCTGCCGTTTCGCAAAACCATCCAGATCCTGAATCGTGACCTCCGGCTTCAAGTAGCCGGCAACGCCTGGCAACTGCCGCAGGATCTCCCACGGCGCGGCATACCAGCGGTACCGTTTCTTCTCCTTCCCCTTGGCGTTGACCTCTCGCTCGGGCACGCCGCACGGCCGGTGGAAATTCAGGTACGGATTGAAGTGCTCCCGGTAGAAAGCTCCGATCACCTCGGCCGCGATTTGGTCTGCTCGATCAAAAGCTTGTTCAACAACCCGGCTACGGTGCGATTGACGAACTCGCTGCCGTTGTCGGAATGAAACCCCCGAATCCGGAACGGGAACTGCTCGAGCATCGCTTCCAGCACGGGCCGCAGAGCCGCTTCGGTGATTTGCCTCGCCGCTCTGCAGGTATTGCGTGATCCGCCGCGCGATCTGTGCGCGGCTCAGCCCGGTCATCTTCTCGACGTAGCGCCGCACCAGGCCTCGCGCTGTGCGCCCGAGGCGGCGATAGCCCTGTAGGCGCAATGTCTCGCTCACCCACTGGCAAACCTCCTCCCGGTTGCGGCCCTGGAAATGCACGTCCTCGCTGGCCTTCAAGAACGCCCGAATCTGATCCGGGCTCAATCCCTTTGCGCCTTGCACGTTGATCGTCAATCCCCAGCATGCGGGATTCTCGCTTCAGGCTCATCTTGTATGAGACCAAACTGGGTGAGATCGCCGCCACCAGCACAATCACACCGTTGCGCGCCAGCAGGCGTTCCTGCACCCCGCGACTGATAGACGTTTTTCCGGCGCCGCTCAAGCCAGTGAACCACACGGTCAGTCCGCCAGGCACACGGTCACGGCCATGAGAGGGAATGTCTGGGGCTTATCCCCGTCGAAGGAGCACAACCTGCTCACCCGCGTCAGACGCTGGGAAGGCAATACCATGATGGGGTCGCCAGGCCGCACGACTCGGGAAGCCACCTGGCCTGCGTAACCGCGAAAATCCGGTTTCCGAATCACGTACTGCACGGGGATGCGCAGGTCTTCGAAGTTGTGGCCGCGCGAAACCGGCGCGGACCTGCTCGAATGCCTCGCGCCGGTAATCCACCAGGTCCATCTTGTTGACCGCGACCACCAGATGCCGGATGCCAAGCAGCGAGGCGATGTGAGCATGACGCCGGGATTGCGGCAGAACCCCTTTTCGCGCGTCCAGCAGAATCAGCGCGAGGTCCGCGGTGGAGGCCCCGGTGACCATGTTGCGGGTATATTGCTGGTGGCTCGGGGCGTCGGCGATAATGAACTTGCGCCGCGGCGTCGAGAAATAGCGGTACGCGACGTCGATGGCGATTCCCTGCTGCCGCTCGGCGCGCAAGCCGTCCGTGATGAACGCCAGCTCGAGCTCCTGGCCGCAGCCAGCCGGGGTGGCCCTCCGCACCGCTTGCAGTTGGTCTTCGTAGACCCCGCGGCTCTCGTACAGCAGCCGGCCGATGAGCGTGGACTTGCCGTCATCGAGGCTGCCGCAAGCGACGAATCGAAGCAGTTCGGCGGCCACCGCTAAAAACACCCCGCACGCTTCTTGAGTTCCATCGAACCATCGGCGTCGTGCTCGAACGGAATGAGCATGCCCTCGCGCTCGACGACTTCCCGCTCCGCCGATCGCGGCGTCGAAGCCGCCGAGCGCCAGCTCGTCCCGGAACGCCAGCATCTCCGGGGACTTGTAGGTGGTGTTGACGTGCAGCAGCGGAAAAGGAATCGGGCCTGGGTAAAAGGCCTTCCGAGCCAGCCGGAGCAGCGCCGAGGAATCCTTGCCGACGGAGTACAGCATCACCAAGCGGGCGAACTCCGCCGCCACCTCACACAGGATGTGAAGGCTCTCGGCTTCGAGAGCTTGGAGATAACTGAGGACTCCGTGCATCGTCAACTTGAGAGGCTACTCCAGCAGTCTGTGGTGAAAGTCCGTGGCAGGCGAAACCGCCGGCCGCGCGCGCAGCAAGTGCGCTAGCGGCCGGTGAGGAATCGATGGGCATGGAAGTCGTTCAGCGCGTGGTAGCCGTATGTGTAGCTCGAATCGGTCTGGGCGAGTTCGAACTAGTTCCGGCCGTAAAGTGCGGCTCCGCAGAAGAGGCCCAGCCTTCGGGGACGGGCATGCCCGGCGGCGGAGATTTCGAGCATACCGCCGGTTCCGCAACCATCGCCGGCCAGTCCTACCGGATGACCTCCCACCGCGCGCCACGCCCGCGGCCCACGAGTCGAACCTTGCCGGTCTTCTTCATCTCCGCGAGCACCTTCTTAACGAGCTGGGGGCTGGCCGCCGGCAACAGAGCCGCCACGTCGGCTAAGGTGAACCGATCCACCTGCGCGAGCACGGTCTGCCGAACCAAATCGCTCTTGGCGGGGCGGGCCTCAATCGATTCCACTTGGCGCTGGAACTCCTTGTAGGCATTCCGCAACAGGCCCAGGTAGTAGTTCCACCACGGAATGATCTCGTTCTTGCCTTCGTGCCACCGCCGGGAGCATAGCTTGAGAACCCGGTAATACTCCTCCTTGCTCTCTTCGACCAACCGTTCCAGACTGATGTACCGGGCCACTTCAAAACCGTGCGATTGAAGCAGCAACGATGCCGCAAGCCGTGAGACACGGCCATTCCCGTCGCGAAAAGGATGGATACAAAGGAGGTCGAAGACGAAAGCCGCCACGATCAGGAGCGGCGGAACCCGTTCCTCATCGCAGGCGGCGCGATAGTTGCGGCACAACATCTCCACGGCTTTTGGGGTGTCCTTGGCGGAGGTTGGGACGAAGCGGACACTGCGCTCGCCGTTCGGTGGGATCTCGATGATCTCGTTATCGCGCTTCTTCCATCCCCCGGCGTCGCGGGAAGATCCGCCCTGGGCGAGAGCATGCAGCCGTCTGAGGACATCCGGAGCGATCGGGACCGCGCGTTTGCGCGAGAAGATCCAATCCAGCGCCGCTCGATACCCGGCGAGCTCTTCCTCCGAGCGGTCTCGTGGCTTGGCTCGTCCGATCAGCAGTGGAATATGTCAACGATTTTGAGACACCTTTCCACAGAAATCAGTGTTGCTCTCCTTCGGTTGCCGGCTTGGCGGCCGGTGGGTCGATCCAGACCGCGGTGGGCTGCGCGGGCGGTCTGGGATGCGCCCGAACGAATCGTTCGGGATGGCGTTAATAGGCCTGGCTGAGAACCTGCTGCCTTCGTGGAACGACGTCCTCCGCCCGGCCATAGTGGAGCACTGCCGGCGTCGGCAGGCCAATGCCGCTGTGATGGTGCCCGGTGTTGCAGCAGGGGAAGAAGACCTGGCAGAAGCCGCGCGCATCGTGAATGGAGCCGAAGCGGTCCGGGAACTCGGGGCGGTACTTCAACGTTTTGAAGCGACTCTCCGAGAACGGGCTGTCGCCGGAAACATGTGGGCGGCTGTGCGTCTTGGTCAGGCCCCGATCCGACAGCAGGAAGGCCACCGGCTGGGAGGTCATCGAGGAGCCGCGATCGGCATGGATGGTGAGTTGCCCCGGTGCCGAGCTTCTTCGGGCCGGCAAGGTGATACACTGTGGCGGAGGTTGAACAGGTGCGGCTCATTTTCGTGATCGCTGTGCTGATGGGCACGGCTGTCTTCGGCGGAGAGCAAGGGGACCTTCGCATCAAGGCCATTCCTGGCCCGTTGCGGTGGAAGAATTCGCCCACCAGCTCCGAAGCGCGCGAGAACGCTCTCACCATTGGGGCCGGCCCGTCCACGGATTGGTACATCTCCCCGGTGGACGGCAAGGCGAGCGCCAACGCCCCGGTCCTGCTGTTCCAGCCGACCGAGGAGTTCGTGCTGACCGCCAAGGTCACGGTCGAGTTTCAGACCAAGTGGGACGCGGGCACGCTGATGGTCTACATCAACGACAGCACTTGGGCGAAGTTCGCGCTCGAGATGTCGGTGTACCAGCAGCCGACGATCGTGACGGTGGTGACGCGCGGCGTTTCCGACGACTGCAACTCCGCTTCCGTCGCCGGCAATTCGGTCTGGTTGCGGATTGCGAAGATCGGGCCAGCGATCGGCTTCTACGCCTCCCCCGACGGAGGATCGTGGAAGATGGTGCGGGCCTTCACGTTCGGCCCGGCGCCGGACATGCGCGCCGGCTTCAGCTCGCAATCGCCGGCGGGGAAGGGCGGCAAGGCGACCTTCTCCGAGATCACTTACAGCGCGCGAAAAATCAAGGACATTTTCACCGGAGAGTAAGAGGCGCCTCGGAAAGCGGAAGCGCGCGGCGGCGCACACCCGGCTTGCGCGGTACTCCGTGGGTATGGCAGTCCGCGCACTTCACGAAATGAATGTTGTGCGAGCTCTTGAGGTCCTTGAAGGTGGTGTCCATGGTCTCGACGTCGAGACCGCAGTTGGAGAGCCGCGGATGGCAGTTGGCACACGAGGCGCGCGTTTGTTGGCCGTGCTTGAGGTGGCAGGCCAGACAACTTAGGCCCTCGTGAACGCCGATGGCGGTGCGGTCGTCCCCGGAGCCGACCTGGTTGCCGGCCAGCGGTGCGTGGCACTGATAGCACAGCGCCTGGCGCGGATCGGGACTGATCTTGACCGGGCGGTCGCGCTCGCGCATCTCGGGCAGGGACAGAAGGCGAACGGCGAAATGCAACTGCTCGCGGCGATCGTAGAGCGCCAGCGACGGGCGGAACAGCTCCTGCTTCGGTCCGGGTGTGGCGGCGGGGATCGGGGGGCGCGGCATCGGGTTGCCGCGCGTGTGCATCGCGTGGCACGCCAGGCACGGAATCGCGGGCAGGTTGGCGAGCTCGGGCGCCAATAGACGCCACGGCCCGGCGGTGTTGATCGGGGTGACCAGGTCGCGGATGCCGCCCTGGAAGTGCATTCCGTGGCAGCGCAGGCAGTCGTCCTGGAGCGCCTGCCTGGCGTTCTGCTTCCGGTCGAGGAAGATCCGCGAGTAAGTGGAGGCGTGTGGGCCCGCCTGCCAGTCGGCGAACTCCTGCCGGTGGCACTTCTGGCAGCGCGCCAGCATGTCGGGAAGGTCGGGCTGGCGGAGCCGGATGGGCTCGGAGACGCGCCCCTCGAGATGCCCGGCCACGCGATGCAGGTTGTTCAGGTGAAACGCCGGGTCCAGGGTCAGCGCGTCGCCGTGGCAGGCGCGGCAACTCACGTTTCGGTGAGTCGAGAGGGACCACTGGTCGTAAGAGCGCTGGATCTCGTGACAGCTCGCGCAGCCGGTTCCGCCGCCGGTCTCGTAAGACAACTCCGCGGCGCCCGGCGCGAGCAGCAGGACCGCGCCCGCGATCACGATACCCCTGGTCCTGGCCCTCAATTCAAGTCTCCTCAGCCGCCCGTTCTCTTCCAACCGCGCAGCAAGCCGGCGGAGGCGCGGTAGGCGAGGGCCATGATGGTCAGCACGGGATTAAAGCCGCCGTTGTTGACGTGAACGCTGCCGTCCACGACATACAGGTTGTCATGGTCGTGGACGCGACAGTACGGATCGACCACCGAGATCTTGGGGTCCTTTCCCATGCGGCAAGTGCCGGCCTGGTGCTGGCCCGCGCTGAGGCCGGGGCCGGGAAGGGATTTCCAGGTGTACGTAGCGCCGGCTTCCTTGAGCCAAGCCTCGGCCTTCGCGGCAAGAAAGTTCCCGACCTCGATGGAATGCGGATGCCGGCCGCCGGAGAGCCGCGCGACCGGGATGCCCCAGTAGTCCTTCACCGCCGGGTCCACCTGGACGCGGGAATCGAAGACCGGCATTTCCTGGGCCGGCCCGCGGATGGCGATACTGCGGCGATAGGCGCGGCGCATGAAATCCTTGTGCACCCAGCCCCAGCGCGGGACTTGGCTCGGCGTCTGGCCCACGAACTGGTAGGGCAGGCGGATGAATTCGTTCGCCAGCAGACCTCCGCCCACCAGTCCTGGATTCCCGTGGTTGTGGTCGCAGATGGCGATGCTGGCGCCCGGGCCGAGGTCGTCGTACACCACCTCTTCAAACAGCCCGTTCGCGCCCGCGTAGGTATGCCCTTGGAGATTGCGCCCCACCCAGTCGTAGCGATTGCCGAGCCCGTTGGGGTGCAGGCGGCTCTTCGAATTCAGCAGCAGGCGCGCGGATTCGATCGCGCCGCCGGAGACGACGACCAGGTCGGCGGGCTGCTCCTGGAGCCGGTCACGTCCATCGAAGTAAGCGACGCCGGTCACGCGGCCGCGCTCGTCGGTGAGGATTTCCTTCGCCATCGCGTCCGTGCGCAATTCGCAGTTGCCGGAGGCCAGGGCCATGGGGATGACGGTGTTGTGCGTGCCGCACTTGGCATCCACCTCGCAAGCGAAGCCCACGCACCAGCGGCAGCGCATGCAGGGCTCGCGGCCGCCGTAGGGAACGCTGTTGCGCAGCATGGGGATGTCGAACGGGTGCAAGCCCAGGCGCAGGGCGGCGGGCTTGAGGAGGAGGTGCTCCCGGGTGGGCGCGAGCGGCGGCATGGGAAGTGGCTTGCGGCGCGGCGCCCGGAAGGGATTCCCCGTGTCGTCGCCCGAGACGCCGATTTCCCACTCGGCCTTCTCGTAGTAAGGCTCGAGGTCGTCGTAAGAGATGGGCCAGTCCTCGAGCGTGCTGCCGGCGACCGCGCCGTAGACCGAGCGCATCCGGAAATCCCGTTCCATGAAGCGCCAGGCCATCGCACCGTAGCTGAAGGTGCCCCCGCCGACGCAGGCGGCGTTATTCTGATAACCGTCCTCGCTGCCGCGCACCACGCGCTCGCGGCCGCCGCGGTCGACCACCACGCGCGGGTGGCGCTCGTCGTCGGGGCCGAACGCGTTGCCCAGGGTGCTGTTGCGCTGGTTGCGAAGGTCGTCCTTGCGGCAGTCGAAGGCCGAGTACCACTTGCCGCGCTCGAGCAGGACGACGCTCAGACCCGCCTGGGCCAGCTCCTTGGCGACAATGCCGCCGCCGGCGCCTGCGCCCACCACGACGGCGTTGACCTTCCTCAGGCCCATGGCGCCTTCTCGTACTTCCAGCGGCCGCGGATGGGAACCGGCGACACACCGAGCATCCTCCAGCTCACGGCCTCGGCGTTGCCGCCGTGCCGCGGGTCGCCGTAGAAGCCCTGCATCGTGTGGGCGACCACCAGGTTGAAGAAGCTCTTCGCCAGCGGCAGCTTACCCGCTTCGAGTTCCCGGAGGATCTGGTCGGACTGCTCGGGCGAGAGCTCGGCGAAGCGCCGGGAGAAGCGCGCGGCGCTGGCGCGATCGATCGCCATCAGCCCCTCGCGGTACGCCTTCCGGTACCGGCGGTATGGGCCGTTCAGTTGCCGATCGATGTAGGTGACGACGCCGGCTGCCGTGGCTCCGGCATCCTGGTCGGCCGGGATGATGCGCTCCGAGACCGCGCTCAGAGTGCCGGCTTCGTCGCTGGTCAGGAAACCCCAGGGTCGCCGGGATCCGCCGCACGACCCCGCCGCCGCGGATGCCGCTGCCGTGACCACGAGCCCGAGGAACTTGCGGCGCGGAGGTTTGGACCCGTTCATCGCGAAAACCCGAAGAGGCATTGTACCCCAGGGAAGGAAGCGTCTGCGGCGCATGTATCAGGTCACGGCCGGCGACGCGCGGGCTCCGCTTCATGCTGCGACGGTGATGCGCTGGATGCCGATGAACTCGAGGCTCTGCGGGGGCGCACCCTGAACCTCCAGGCACAACTCGACGGCCTCGCGAATCCGATGGGTGACCTCATCCAGCGACCGCGCCTGCGTATGGCATCCGGGCAGTTGCGGGACAGAGGCCACGTAGTAGCCTTCCTCATCCCGCTCGATGACGACGTCGAACTGCCTCTGCAACGGACTACCCTCGCTTCTATTCTAGACGCAGCGAAGGAATTGAATGCGCCACGGCTCCCTCACGGTCGCGGCTCGGCCAAGGTACTGAGCCGCGCGTGAGCAAGCGGCTGGTCTGATGCGCAAGGATTTATGACGCCGCGTATAGACCGTTTGCGCCAGCCCTTGGGCGAGACCCCGGAGTCAGGCGCCCGAGAATGCCGGTGATAAACACCAGCGCCGTTGGCTGTTGCCGGCTACTGCCCGGGCTCCGGTCCTCACCAACCGGCCGCTCGCCGGCGCGCCTGCGTCTCCCGGAACGGTTTTCCCGCTTCGTACAGCGCGATCCGGCTTTTGAGCGCCTCGGCGTACGGTGACGTGGCCAGGGCCAGGGCGCGGCGCGCGGTCAGCGCGGCGTCGGCGAAGCGGCCGGTTTCGGCGTAGGCCGCCGCGAGGGTATCCAGAATCACGGCGTCTTTTCCGCCCGAGAGTTCCATCGCCCGGACCGCGAGCGCCAGCGCCTCGGTTCCGTTTCGCAGGGACGGCTCGGGGCACGTTGCCAGGAGCCAGGCCGTCCGTTGCAGCGCCGGCGCGTTGTTCGGTTGCAGGAGGATTGCCTCGCGCCAGTGCGCCAGCGCCTCGGCGATCTTCCCCTGCGCGTACAGCGCATTGCCCAAACTGTCGTGGGCCTGCGCATAGCTCGGGTCGATCTCGACGGCTTTCCGCCACTCGGCGAGCGCTTCGCCGGTCTCGCCTCGCTGGTTCAAGACCAGCCCGAGGTTGTAGTGAGCCGGGGCGTACCTGGAGTCCAGCTCCAGCGCCTGCCGCAGTGGAAGCAGCGCCTCGTCCAGCCGTCCTTTTCTCAGCAGCGCGCTCGCCAGGTTGGTGCGCGCCGACGCGGATTTCGGATCGAGCTCCGCCGCTTTCCGGAACTCCGCGATGGCCTCGTCCACGCGTCCTGTCTCGAGGAGCAACAGGCCCAGATCGTTGTGCAACGGCGTCCCTCGCAGCTTGATCTCCCTGGCCTTCTGGAAATGCGCGATCGCCTCGTCCCGGCGGCCCGCCAGCAGCAGCGCCGAGCCCAGGTAGTTGTGCACGATGGCATCGTCCCGGCTGACTTCGAGCGTCTCCCGCCACTTCGCAATCGCCTCCTCGATCCGGCCCTGCTTCTGGAGATACAGCGCGCGGTCGAACCGCCGGTAGTATTCGATGGCCGGCCCGCCGATCTTCCGCAACCCATCCGGCGCGATGTTCACAAACTCCGGGAGATTCACCGCGCGGTTGGCCGCGGTCGCGTTGTCAATCAGGATGGAGGGACTGTCGTTGCCGTCCGGGTCGATGTGCGTGAGGTACATCTGGGTGTACGGCGACCTGCTCTTCGATGAAAACACCAGCCACCGTCCATTCGGCGAAAAGCTGTGCCAGGAGTTCATGAGCCGCGTATTGCATCGCATCCGCCGGGCCTGGCCGCCCGCCGCCGGCACGATGTACAGCTCGCTGTCCGGCCGCATCAGTTGGCCGTTGCGGCACTGGACAAAGACGATCCACCGCCCATCCGGCGACACCTTCGGAAACGTGTTGCTCATGCCGTTGCGCGAGGCGCCCGCAATCGGCTCCGGCGCGCCCCCGCGGCCCTCGTGGAACGGAATCCGGTAGAGGTCGTACTGGATCTGGCGCTCGTTCGGGTCGCCGGCGAACCTCGCCGCCGGCGCGCCTTCGGGATTCGGGTCCTGGGCTTCGGCGCGGGCAAACACCAGGTACTTGCCGTCGGGACTCCACACCGCGCCCATCTGCACAAACCGCGGATCGTCCGCCCCGGGCAGCGGCTGAAGGATTCCGGTCGCGCGGCTGTACCACATCAGAATCCCGCGCGTGGGAAAGAACACTTGCAGGAACCTGTAATCCGTGAAATTGGCCACGTAGTAGTTACTGGCCGCCGCCGGGGATTCATCGATCGTGGTCGCCACAGAGCGGCCGTCCGGGGAGACCTGCGACATGAAGCCAATCCTGAGGCTGCCTTTCAGCCTGCCCTGGGCGGTACTCCACTGAATCACGTCCTGGTTGCGGATCGACGTCAACGGCGTCACCGGGGACAGGGCGTACATCCCCCGGTTGTTCTGCAATCCGTCCAGATCCATCCCCAGCGTCTTGCCGTCGGCGGAGAAGGAATGGCAGTTGACGCAGACGGGAACGTCCTCCATCACCAGCCGACTGTGCGACTCGCCGACACTGCGAAGGCGCCATTGGATCAGCCGCACGGCATACGACGGGATGGGCCGGATGACCCCTTTTTCCGTCTCCGTGGGCATCAGCGGAACGTCGCGATAGAAGATCGGCGCGCCCACCGGGTCCCGCGAGGTGCGAATCGTGACGCGCCCGCGCGAAACGGGGTGGTCCATGCCGGCGTTGCGGAAGCCGGTGATCGTCACCGTGGCGGCGCCCGCCACCGAGCGCTTCTTGATGGAGACCCAGGTGGCCGCATCCGGAACCCAGGTGCGAGTGGCCGCCTGCTGCGGCGTCAGACGGGGAAGTTCGTTCGTCTTGGAGATGCAGTCCGGGTCGATCTTGCCGATACGCATGCGCTCGCCCCGCGACGTCGCATGGAGCGGCGCCGATCCGTCGGCAAACGACACGACGATTCGCCACAGCGTGGCGGTCTTGTCGCCATCGCGCCACAGGAACGTCGGAGGCGTGTTCTCGGGCGGGAAGATCGCTCCGTCCTCGGGATAATCGATCGCGATCGCCGCCGGCGCGCCCCCCGATGCCGCACCCGCAATCAGAAGGCCGATAATCGCCGCAACGCGGACCACGATTCTATTATCGTTCCTCCGGCCTCAGTTCCGCGGCTTCACCGGATCGCCGTAGACCGTTCCGCGGCCGTGCGTGCCCACGTAGACCCGGCCGTACTGCTTTGGGTCGCCGGTGATGTGCAGCAGCAAGCCCCATTGGTG
>JBEKWU010000108.1:0-17121 GCA_049512775.1 Bryobacteraceae bacterium
CCATTTTCGAACCTAGCCGAACCAGGCGCCAACCTGCTTCTTGAGGACGGCCGGAAAGGGGAGGTTTGCCCAGCGTTTTCAATCAGCCGAGGGGCGGTTCCCGGCTAATTTGGACAGCAGTGTTGGCCGACCAGAGTTGCCCGTTGGTCGTGCCCATGTATCCCTCGGACGGGTTCTCGTTCGTGCCAATCTGCAGAAATGAAGGAACCACTCCGGGAACGGTGAGATAGAGTAGCGTGACATTGTGATTGTTGAGAGGGACGTTGTCGAGTTCGTGCTGAGTGATCACTCTGTCGACATCCGTCTTCTCACTCTTTAACTCTAGTGCCATCGCTGACACAGTAACTTGCTGGGTCAATTCACCTAGCTCGAGCTTGGGATCAACTCGCACCGTGGAATCGACCTGTAGAACAATATGCTGCTTTACGAAGCGTCTGAATCCGCTGGCTTCCACACTTACTTGGTATACGCCCGGATCCAGGTGCGTGACATTGTAGAAACCAGCGGCCTCCGTAGCCCCTTCCGTCTGAACGCCGGTTTTTTCGTTCGCTACCTTGATCTTTGCTCTCGGGATGGCGCCACCACTCTGGTCCGTCACAAATCCCGATATCGCGCCCCAAGTCGCCTGGGCGTATGCCTCAACAGCAGTGAACATGACTACGAGAATTGTTCCGATCAAGACCCGACCGAGTCCTTGCCGTTTAGCTGACATGGACCACCTCCTTCAAATATGTATAACCCAAATGGCGAGAGCTGCCAATAGGTATTTTGCCAAGAGCAGAAGATGCTTTGCCAAAAGCAGACTATACTGCTAACCAGTTGTGCTTTGAACGTTTAGGCTGGCAGTCCTTTCCGGTACCTGCCAGGAACTTGCTTCAGCGCTCGCGAAAAGTGACCCACCTGTGCTCGCCAGAAGTGACCCAGGCATGGGGTAGCTGAGAAGCCGTGAAGAAAACCTGGGGACACACCTGCGAGCCTCTGTAAGGGACTGATTCCGCGAATCGAGCCCGGAGTGTCCCCAGATTTTTTCACGGCTGCTGAGCAAGCGGCCGGCAAGCCGAGGCAGGGTGACGATGAATCACCATGCCAGAGGCCCGAAAGCGACCCTGCACGATCTGCCGCCGGTGGTTCCGGCCGGATAAGCGAGTGGGAGAGCGGCAACGGGCCTGCGGCCGGCCGGAATGCCAGGCCGCCCGGCGGCAACAGACGCAAGCCAGTTGCCGCGACCGGAACCCGGACTACGCCACCGCCTAGCGGATTCAGCACCGGGCGGCGCAAACCCAACCGCCAGAGCCTCTCCGGCTACCGGCTCCCCTGCCGCGACTTCCCTGGGATCTCGCGAAAGACGAGTTCGGGGTTCAAGACACTGATTTCATTGGGGCTATGGCAGCACCTCTACTACGGGCCGCGAAAGACCAGTTCAGGGTCTATTTCGTTGATCCGAATCGACTTTCCGGCACACTTCCCCTGCCGCCGCAAAAGACCAGTTCCGGCCTCAGCCATACTGAAACCCAAGCAGGCGACGATGCAACCGGAGTTTCACCAACTGGACCGGCGATGGGAACATCTGCGCGTCCGCAAGCCGCACCGGCAAGGGCGGTTGATTGCCTCCCTGGCTGAGAGCGGCCAGCAGACGCCCATCGTCGTGGTCGCCGCCGCGGACCACAGCGGCGGCTATGTGGTGCTGGACCGATCGCGCCTACGGCGCCGATGATGACGCCCCCCCTGCGCATTCTCAATCTCAATCCTGTTCCCAGTAGGGGTCACTTTAGCCGAGCGCCACTGGGTCACTTCTGGTGAGCACCGACGACTTGCTTTGCAGCGACGCTTCCCCTCTGGATCAGCACCGCAGCAGCTCACGGTCCCGGCAGGACTCTTGAACAAGCTCGCGGATTGTGTGGTACAAATATTCTCTCTTGATCGCCAAAATCACATCCTGTATAATCAGCTTTAGATGAGCGGCACCAGTTACGAACAGGGGACTCCCGACTCCCCCGCGTCCGCAGTTCCTACCGGGGTCAAATACCGGCGGATTTCCAATGAGTTGCGCAGTGCCATATTGGCCGGCAAGTACCCGGAGGGCACCCGCATCCCCAGCGAAGCCGAACTCGGCAAGACTTTCGGCGCATCTCGGCTCACCGTAGCTCGCGCATTGAGAGAGCTGCAACTCGAAGGTCTCGTGTCCCGGCGTGCCGGATCGGGCACGTATGCTTGCAGACCCAAAGCGGTCGCGGGTCATGTGTTCGGCCTGCTCATTCCCGATTTCGGCCGCACCGAAATCTTTGAGCCGATTTGCCGGGGCATGATGGACGCTCCCCATGCTAGTTCCCACTCGCTTCTTTGGGGTCCGTCCAGCACCAGCAATCCTCCCAGTGGGGAGCAGGCACTCCAACTCTGCCAACAGTACATCGCAAAACGCGTCTCCGGCATCTTCTTCGCACCGCTGGAGTTAGTGCCGGACATGGACGAAGTTAACAATCGAATTATCGAATCGCTGGCGCAAGCAGAGATTCCTGTAATTCTTCTGGATCGCTGTTTTCTCCCCTATCCAAACCGCAGCCAGTACGATCTGATCGGCATCGACAATCGCCGCGCCGGATATATGGTCACCCAGCACCTGTTGAAACTCGGCTGCAAGAGAATCTCATTCCTCGCGCGGGCACACTCCGCTAACACGGTGGACGCCAGAATCGCCGGTTACCGTGAGGCTCTGTTTTTATATGGTGTGCCGTGCCTTCCTGAATGGGTGCTACGAGGCGATCCGAGCGATACCGACTTCATTCGAAGGGCGCTTGCGGAAGCTCCCACCGAGGCCTTCGTTTGCGCCAACGATCATACCGCCGCGCACCTCATGCGGTCGCTCTTCACGCTCGGCTTCCGCGTTCCTGAAGATATCCGAATCGTCGGGATTGATGACGTCAAATATGCGAGCCTGCTTCAGGTCCCCCTCACCACCCTGCATCAGCCCTGCGAAGAGATCGGCGCCGCTGCGCTGTCAGCCATGCTGGAGCGCGTCAATTATCCAGGAACGCCGACGAAAGATATTCTTCTGCCCGTGAAGCTCGTCGTTCGAGAATCCTGTGGGGCGGCTCGCGGGGCCGTGAGTTGACCGCCCGCCCAGCACAGCGCGAGACGCAACATGGAAGTGCACACCGAGTTCATCACCGTCTGGCTCGGCATTGCGATCATGGCTTGCGGCAGCCTTATCGCTCAGAACGATACCCGCCGCGAAATCCGGTTACACTTTGAGCGTGCTCAGACCGCGCTGAAGGCCAGCCAGCTCGAGACCGCCGCCGATGAGTTCCGGCAGATTCTGCGGCTGGACCCGAAAAGCGCAGCGGCGCATGCCAATGTGAGCCTGCAAAAGGTGGAGCGGGACTTTCGGCAGATGAAGACCGGGTTGCTGGAAGTGCGGCCGGTGTTCGTGCGCAAGGAGAGCCGCACGCGCGGCCACATCTTCTGCTGCCTGCTGGCGCTGAAGCTGAGCCGGGAGATCGAGCGCCGGTTGCAAGTCGCTTTCGGCACCACCGACCAGAATCCGCACGCCGTCACCACCGCCGGCGCGCTGGCCGCGCTGAGCCGGCTGTGCCTGCTGGAATACCCCGTTGATGAGAAAACTACGCTGCCGCGCTTGCCCAAGCCGGATGCGCGACAGAAAGAGATCCTGAAAGCGCTCGCCATCCAGCTTCCCGAGCAGTAGAGAACGTAGGCAGAACCCTGACCCGCCTGCATTCTGGCAAGCCCAACAGAACAATCCCGTTCCGGCTCATAATCCGCTCACAGCGAGAGGGAAGATCCGTCTGAGCTTCGCACGCTTGAACTCTCCTGCGTCTATTCTGGAGCAAAACGCTCAGAGAGTCCGCTCTGTCCCAAGGCAGTCCGCTCTACGCGCCTCAGTAGCATTGACAAATTGGTTGAATCGCCATATACTTAATCTGCGCAGGTTGCCAGTCACGTGTTTGACCAGGGCCTCGTCCATCGACACGCGGTTGTTGGCAATCCGGCACGTCTCAATTCAACTGTGCGAGGTCGATTGCCATCGCGACCATAATCAGTATTGGCGAACTTCTCTGGGATGCCCTAGCCGGAGTCGAGTACTTGGGGGGCGCCGCTTTGAATTTTTCGGTGCACTCCAGCCGGCTTGGCCATCGCACCGTCCTACTCAGTGCCGTCGGTGCCGATGAGAGAGGCCGTCGCGCCCTCAACGAAGTAGCGGAGTTTGGATTAACAACTGCCTTCATACGGACAGTCCCCGACGTCGAAACAGGCCTGGTCTCTGTGACGTTGATCGACGGCCAGCCCCAGTACGAAATCCACCGTCCCGCCGCCTATGATCACGTCCATCTCACCTCGGGCGACTACGATGCGCTCGCAAGCTTGGACCCCTCCTACATCTACTTCGGAACACTCAGCCAGACGGCTTCCCAAGTGAGGACCACCACCGAGCGCTTGTTGGCGCGAAACCCGACGGCAAGCCGCTTTTACGATCTCAACCTCCGCAAGAATTGCTACAACCGGGAGTTGGTCCGAACGTTGATGGCGGAAGCCGATTACGTCAAGCTCAACGAGCATGAGGCTGAGGTTGTCATGCGCATGCTCGGCTCGCACAAACGCTCGCTCGAAGAGTTCTGCCGCGTGTATGCTGACGCTTTTCGCTGGAAAGGTGTTTGCGTCACCCGCGGGCAGTGCGGATCCGCAATCCTCCTCGGCGATGAGTACCACGAAGCGCCCGGTTACCCGGTCCAGGTCGCCGACCCCGTGGGAGCGGGCGACGCGTTTGCCGCAGCCCTGGTGCATGGCATCTCGGAAGGCTGGCCTCCGAAAGAGGTGGCCGATTTTGGCAATCGCCTCGGCGCGCTGGTGGCAAGTCGCAAGGGAGCCATTCCGTCGTACGAGCCGGCTGAGATTGCTGCCCTTCAAGGTCTGCCCGCGAGCCCGGCTGATATCACGGCCCGCGTGACTCAACGGTAACGCCATGACACTCTCCTCGGCACTGATCAAAAGCACAATCGTTGCGGCACTCGGCGGTCTTCTCTTCGGATTCGACACCGCGGTTATCGCCGGAACCACCGATGCCCTTACGCGGACACTCGCTCTGTCGCCGGGCGGCTTGGGTCTCACGGTCGCAAGCGCGCTGATCGGAACCATTCTGGGCGCGGCGCTCGCGGGCTTCCCGGGAGATCGATACGGAAGGCGAAACAGCCTCCGCGCCATGGCCGTCTTCTACATCGTCTCGGCCGTGGGGTGCGCGCTCGCCTGGGACTGGTACTCGTTCGTATTTTTCCGATTTGTCGGCGGTCTCGGCATCGGAGGATCCTCCGTGCTCGGCCCCATGTATATCGCGGAGATCGCGCCAGCCAAGTGGCGCGGGCGCCTTGTCGGTTTGTTCCAGTTCAATGTGGTGTCCGGCATTCTGCTCGCATACTTATCGAACTACTTGATCGGACGCCAGGGGTTCGGCGACACAGAGTGGCGTTGGAAACTCGGCATCGCATTTGTGCCGGCGGCGCTCTTCTTCGTGATGTTGTTCGCCATACCCCGCAGCCCGCGCTGGCTGCTGAGCAAAGGACGGGTCGCCGAAGCGCGCGCCGTGCTCGAGCTCATCGGCGAGGAAGATATCGACGCGGAGCTGAAGCAGATCGCCCAGTCAGTGGATCTCGAGCACGGCGCCGCAAGAGAACCGCTGTTCAACGCGAAATACAGACTACCGATCTTTCTTGCGGTTTCGATCGGCATGTTCAACCAGCTTTCCGGCATCAACGCGATTCTGTACTACCTGAACCACATCTTCGCCGAGGCGGGATTCAGCAAGGTTTCGGGCGACTTGCAGGCCGTAGCCATCGGCGCCACAAACCTCGTGTTCACCATGATCGCGATGTCCGTGATCGACCGTTTTGGACGCAAGAAGTTACTGCTGATCGGCGCTGTCGGCACGGCGCTCTGCCTCGCTGGCGTGGCCTCCGTTTTCCTGTCGGGACACCACGCCGAACTGTTGGTCTGGCTGTTAGTTTCTTACATCGCATTCTTTGCTTTCTCCCAGGGCGCAGTCATCTGGGTGTATCTCAGCGAAGTATTTCCTACGCGCGTGCGGGCGAAAGGCCAGAGCTTGGGAAGCTTCACGCACTGGTTCATGAATGCGCTCATATCGTGGAGCTTTCCGATGGTCGCGGCAAAATCGAGAGGCGCTCCGTTCGTCCTGTTCTCAGCGCTGATGATGGTCCAATTCCTGGTGGTGTTATTCATCTATCCCGAAACGAAGGGCATCACCCTCGAAGACATGCAGAAGAAAATGGCGGCCCACTAACGCCGCCAGGTACCCTGTGGTTGGAGGATCCTCGTGTTCCGATCTGTCCTGAAGCTGCTTACTCTGGTGACCTTGGCCGTTCGCGCTCAGAATCCGGCGATACCCGCCGCTTACGATCAGCCCTATCGCCCACAGGTCCATTTTTCCCCGCACCACAATTGGACCAACGACCCGAATGGCCTCGTCTACTTCGAAGGCGAGTACCACCTGTTCTTCCAATACAACCCGTTCGGAGATCGATGGGGACACATGAGCTGGGGTCACGCCTTCAGCCGCGATCTCGTGCACTGGCAGGAGTTGCCCGTCGCCCTGCCGGAAGAGAACGGCGTCATGATCTTCACCGGCAGCACGGTGGTGGACAACAACAATACGAGCGGGTTCTGTACCGGCGGCAAGCCGTGCCTGGTGGCCATCTACACGGGGCACACACCGAAAATTGACACTCACCCAGCGCTACAGACACAGAATCTCGCGTACAGCAATGACCGTGGCCGCACGTGGACTAAGTTCACCGGCAATCCGGTGCTCAATCTGAACCTCCCCGATTTTCGTGACCCTGGCGTGTTCTGGTCTGCGCAAGGGAAGCGGTGGGTGATGGCGGTCGCGCTGCCCCGGGACCGTCGCGTACGGTTCTACGGATCGCCGGATCTCAAGCACTGGGATCTGTTGAGTGAGTTTGGTCCGGCGGGCGCAACCGGCGGTGTCTGGGAGTGCCCTACCCTGTTCGAGGCGCCGGTTGAGGGAGAGAACGGAGGAACACGCTGGGTTCTGAAGGTGGGACTCAACCCCGGCGCGCTCCAGGGCGGTTCTGGCGAACAGTACTTCGTAGGCCGGTTCGATGGCACTCGCTTCGTGAATGAAAACCCGGATTCACAGACGCTCTGGACGGACTACGGCAAAGACTGTTATTGTGCACTGACGTTCAACGGCCTTGCGAAGAGCGCTAAACCCGTGATGCTGGGCTGGATGAATAACTGGCAGTACGCCAACCAGGTTCCCACCAGCCCTTGGCGAGGGCAGATGACGGCCCCGCGCCAACTGGCACTCCGGAAATATCGCGAAGGGCTTCGGCTTGTTCAGCAGCCCGTGGTGCGCCATTCAGAATCGAAACAGAAACATCTTCGGCTGTCAGACCAGACCGGGAAAGAGATCAACCAAGCGCTTCGCAATAATCCCATCGTCCGTGAGCCATTTGAGATCCGTGCCACCCTGTCGCTGGGCGCGGCCGATGAGATCGGATGGAAGCTGCTGGGTTCTGATGGCACCGCGACGACGGTCGGCTACGACAAAAAGCGTCAGGAACTGTTCGTCGACCGCGCGCATTCTGGGGTGGTTGACTTCAGCCCTTACTTTCCCACTCGCACCGCGGTACCGCTTCCTGCCAGCGACTCACTGGAACTCGACATTCTGGTTGATCGATCTTCCGTGGAAGTGTTCGCGCAACAGGGACGAGTTGCCATCACAAACCTGGTCTTTCCTTTGGGCGTCAGTCAGACCGTCGAGTTCTACAGCCGCGCCGCGGAGGCCGGCCCGATCGCGGTGGACCTCTGGAATCTCGATTCCATCTGGGCAACCGGGGGACGTCTGAAACCTGTCACAAACAGCCGGTAGTGGGTTACCGAGCGTCACCTGAAGGAGGGAATCTCATGCAACGCAGAGTATTTGTTGGCGCCGTTTTCACAGGACTCGGAACGACCGGTCTGAGCGCAAGACCGTCGAAGCCCAAAAGCGGCGATATCCCGATGCGCACGTTCGGCAAGACAGGCGTGAAGCTCACGGTGTTAGCTCAGGGCGGCGCACGCATGGATCTGTTTCCGGATATCGAAGCCGCTCGAAAGCACGTCCGCTGCTTGTACGATCTCGGGTTGAACTACTTCGACTGCGCTCACGCGTATTGGGGTGGCCAGGCGGAGCAAGCCTACGGTCAGGCACTGTCCGATGTTCGTAAGAACGTCTTCATCACCACTAAGTCAGGCAAACGAACCAAAGCGGAAGCCGAGAAGGAACTGGATTTATCGCTGAAGCGCCTGAGAACCGATTACGTCGACTTATGGCAGATGCACGACGTCAGGACTGAGCAGGACATCGCCCGTATTTTCGGCCCGGGAGGGGCGATTGAAGCTTTCGAAGCGGCGAAGCAGGCAGGCAAGTGCAGGTTCTTCGGCTTCACCGGTCATTTCGCGCCGGCAACGCACCTCGCCATGCTGAAGGCCTACGACAAGTGGGATTCCGTCTTGATGCCGCTGCACGCCGCGGATCCGGCTTATCTGAGTTTCGAGCAGAACGTGCTGCCCGTCGCCGTCGAACGCGGCATCGCCATTCAGGCCATCAAGATTTTCTGCAAGGGTTACCTTCTGCGGTCGCTGAGTCCGGTGGATTGTCTGCGATACGTGCTGAATCTGCCGATCCACGGTGCAATCGCCGGTTGTGGCACGCAAGGCCAAATGGAGGATAACATCCGCACGGCGCAAGATTTCAAGCCGCTGGCGCCGTCGGAAGTCGACGCGCTGCGCAGAAAGGCGATCTCCGGGCGCGGCGTCCTCAAAGGCAACGAATTGGAGTACTGGAAGAAAGGATTCTTCAAAGGCGACGCGTAGCAAGCGCGTGCCGCGCCGAAGAAGCGGGCGAGATGAAGAAGCTTCTGCTGCTCCTGATCGGTGCTGCGGCTTCCAACGGCACCGATGTCGATTCGACATTCCGGTTTCGTCTCGAGAAATTGCTCGCCGGCCGGGAACCGCGCCTGCTCTCCGTCATCGACATGAACGGCGACGGCAAGCCCGATATTCTGGCGCGGGACGGCGCGGAACTGATCTGGCTCGAGAACCCGAAATGGACCCGTCATTCGATCGTTGACAGTACGGGGGTGCCCGAAACGTCCTCTCCGTTCGGCTGGGTGCGATGCGTGCGCCGGTTCGCGCGATCAGAGCCCGACGGTCTGGCCGTGTATGAAGAACCCACCGCACCGCTTGACCCGCAGGGCGATACCAAGCCGCGGCCGACACCGCTGCCCGCGGCACATTGGACGCGGCAGATCATCGATTCCAGTCGAGGCACGCAGGCTCTCGCCTGGGCCGATGTGGACGGCGACGGCAGTGACGAACTTGCAACAGTGGGTGCCTCCGGGCTGTGCGTGTACAAACTGTCGAGCGCCGGTAAGTGGATTAAGACGATAGTCGACGAGCATTGTAAGCGAGCTGAGGCTCTTCTCGCCAGCGATCTGAACGGCGATGGATTAGCGGACCTCCTCGTGAGCGGCGCCGGAGCCGGAATGGTGGTCTACTGGAACGAATTCGATTCGCCTTGGGTGCGCCACGTCATCGCGCAAGGGTATCGTTCGCAATCGGCCATCGCGGCGGACTTCAATGGCGACGGCAAGCTGGACGTAATCTCAGGCGACATTGAAAACGACCGTAGTATCTTCTTATATACGGCGCCGGATTGGAAAAGGACGCTTCTGCACTCCGGCATCCGGCTCATTCAGAGCGCCGTCTTCGATGTGGATGGCGACGGCGATCCCGACTTCATCGGCGCTCAATACCGCCCAGGTCTGATCTTCTGGCTGGAGCGCCCTGAAAATGCCCTGCGCGATCCGTGGACCTTCCACGTCATCGACGATTTTGCCAAGGGCGGCGTGAATGGTGTTCACGGCCTGGCCGCCGCGGATATCGATCGGGACGGAAAGCTGGATATCGTGGCCACCAGCGGATGGCCCGACGGTCCATTTGCGAATTCGTTGGCTTGGTTTCGCGTGCCTCCGCAGCCGCGATCAGCGGACCGGTGGGAGCGCCACATCCTGGCCGATCATGATGCGCCAGGCCTGAGCCATTACGTCGGAGTCGGCGACATCGACGGCGACGGCAAGCTCGATGTGGCCACCGGTGCGAAGATCGCGCCCCATGGAAATTGGTTCGCCTGGTGGCGGCAGGGGTCCGACCCGCGCGCCGCGTGGGAGAAACATCGGATCGCGAACAACCAGGAAGGCGCCACCAACATCGCGGTCGCCGATGTGAACGGCGACGGTAAACCGGACCTCATCGGCACACGCGGGCACGGGAAGGGCATGGTCTGGTTTGAGGCGCCCGACTGGAAAATTCATGAGATCTACCCGTCGCTGGTGGGGCCCCACTCCCTGGCGGTCGCGGATCTGGACGGCGACGGCGATATCGATATCGCTACTTGCGCTAAAGAGTCGCGAGTGTGCGTCTGGTTGGAGAACGACGGGCACGGCGCCTTCACCATTCACCACATTCACGAGGACCAGGCAGCATACGAGATTCGTGCGGTGGATATGGACGGCGATGGTGACCTGGATCTGCTCGTCGCCGGACAAGAGAGCAGGAACGTGGTCTGGTTTGAGAACCGCCTGAATCAGAGGAGGCGAGGGAAGTAATGGACTGCTCACGTAGAAACTTCTTGGTGATGTCCGCGGCGGCTTCGCCCGGTCGTCTGTTTGCCGGTGCCACGGACGACGCGCACGATCTCTGGTATCGCAGAATGCGCCGCTGTGCCCAGCACAATTTCAATGAGTACGATCCTCAGGTTCTCGACATCAATGCCTGGCTCGATTACTGGGAAAGCCTCAAAGTGAATGCGTTGGTGCTCACTGGCGGCGGGTTCATGGCGTTCTATCCGACCAGGCTGCCCGCCCACCACAAGAGCCAGTTCCTCGGCGATCGCGACCTGTTCGGCGATTACCTGAAGGCCGCCAGGAAACGCGGAATTCGCGTTGTCGCCCGGATCGAAACGAACTGGCTGCACGAGGAAGTTCTCCAACTGCATCCGGAATGGTTCGAACGGGATGAGAACGGCGATCCTTCGCCCAACGAAGAGTCGCGCTATGTCTACCATACGTGCGTCTTCTCCGACTATCACGAACGCCAGGTGCCGGCCATCATGCGCGAGATCGCGAGCCTCTACGACGTCGACGGGTTCTTTACTAACAGTTGGCCGAGTACCGGGTCGCCGCGACCGTGCTACTGCGTCAATTGTCAGCGCTTTGGCAAGCGTACCAGGTCGCAGTTGCAGCAGCAGTATCAGACCCGCGTCGTTGAGCTGTGCCGCGGGCTCGCCACCGTCGCCAAGGAAAAGCGCGCCGATCGCGTTTACAACGTCAACATCGAAGGTGGCATCAATGCGGTGCAGAGCATTCGCAGGCTTGCTGAAGTGGGCGATTGGCTGACGGCCGATCATCAGGGGCGCGCCGGTGGCGATAAGCCCATCTGGGACTGTTCGCAACAGGGGCGCGTCGCGTATTCTGCCATGCTCGGCAAACCCGTGACGAATGTCGTGACCGCCAACGCTCACTCCTGGCGTCACACCTCGAAGATCGGCGCCGAGTTGGAGCTCTGGCTCGCGCAAACCACAGCCAGCGGGATGATCCCATGGTTGGTGTGGATGGGCGGAGCGCCTGAGGATCGTCGATGGCAACAGACTGGGCGAAGCTTCTACCAGTGGTTGGCCAACCACGAGAAGCATTTCTACAATCGGCAGCCGATGTCCAATCTGGGTGTCGTCTACTCCCAACGGATGAACTATCTGTACAACGCGCCCGGAGCAACGCCGGGCGGATATGGAGCACGCCTATCGCGGCGCCCCGCGGCACCGGGCGATCCCTCCGATCACCTGCAGGGACTCTACTACGCGCTGCTCGAAGGTCGATTCATCTTCGATTTTCTCCACGAGGACGACCTCACTGTGGACAGCCTGAAAAGATACTCAGTGGTGCTGTTGCCCAACATCGCCTTACTCAGTGGTGAGCAGTGCAGCAGCTTGCGTGCTTTCGTCGAGGGCGGCGGATCCCTGCTAGCAACGTTCGAAACTGGTCTCTATGATCAATCAGGCAAGCAACGGAACGAGTTCGGCCTGGCCGATGTGTTCGGCATCCAGCGAGCGGGGGAACGCCAGGGCGCAGTCTTCTATGCGGAAAAGCGGCGAACGCACGAGATTCTCCGGGACTTTCCACGGACGACTTGGGTACCTGCCGGTGAATGGCGAGTCCCTTTGAAGAGCACGACCGACTCCGTGCTGACTGTCGTGCCCCCCTATCCTCGCGGCATTCCCGAGATGGTCTATGCGCACGCGCGTAGCGAGATGCCGTATGCCGGTCCGCATAGCAATGAACCCGCGCTGGTGCTGCGGGAGCGGGGACGCAGCCGGTGTGCGTACTTCCCATCCGACATCGACCGCTGCACATGGGTCTACGGCAACAGCGATCTGAGCCAATTACTGATTAACGCCATACGCTGGGTCAGTAGGGATCCATCGCCGGTAAGCGTCACCGGAGAAGGCATGGCGGAGGTCATTGCCTGGGAAACCGAGCCCGGGTTCGCCATTCACATTCTGAACTACAATAATCCGAACATGACGCGTCCGTGGATCCGCAAGCACTATCCGCTTGGACCCCAACGCGTGCGCGTGCTCTTGCCGGAAGGGGTGACGATTACAGGAGTCGAACTTCTCCGCGACGGAACGCGGATGGCGCCTCACCAGAACGGGCGCCTCATCGAATTGACCGTTCCCACTGTTCGGGATTACGAGGTCGTCGCACTGTACCGGGCGTAACGCCACGCCGGTCGTTGTCGGCAATCTGATCTTCACCGAGTAAACGTGCGACGAATGCTGATGGCGGCTCGCACGTGCACTATCGTTGGGCTGCGAGACAGCGACCGCCTCGTCTCTGACCTCTGCGTGGCCATTCAGGGCTGCCACTCTGGCAGGCCTGTGGTCGATCTCCGGGAGAAGCGCGCAACACGCGCATAGCTCCGCGCGGGGAACGGGGCCCCTGCGTGCGAGTCTCAGGCTACGTGGCGTTCGTATCGGTGACGAAGCCCACCGACCTGCGGGACGGCAACAATTTGCCCGAGTTCTGGAGGCTGCACAAGCCGCGACGCAGGCGAGTGCTTGGCCAGCGAGAGGTGTGTCCTCGATTCGTGATGATAGGTCACCAACGATTTCAGCCCGCATTTCCGATTTGACCACTTACTTATAACCTCTTGAGGCCTTTAACCGCCTTTATCCATAGGGGTTTGAAGGCGATGAAGACACTCCGGAGGCCCACATTCAGTGGGTGACAAACAAAACCAGCCCTTTCAGCTTTCTTTCGACTCTTCTCTAAAGGTCGATTTCCAAGGATCACGGGTCACCTCGGACGGCGGTTTCATTCTGGTGCGCGAGTTGGATGAACGATTGGGCTTCGGTGATCTCATCGCCGAGCACTTATGCGATTCGCGGCGCGGGAAGAATACGCAGCTTCCACTGGCCGATCTGTTCCGCCAGTCCGTCTACAGCCGCATGGCGGGCTATGAAGATGTCAACGACGCCGAGTGGCTCTCGCAAGATCCGACGTTCCGCCCGATCGGCTCCGAGAAGGTTTGGGATCGTGGCGCGGCGCTGACCTCCCGGGTGCAGACGTTTGAGACCGAGATGCTGGCCGAGGAGGAGAACTTCGCCGGGCTGGCCCGCATTAACCGGGAACTCATCGGCAAGGCGGAAGCTGTCGATTCCCCGCAGCGGGTCGTGCTGGACATGGACAGCACGGAGATTCCGGTCTACGGCGAGCAGCAGCAGCGCGCCTACAACGGCCACTTCGAGTCCACCTGCTACCATCCGCTATTGCTGTTCAACCGCGAAGGCGACTGTCTGGCGGCAAAGCTGCGGGCCGGCAACGTCCACCGTGCCGATGCCTGGGAAGAACTGCTGTTGCCGGAGATCGAGTGGCAACAGAAGCAGGGCATGCAGGTGGTGTTCCGGGCCGATGCTGCCTTCGCCAAGCCGGACATCTATGAGGCGCTGGAGGAACGTGGAGCGAAGTATGCCATCCGGCTGCCAGCGAACGACTGTCTGGAGCGGGACATTGCGGAGTTGCTGACCCGGCCCGTGGGCCGTCCCTCTCACAAGCCGGTGGTGCGGTACAAGGGCTTCCTGTACCAGGCAGAGAGTTGGACGAAGGCGCGGCGGGTGGTGGCGAAGGTGGAGTTCCACGCCGGGGAGCTGTTTCCTCGGGTGGGATTCATCGTCACCAACCTGGAGGCGGACAGCCGGGCGGTGGTCCGGTTCTACAACCAGCGCGGGACCGCCGAGCACTGGATCAAAGAAGGCAAGCAAGCGGTGAAGATGACACGGCTCAGTTGCCACCGGTTTCGGTCAAACGAAGTGCGCTTGTGGCTGAGCGTGATCGCCTACAACTTGGGGAACCTGTGGCGGGGGGTGCCCTCTGGGCCCGGTGCTGCCGCAGAGGATCGGCAATTGGTCCTTGACCAGTCTCCAGCAGCGGTTGGTCAACACGGGTGGACGGCTGATCAAGCACGCGAGGTATTTCTGGCTCCTGCTGGCGGAGAGCCATCTGACGCGGCCGCTGTTCGGGGCCATGCTGCGGCGGATTTGGGCGCTGCCGGTGCCGGCCGGATAGGAGACGGCTGCTGAGGAGAAGCAGACGGGACAGCAAGGAGGTAGGGGACGGGGAGGTGTCGGTGCAATCGCTTGGAAACAGGGCAGTTTCAGCTCTTCCCGTAGCCGGTAGAGCCCAGACTTGCACGCTTGGAGGGTTACCGGAGTCGCTAGGGATGGACAGGATGAGAAAACGGCCCCAACGGAGGCGATTGGGAGTACACTGGAAGGCAGCCGGGAAGCGAAAACGGAAATTCGTGCGCCGGGAGAAACCGGCACGAAGCAGAGAATGCAAGAGTCTCACGAGAAGGGGGTAGCGACCCGCTCGGCCTCGAGTTTTGCGTCAGGTGCCGCGAGGTATCTGGCCAAGCGTAAACAGAGGTACAGGTGGGCTGGGTATCGAGCTTCGAAAGATTGCAGTCAGGACGCCGACGCTGTGAATTTGGCGGAAGGCAACCTGACCGGAGGCGCTAGCGCGAGCCGGCGGTCAGTCCCGCGTAGTCGTAGACCCCAGACACGCCTAGAAGCTTCGTGCACGAGAACCGGGAGACCTTCAGGGCGTCTCGGCCCCAACTGGGTCGAGACCGGTCCGCGAAGGCGCAAGCCGCACGGCGGATATGTACGTTCTGGAGGAGTCGGACCACGCCGTACTACCGAGGAAGCCGCCGCACAAGAAAGGGCAACCTTTGGCGGAGGCGGGGGAAGGAAGGGCGTGGCCCAAGGAGAACATCGCACCATCTCACACGTTCCCGACACAGAGCGGAAGAACGCGTGTGCCAGGGATCGGGCGGTGTGCGGCGGGCAGTTTGCCGCGAACATCTGAGGGAGGAGCCGTATGCGCTAATGAGCGCCCGTACGGATCCGTGCGGGGGGTACCAGGGGACTGGTATCCCTGCCGCGACTGTATACTCGACTTGTCCGGGAGTTCAAAATGGAAATTCCGGTCTACGGCCTTTCAAACGCCCGGGAATGGATTTACGTGGGGGAAACCGATAACATTCAGGCTCGATTGCTCGAGCACCTGGAAGAAACGAACACCTTCCGGACAGAGGGACTTCCAACGGGATTCAGCTTCGAGCTTTGTCCTGCTCATGATCGGGTTGCTCGCCAGCGCCGGCTCATTGTGGAACTCGAGCCTGCCTGCAATGGGCGAATGAGGCGCCGCTCAGAACCCGCTCATAGGGGCGACTTTAACTCGATGCGGGAGGACTCCTGATGGTGTCCTACTTCGCGTTGTGGCGAACAACACACTTACTTTGTGGAGGCGGCTTGCGCGATGAGGCTTTGCTCTTTCTGGTCGCCAGGGTCCCCTTCAGTTCGCCATCGGATCCTCACGTCGCCGCCATTTCTGAAAGTGGAGCGGAGGATTGCGTCATCGCGCTGGACGAGAACTTGCTTTGGTGCCGCATTGCGGTCCCCCAGGGGGAGCGAATCGTACGCCTGCTCCGCTCTGGAGAGCTCGCCTTGTGCGTCCACGCCTTTGAGCCGAACAGCCCCCAAGTCCTGTCCGGGGTCCGTGCCCGCCTGATGTCCGTCGATTCCGCGCCACTCACCGGCCTGGCCACCGCCCGCCGGCAGCCCGCAGAGGGCTTCGGAACGCCGCACCACATCCGTGCGAGCCTGAAACTGGGCCCGCGAGCGGACATTGCGGAACTCCGGCACATGCTGGCCGGCGTGGTTGGAACTCATGTCCTAGATGGATGACGGCGCGATCGGGCCGCCCAACACGGTGCCACTCAGCCCTTCGCGACAGGACTGTTATGGGAACCTGACGAGTCCACGTCTCGATTGGCGGGCACCCTTCCACCACGACGATTCCGCCTCAAATGGGAGGGGCTGCGGTGGCGAAATCTCACTTATGACGGCAATCCTATCCAAGAACTCCCGCGCCTGCCCGATCATCGCCTCCACGTCCTCTTGGGTTATCGCCACCGTGAACCCGTAGTCCCCCTCCGGACGCCGGTCGAAAGCCCCCAGAAGCCAGCGATGATACTTGGAATCCATCAACCCGGGCTTGGCAAAATGCTGCCCAAACAGCGCGCGGATTCCGGAATGACTGCGCGCACGGATGCCTTTCTCATGGAGCAATGCTCCCGCCACGTAAAACATGGCCTAATAAGCCCGGCCCGCGCCGAATTCCCTCTCCCCTTCGCGAACCAATATCTCGGCGTTGCGGATCGCTCTGGCAGCCTTGTCGAGCAGGTTCCGGGTGCCCTCCTTCACGCAGCGATTACCTCCTCCCGCACATTCTCCAGAAACGGACTGTCCACGGACCTCCAGTCAGCCTCCGCAACAAAGACGCGGCTGACGCTATTAATCAGGCCATAAGTAGGTAGACTTTTGACTTGGTCGGATTCACAGAGCGGCGTACTGGGTGTCCGGCGTCAGGAAGAACATGCGAACCGTCCAAGGCAATTTCTGCAGCGAGCGGA
>JBEKWU010000109.1:0-17065 GCA_049512775.1 Bryobacteraceae bacterium
CACTCCCAAGGCCTTCACGCGATCGAGCTGCGCCTGATACTGCACGATGTCGCTGGCGCTGCGCACCAGGCACTGGAGCGCGGCCAGCCGCTGGCCAAGCAACTCCCACTCGCCCGACGAACTGGAACCCTCGCGCAGGCGCAGGGCCAGCGCCTCGGCGCGGTTCAGGCTGCCGGTCACCTTCTCGAGGATGTTCTGCACCAGAAGGCGCGCGCCCCAGCCTTCGTACATGCGCATGGCCTGAATATCGACCAGGTCGTCAGCCTGCTCTTCGTCCTTGGCCTGGAAGAGGAACCGGCGGTAGTAACTCTTCTCCGCGATCGTCAAGTTCTCCGGAAACGGCACCAGCGGGCGGTTTACCCAGCGCCCCAGAATTCCGCCCATGGTCAGCACCGGGCCGAAGTTCAACGTTCCCAGGTAGCGTTCGGCTTCGTCGGTGGCCATCCACAGGGAGAGCAGGTCGTCGGCCTTATCCTTGCCGGCGGTCTGGCTCGCGAGCTCGTGAAGTGCCCTCCACAGGTCCACTTCGTTGCGCGGTCCGGCGTTCCGGAATGCTTCGAGCACCTTGAAATTGAAATCGGCGCCCACGGCGTCGCCCATGGAAACCACGAGCTTGGTGCTGGGCGCGCGCGCGCCAGCCATCAGCGCGCGCATCGCGGCGATCGGCCGCGGGATCCCGACCACCGGCGCGAATTCGCCCGCTCCTCCGCCGAAACGCCGTATCGCGACGCGGTGGCCGTCGGGACCTTCGAGATGATTTACGGCCATCCCGGCGGGCAGCTTGCGCGCGATCAGCTCGGGATGGTCGAAGGTCGGAATCATCCACTGGCGGGGCGCAATCTCGACCAAGTCTACGGTGATCTGCCGGCTCATCTGGCCAGCGGCATCGTTCAGCGCCGTGAGGAAGCCCGCGACGCGATCTTCCATGGGGCGGCGCCGGCACCAGGAAGGCCCGTTCAACCCGGGGTAAAGGGCTGGCGTCCAGCACAAGCCCGAACCCGCGTCGGTGGTGGTGAAGGAAAAGACCTCCACTTCGGGCAGCCTCTTCAGCAGCTTCTGCAAGGCTTCCCGGTAGAGCGCGAGTGTTGCGGGCTGGTCCACGCACGGCGCAAAGCGGGGGGTGCGCGAGCGATTGGCGTGATCCACGCGCGGGCCGCGCAAATCGGGGTGATCGGCAAAGAACGCCTCCGGCAACACATGCGGTTCGTTGGCCGTGTAGGCGGCCTTCAAACCCAGGCGCCGCAGCAGTTCGCAGCGCGCCTGGAACAGGGCCGCCACTCTTTCCGCGTAGTCCTGGTCGACGTACTTCTCAAGGGCGGTCGGCGGAAAGATCTTCAGCAAACCCGGGTGATACATGTACCAGGCCGGGTATGGGTCGCCGGGCACATCCATCTCCCACAGCGCGGGAGGAATGTCCTCCGTAATCACGACGTGGGTGGCGCCCAGTTGCTTGGCGCGGGCCGCGTTGCGCTCGAATGCTTCGAGACCGGAAGCCGCTCGGCCCAAGGGCGCCACGGCCATACACGCTAAGAGGGCGAACCGGTATATTTTCATCGGGAAACAGCTAGATCATATCATCACGCGTCCCATGCGACAACGAATCCGGCTCCTCCGCTGCCGGAACTGGATCGGCATTGACATCACGCATCTGCCCGTGAAGTTCCTGTCCCATCGTCACCATGGCGTCACCGCATGACCGGATGAAAAATGGCGAGGTGTGTTTTCTTGTTGAAAATGAATGGCGTCCCCAGGGGGATTCGAACCCCCGTTACCGCCGTGAAAGGGCGATGTCCTAGGCCGGGCTAGACGATGGGGACCTGGGTGAAAGAAACGGCTACTACTTCACTCTAGCGGCGCGAGCGTTGCGCCGTCAACCTCACCTGGGATACCGCGGGTCGGCTTTCACTTCATCGATCTGGGCCAGGTGCCGCGCGGTGTGCCCGGAAATCATGAGCAGCATCTGGTAGGCGTCGAAGGCGTCCGCTCCCGTGCCGCTCAGGTGCGCCCGCAGCGCGTCCTGCGTGGTCTGGAGGTAGGCGATGGTGCGGTCGCGCCGCAGCTTGAACTCCTCGACCAGCGCCGCCGGGGTGGCCCATCGTCCCGCGGGTTGCGTCTCGACGCTGGCTTGCGCCTTCTTGCTCCGGTCGGCCATCAGGCGCAGCAAGTCGGCGTCCTGGCTCCGGCCGGCCCCCCGCGGCGCCACCTCCGGCGACTTCAGCATCTTCCCGGCCCACTGCGACATGTAGTCTTCGCTCAGCACAAGGTGTTCGGCGACCTCGGCAATGGACCACCGGTCCGGAGCCGGCTTGAAGTTCCATTGCGCCGGCGACAACCCGGCGATCGCGTCCAGCAGCCCCTTGCGCGTCGCATGCAGCTCGCTCATCGCGAAATCGCGTTCCCCCTGGGTGAGCGGCTGCGCCCACAGCGGCGCGCTGGCCAGGGCCAGAATCCAGCCGGCGTTTCTCATCGCAGTTCAGGCCTCCTTTCGCGTTGCAGCCTAAATTTTCTCCCGTTTCCGTCGATAAAGCAAAGGGCGGGACCGTCCGCTCCCACGGATGAATCGCGTGAACCAAGACTTGGTGACAGACCGCGCCCTCGACAGCCGGGAGGAGGAGCTTCAGCAGCCTTCCTCGCCCTCGTCGTGGGACCTCTACGCCGGGGGAGCCCTCGAGGAAGCCGACCAGCCGGCCACCGTCCTGCTCCTGGAGCGAAAGGAGATCAACCGGCGCCTGCTGCGGGCCACGCTCCAAACCGAGGGCTACCGCATCCTGGAGGCCACGCGGGCCGCCGACGCTTTCGACCTGCTCGAGCGGGAACCGGTGGACCTCATCATCCTGGAACTGATGTTGCCCGAGATGGGCGGGCTGGACTTCTGCCGCCGGATCAAATCCAGGCGCCAGACCCGCCTCATCCCAGTGCTGATCCTCACCAGTGTCCTGGACGTCGAAAACGAGATCGCCGGCATGGCCTCGGGCGCGGACGAGTTCCTGGTCAAGCCGCTGCGCCCGGCCATTGTGCGCGCGCACATCCGGGCCATGCTGCGCCACAAGGCCGCCATCGATTCGCTGGAGGAGGCCGAGTCCATCCTCTTCGCCCTGGCCCAGGCCATCGAGCAGCGCGACAAGTGCACCGGCGGGCACTGCGAGCGGCTGGCCGTCACCAGCATGATGCTAGGTTCGGCGCTCGGCCTGCCGCGCTCGCAACTGCTGGCGCTGCATCGCGGCGGCTTTCTTCACGACATCGGCAAAGTCGCCATCCCCGACTCCATCCTGTTCAAGAACGGCTCGCTGTCCGACGAGGAGTGGGAGATCATGCGCACCCACACGATCAGAGGCGAAGAGATCTGCCGCCGGATCCGCACCCTGTCCTCGGTGCTGCCCATCATCCGCAGCCATCACGAGCGCTGGGACGGCTCGGGGTACCCCGATGGCCTTTGCGGCGAAGCCATCCCGCTGCTGGCCCGCCTCCTGCAAGTGGCCGACGTTTTCGACGCCCTGACCTCCGTGCGCCCATACAAGCCGGCGCTCCCCTGCGCCGAGGCGCTCGCCGTCCTCGACGCCGAGGCCCGCCGCGGCTGGCGCGAGCCGCGCCTGGTCGATCTCCTCCACAAGCTCTTCGAAACCCCGCTCGAGGACTCCACCAGGCAACTGCTGGTCGCCTGGCCCCCCTCCGACGGCGTGCTGCAATCGCTCGAGAACATGCGCCGCGCCCTGCTCAAGTGAGCGGCCGGAACCTGAACCCGCCCCGCTCCCACCTGGGTACCGAGGTAGGGGTATAATCTGTTGCCATGAGCGCCGCGAAACTGCTCGTGATCGACGACGACCGGGACTACAGGGACTCGGTTCGATGTCTGCTCGAAAGCGAGGGCTTTACCGTCGTCGAGGCGTCCTCCGGCGATGAGGGTTTGCGTCTGCTGGTGGAAGACCCGCCGGACGCCATTATCCTGGACATCGTGATGCGGTGCTGCTGCGAGGGGTACGGGGTGAACCAGGCGCTCAAGTTCCGGGACGAGTACGCCGGCTACCGCGACATTCCCATCATCATGGCATCCTCCATCGAGCAGTCCCCGGATGAGTTGTTCCCGATGGCCGGTGAAGTGGGCATGATCCGGCCCGACTACTACGTCACCAAGCCGTTGGACATCCCCCGCTTCCTCGAAGTCGTCCGGCGGGCGGTCGGGAGGTCATGAACCCCGCGGCCGAGCCCGAAACGCTCCTGGTCATCGACGACGACTATGCCATGCGGCTGTCTTGCCGCAAGATCCTGGCCAAGCTGGGCTTCCAGGTGGAGACCTGCGAGAACGGCGTCCAGGGGCTGGAGGCGGTGGCGCGGCTCAAGCCCGCCCTGGTGGTGGTGGACCTGAAGATGCCGGGCCTCAGTGGGATGGAGGTGATCCCGCGGGTCCGGGAGATCTCCCGGGAGATCGTCATCGTGGTGATCACCGGCTACGCCACCATCGACACGGCCGTCGAGGCCATGAAATCGGGCGCCTACGACTTCCTTCCCAAACCGTTCTCGCCGGAGGAGCTGCGGCTGATCGTGAACCGGGGACTGGAGCGGCGGCGCCTGGCGCTCCGGTCCAGGCAGGCGGAGATGGAGCGCGAGCTGCTCAAGCGGCGGTTCGTGTCGTTTGTTTCGCACCAGCTCCAGACGCCGCTGGTGGCCATCCACCAATACCTGAGCGTTCTGAAGCGGCTGGAAGAGACCGAGGACGCGGCGGCCAAGCGGCGGGAGTGGTTCGACCGGTGCCTGAAGCGCATCGAGGAGCTTCAATCCCTCATTCGGGACTGGCTGACGCTGGCCAAACTCGAGGGGCAGTGCCTGGCGCAGCGGCGCGTCCGGGTGGACCTGAGGCAAACGGTTGACAACGTGCTTGCGGGCAACGCGGAGATCGCCGCGGCGAACCAGGTGACGCTCGAGTCGCGGATGCCGGAGGAGTGCGCGGTGCGCGGCGACCCGAACTGCGTGAGCGTGCTGGTGGACAACCTGGTGGCGAACGCCACCAGGTACAACCAGCCGGGCGGCTCGGCGACGGTCTCCGCCGAGACGGTGGGCGAGGAGATCGAGCTGGCGGTGAGCGACACCGGAATCGGCATCCCCGAGGAGTACCGCGCGCTTCTGTTCGACGAGTTCTTCCGGGTGGAAGGCGCCCAGCCCGGCGGTACGGGCCTGGGCCTGGCGATCTGCCGCAAGGTGGTGACCGAGATGGGCGGAAGCATCCGGGTGGAAAGCGAAGTGGGCGCCGGCTCGACTTTCCGCGTCCGCCTGCCGGCCTGGCGCGAGGAGACGCCCGAGGGCGCCTGACGCGATGCGGTTCGACCTGCCATTCCGCTGGCGTTCGCTCAAGGCGAAACTGATCTCCAACTACCTGGTGGTCCTGGCGATCGGCGGCCTGGTGACGTCGATCGTGGGATCCTACATCGTCAGTTCCACGATCATGATGCAGGCGCTGCGGTCGGTGGACCACGACCTGACCACGGCCCGCACCATTTACGAACAGCGCCTCGAGACGCTGAAGCTGACTGTGGGCTTTCTGGCCGCTGGCTCCGTCGCGCCGGCGTACCTGGAAGCGGTCCGCAAGGAACATGGCTTCGATTTCCTCAAGCTCACCCAGGACTCGTCGCTTGGCGTGGTGAAAGCTGCGCTCGCCGGGCAGGTGGCCGCCGGAACCGAGAGCCAGGAAACGCTGGGGATGGCGCTGGTCGCGGCGGCGCCGGTGCGCGGCCCGCGGGGCGAGGTCGTGGGAGCGCTCTGTGGCGGCGTGAAGCTGAACCGCAATTTCGGGCTGGTCGATCGCGCCTGGGATCTGATCTTCAAGGGTGAGCGTTTCCACAGCGAGAACGTCGGGGCGGTCACGGTCTTCCAGGACGACGTGCGTATCTCGACCACCCTGAGGACCTCGGCGGGCGAGCGCGCGGTGGGCACTCGGGCTTCCTCCCAGGTGCGCGACGCCGTGCTGCGGCGCGGGGAGAAGTGGCGCGGGCGCGCTTTCGTGGTGCGCGACTGGTACATCAGCGCCTACGACCCCATCCGCGATTACAACGGCAGGATCGTCGGCATGTTGTTCGTAGGCGCCCTTGAGCGGGCCTACACCGCGACGCGCGACCGCGTCATCCTTTCCTTCTTCGGCATCGCGACCATCGGGTTCATCCTGATCATCGGCATCACCTACTACGAGATTCGCGCCATCACCCTGCCGGTGGCCAAGATGGTGGCGGCCACCCGCAACATCGCGGCCGGACGCTTCGACCAGGAGGTCGAGTCCAGCGGCCAGGGGGAGATCACGCTGCTGGCGGATTCCTTCAACACCATGCTCAAGAGCCTGCGGCAGATGAAGGGCGACCTGGAGGAGTGGGGGCGGACGCTGGAGCAGAAAGTGAAGCAGCGGACCGAGGAGCTGGTGGCGGTGGAGGCGCGCGTGGCGCAGTCCGAGAGGCTGGCCTCGCTCGGCATGCTGGCGGCGGGCGTGGCGCACGAGATCAACAACCCGCTGGGCGCGATCCTGGCCCTCACCGCGCTGACCCTCGAGGACACCCAGCCCGACGACCCCAACCGCGAGAACCTCGAGGAGGTGCTGAAACAGGCCCAGCGCTGCCGCGACATCGTCAAGGGCCTGCTCGAGTTCTCGCGCCAGTCCGAGATCCACACCGAACGGGTGGACGTCAACCGGATTCTCGAGGACACGCTCTCGCTGATCTCCAAGCAGGCGGCCTTCTTCAACGTGACCGTGGTGAAGAATTGGGAGCCGCGGCTTCCCGCGGTGCTGGGAGACAAACTGCAATTGCAGCAGGTGTTCATGAACATTCTCATGAACTCGGTGCAAGCGATGGAGGAGCGCGGGACGGTCACAATGACCACGCGGCGCGGCCGCCTCGGCGACGTCGAGGCGGTGATCTCGGACACCGGGCGCGGCATTCCCCAGGAGGTGATCGCCCGCATCTTCGACCCCTTCTTCACGACCAAAGGGAGCGGCGAAGGCACCGGCCTGGGCCTCTCCATCGCTTACGGCATCATCGCCAAGCACCACGGCACCATCCACGTCGAAAGCGATCCCGGCAAAGGAACCACCTTCACGGTGCGCCTGCCGGCCGCCGCGGACGCGGCGCAGGAGACGCGGGGGTAGGTCACAATCAGACTCGGAGCGTTTGGATCCGCTCGGCGAAACGCGGCGCCGCCTTCCCGAGGATGTCCATCAGTCGCGCCAGATCGAGGCCACGGCTGCGGGCTTGGTCGCGGAGTTTGTCCAGGACCGACGCGGAATTCCGTCGAAGCGCCTGGAGCAGAAACTCGTCCGGCGTGAGCGCTTCCAGGCCGTGACGGGCCAGGGCGCCGTGGGGAAAGTGACGAGTGTTCGCAGTACAGATCGCGTCAGCCCTGGCGTGCATTGCGGCGGCGACGATGTGCTTGTCGTGGGCGGCAGGGATTCTCACGGTAACGATCAACGGTTCGTACCCGGTCACGACAGCCTCGGGGAAGGCCGCCCTCATGCACTCGATCCGATAGTCGGCCTTGCGCCGAGGTAGGCGAAAGGGTTCTCTGGTCAAGGCACTCCGCAGTTCGGCGAGAATCTCCTCGGACCAGAGTGGACGGTAGAGGCTAGGTTCCTCGGCCAGGCGCAGCAGAGCATCGCAGAGCGCGATCGGGACAAGCACGCAGGCGTCAAGAACGACGCTTGGCTCGCTTTTGAGGGTGGACATTCTCAGGCATCAAATCGTACAGTGCGTCTTCCGATTTCACCATCCGCTCCAGAATCTTGCGGCGTTGCCGATCGCGGGCCTGCTTGTAGCGCAAGATGTCGCTGAAATAGACCCGGCGGTGGCTTCCGACCATGTGGTAGGGCATCGCGCCGGCTTCCAGCAAGTCAACCAAGAACTGGCGGGACATTCCGAGAATGCTGCCGGCCTGCGCGGTGGTCAGGCTCTCCTGTCCGTGCATAACCGTTACCGACTGTCCGTCTCGAAGGTCGCGCAGCAGGTCGAGGAGGAAGCTCCTAAGGGAGGCCGGAATCTCGACCCGCCGGCCGCCAGCACACACAATCCGGACCGGCTTCCGGGCAGTGAGCTCGGAGTACAGAGCCTCGATGTCCCGCTGCTCCCGCTCTGGGATCCGCAGGGCCTTCAACACTGAATGGCTCAGAGCCGGCATCGCACCCCACCTCTATTATATCCGCTACAGACGCTACGAACGCAAGCCTCGGAAGGCTGCTAGAATCTGGGTGGAAGCTAGTCTTGGCCGGTGCCGGGCACGGACTTCAAATCCGGCGTGTGGGCCGTCACGGTGTCACAGGTGGGTTCGACTCCCACTAGCTTCCGCCAGTTCCGCGAGGCTCCGCTTACTCTCGGCTGTAGCGGGTCGCGTTCTTGGCGGCCTGGCGGTCGAGGGCCAGCTCGATCAAGCGGTCGATGAGCGCGGCGTAGGGGATTCCGGTCGCCTCCCACATCTTGGGGTACATGCTGATGGAGGTGAAGCCGGGGATGGTGTTGATCTCGTTGATGTAGATGGGGCCGCTGGAGCCCTCCATCAGGAAATCCACGCGGGCCATGCCCTCGCAGCTCACCGACAGGTAGCAGGCCACGGCCAGGCGGCGAATCTCCTCGATCCGCTCGGGCGGCAGATCGGCCGGCACCACGGTCCGCGCCTGGTTGAGCAGGTACTTGTCTTCGTAGTCGTAGAACTCGCGCGAGGGCAGGACCTCGCAGGGCACGGAAGCGCGCGGGCTCTCGTTGCCGAGCACCGAGCACTCGAACTCGCGGCCCACGATGGCGCGCTCGACCAGGAGCTTGCGGTCGAACTGGGCGGCGGACTGGAGCGCGGCGGAGAGCTCGGCGGCGTTGCGGGCCTTGGAGATGCCCACCGAGGAACCCAGGTTGGCGGGCTTCACGAAGACCGGGTAACCGAAGGGGCTCTCGAAGTCCAGGTCGCCGCGCCAGAGGACCACGTGGTCCACCACCGGCAGCCCGCTCTGGAGGCAAAGGCGCTTCGACACTTCCTTGTCCATGGCGACGGAGGAAGCCAGGACGCCGGCGCCGACGTAGGGCAGATCGGCCAGCTCGAGCAGGCCCTGCACGGTGCCGTCCTCGCCGAAGGTACCGTGCAGGACCGGGAAGACCACGTCAATGCCGGGGTTCGAGTTCGGCTCGGGCTGGATGGCCCGCGGCTGCCACTTGCCCTCCTTGGTGATGAAGAGACGCACGATCTCGTATTTCTCCGGATCCATCGCCGCCATGATGGATTCCGCCGAACGGATCGAGACTTCGTGCTCCCCGCTCCTTCCGCCGTACAGGACGGCAACGCGCAGTGTCATAAGATCCTCTTGCCCATGGCCGACAGCACCAGCTCGACGGCGAGCACGGCGGTCCGGTTGGCCTCGTCGATGATGGGATTCACCTCGACGACCTCCATGGAAAGCATACGCCGGGTATCGCCGACCATTTCCATGGCCAGGTGCGCCTCGCGGTAATTGAGCCCGCCGCGGACCGGAGTGCCGACGCCGGGGGCGATTTCGGGGTCCACCGAGTCCAGGTCCAGCGAGACGTGGAAGCCCGCGGTGCCGGCGCAGACGATCTCGAGCGCCTCGGCCATCACGGCGCGCATGCCACGCTCGTCGATGTCGCGCATGGTGAAGGCCCGCACGCCGGAGTTCCTGACGTGGGGCTTCTCGAGCGCGTCCACGTCGCGGATGCCGACCAGCGCAACGTTGGCGGGATCGACCTTGGGCGCGAAGCCGCAGAGGTGCGTGAGCTTGCGCGGGCCGAGGCCGATGGAGCAGGCCAGGGGCATGCCGTGCACGTTGCCGCTGGAGCTGGTCTCGGGAGTGTTCATGTCGGGATGCGCATCCACCCAAAGGAGTCCCAGCCGCTGCTTGGTCCGGCGCAGGTGGCGGGCCATTCCAGCCACGGTGCCGATGGCCACCGAGTGATCGCCGCCGAGCACCAGCGGGAGCTTGCCCGCCCGCGCCGCCGCGTCCACGATTTCCGCGAGCCGCGCGCAGGCGCTCGCGATCTGCGGGAGGAACCGGGCGTTGCGCGGGCCGACGGGGGCCCGCTCGGGCTGTTCGACCACCAGGTTGCCCAGGTCCTCGACGGCGCAGCCGAGCTCGCTGAGGCGCTGGCCGAGGTTGGCGAAGCGGATCGCCGAGACGCCCATATCGACGCCGCGCCGTCCCGCGCCCAGGTCGAGGGGGGCTCCGATTACCGCGATGCGGGGCTTAGACATAGAGTCAAAATGTACTCGAGGGGCAACCGGGGACAGCCTGGGCCGTCCCCACGGCGGACGGTCGAGGCAGTCCCTCGGTTGCGGGCGCCACGGTAATTCTCAAGAGACGCTCTTTATACATTGGGTCTCAGGGCCGGGTGCGATAGAGCATCCGCGGGAAGGCGATGGTTTCCCGCACGTGCTCGAGGCCGCACAACCAGGCCACGCAGCGCTCGATGCCCATGCCGAAACCGCCGTGGGGTACGGTGCCGAACTTGCGCAGATCGATGTACCAGTTGAAGGCCTCCTTGGGCAGGCCTTGCTCCTCGATGCGGCGCAACAGCAAGTCCAGATCGTGGATGCGCTGGCCGCCTCCGATGACTTCGCCGTAGCCCTCGGGCGCGAGCACGTCCACGCCCAGCGCCAATTCGGGCCGCTCGGGGTCGGGCTGCATGTAGAAAGCTTTGATGGCGGTTGGGTAGCGGTCCACCATCAGCGGGCGGTCGTAGCCCTCGCTGAGGATGGTTTCGTCTCCGCCGCCGAAATCGCCGCCCCACTGGATCTCGCTGCCCTTGGCCTGAAGGACCTTCACCGCCTCGTCGTAGGTGATGCGGGGGAACGGCGCCTGGATGCACTCGAGCTTGGCGGTATCGCGCTCGAGCTCCTTGAGCTCGGCGCGCCGGTTCTCGAGCACCCGGTTCACCATGAAGACGATCAGCTCTTCGGCGACCCGCTTGACGTCCTCGAGGGTGGCGTAGGCCATCTCCGGCTCGACCATCCAGAACTCGGTGAGGTGCCGGCGGGTCTTGGAACGCTCGGCGCGGAAGGTCGGGCCGAAGCAGTAGACCTTGCCGAAGGCCATGGCGGTGGCCTCGTTGTAGAGCTGGCCGGACTGCGTGAGGTAGACCTTCTCGTCCTCGAAGTAGTTCAGCTCGAAGAGACTGGTGGTGCCCTCGCAGGCGGCGGGGGTGAAGATGGGCGTGTCGATGAGCGTGAAGCCGTTGGAATCGAAGTAGTCGCGGACGGCGCGGATCACCTCGTGGCGGACGCGCAGGATGGCGTGCTGGCGGCGGCTGCGCAGCCAGAGGTGGCGGTGATCCATGAGGAAGTCGATGCCGTGCTCCTTGGGAGTGATGGGATAGGGATCGCTCTCGGGCACGCGCTGGAGGATCTCGAGGTCCTCGACGTCCATCTCGAAACCGCCGGGCGCGCGCTGCTCGGCGCGGACCTTGCCGATCACGACGATCGAGGATTCCTGGGTGAGGTCCTTGATCTTCTCGAAGAGCGGTTCGGGGAGAGCGCTCTTCACCGCCACGCACTGCATGATGCCCGTGCCGTCGCGCAGCAGCGGGAAGACGATCTTCCCGGACTTGCGGAGATTATAGAGCCAGCCGGGAATGCGCACGCTCTGGCCGGCGTGGCGGCTCGCCTCCGCGATGGTGATGGTGGGAACGCTCATCTAGAGATTCTCCAATCGCTCGAAGATTTCGGCGCACGCCTCGTAGGGATGCTTGAACTCGGGGGCCTCTCTCAGTTCGAGCAGCAGCGGGTACTGGTCCGGGCGCGAGCGCAGCAGGTCCATGGTCCTTTTCCAGTCGATGGTGCCGCCCTGGGAGAGCAGCGGGAAGAGGTGATGATCGTCCGTGCCGTTGTTGTCGTGGAGATGGGTGGAACGGATGCGGTCCTTCATGCGGTTGAAGGCCGCTTCCACGCCTTCGTTCATGTGGGCGTGCCCGACGTCGAAGCAGAAGCCGAGATGCAGATGGGTTTCGCCGAGGAAGTGGACCAGCCGCTCGGCGCTCGAAAGGCGGTTGGGAATGTTCTCGAGCAGGATCTCGACCCCGCGCTGGCGGGCGAACACACTGAGCTCGTCGAGCGAGGCGAAGGCGGCCTCGAGCCTGCGCTCGTCGTATTCCTCGTCGCCGACGCCGAGGTGCTGGATGAGGTAGCGGAAGGGGACGAACTCGGCCAGTTCGATGGCCCGCTTGATCTCGTCCACCATCAGGATGCGCCGGGATTTCACCGGCTCGGTGATGGTGATGACGGCGTGCGGGCCGGAGCGGCCCCACACATCATCGGTGTACATCGGGGCGTGGATCGAGTGGGCCTTCAACTCGGAGTCGCGGAACCAGTGGCAGAGCTCCATCACCTGGGCGCGGTTGTTGTAGTCCAGGTGCTGAGGGGCGCAGAAGATCTCGATGGCGGCGATGCCCGCGTGCTGGATCTTCTCGAGCGCCGCCGTGGTGAGGCGATGGTTGGCGAACATGTGAGTGGAAATCGCGTGAGTCATGGGATCTCAGTACCCGGCGGCTTGGCCCTCCGTGCGCGGATCGGCGGCGCCCTGGAGCCAGCCAGCATCAATCAGAATCGCGGCCACTTCTCCCATCGAGCGCGTCCTTTCCACCCGGTGGCCGCGCGCGGCCAGCAGCGCCGCGGCTTCGGGGGAAACGCCAGGCTCAACATATAGAGTATCGGGCAGCCACTGGTGATGGAAGCGGGGCCAGTCCACCGCGTCCTGTAAGTTCATGCCGAAATCCAGAAGGTTCTGGATCACCTCGAGCACGGAGCTGATGATGCGCGGGCCGCCCGGGGAGCCGATCACCAGATAGAGCCGGCCCGCGCGCAGCAGGATGGTGGGCGTCATCGAGGAGAGGGGGCGCTTGCGCGGCTGGATGGCGTTCGCCTCGCCCTGCACCAGGCCGAAATAATTGGGTGCGCCCGGCTTGGCGGCGAAATCGTCCATCTCGTTGTTGAGCAGGAAGCCGAGGCCCGGGGCCGTCACCCCGCTGCCATAGCCGGCATTGAGCGTGTAAGTGACGGCGACGGCGTTGCCTTCCGCGTCGACGATCGAGTAATGGGTGGTTTCCGAGCTCTCGACGAGCGGCGGCGTGCCCGGCCGGAGCCGCGCGCTCGGCGTGGCGCGCTCGGGATCGATCGATTTCCGCAAGCCCGCGAGGTACGGCTTGTGCAGCAGGCCGGCCACGGGAACCCGGACAAAGTCGGGGTCGGCCAGGTACTCGCTGCGATCGGCGAAGTAGCGCCGCATGGCCTCGACCGTGTAGTGAATCGAGGCGGCCGACCCGGGGCCGGACTTGGCATAGCCGGTGCCCTCTAGAATGCCGAGTATTTCCAGGATTCCCACTCCGCCGGAACTGGGGGGCGGGGCGGTGACAATGTCGTATTCCCGATACCGGCCGGTGAGCGGCTGGCGCTCTACCACCTGGTAATCCTTCAGGTCGGCGAGCGTGATGAGGCCACCGTGCTGGGCCATGGCCTGGGCCAGCCGCCGGGCGGTTTCTCCTTCGTAGAAGTCGCGCGCGCCGGCGCTGGAGATGCGCTCGAGGGTGGCGGCGAGCTCGGGCTGCACGAGTTGCTCGCCGGGCGCGTAGAGGGCGCCCTGCTTGAGGAAGATGCGGCGGGAATCGGGAAAGGGCTCGAGCTGGGGGCGGGCGTTCTGCAAACTCCGCGCGAGTTCGCGGGAAACGGGGAAGCCTTTCGAGGCCAGCCCGATCGCCGGGGCCAGCAACTGGGCCCAGGGCTTGCGGCCGTAGTTCTTCGAGGCGAACTCGAAGCCGCGAACGGTGCCGGGGACGCCGACGGCGCGGTATCCGCTCACGCTGTCGCGCGTCAGGGCGCCGTCCGGGCCGAGGTACATGTCGCGGCTGGCCTTCTCCGGCGCGCGCTCGCGGAAGTCGAGGAAGGTGGTGCGTCCGCCAGCAAAGCGGATCAGCATGAATCCCCCGCCACCGATGTTGCCCGCCGCGGGATGCGTGACCGCCAGCGCAAAGCCGACCGCGATGGCCGCATCGACGGCGTTGCCGCCGGATCGCAGCACCGCAAGGCCGGCGTCGGTCGCGTGAACCTCGCGCGAGACCACCATCGCGTGGTGCGCGCGCATCGGCTGCCGCGCCGACGCAACATGCGAGCTTCCCAGCGCGATCAGGAGCGCAACCAGAGGCAGGGTTCGACCCATCTCGAACGATTGTACTATGGGCGGGCGCCGGCGCTTCCCTTGGCGGTGCTTTCGGGGCATTTGCCGCAGGGTTTTTGGGCGGGTGGGCGCGGGCTCGCGGCGGAAAACTAGACTTAGTCTTTCCTTTTCAATCCGTTCGGAGGCGGTGTCCGAAAATGGGATTGGGTTCGTTCGGTAATTTTGAGTTTTTGGCGGCGGCGCGGGCCAAACCGCTCGCTCGCGCTCGCGGTTCGGACGGAAGTGGGCGGCCCGCATGGCTCCAAGAGTATGGTAAGGCGGGGAGTGGGGTTGAGGACGGGCAGGGAGGCGTAAGCGGCACGGGGCGCGGGAGTTAGAAAGTGCGGGGGATGGGGATTGCAAAAGGTTGCATGGGCTGGGCGGCGGGGCGCGCGGGGGGCCAACGACGAGCGGGCGGGCCGCCGGCCGATGCAACCGCGCGGTGAACGAAACCGCAGGGAAGTGGCCGGTTATGGGGATTGAATGGCCGAGTCGAGGAGGCGGGCTTGGGAGCGGGGGCCTTTGGGCGGGAAGTTTGGGCGGTCGGGAGTAGTTGCGGGGGGTGTGCGGGCCAATTTTGGGGGCGGGGACGGCCGAAGAAAGGAAGGAAAAGGGCTGTCTTTCGGCAAAACGCCTGGCAGGGACGCAGTTCGGCTGCGGACTGCCGGGCGGGCAATGCCTTGGTCCAACGGAACTGTGCGCTCCCTGGTCATGAAGAATCCATCGGGGGCGTTGCGGGCCAGCGATACGCCGGGAGGAAACCCACCCGGATCATGACCCCCGCGCCGCACTGCGGGCAGCGGAGGGGCGGCCGGCTGGCCAGCGCCTGAGCGAGTTGGCGGCAGGAGGCCGGCGGGGGCAGCAGTTCGGCGGCAGGATGAGTCAGCAATTGGCGGCACAGGGCCAGATGCCGCTGGCGATGGCGGTTGGCGAACAGGCCGAAGTGGCGGATGCGCTGAAATCCGGCCGGCAAAGTGTGGAGGAGAAAGCGCCGGATGAACTCCTCGGCCGGGAGCGTCATGACGCGGGATTTGTTCTGGTCTTTGTGGCGGTAGTCCTTCCACTGGAAAGTGACCTGGCCATTGCGCACCGCCAGGAGCCGCTCGTTGGAAATGGCGACCCGGTGCGTATAGCGGCCGATGTATTCCAGCGCCTGTTGGGGGCCTCCGAAGGGCGGTTTGGCGTAAACGACCCATTGGCGCTGTCCGAGCGGCGCCAGATATCGGGCTAAGGCCGACGGGCCGGAGAGCCATTCGAGCTCACCCAAGAACCGCAGCTTCCCGTCCCCGAAGGCCTTTTCCAGCGCTTCCAGAAACAGGCGGCGGAACAGCCGCGAGAGCACGCGCACGGGAAGGAAGAAGCGCGGCCGACAGCTCACCCAGCGCTGCTGGTCCGGACTCAGGCCGCCGCCCGGGACCACGCAATGCAGGTGCGGATGATGCAGTAAGTTCTGCCCCCAGGTGTGCAGAATGGCGAAGAAGCCGATGCCGGCGCCCAGACGCTTCGGATCGCGCGCGATGGCGAGCAGCGTTTCTGAAGCGGCGCGGAAGAGAATGCCATAGACCACCTCCGGATTGTAGAAAGCGATGCGGGTGATCTCCTCCGGCAGGGTGAAGACGACGTGGAAGTACTCCACGGGCAACAGTTCGGCCTTTCGGCTTTCCAGCCACTGGGCGCGTTCCTTGTTCTGACACTTGGGGCAATGCCGGTTGCGGCAGGAATTATACGAGATCCGGATGTGACGGCACTGGCTGCATTGTTCGACATGGGCGCCGAGATCTGCCGTGCGGCAGGCCTCGATGGCGCGCATCACGCGCAGTTGCTGGCGCGATAAGCGGTGCGCCGCCCGGTAGGATGGGCCGTGTTGTCGAAAGATGCCGGCCAACTCGTAGGCGGGCCGCGGCACGGCCTACTGGTTCCGCTTCGGTCGCGCCGGGGCGCTTTTGCGGTCGAGCCGGTCGAGCGGGCTCAGGGTGGCGCCGACCACTTGGGGCGTTACGGCCGTGTAGCGCGCCGTAGTGTCGATGCGGCCATGACCCAGCAGCACCTGAATCACCCGCACGTCGGTCCCGTTTTCCAGCAGATGCGTGGCGAAGCTGTGGCGCAGCGTGTGCACCGTGACCTTCTTGCGCAGTCCGCTGCGCAGCCAGGCGTCGCGGCAGGCCTGCTGCAGAGAATCGGCGTTCAGGTGGCGGCCGGTGCGCCAGGAGGGGAACAGATAGTGTTTCGGACGGGCCGCGCGCCAGTAGACGCGCAGGACTTCCAGCAGACGTGGCGAGAGCATGGCGTAACGGTCCTTGCCGCCCTTGCCCTGCTCGACGCGGATCAGCATGCGTTGGGAATCGATATCGGCGATCTTCACGGCTACCGCCTCGGAAACGCGGAGACCGGCCCCGTAACACATCATCAGAGCGGCCCGGTACCTGAGGCTGGGTACGTAGTCGAAGAACTGGACCACTTCTTCGTGGCTCAGCACCACCGGCAACCTGTGCGGCCGCCTCACGTGGGGGAAATCCAGGTCGCTCCACGGCATCTCGAGCGTGGTCAAGTAGAGGAACTTCAGGGCGGAAACCTGCTGGTTCACTCCTTCGGGCGACAGCTTGCGCTCCTGGAGAAGGTAAAGCAGGTACTCGCGAACGGCTTCCTGATCCAGAACTTCGGGGCTCTTCCCGAAAAACCGGGCGAAGGCCGCCACGTGCGCGATATAGTTTCTTTGTGTGGCTGGCGCGAGGTTGCGCAGCCGCATGTCTTCGAGCATGCGTTGACGAAGAGGCGTCATGGGTTGCTCCTGAGAAATCGGATTGGTCTATTGGGGAATAAACCTCATCCAGTATTTCTCAGGGGCGGCCCGCCACGCTGGCTCAGAGCGAAGGCGCCTACCGCGCAGCGGTTTCGTTCACT
>JBEKWU010000110.1:0-17040 GCA_049512775.1 Bryobacteraceae bacterium
CTCGATCATGCGGGAATCTCCATTGAGCTTCAAATCGCCTACCATGATGTCTCATCTCTCCGCCCCCTGAAGGTCAGTAATTGCGGGCGGGGGAGGTGTCTCAGTCATGTTGGCACAGAGGGAGGGTGCTCGGTCACATTGAAGTGCAGGACTTCGCGCCGCCGGTGCGCAAGCACCAGGAACACATACAGGATCTGAAACCGGATGGTCGGCACCGTGAAGAAGTCGACCGGGACCATCTGTGCGAGGTGATTCTTCAGAAACGTCTCCTACGTCTGGGACGGCGTTCGGCGGATTGTCCGAAGAATGCGGGAGACGGTGCGCTCCGAGATTTCGATGCCGAGCATCTTCAGTTTGTCAAGCCTCGTTAGAAATGTCCCCTTCGGGCTGCTCCCTTTGCATCGCTCTGGCCGGCGGTCGCCAGATCTTCATCGCGTCACAGCGTTGCTTCCAAGGGTGATTCGCCGTTGGGGGCGTTCCCCCGTAAGGTTTCGCCGCCTGGCGTGGCTGCTCGGCTTCCCTCGGCTGTGGCTGCTTCACAATCTTTTCCCACTCCACTTTCTGCCCGCGGTAGTGGATCTCCACTCGGCCATCTTCCCATTCGCAGACCACCACCTTGGCCTGGGCCGGCGCATAATGCCGCCCCTGCCGTTTCACCTGCAAGAAGCGGTTCTCATATCGCACCACCCAGTCATTGCCGATCACCCGTTGGCTCTCCAACCGGAACACCTGGTCCAGTTCCGCCCGGCTGGGCGTCTTGCGGTGATAGTCCTCCGGCGCGGCGGGGGCATGGGCGAACCGCTGGTTGTGCTCCGCTAGATACTCGCTTTCCAAGTACTCGTTGGCCGCCTCACAGGTCCCGATGTTTTTCCGCCGCAACTTCTTTGCCAGCCGGTCCTGGTGCGTGCCATGGTTGCGCTCCACGCGCCCTTTGGCCTGCGGCGAATTCGCTGCCATGATCCGAATCCCCAGTCGCTCACACATCCGCCCAAACTGCGTCACACTCCCCTGGCCGCGCCGCAGTTGCTTCTCGGTCGGCTCCTGGAGGAACACCGTCTGCCAGTCCGTATACAGCCCCAGCGGCACCCCATACTTCTCAATCCAACTCCGCAGCACTCTGGCCGTCGTCCAGGTGCTCTCCTCCGCTCCCATCCGCCCCAGCGTCGTCGCGCTGGCGTCATCCAGCATGTTCATCAGGCAGCCTTTCGGCCCCCGCTTTTCAAACCACTCGTGAAAGCTGCCATCCATTGGCACCAGCTCACCAAAGTGCTCTTTGGCCTCCCGCCACCGGCGGTGCTCGCGCCGCCTTCGCGCCCGACTCCATAAACCTTCTGGCAGCATCCAGCGCCGCAGTGTTTCCGCGTGCACCACCAGATCGTCCTCGCTCTCCAGATGCTCAGCCGCCAGGGTGGGCCCGAAGCGCTCGCCCGCTTCCCCGGAGTACTTCTTCCGCACCAGCCGCAGTACCCGCTGGCGGAACTTCTGGGGCTTCGCCCGGTTGGATTCCTTCCCCGCGCTGCCGTGCGCCAGGCCTTCGCCGCCTTCCGTCTGGTAACGGCCCCAGATCCGCTTCACCTGGCGGTAGCTCAGCCCCAGCATCTTGGTCGCATCCACCAACTTCAGCTCCTCGCTCGCCACCCGGGCCAACACCTCCACCCGCCGTAATTCTCCTTTGCTCATCCCTGTCCTTCCCAATCCGACCTCCCGTAGAGGTCTTTAGACTAGGGGAAGATTAGGCGACATTTCTAACGAGGGCAAAGGGGGACATTATCATAGTGGCGCGACACCGCGTAAGGTCCAAAAGCACAATCCAGCAGGGCGCGGTGGATCAGCAAGACTGGAGTCCCTTGAGGTCTCCTCATCGATCAGCGGGTCGTCGCACAGGTCGACCAGCATCGAACGGAAGCTATACTCGAACCATTGGTTGGAAGGCGTCGAATTCCCGGTCTGCGGCCACTGCGACTGTGTGCTGTACAGCCGTCCAGTTCCCGTACCAGGTCCTCAGGTCTGCCGGCGTCAACTCGCCACCGGTCGGTTCCACTCGACTGGGATCGCCGCTCAGTCAGACGGCTTGACGATGAATATTTGCGGACCACAAGCGCTCGGTGGACGTCTGGCGGCGCGAGAAGCGGATCCCCACGCCGACGAGCGCGGCCATGTACGCCACGATGACGAAGAGGTCGAGCCAGCGGGTGGAAGCCACGTTCACGCGCCCGTCGTATCCCGCGGCCCGGTGAAGCCCGGGCCGCCCGCGGCAACGTATCCGTGGCTTGCTCCGCTCGGGTCGGGAGATACCCAGAAGGCGTAGATCTGCGCTTTCGTCAGATGAAAGCGCAGCCGGACTGGCTTACCGGAGATCGCAGCGAGATCGCGGCGGTCTTTCCAGCGCACTGCCTGGCGGGTGCCATCCGCGCGCACGGCCACGCAATCCTTTGCGCCGAAGCCACGCTCGCCGACCACTTCGACCGCCACCTCTCCTCCGGCCGCATCCGCATTCACGCAGAGATGCCGACCCGTGAACGTGACCGCGGGCGTGGTGATAACGCCGTTCCCGCCGAGCGAGACGAAGCCGTCGCGCCGGAGCACGGCGAGCCCGGTGCTGCCGCCCGCGTACATATCGCCGCCTGGCTTCTTCGGCGAAGCGCCCGACCACGCGCCGAAGCAGAAGTAGAGCTTGTCGCCCACGATCAGGCAGACGCCGCCGGTGTTGTGGACGTAGCCGCGGTTCCACGTGCCGGGCTTGCGCGAAGAGGCGATAAACGGGCGGCGCGGAGACCGCATCCACGTCACGCCGTCGCGGCTGAACCCGACGTTGACGTCGGTCGTTTTGGGGAACCCGCCCTTGGCGCACACCGAATTGTCCGGCCCGAAGTGGATCATAAACTGGCCGAGCATGACGCTCTCGTACGCGATCGCGGTCCAGTGATAGAGCTGGGTGGGGACGCCGATGGCGGGATCGGGCGTGTCGCGCTCGTCAGGGTGCATGACCGGGCCGAGCAGGTCCTCGGGGCGCCACTGGATGGAATCGAGGAACTCGGGATGCTCGCGCCGCACGCGGGAGCGGCCGCGCGGATCTTTGTCGGGGCGTATCGACCAGACCCAGAGCTTGCGAAACGGGTCGTAGAAGAAGTTGGTGTTGTCGCCGCAGTGCGAAGTGAGGCGAGGGCCGTTCCAGTGGATGCCGTCCGGCGACGTGTAGACCTCGCCAACGGGGCCGGCGGGCGCGCGGCGGCGGAAGTACCCGAACATCTTGTAGCGCTGCGTGGGATCGGCTGCCGCGTGGTCGGGCCACACGGTGACGCCGTCGCGCCAGTACCCGTCGCGGCGGGCGAGGACGCGGTTGCTGCCCGGCTCGACGTCGAGCTTCGGCCGCGTCCAGCGGATGCCGTCCTCGCTGGTGGCGTATGCAATACCGTCGAACCAGCCGGCGTGATACCAGATCTTGAAGAGGCGCTCGCGCGGGTCGTACCAGACCCCGTCGCTAAAGGGGCAGGCGACTGGGCGCTCGCCGTTGTTCATCTCGAGCGGCGTCTCGGGTTTCAGCACCGGGCTCGCTTCGTGAATGACGGGCGTGTGCCAGGTGCGCTCGAGCGTGGATTCCGCGACCAGGTAGTCGTCGAAGAAGAGCTGCCGTCCGCCGTCGATGTTGATAGCTGGGGCCGCGGCCCAGGCAGCGGAGGCGGAGGCGGCGAGAAAATCGCGTCGTCGTAGGGTCATGGGCGGCCGTTCCAAATGGATTCAAGGCGGTTGGCCTGCAGCGCCGGCACCCGCAGCGTGCCGCCTTCAGAAACCAGCGTCACCGGGGGGCCGGATGGCTCTTCCAGTTTCACCGCGGAGACTGTGACCTGGCCGCGGTCGGCAAACACGTCGATGGAAGAGCGGTCCACTAGAATGCGCAGCTTGAGCCGCTTGCCCTCAATCGCGAGAGGCGCGGTCACATCGCCCACGCGCAGCTTCTGCTCGGCGGGCGAATATCGGATCTGGTGGCCGGCCACGTTGAGCCCGACCGTCGAAGCGCCGGCGGGTTCCATCTCCACCTGCAGATCGAGCAGGCCGGCGGCGATCTCCGGCATCGGCTTCTCGCCTTCCACGATCAGGTCGCGCCAGCGCTGCTCGCCGACGCGCAGGTTGTCGAGTTCGTCGATGGGTTTGCGACAGAGCCGGACGCCATCGGCGAAGTTCCACAGGGTCAATTCCACCGGGAAAGATGTCTGCCCGCGCCAACTCAGCCGCGGCGTGTCAGGGTAGCGCGTCCAGGCGACCTGGATGATGGGCGGATCGCCTTCGAGCGTGCGTTTCCAGGTTTGGGTCGCATAGAGCGCCTTGCCGTACTCGGCCTTCATCTTGGGCGTCGCGGGGACGAACTTTGCGCCGTCGAAATCGCCGAGCACGTACGCGCCGTTGCCGTCGATCAGCACCCATCGGCGCTCACCGGGGGAGCTGAGAACGGGCAGGCGCACGATGTCGGGGCACTCGTAATAGCCGTCGATGCGGTTGACCCAGGTCCAATCGACCAGGTTCGTCGATTTGAAGAAGGCGAAGCCCTTTTTCTCATAGCGGACCATGCGCCAGTCTCCCGTGGGCGGGTGCCAGAAGACCGTGGGGTCGCGGGCGTCATCCGCGCCGGCGATGACGGGGTTCTTGTAGTGGCGGGTCCAGGTGCGGCCGCGGTCGCGGCTGTAGGCGATGCACGTGCCGCGCTTGTAGTCGGTGTAGAAGATCATCACCGTCTTTTCGGGACCGCCATGGCGCAGTCCGGCGCTGTCGTTCCAATCGACGATCCCGCTGCCGCTGCCGGGGGAGTTGTCGATCAGCTTGTCCAGCACCGGGGCCAGTTCCTCCCAGTGGATCAGGTCGCGGCTGACGGCGTGGCCCCACTGCTTATGGGCGAGCCGCCTTCGCGACCACTGGTCGTACATATAAAAGAGGTGATACTCGCCGGCGTAGTAGAAAAGGCCGGTGGCGTCGCCGATGTGTCCCTGCAGCGGCGTGTAGTGCAACTGCGGACGCAGCGGATGGTTGTAGTGGCGTTCGCGCGCGACCTCGTCGAGCGTGATGTCGAATTGGGAGTCAGGCGGTTTCGGCGTCTGCCCGAAGGAGGGCAAGGCGGCGCACAGCAGACCGATGGCGATGAGAGCAGCGGTGCGCATATCAGCGATAGATGTTGGCCATCTGCCAGGCGTCGAGCGATGTCAGCACGGTGTCCCGGCCGACCGAGCGCAGCGCAACGCCCACGCTGTCCGGGCGGCCGGGATAGACGCGCACGGCCAGGCACTGGCGGCCGTTAGCGAAGACCTCGACCACGCTGCGATCGATGAAGACGCGGAGCTTCAGGGGCTCGTTGTCGGCGAGCACAACGTTCGCCGTCTCCGGGATGCGGGCACGCACGTCGGGCAGGGTGGAGGAGTGGGAGGAGTCGATCGAGATGGCGCTGCCCTGCGATCCGTCTTCCGGGTTGCGGTAGCCACGGTTGCGGAAGAACTGGATGCGGGTGACCTCCTCGCGGCCGGGCGATCGCAGCACGTTGAGTTCGACCACCGACGCAGCGGAGGGCTGGAACTCGGCCGCGATCTCGATGGCATTGCCGGAGATGTTCGGGAGCACGACATCCTGGTTGGCGGGTAGCGTGGTGGTTCCGACGCGGTCGTGCTTGTCGCGCAGCGACTCGATGGCGCCGGCGGGTTCAATTCCCAACTGGTCCGTGCCGGTCAAGGTGATCCGCCGCGGGAGAGTCATGATCTGATTCCAGCCCTTGGTGGGCTTGCCGGGGTTCATGTTGAAGATGGCGATCACGCCTCCCTTGCCGTCGGGAGTGGCCGAGGGGGCGTGGACGCCTGCCGGGCCGTACGGGCCGAAATTGAAGTTGCCGCCGCCGGTGACGACGAACTTGTCGCGCTTTGTATCGTAGTCGCCGAGCATGTACTTGCCACCGCTCACGTGGCTGAAGTGCAGCAGGATGTGCTTCCCGCCGAGCGGCCAGAAGTAGGGGCATCCTCCGTCGTCGCCAACCAGCGAATAATGGTCGTTCTCGAGGAACGGGTGCATGTACTCCCACTTCTCCAGGTCCTTCGAGCGGTGCAGGAACTCGGCGCGGACCCGCTTGCCGCCCGCGATCATCTCCACGCCCGCGGTGAGCGCGTAGTACATCCCGTCCTTCTTCCAGATGGTGGGGTCGAAGACGGTGTACGGCAGCGGAGGCTCGCCCTTCTTCGCGAGGGGGATGACGGCCTTGCCGGCGAGCTTGCGCCAGTTGAGGAGAAGCGGGTCGCTTGACACCGCGACCATGGTGCCGGCGCCGACGCCGTGGTACATGGCGATGACGCGGTCCTCTTCCACGAGCGTGGAGCCGGAGAAGCACTTCTCTTCGGGATTCGGATAGATGGCGAGCGGAAGGTCGCGCCAGTGGATGAGGTCGTCGCTGACAGCGTGGCCCCAGTGCTGGCGCGGGTCTTCGGGCGGATACGCTTGGTAGAAGAGGTGCCAGCGTCCTTTCCAGAAGCTCAGCCCGTTGGGGTCGTTGAGTGTGCCCTCGGGATTGACGTAGTGATAGATTGGGCGATGCGGATCGGCTTCGAGTTTTTTCCGCGATGCCTGGAAGCGGAGTAGCAGGGGGTTCGTCCGCAGTTGCTCTTCCTGCTCTTCCAGGGTGTTCGCGAAGGTGTAGCTGGGCACCTTGGAGGTGAAATCCGGTTTCGCCTCCTGGGCGGGACTGGGGCCGATCAGGCCGAGGCCAACGAGCAGCAGGGCGGCGGGCACGGCGGCCCACGCCGCGGAGCGCCGGGTGAGGACGGCGCGGTTCTGAATTTCGGAACTCATCGTTTCACCTCACGGCACGCAAGTGGTTGACATTCATTGATATCTCACGTCATCATATCTGAGTCGGCCAAGAAAGGCAAGCATTACTCATGAGACCAGCAGTGGTTGCGGCATTCGCGGCATGGTCGTGCGCCGTCGCGGCGGCACAGAGCTATGAACAGCGTCTCGCCGAGACGCTCAAGCGGGTGGATGAAGTGGCCGCCCAAGGTCCGTTCCAGCCGGACTGGAAATCGCTCGAGAAGTTTCAGATTCCGCAATGGTACGCCGACGCCAAGTTCGGCATCTTCATCCACTGGGGCGCGTACGCAGTTCCGGCGCAGGGCAACGAGTGGTATCCGCGCAACATGTATCAGCCGGGACAGCCGGAGTTCAAGTATCACGCCGCGACGTACGGGCCGCAATCGAAGTTCGGCTACAAAGACTTCATCCCGAAGTTCCGGGCGGAGAAGTTCGATCCGGAGGCGTGGGCGGCACTCTTCAAGAAGGCCGGGGCGCGGTTTGTCATGCCGGTGGCGGAACATCACGACGGCTTCCCCCTGTACGACTGTAGCTTTACGGATTGGAGCGCGGTAAAAATGGGTCCCCGGCGCGACCTGATCGGGGCTCTCGCGGCGAGCGTCCGCAAGCGCGGGATGGTCTTCGCGGCGTCGTCGCACCGCGCTGAGCATTGGTGGTTCTTCGACGGCGGCAAGGCATTCGACTCCGACGTCCGGGATCCCCGGTACGCTGGTCTCTACGCGCCCGCACAGCCGCGCAAAGCCGCCGATGGAAAGACAGAGAGTCAGCCCGATCGAGCATTCCTCGACGACTGGCTGGCGCGGACGGCCGAACTCGTGGACAAATACCAACCGCAGGTGGTGTGGTTCGACTGGTGGATCGAGCAGCCAGTTTTCCAGCCGTACCTGCAGCGCTTCGCCGCGTACTATTACAACCGCGGCGCCGAGTGGAAGCGCGGGGTGGCGATCAATTATAAGAACAAGTCCTTCCCGGAAAAGGCGGCGGTGCTCGACATCGAACGCGGCAAACTCGACGCCGTGCAGCCGCTGGTGTGGCAGACCGACACGTCGATCAGCCTGAAATCGTGGGGCTACATCGAGAACGACACGTTCCGCACGGCCGATTCGCTGGTGGACGATCTGGTGGACATTGTGAGCAAGAACGGGCTGCTGCTGCTGAACATCGGTCCGAGGGCCGACGGCACGATTCCCGAGCAGGCGCGGAGCATCCTGCTCGAGATCGGCAGGTGGCTGGCGGTGAACGGCGAGGCAATTTACGGCACGCGGCCGTGGAAAGTGTACGGCGAGGGCCCGACGGAGGTGCTGAAGGGCGGCATGACGGATGCGAAGCAGAAGGTGTTCACCGCGCAGGACGTCCGCTTCACGCAAGGGCGCGGGAATCTCTACGCCGTGCTCCTCGACTGGCCCGGCAGGCCCGTCACGCTACGCTCGATCACAGACGCCAATCTCGACCAGCGCAAAGTCGGCTCCGTTCATTTGCTCGGGGGCAAGGGGAAATTGAAATGGAAGCAGGGAGCGGACGGGCTGACGGTCGATCTGCCGGCGGAAAAGAGCGGCGAGTATGCTTTCGTCCTCCGCATCTCACTTCGGTGAGAAGAGATGACCATTGTCAGCATCGGCGAAATCCTCTGGGACGTTTTCGAGGATTCGGAAAAACTGGGCGGCGCTCCCTTTAACTTTTCGGTCCACGCAAGCCGGTTGGGATGCGAAGTGACCTTCGTGAGTGCCGTGGGCGAGGACGAGCGGGGACGAGCCGCACGCGCGCGTGCGGTCGAGCTGGGGCTGCGGACCGATTTCATCCAGACCGCGCCGCACGCTTTGACCGGCATCGTCTCGGTCCGGGTGGACGCGGCGGGTCAGCCCGATTTCACCAGCCATCGCCCGGCGGCATACGACGCGGTGCGGCTTGACGAGGCCGCGCTCGCGCGCCTGGCGGCGCTGCGGCCGGACTGGCTCTACTTCGGCACGCTGCACCAAGCCAATGCGAATTCGCGGGAGGAGACGCGCAGGCTGATGGCGGCGCTTCCGGGCGCGCGCCGCTTCTACGACGTCAACCTGCGGCGCGACTCCTACACGCCCGATCTGGTGCGCGAACTGATGACCGCGGCCGACGCGGTCAAGCTGAACGACGGCGAAGCGCGCGCGATCGACGCCATGTCGGGCGAGAGCCACGCGTCGTTCGAGGAGTTTACCACCAGGTGGTCGCAGCGCCTGGGGTGGAAGGCGGTCGCGGTGACGCGAGGCGCGCAGGGCTGCGCGGTGCGTATCGGCGACGACTACGCGGAGGTTCCGGGTTATGCGGTGAAGGTGGCGGACACGGTGGGTGCGGGGGACGCCTTCGCGGCGGCCTTTCTGTACAGACTCTCCGCCGGTCACGATGCCGCTGCGACGGGCGATTTCGCCAATCGCGTGGGAGCGGTCGTGGCGAGTCTGGCGGGCGGCGCCCCGATGTGGACGATGGAAGATTGCCGGAGGCTTGGATGAAAGAGTTGCGGGGGGCGCAGGGCGCGCTGGCGCTGGCGCTGTGCTTTGTTCCTTGCGGCAGAGCAGTGGAGCTCCACGCGTTCCCGCCGGATCTGACACGGGCGCGAGACGAGGTGCGGAGGTTGGTCGCGCGCGGGCTCGACCAGGACGTTACCGTCTACGTTCACGGCGGAACCTACCGGCTGGACCGCACTCTGGTGCTCGGACTCGCGGACTCGGGCACGGGCGCCCACAAGATCACCTGGGCGGCTTACCCGGGAGACGAACCGCTCATCAGTTCCGGGGTTCCGATCACTGGTTGGACCAGGGTTGCCGAACCACCCCCAGCACTGCCGCCGGCCGCCCGCGGTAGGTTATGGGTGGCCGACGTGCCGCCGCCTCTGGGCCGTTTCTACAGCCTGTACGACGTGCGGGGCCACCTGCCGCGAGCGCGCTCCGCGGGGTTCATCCCGCTCGTGCCGGACGAGGTGCAGGTGAAGGGCGAGGACCCGCTGCGCACCCTTCACTTCCCGAAAGGCGCGCTGCGCAACTGGCCGAACCTCGACGATGTGGAGCTGATCATTCGCCCGAAGGTCCGATGGACCATGAACATCCTGCCGCTCGAGTCGGTGGACGAAAGCTCGGGCACGGCGCGTACGAAGCTTCCGGGGACCTATCCGCTGCGCCCCATCGAGAACGAGAAGCGCCCCACGGCGTGGATCGAGAACGTTCTGGAAGCGCTCGACGAACCGGGCGAGTGGGTGCTCGACACCGGGGCGCGCAAGCTCTACCTGTGGCCGCGCGGGGAGAAGCCCGAGGGCATCCTCGCACCGGCATTGCGCGAACTCATCCGGGTGGAGGGGCAGGTCGAACCTTCGGGCAAGACCACGCCGGTGCGAAACCTGGTCTTCCGCGGGCTGACGTTCGCCCACGCCGACCGGGACCTGTGGACCAAAAACGATACCGGCATCCAGCACGACTGGGAGATGATCGACAAGCCGGATGCCCTGTTGCGATTCCGCGGCGCCGAGCGCTGCACCGTGGAACAGTGCCGCTTCCGCGACTCCGGCGGCAACGCCGTACGCCTCGACCTTTACGCGCAGGAAAACACCATCGCCGGAAACGAGATCCGCAACCTCGGGCAGGGCGGCGTCATCCTCATCGGATACGGCCCGGGCGCGATCGACGTCAACCGGCGCAACGAAATCGTCAACAATCACATTCACCACTCGGGCCTGCTCTACTGGCATTCGCACGCGATCGTGCTGTGGCAAAGCGGCGCCAACCGCGTGGCGCACAACTACATCCACCACATGCCGCGGAAAGCGATCTGCATGAGCGGCGTGCGGCTGCCCTACTTCCAGGCCCGGTGCGCCGCTCGCGAGCTCTGCGGCAGCCTGCGCTGGGCCGAACTCAAGCCCGCCGCGTCCTGGCGGGAGACCGTCCCCTACCTGCACACGCGCGACAACGTGGTCGAGAACAACGAAGTGGCGAACGTCCTGCAGATGCTGGGTGACGGCGCGGCGATCAATGTGACCGGCGCAGGGCCGGGCAACGTCATCCGGCGCAACTGTGTTCACGACATCTTCACGCAGGAGTTCATCGGCGGCTGCTTGCGCACGGACGGCTGGGTGGAAGATACGGTGTGGGAGGAGAACGTCGTGTTCCGGACCAACATCGCGGCCTGGGAGCACAAGGGCAAGCAGCGTGTGATCAACAATTACGCGATCGATATGAGCCCGTCGCGATACTTCCGCCTCTATTACGATTCGGTGGACGGCAGCGTCATCGAGCGCAACATTTTCTACCACCCGAAGGGCGATGCCGCGTTCTACACCTACAAGGATCCGCAGCAGTTGGCGCGCAGCACGGTGGGGCACAACCTCTACTATGCGGCCGGCGCGCCGGCCGGGGAAGTGCCCAAAGTGCTGGCCGAATTGCGCGCGCAAGGGGTGGGCGCGACCGACATGTTCGCCGACCCGCTTTTCGTGGACTGGCAGCGCGGCGACTTCCGGCTCAAGCCCAATTCGCCGGCTTTCAAGCAGGGTATCAAGCCCATCGACCTGACCAATGTGGGGCTGACCCGGGATTTTCCCAGGCGTCTGATGGAGTGACCATGCGATTAAACAGAAGAGAGATTCTCATGATGGCCGGCGCGATGCCCGGTCTCGGTGCCCAGGTTGCGGCCGGAGATGTGAAGGCGCATCTCGAACGCGAACTGCGGAGGAGCAAGCCGGACTACATCTGCTACGTGCCCGGCCACTGGGACGGTTCCACACGCGATGGCCTCAACGAGCACTTCCTGGTTTTCGACGGGCCGGACGGATCGATGATGGCGGTCTGGACGCAGTCCGACATCGGCTCGGGGTTGCCGAACACGAACCAGAAGAACCGTATTGTCTTTTCACGATCCACCGACGACGGCGTCACGTGGCAAAAGCCGGTGCGCGTCGTGGGACCGAAGTCGCACGACGCCCCCGAGTACATGGCCAGCTGGGGGTTTCCGATGGTCTCAAAGCGCGGGCGGATCTATGTCATCTACAACCAGAACACCGGCAGCCGTGGCTGGGTGGAGATGCACACCGGCAAGATGGCGGGCGTCTACAGCGACGACAACGGCCGCACGTGGTCGCGAGGGCAGTTCATCGAAATGCCCGCCAGCCCGTATGACGATCCCGAGGGCAAGATCCCGGGAGAGTGGATCGTTTGGCAGATCCCTATGCGCGATCGCAAGGGCGGGTACCTGGTGGGTTATACACACTGGTTTCATCCGGCGCGCTGCCGGATGCAGAAGGTCGAAGCCTGGACGCAGCACGAATCGGCGGTAGAGTTCATGCGCTTCACCAATGTGGACGACAACCCCGAGCCGCGGGATCTGAAGGTGCGCTATCACGCCTGGGGAGACAAGGCGTTGCGAGTTCCCTATTACCGGGACCCGCTCATGACCGTGGCGCAGGAGCCGAGCATCGTGCGCCTGCCCGACCAGTCGCTCTTCTGCGTGATGCGCACGAACAGCGGCTACATCTGGTACAGCACGTCGAAGGACGACGGGGAGAACTGGTGCTCGCCGCGTCCGCTGCTCCGCAAGGATTTCGGATTGCCGATATTACAGCCGGTCTCCTGCTGTCCGATTTATCGGCTCGCCGACGGCCGCTACGTCCTGCTGCACCACAACAATCGCGGCGCGTACACAGAGAAGCCCGAGGCCACGTGGGGGCCGCGGCGTCCCGCCTTCATCGCGCTCGGCGAGTTTCGTCCGGGCAAGGACCAACCGGTCTGGTTCAGCGAATCGAAGCAGTTGATGGACAATGACGACGTCGGTGTGGACGGCGATCCCAAGAGCCGCCAGAAGAACATCGGCGTCTACACCAGCTTCACTACACGGAAAGGAGATAACGTCCTCTGGCATCCGGAGCGAAAATTCTTTCTATTGGGGAAGAAGATCACGCCCGAGTTTCTGGCGGACCTGAAGGTTCCGCGATGAGGAGAGATCGATGAACGCTTACCTGCTGCGGAGCGCCGTGGTGGCGGCATTGGGCGGTCTCCTGTCCGGCTTCGATACCACCGTGATCGCCGGGGCAACCCGCGCCCTCTCCGATGTATACAACCTCACGCCGACGCTGCTCGGGTTCACGGTTGCAAGCGCGCTGTGGGGAACGGTGCTCGGGTCGCTGTTCGCCGCCGCTCCCAGCGATCGGTACGGCCGCGGCGCGCGCGGCGCGCGTTGGCGGTTCTCTATGTCGTAACCGCCGCCGGATGCGCCCTGGCGTGGGACTGGCAGTCATTCGTGGTCTTCCGGTTCATCGGCGGGCTGGCGATCGGCGGGTCGTCCGTCATCGGGCCGATGTCTATCGCGGAGATCACGCCGGCCGCGAAGCGCGGACGCCTGGTGGCGCTGTTCCAGTTCAACGTCGTTTCGGGCATCCTGCTGGCGTACCTGTCGAATTACCTGGTCGGCCTCGCGCAGTTCGGCCAGGTCGAGTGGCGCTGGAAGCTCGGCATTCCGGCCGTGCCGGCGGCCCTGTTTTTCCTCGCGCTGTTCGGCATTCCGCAGAGCCCGCGCTGGCTGGCGCGGCGCGGAAGGTTGAAGAGGCGCGGCAGGTGCTTGAGAAAATCGGCGAGCTCGATCGAGACGCCGAGGTGCGGGACATTCGCGAATCGCTCGGAGCCGAAACGCGGCAGGGCAGCGAACCGCTGTTCATCCGCAAGTACCGCCTGCCGATCTTCCTGGCTGTGTCCATCGGCATGTTCAACCAGCTTTCCGGCATCAATGCGATTCTGGACTACCTGAACGGCATCTTCGAGCGCGCCGGATTCAGCAAAGTCTCGAGCGATCCGCAGGCGGTGGCGATCGGCTCCACCAACCTGCTGTTCACGATAATCGCGATCTCGATCATCGACCGCGTTGGACGCAAGAAACTGCTGCTCACCGGAGCGGCAGGTACGGCCGCGTGCCTGGCCGGGGTGGCCGCCGTATTTGCCAGCGGCAGCCACGGCGAGATGCTGGTCTGGCTGCTGGTAGGGTTTATCGCTTTTTTTGCGTTCTCCCAGGGCGCGGTCATCTGGGTGTGTATCAGCGACGTGTTTCCCAACCTGGTCCGCGCCAAGGGCCAGAGTCTCGGCGGCTGCACGCACTGGATCATGAACGCGCTCATCTCGGGCGTGTCCCACCCGGCGAGTCCGGTGCTGAAACCGGAAACGCCGATGGAGTTGAACGGCGGATTGATGCCCGCCGCCGCGCCCTTCAGCGACGGCGTTTGGTATGACCGGAAAGACAAGCTGTACAAGCTGTGGTACCAGGCCCGGTACGACGACGGCTTCGCCTACGCGTTCAGCGAGGACGGGCTCCACTGGAAACGGCCGGACCTCGACATCCTGCCGGGGACGAACCGCATTCTCAAACCCACCCCCGGGTACATGCGCAACGGCTGCACCATCTGGCTCGATCACGAGGCGGCGGACCCGAACCAGCGCTACAAGTTTTTCGGCTATTTTCGAGCCGGCACGGGCTCCTGGCCGCGGAAGAGGTCCGAGCCGCCGCCGGACCCGCTGGAGATGTCCCATCTGCGCACGTCGCCCGACGGCATCCACTGGAGCGAGCCCGTCCTGGGCGGCCCGCGCGGCGACAACTCCGGGATGTTCTACAACCCGTTCCGCAAGATGTGGACGTTCAGCATCCGCGAGACGATGAGGAAGTACGGCCGCATCCGCAGTTATCGCGAGCACCCGGACTTTCTCACATCCAGGTGGGAGAAGAAGGACGTCCACCCCTGGATGTGGTGCGACGAACTCGACCTTCCCGACCCCGACTTGGGCTACGTTCCCGAGTTGTACAAGGTCGACTGCGTGGCGCACGAGAGCCGCATGATCGCGTTTCTCGGAATCTACAAAGGACCGCCGAACGAGATCGCCGTGGTCCACCGCGGCTTTCCCAAGACGAACGATCTGGAGGTCGCGTTCAGCCGCGATGGCCTGGCGTGGGAACGCCCCGACCGCACGCCGTTCCTCGCGTGCTCGCGCCGGCCGGGCACGTGGAATCGCGGGTATCTGCACGCCGCGAGCGGCCTCTTTCTGGTGGTGGGAACTGCGGATTTACTTCACCGGATTCTCCGGCATCTCGCCGAAGAACGGCACGGGACCGTACGCCGGGTCGAGCACCGGCCTGGCGACGCTGCGGCGCGACGGCTTTGTGTCGATGAACGGCCCGGGCGAGGCGATGCGAACGGTCGAGCCGCGGATTCCCGGAACGCTGACGACACGGACGGTGACGTTCTCCGGGCGCCGCCTGTTCGTGAACGCGAAGGTGAAGGTCGGCGCGCTGCGGGCGGAAGTGCTCGACCCGGCCGGGCGTCCGATCGAGCCCTTCACGCTGGCCAATTGCGTGCCCGTGACGTCCGATTCGACGAAGCAGCGGTGGTCTGGAAGCACGGCGGGGACCTGCGGGGGCTCGCGGGCAAGCCGGTGCGGCTCCGATTCGAGATGACGAGCGGGGAACTCGATTCGTACTGGGTGAGCCGTGACGAATCGGGCGCGAGCCGCGGCTACGTGGCGGCGGGCGGCCCGGGCTTTACAGGGTCCACCGACACTACCGGCGCTTGAGGTCGGGCAGCACCAGCGCCGATTCGGGCCTCGCGTCTGCATCCATGGCGGTCCCGGTGGATCGTCAGGTTGTGGGTTGCGCGGCTCCCTTTACCATCAGCCAGTAGATTGGAATCGCGGAGAGCAGCACCACCACCGCCACTACGAACGCCGGAAAGTAGGACCCAGTCTGGGCAATGATCAGGCCCGTCGCCAGCGGCGCTACGACTCCAGACAAATTGCCCGCCAGGTTGAGGAACCCGATGGAGAATCCAACCTCGCCGTTCCGGGTGATGCGCTGCACCAGTGCAAAGATGTTGCCGGTGGAGAGGCCCACGAGCGACGCTCCGCCCAGCAGCACGACTGCCGGCGCCGTCCCGGACACCAGTCCGGCCGGAATCAGCAGCAAGCTGGCCAGATAAGAAACCGTGATGATCACCTTGCGGCTGAAGATCTCGTCCCATCCGACCGCCACCAACCGGTCCGCCAGCCACCCGCCAATCGGCTCGCACAGCGTGAAGGTCAGGTACGGAACAACGGCGTACGCGCCGGCTGTCTTCAGCGGCAGGTGGCGCGATTCCACCAGGTAAGCGGGAAGCCACGTCACCATCAGGTAGAAATAGTAGCCGTAGCCGATGTGCGCAAGGCTCATGCCGAGCAGGTTGCGGTCCACCTTCGCCAGCGACCAATTCCCTCTTCCCCGTCCGGCGTGGGTTACCGTGCTGGCGCGGGACGGAAGAGCGATCAACCAGGGCCCGAGCCACAGGATCGACGTGAATCCCAGGAGGAAGAAAGAGTTCTTCCAGCCGAATGCCACCACCAGCGCGGCGATCAGCGGCGCGCCGAAAGCCAGCCCCGCGCGCGTGCCGCAGTTCACCAGTCCCGAAGCCAGTCCGCGGTCCTTCGCGGGGAAGAGAACGCTGACCAGCTTCATTCCGCCCGGCAAATAGATCGACTCTCCGATGCCCAGCAGGACTCTCAACACCACCATCACCCCGAGGCTGCCCGCGAATCCGGTCAGACCGCAGGTGAGCGACCACAGCGCGAAGCAGGCGGCGTATAGCCAGCGCAAATTGTATCGGTCCGAGAGCCATCCGATCGGGACCTGCATTAGCGCGTACGACCAAAAGAAGGCCGATAGCAAAATCCCCATCTTCGCGTGTCCCAGGTGCAGGTCGGCCGCGATGACGGGAAGCGCCACGGAGACGATGGTCCGGTCGAAATAATTGATCAGCCCGGCTACGAATAGCAGAGCTGCGATCAGCCAGCGCCGCTCGATGAGCTTCTGTTGCGCTAAGGCCTGGAGGGTGTTCGCGGATGGTTCGGGGTCGGCGGATGCGGTGTTGAGGGACATGATGACGTTGAGCCTGCTTCCTTCGCAATTTGGGCTGCTTCGGTTCAGAAATCCAGGCGGAGCCCAATCACACCCGTATCCGGATGCTAAGCCATGGCCGGGCCGGAGTCAACTGGCATATCAGAAAATCACTTGCCTGGCTGCGAGTGTGCGGTCCATCCGCAGCGGGTATTCCGCGCCAAGCCCTTTTGTCGGAAGTGTTGCAAACAGGGAACGGGGCACAGGGCACAGATTGAGCCGGCTAAGCGGTCAGTTCGTTACGCGGCCTTCAGTCCGAGGGTCTGATGGATGAAGAGAACCTGCCCGGTCACA
>JBEKWU010000111.1:0-16821 GCA_049512775.1 Bryobacteraceae bacterium
CGACTCCGCTACAGGCGCGGGCCTTCGAACTGCTCGGCGTGTAGCCAGAAACTGGAACCTGCCTCCAGGGCCATCACCCGCACCCTCAGTCAGATACTCGCCGCTGCGGGATGGAACTTCGGCCTAAAGTCACAGGCTCAATATACCCCAGACAGCGCTGGCCCCGCTCTTTTCCCGAACATCCGGGACGTGAATCTCGTCAGTGTGTTATCGTGTCCTCACGTTAGTGGAGTGAACTCATGTCCGATGGCAAATGGAATCGTCGAGAAATCATCCAATCCGCGCTCGCTGTGATCCCCGGGGCGGGCCTCGATTGGGATGCGCTTCCCAGCGCCAAGGCCAGCCAGTCCGGCGAAAACCAGTTCGACGCCGTCATCATCGGCGCCGGTCTCGGCGGGCTGAGCTGCGCGGCCGCCTTTTCGAGACAGGGATTCAAGCCCCTAATCCTGGAGAAGCACGACAAGCCTGGCGGCTATGCCACCACGTTCCGCCGGCCCGGCGGCTTCGTCTTCGATGTCTCGCTGCACTCCACCACGGTCGGGGAGCGCAACGGCATCCACAACCTCATTCCCGGCTTCCCCGAGATCACGGATGTCGAGTTTGTCCCCCATCGTACCCTGTATCGCGCCATCTTTCCCAACCACGATATCCGCGTTCCGCCCAGGGACCTCCCCGGCTACATCAAGACTTTGGCCGGCCAGTTTCCCGAGGAGGAGGCGGGCATCCGGGCGCTTTTCGACGACATGCAGGGCGTCGCCGACGACATCAACAAGTTCTCGCGCGCGGGGGGCAAGGTCGACATGAGCCGCTTCCCGATCGAGTATCCACACCTGCTCCGCTCCGCCGGTTCCACCTGGGGCGCCATGATGGACGCTCGGATCAAGGATGCCCGCCTCAAGGCGATCGTCTCGGCGCTTTGGGGATACTACGGCCTGCCGCCCTCCAAACTCGCCAGCTTCTACTACGCTCTCCCCACCATCGGGTATCTCACGCAAGGCGGCTATTATCCCAAGGGCAAGTCGCAGAAGATCAGTGACGCGCTGGTCTCCTTCATCACCGCGCGGGGCGGAAAGCTGCTGCTCAATACGGAAGTGGTGAAGGTCCTCGTCAGGAACGGCACGGCCTATGGCGTGAGAACCGCCGACGGCCACGAATACACCGCCAAGGCCGTCGTCGCCAACTCCAATCCCCATGACCTGTTCCACTCCATGGTCGAGGACGAGGCGCGTCTGAAGGACTACCTGGCGCGGATCGACAGCCTGAGTGTCAGCCTCTCCTGCTTCCAGGTTTTCCTGGGACTCAAGAAGGACCTGGTCGGCGCCCTTCGCATTCCGGAGACCGAGATCTTCTACAGCTCCGGATACGATCCCGAGGCCGGCTACCAGGCCGCGCTCAACGGCGACATGAGCAATCCCGGCCTGGGCGTCACCCTCTACGATAACCTGTACCCGGGTTACTCCCCCAAGGGGAAGAACACCGTCAACCTCATCACGCTCCAGGGTTTCGACCATTGGAAGCAGTACGAAGCCGATTATCGGCAGGGCCGCAAGGAGGCCTACCGGGCGGAGAAGGAGCGCATCGCCGGCATCCTGATCCGCCAGGCAGAGAAGGCGCTCTTGCCCGGTCTCTCCAAGGCCATCGAGGTCAAAGAGATCGGCACGCCCCTCACCAATCTTCGCTACACCGCCAATTCTCGCGGCGCGATTTACGGCTGGGACCAGACCCTGGACAACTCTGGCATACGGCGCCTCGGCTACGCTACCCCGATCCGCAACCTGTTCCTCGCCGGCGCCTGGACCAGGCCCGGCGGCGGCTACAGCGCGGTTCTGATGAGCGGTCTCCAGTGCTTCGCCGAGGTGACCCGCAACTGGGCCTAAAACCTGGGGACAGTCACCATGTTTCCAGGCCCAGGCGGGGAAACATGGTGACTGTCCCCAGGTTTTAGGTTTCCCCGGCGTATAATCGACCAATGCAGGAGCAGAAGACCACTTTCGTTCATCTCGCCGCGGCTCTCGGCGGCACTTTCGCCGCCTTCTGGTATTGCCAGGACCTGCCTTGGACCGCGTCCCGCCTGGCCGGGGCGGCTCTCGGCATTCCGGCTCTGCTGCTCTGGCTGGTGGCGCGAATCCAACTGGGCCGGTCCTTCGCCGTGGGGGCCAAGGCGAAAGAGCTCGTCACGCACGGCCTGTACTCGAGGATTCGCAACCCCATCTACGTCTTTGGCTCCCTGTTCATCGCCGGGATGATCCTGGTGATCGGACGACCCATCTGGCTCCTCATCCTGGTGGTCTTGGCGCCGATGCAAGTGATTCGCGCTCGCATGGAGGCCCGCGTGCTCGAGGAGAAGTTCGGCGACGCCTACCGCCAGTACCGCAGCAGAACTTGGTTCTAACCGATTGAACCGAAACCTGCAACGTCGTTCCCGCGTCGATATTGCTAGGTTGGGATGCCTTTAGATTTCGCGACGCCGTTCTGCGCGCTGCTGTTCGCCGCGATTGCCTTCGGCCAGGAGCCGGTCCCTCCGCAAGCGGCGCAGTCGGTCGTGCGGTGGTTCGAGCCGGATCCGGCGGAAAAGCCTCTGGCGTGCGAAGTTCACCCTCTCGCCCCCGCGTTGACCTATCGTCTCGTCTACCGCGCCGGGTATCTCCTGACCGTGCCCATGGAGCAGTTCACGGGCCCGCAGCGAGCCCTCGATATCCTGGTCCGTGTCACCCCCAAGCGTGCCGGGGCTCAGCCATTGCTCTTGAGGGACATCGGGAGGTTCCCGGCCGGTTCTGGCGAGCCGGGCCGGGACGCCTCGAAGTTCGAGGCGCAGCTCCAGGGGGGCTTCTTCCTCGGGGAGGGCGAGTACCACGCCGAGCTGGTGTTGATCGACAGCCAGCAGCGCGTCTGCCGCAAGCGCTGGGACCTGGAACTGAAACCGCACAAGGCTCTGGAGACGGCGCTTTCTCCCGGCCGGTTGGCAGCCTTTTCCCAGCTCGATTGGCCGCACCTGGGCGCCCGGGCGGGCAGCTTGACCGTCTTCCTGCATGCGGACTCGCCGGACTCGAATCTAGTGCTGCTCGAATCGCTGGCCGGTATCCTCGAGCGGATGCCCTTCAGCCGTGTCCAGGTAGTCGCATTCCGCCTGGATCAGCACAAGGAACTACTGCGGCAGAACGTGGCCGATGCCAGCGGCTTTTGGCGGGTCGCGCAAGCGCTGAAGGACTATAACCCGTCCACGGTGTCTTACGGAGTCCTGCAAGATCCCGCGGGTCACCGGGATTTCCTATGGCAGTTGTTGGCGAAGGAGGGGCCGCGCGCCCAGCCTGCCGACGCGGTGCTCTTCGTCGGGTACTCGACTCTCGACGATTCTCACGTATTTGTGCCGCCGGCATGCACGGAAGGTTCGCGAAAGACCGTCTATGCATACTTCGACTACGCGCCGCCCAGCCGCCGGGGATTGCCGGCGCCCGGTCTTGCCCGCGGGCGAGCGCGCCGCGCAGCGGGGGCCGAATACCCGACAAACGGACCTTGGCGGGGCCGGCCGCCAGTCAGTCCGATGCAGCCGGATATGCCGGACGCCATCTCGCGAATCACCCGGGCATGCTCCGGGAGGGTCTTCCACATCCATTCGCCCGACGACCTCGCCTCAGCGCTCCAGAAGACCGACGAGCTGCTGCGCGCGCGTTGAGATAAGGTGAGAACATGTTCAAGCCACTCGTCACCGCCGTGATCGCCATGGCCATCCTGGGCGCGAGAGCCCTTCCGGCTCCGCCGTGCGATCGCGCCTGCCTGATCGCAGTCGCCGACCAGTATCTCGCCGCCCTGGTCCAGCACGATCCCTCCGGTCTGCCGCTGGCAAGCTCCTACAAGTACACCGAAAACACCGCCACGATTCCGTTGGGCGACGGGCTATGGGTGGGCGCCTCGGGCGGCCCCACCTCCTTCAAAATCTACGCCGCGGATCCCACCGCTGGGCAGGTGGGCTTCTTCGGCGTCGTCGACGAGTTCGACAAGCCCGTGCTTCTCGCTCTTCGGCTCAAAGTGGAAAGCGGCAAGATCCGGGAGATCGAGCACGTAGTGGCTCGATATCTGGGCGGCTCGGGAACCGCCAACCTGGCCACGCCGAGGCCCGGTCTGGTTCAGCCGGTCCCGCCCTCCGAGCGCGTCTCGCGTCAGGAGATGTTGCGCATCGCCGACTCGTATTTCGACTCGATCGAGCAGTCCAACGCCCGCCTCGCGCCGTTTGCCGCCGACTGCGAGCGCCACGAAAACGGCGTCCAGACCACCACAAACAAGACCCCCCAGCCTGGCGCCGACACCGCCACCGCGGCCATCAACGCCCTGAACTGCGGCGACCAGATCGACACCCGGAATCTCAGTTACATCACGCGAATCCGGCCTCGCCGGCTGCTCATCGTCGATGAAGAATACGGGCTGGTGTTCGGATTCCCGATGTTCGTTCACCGCGGCAACGTCAGGACCATCCGGATCGTCGGAGTCCCCGGCGTGACCACCATCCCCAGGCCCTTCGGCCCCATCAATCTCCAGGCCGGAGAGATCTTCAAGATCCGGGGCGGCAAAATCCACGAAATCGAAGCCAACGGATTCCTGCTGCCCTACGGCGCCACCAGCGGCTGGGAGTAATCGCGGGCGCGGCTGGACATCCCCTCCTCCCAACCGCTCCATCCCGAAGTCATGCCATAGGGGCATTGATCCAGCACCGCTTCAATCTGGCGGATCTTCCCCCGCTCGACCTTGAACAGCTCCGCGATCTCCCAGGTGAAGGGACGCGCCGGCCCGGCCGGCAACGTGCGCCCATCCGCCAGTTTCACCGGCCGGCAGTTGCCCGCGTGATCGAAGAAAACGAAAGCCAGCACCAGGCCCCGCTCCCGGTCGATGACCACGAATCGCCGGTCCCGGATCCGCGTCACGAAGTGGAAAAAGCCGGACTCGAACTGCGCTCTGCATCCCAGAGCCCCGACATCGAACCGGCCCGCGCTTTGCGGTGAGGGACGATTGGTCGTCTGCTCGCCGTTCTCGATGCGGTTACAGTCGTCGGTGAAGGGATACACGCCCTTCCCGTCATTCCGTTCCAATCCCGAGAAGTACATGTTGCCGGTCCGGATCAGGTCCTCGCGGGAGGCCCGCTCCGCCGCCGGGACCGGCTCGAGAAAAGCCGGATGCGGGCTGCCCATCTTCTCCAGGTTCCGCGCGCCTCGCTCGCCATGAGCGCCCCCGGCCTCCCCGCGCGCCACCAGCGTTTCGATCTCCGACACCTTCCGCTCCCGCACCTTGAGCCGGACGGCCAGAATCGCGGGCGTGCCATTTTCCAGGATCGTGCCGAAGAATCCCGCCTCTCCGGCTTCCGGATCGGCTACATACAGTTTGTATGCGCCCCTCGCGCTCGCGGTGCTCCACAGCCCGTCGCCGACCTCCAGCCTCTGGCCATTCTCCGTGAACTTCACGGCCTTTGCCATCGGCAGGCGCGAGGGATCGTGCGCCACCACCGCATCGAGATACCGATGGATGAATCCGTCGAGACACCCGCGGTCGCACTTCCCCGCGGCTACTTCTCCGCCCCACCCGGACGGCATCCCGTAGGGCACCGGCAGCAGCACCGCTTCGATCTGATGGATTCTCCCGTTCTTGATCTTGAACAGCTCTCCGATCAGAAACGTGTACGGCGTGTCGTACGGGGCAGGCACGGTGAACGTCGTCCCGTTCGTCATCTTGACGGTCTTGACGCCGCCTGCGTGATCGAAGAAGACGATCGCGTACACCAGCCCGCGTTCTTCATCCACGACGGGGAATCGCCGTTCGCGAACGTGCGTGATGAACGTGGAGAAACCGGTGTCGAACTGCTGGCCGCAGGTCATCTTCTGCATTGGGTTCCCCGCCGGATTGTTCGCGGTCACAAACCCGTTCTCCATCCGCGTGCAGTTAGGGTCGAAGGGCGTGAGCCTGCCCGTCGCCTGCTCCAGCCCCTCGAAATACGAATTCGCGATCGAGATCATTCCCTCGCGGGAGCGGCGCTCGGCGGGCGCGAGGCTCTCGCCGAAGATCGGCTTGTCCGTCAGCCCCTCGGGTTTCGCCCAGGCTCCCGGCGTGGTGCGGGCGACGATCGCCTCGATCTCACTGATCCGCCGCTCCGCGATTCTGAGTCGAAGCGCCAGGATCTGCGCATGGCCATTCTCCTCCACGACGCCGAAGAATCCCACTTCGCCGCTGGCCGGATCCGCGAAGTACAGCTTGTACTTCCCGAGCGCGGTGGCGACCCCCCACATGCCCTCGCCCAGCTTCAACGTCTGTCCGTTTTCGGTGTATTTCACCGCCTTTGCCAGGGGCAAGCCGGACGGGTCGTGACTAACCAGCGCAGCCAGATACCGATCCACAAATCCGTTCAGGCACGCGCGATCGCACGGGCCTTCGCCCGCGGCCATCGTCAGGCAGCCCATTACAACAAGGATCAGTAGCCTCATCCGCATCCGTCACCTCCATTGCAGCCGCTTTTACCGCGCGGCGAGAAACGCCCGGGCGTCGCGGCTGGTTTCGCCTGGAATCTCCTCCATCGGGACGTGCCCCACCCCCTGGTAGACGATCAACTGCGAGTGCCGGATGTCGCGGTGGAAGCGTTCGGCGTACGGCACCGGAATCCCCCGGTCCTCGGAACCCCACAGGATCAGAGTCGGAACCTCAAGCGCCTGGATCCTGGCGCTGGAATCCTGCCCCTGGGTGCGGCTGAGGATGCCGAACGTCTCGCGATTGCCGGCTCGCAGGATCAGGTCGTAGTACCGGTCGATGACGACGTCGATCACGCGACGCGGATCGCCGTACATCTGCCGGACGGTCATCGCAGCCAGGAAGCGCGGCGTGGCGTGGCCCACAATCCAACCGATCACGGGCGTCCGCGCCAGGCGCAGGGCCAGGATCTTGCGCTCGTGGACCGGGTAGCCGCCTGCATCCACGAGAATCAGCTTTCTCGGGCGCTCCGGATGGGCATAGGCGAATTCCCAGGCGATGCGACCGCCGAAGGAGTTGCCCGCCAGATAGCAGGCCGGCGCGTTCAGCTTGTCCAGGAACGCTCCGAGGAACCGGACCTGCCAGGCCATGCCGTAGTCCTTCGTCGCGTTCGGGCCGGTCAGCCCGAAGCCCGGCAAGTCCAGGCGGATGACGCGATAGTCCTTCGAAAGCTCCCGCGCCCAGGCGTCCCAGGTGTGCAAGGAGGAGGCGGCGCCGTGCAGCAGGACCAGCGGGAAGCCCTGCCCCTCATCGCGGTAGTGAACCGCGAGGCCGCCGACATCCAGAAACTTCGACGGCGGCGCGGCGTACTTCGCTTTCAACCGCTCGGGCGGCACGTCCAGCCGGACCAGCGAAGCCACGCCGGCCACCAAGAGCAATAGCACCGACAGAATCACGTACGCGATCTTGTTGAGAGTGCGAGCCATGGCGCTTCTCCCGCTGAGTATACCCTTTCCGGAAACTGCCGCCCAGGCTCCTGGTGGATGCGGACCGGAGTGGGGAGAGTCAGAAAGCGATTCCGAACAGGATCGCGAACTGGTCCTGATCCGTCCGCATTTGGTTACCGGCTATGTCGTTCCGGTCCCGTTCGAAGCGGGTGTACCGGATCTCTGCGGACAGGCGCAGCCGGGCCTTCCTGAGCTCAACTCCGCCGCCAAGCGCAACGCCCAGCGAGGTGAACTTGCTCTCCGTGGACGTCCGGGTTCCCTCGTTGCTTTCGCACAGCGAACCCGTGCATGTTGATGCAGAAGACCGCGATCAAGTTGACCGTGGAACGGTTCTACAGAGTCCAGGCGGCCAAGACAAGACGCTTAGCTTCCGTTGGGAGAGATCGCGCCAAATCCGTTTGGATTCGCGATCGGTTTCCAGAGTCAAAGCGTCAGTGAGTTCCGAGTCCTACCGGCAGTAGCACGGGCTGACTGGAAAGCTGGTCGGATGGATTGCAGACGGTAATACCGCCCGGAAACCGCCAGCACCTGCGCCACACGAGGATCAGAGGTTGGTCCCCGGCTGGCGCACTCGCGGGAACCGTGAAGTTGATCTGGAACAGTCCAACCGATGTAGGCGAGAGCCCTATGTAGGTTATGGGGCCTGAGATTTGGGTGTAAGAGGCGATGCATCCGGGATCGACATTGTACGGATCGTATATCGAGGTCGGGCCGAGTTGGAGATTATGCCGGTTGACGGAAAGGGTGGGAGTGCGGTCGCACTCGACGGATAATGGGTCCGCAGGCGCGGGCTGTCCGGTGGGCACGGCTGGCGTCGCCGTCTGAAGCCCGGTGAGGTATGCGATGATGATCTCACCTGGGAGCGCTGGGCTTTCCTCTGTGACGAGCGAGTAGTCGACGTGCTGAAATACGCCGTACTGCGTTGACCCGAGGCGGAAAAACTCTCCGGGAGTGGTTGTGTCCACCGGTACCGTGGCGGAGCCCTGGACGCCGTTCTGGCTAACGACCACCTGCGTGCTGCCGGAGACTTCGCTGTAATATCCAGCCGTGAATTGCGCTTCAAGGGGAACCTGAAAATTGACTTGCTGGTAACCGCCAAGATCTGCGACGGCGAAAAGGGGAGCGGGTGCTCCGCCGATGGAGACGGTGACGCCCGCTAAACTGAAGGGCAAAGGCGCACCGGTGGCCGACACGATTCCATTCACGCTTAGTCCGGTGCAGAAGACCGTGCCGATGGAACCTGGCTGCGGAACACCTACGCGGAAACTGGCGGCATTCGTGACGACGATGTTGCCGATTTGCCCCCACATGGCCGCCGGAACCAGAATCCCGGCGGCCAGAGCACGAAACATCTGCTCTCTCATTTCGCATCTCCTATTATGGTATAAGTGGTCCGGTCACCACGAAGTTAAACCACAATTCCCTTTTTGGCCTCGCGGCCGACATGAGCATACCCCAAGGGGTGTGTCTTGGAGCCGCTGAAGCTCATCTTTTTCTCCTGAATGCCTGCCCTACAATCCCGAGAGGGTCGTCCTGCTCCTCCCGAGGACCCCGTGGCCAGCAACTGCGGCCCTTTGGACTGATTCCACCGACACCTTTCTGTCCCCTACCTCCTTGTTGACCGATTTCCCTGCTACCACGGCCTTTACCTACCCCGCTGGCACTGGCAGCGCCGCAATCCGCCGCACCATGCTTCCAAACAGGTGCCGCGTCAGATGACTCTCGGCCAGCATCAACCAGTAGTAACGGGCGTGTTTGACCAGCCTGCCCCCGGTCTTCACCAACCGTTGCTGCAAGCTGGTCAGCGACCAGTTCTCGATCTTCTTCGGCAGCACCGGGCCCAGAGGGCGCCCCCGCCAGAGGTTTCCCAAGTTGTAGGCGATCAGGCTCAGCCATAGCCGCACTTCATTCGACCGGAACCGATGGCAACTGAACCGCGTCATCTTGACCGCCTGCTTGCCTTCCTTGATCCACTGTTCCGCCGTTCCCCGTTTGTTGTAGAACCGCACCACCGCCCGGCTGTCGGTCTCCAGGTTGATTACTATGAATCCCACGCGAGGGAACAACTCCCCGAGATGAAACTCCACCTTGGCTACCACGCGCCGCGCTGTATTCCAACTCGCCACCTGGTAGAGAAAACCCTTGTGCCAGACCAACGGCTTGTGGCCCGGCCTTCCCACTGGCCGCGTCAACAATTCCGCGATGTCCCTCTCCAGGCTGTCGTTGGCCGGGATGCGAATCGCGTACTTCACGCCGCGCTGTTCCAGCGCCTCGCAGATCTCCGGCTTGGCGAAGGCAGCGTCGGCCCGGAACACGACTTCCTTGCCCAACTGCTGCTGTCGCTCGATCTCGGGAAGCAACAGTTCTTCCCAGTCGTCGGCACTGTGGACGTTACCGGGGCCCGGCTTTGCCGACAGGCAGTCGCCCTCCCCATTGAACGACAACAGCGGGTGATAGCAGGTGGACTCGAAGTGGCCGTTGTAGGCGCTCTGCTCCTGCTGGTCGTACACAGGGACTTCGGTCGAGTCCATATCCAAAACGATCCGCTGCGGGGAATCGAGGGCCTCCGCCTTGCCGATGAGTTCGCGGTTGATGCGGGCCAAACTGCCGAAGTTCTCCTTTTCGGCCAGCATCTCGGTCTCAAAGGTCTGCAAGCGGGAGGTCAGCGCCGCCCCACGATCCCAAGTCTTCTCGGAACCGATCAGGCGGAACGCCGGATCTTGTGCGAGCCGCTCGGCATCGTTGACATCCGCATAGCCCGCGATGCGGCTGTAGACGGACTGGCGCAACAGGTCCGCCAACGGAAGCTGAGTATTCTTCCCGCGCCGCGAGTCGCTCAAGTGCTCGGCGATAAGATCGCCCAAGCCCAATCGTTCATCCAGCTCGCGCACCAGAATGAGGCCGCCGTCCGAGGTGACCCGTGATCCTTGGAAATCGACCTTGAGGGAGGCGTTGAACGATAGCTGAAACGGGTGGTTTTGTTTTTCACCCATTGGGTGTTGACCTCCAGAGTGTCTTCATCACGTTGAAACCCGCATGAATAAAGGCGTCGGAGACCCTCAAGAAGTTATTAGTAAGTGTTCAAAACGGAAATGCGGGTTAATGCCCCAGGAGAACGACTGCGCGCCCCCGGTTCCCGCCGCAAACACGAGTCCGGCCACAAGCCTGGCGACAAATCCGGGTGGGTTCTGCACAATCACTTCTAAGACAACCGCAAACGAGAACCTGACGACACCCGTCCCGAGCTAGTTCCCAAACTCGAGCCGGTCGGCGAGCAGTTCGGGGAGACCGGCCTCGCGGATCTTGGCTTGGGCGGCGCGGACGTCGTAGGGGACCCGCCGGAACTCCACCAGGCGGGTGTCGGGGTCGTAGATCGCGTAGCCGGCGCGCGGGTCTCCGTCTCGCGGCTGCCCCACCGATCCGGGATTGATGAGGTAGAGCGCATCGTGCTCCAGTTCGACCATCATCCGGCTCTCCTCGCCCTCCGGTCTGGCGAGGCGCTTCACCCCGTTGCGGTGGCACAGGAAGCCGCCCTGCAAATGCGTGTGCCCGAAGAATGAGACCTGCCTCTCGAGATAGGGGGCGACCTGGGCGATTGCGAAACTGGAAACCAGGTAGTCGTCCTCGTCGAGCGGCGAGCCGTGCAGGATCTGGAATGAATCCATCGCCGCGGGGCCCTTGGGGAGGTTGCGCAGGTAATTCAGGTTGTCGAGGGTCAGGCTTCGCCCGGTCCAGGTGGCGGCGGCGCGGGCCACGGGATTGAACCACTCCAGGTCGTCGAGCCCGGCGCAGCCCTTGTCGTGATTGCCGCGCACCACCAGTTTGGCCCGCTCGCGCGTCCAATCCACCACCCGGTTAGGGTCGGCGCCGTAGCCCACCAGGTCGCCGCAACAGAGGACCTCGTCGTAATCGCCCTCGGCGTCCCGAAGGACCGCCTCCAGGGCTTCCCAATTGCTGTGAATGTCACTGAGGATCAGGTAGCGCACAAGCGTAGCAGCGCGATCTCGGGCGGCGCCCCGATCCGCGCGGGAACTCCCACCGTGCCGATTCCCCGGGTCACCCACAGCGCCGCCGGCCCTCGCCGGTAGAGTCCGTATGTGTACGGCGTGAAGAATCGAGCCACGTTCAAAGTCTGGTGAAGGATCTCGACGTTCACCTGCCCGCCGTGAGTATGCCCGGCGATGGTGAGGTCGAAGCCCATCTGCGAAGCCGCGTCGAAAGCGTTGGGATTGTGCGACAGCAGAACGTTCGTTGCACCCGGCGTCACGAGCTTCTCCGCGCCGACCAGGTACCTCATCCCCATGCGCTGGTAGTCGACTCCGCTGACATTCAGCGTAGCATTGCCGAATCGCAACTGGCGCGATTGCTGCCGCAGGAAGTGGAGGCCCAGGCGCGCGCCCCTGGAAGTCGTCGCGTTCTCCGAACGGGCGTAGATCTCGTGGTTGCCCAGGCAGCCCAGGATGCCGGCGTCGGCGCGCAGCCGTGCGAGTTGCCGCAGACAGGCGTCCAGCGGATCGCCCTGGCTGGTGATCAGGTCCCCGGTAACCAGCGCCAGGTGGGCGCGCAGCTCATTGGCCAAGTCGACAGCCCGCTCCAGTTCCCGCTCGCTCAGGAACGGGCTCAGGTGAATGTCGCTGAGCTGCACCAGCCGCAGGCCGTGGAGGTCCTTAGGAAGGCTCGGGATCGACACATCGACCTCGCGCACGTGGAGGTCGTACCGCTCGACGAAGATGCCGAATCCCATCGCCGCGAACGGCGCAGCCAGAAGAGTGCTTCCGGTGGCGCGTAGAAACCCGCGCCGGTTGCCGCTGAAGCCCAGCGTTCTCCGCCAGAGCAGGAGCACGAGAAACGCGCCGATCGAGGCGATTGACCAGGCCAGCGCAGTCCCGCGAATCCAGGAACCCGTCCAGGACGACGGCAGCCGGTGGTAAGCGAACGGGAAATTCGAGAGGAACCCATACCCAACCCAGGCCGTCAACAAGACGGTGGCGGCCCCGATCGCGCGGCGCCTGGCCGGCGATCGCTTCGCCGCCTCGCACTCCAGCAGCCAGCGGCGGAACTTCAGTTGAATCAAGACCACCGCCGCCAGCCCAGCGACCTCCGGCACGTTCCGCCACGCAATACCCAGGATCCCCATCTGTTAACTTCCATTCTATCTTCCGGCCGGCGGCCCCGCGGGCGTTAGGAACCGAAGCACCGAACCACGGGCGTCAGGGAGTAGTTCTCGCTACAATCGAACCATGTCGCTGGTTGTGGTGGGTTCGGTTGCCTACGACGGCGTGGAAACCCCGCGCGGACGCGTGGACCGGATGCTGGGCGGATCGTGCACATACGTGGCGCTGGCGGCCAATTACTTCACGGAGGTCGCGATCGTCGCCGTGGTGGGCGAGGACTTCCGCCAGGAGGACGCGGACTTGTTTGCCGGGCGGGGAATCGACGCCGCCGGTCTGGAGCGCGTGCCCGGGAAGACCTTCTTCTGGTCGGGCGTGTATTCGGCGGACATGAACGACCGCACTACGCTCAGGACCGACCTCAACGTCTTCGCGGATTTCAACCCCAGGCTGCCGGACCACTACCGCAGGCAGCCGTACCTGTTCCTGGGCAACATCCAGCCCGCCCTCCAGCGGAGCGTTCGCGCCCAGATGGAGGGGGTGCGGGTGGTGGGCGGCGATACCATGAATTACTGGATCCGCGAGACCCGCGAGGAACTGCTGGAGACGATCAAAGAGTGGGACTTCCTGCTGATCAACGACGCTGAAGCGCGCCAGCTCTCGGGGCACTACAACCTGCGCCGCGCCGCCACCGCCGTGCTCGAAATGGGACCGCACACGCTGATCGTGAAGCGCGGCGAACACGGCGCTGTTCTCTTCCGTCGCGATGGGCATTTCGCCGCCCCGAGCTACCTGCTCGAGGAGGTGGTCGATCCCACCGGGGCGGGCGACTGCTTCGCCGGCGGCTTCTTCGGGTACCTGGCCGGGCGCCACCTGGATTTCGAGGATACGCACGCCGATCCGCGGGAGTTGCGGCGCGCCGTGATCTACGGCTCGGTGATGGGCAGCTTCTGCTGCGAGAAGTTCGGCGTGGATCGTTTTCGGACGCTGACGCGCGCGGAGATCGATGGCCGTTTCCAGGAATTCAGAAGCTTCATGGAATTCTAACGCCGTCGCCGGACCGCTGCGGATGCTGGCGCTGCTGGCCGCGCTCAGCGCTTCGGCCATCGCGTATTTCTATTCCAGGGGCTACCTGCTCTACTACGGCGACGCGACGGCGCACCTGAACATTGCGCGCCGCATCATCGATACGCGCACTCCCGGCTTGGACCAAATTGGCACGGTCTGGCTGCCCCTGCCCCACCTGCTGATGCTGCCGTTCGTGCGCTCCGACCGGCTGTGGCAGTCCGGGCTGGCGGGGGCGATCCCCTCCGGCATCTGCTTCGTCGTGGCGGGCCTGTTCCTGTTCCTGGCCGCCCGCCGGGCGTTCTCGAGCGGGGAGGCGGGCGCGGCAGCCGGCCTGCTGCTGGCCCTGAACCCCAACCTGCTTTACCTGCAATCGATCGCCATGACCGAGGCGGTCTTCCTGGCGGCGCTGGCGGCGTTGTTGTACTTCACGGTGCGGTTTCGGGAGCGGCAGTCGCTGGGGTGGGCGGCAGCGGCCGGCCTGGCCGCGGCTGCCGGCTCGCTCACGCGGTACGACGGCTGGTTCCTGATCCCGTTCGTGGCGCTGTTTTTCCTGCTGGCGGCACAGCGCCGCCGATGGCTGACGGCGTTGGTGTTCGTCGGCATCGCCGCACTGGGACCGCTCGCCTGGCTGGCGCACAACTGGTGGTACAGCGGGAACCTTCTGGAGTTCTACAACGGCCCGTATTCCGCCAAGGCCATTTACCAGCGTCAACTGGACGCTGGGCTGGCCCGCTACCCGGGCGATCACGAGTGGGGCAAAGCCTGGCTGTACTTCCGCGCCGCGGTTCAGTTGTGCGTGGGCTGGCCGCTGGTCTGGCTGGGCGTCGCGGGCGCCGTCGCCTCCCTGTTGAAAAGGGTGCTCTGGCCCCTGGCGCTGCTGGCCCTGCCGCCGATCTTCTATGTGTGCAGCATGTATTCTTCCTCGACGCCGATCTACGTGCCCCACCTTTGGCCGTACAGTTACTACAACACCCGCTATGGGTTGGCCGCCTTGCCGCTGTTGGCGCTTGCCGCGGGCGCCCTGGTTGCGATCGCCCCGCCGCGCCTCCGCCGCCTAGCGGCGGTGGTGGTGGTGCTGGTGGGGATCGCGGGCTGGCTGGCCTATCCGCGGCAGGAGGGCTGGATCTGCTGGAAGGAAAGCCAGGTGAACTCCGTGGCACGCCGCGCCTGGACGCGGGAGACCGCCGAGTTCCTCAGGGCCGAGTACCGGACCGGAGACGGCGCGCTGATTTTCTTCGGCGACCTGGCCGGCGTATTCCAGCAGGCCGGCATCCCCCTGCGCCAGACTCTGCACCAGGACAATGAGCCCCTGTGGTGGGCGGCGGTTGCCCGCCCGGACTTGTTTCTCTGGGAAAAGTGGGCGGTCGCGGTCTCGGGGGACCCGGTCTCGGCCGCCCTGGGCCGGCCCCGAAAGAACGGCCCGAGATATGATTGTGTGAAGACCATCGCAGTGAAAGGAGCGCCGGCGATCGAGGTCTACCGGCGGGCTCGATGAGAATCCCGTTTGTCAAAGCGCATGGCGCCAAGAACGATTTCCTGCTGACCTGGGCTTGCGACGCCCCTCGGGAGAATCTGCCCGCGGTGGCCCGGGCCATCTGCGACCGGCACGCGGGCGTCGGGGCCGACGGCTGGCTGCTGGTCAGAGCCTCCCCGGACAACTCGGCGGGATGCGACGGCTCGATTCGCCTGTTCAATGCCGACGGCAGCGAGGCGGCGATCTCCGGCAACGGCACCCGGTGCACGGCGGCGTTTCTCGTCGATGCCGGGATGGTCGATGGCGAGCGGGTGCGGATCTCCACCGGCGCGGGCGTCAAGCATCTCCGGCTGATCGAGCGCAAGGGCCTGGCCTACTTCTTCGAAATGCGGATGGGCACGCCGGCGGTGGCCGAGGGCCAGTTGCGCTTCCGCCTGCCTCTGGCCGGCGGGGAGCGGGAGGTGACCCTCCTGGATGTGGGCAATCCGCAGTGCGCGGTATTTGTGGACAGCCTGGGTTTCGACTGGCGGACCCTGGGCGCCGAGATCGAGGCGCACCCCTTCTTCCCCAACCGCACCAACGTCTCTTTCGTGCAGCCGGTTGACGAGCACGCACTCGAAGTCCGATTCTACGAGCGGGGGGTCGGCGAGACCATGAGCTCGGGGACCGGATCGACCGGTGCCGCGGCGGCCGCCATTCTGCGCGGCGTCGCCCAAACCCCGGTTCGGGTCCTTACGCCCGCGGGCCCTCTGGATTTGCGCTGGGATGACGATATATACCTGACCGGCCCCGCCGAGATCGTGGCCGGCGGCGAATTCTACTTCTGACAATGGAGCAGCATGGACAGCCTCGGAATCGAATCGAAGACGCACGCGCAGCAGCTTGAGGAAAAGATCCGCAACCATGCGGCCCGAGTCGGGATAGTCGGCCTGGGTTATGTAGGGCTGCCCTTAGGGGTGGAGTTCGCCAGAGCGGGCTTCCCGGTCACCGGCATCGACATCGGGGAAGCCAAGGTGGCCCAGGTCAATGCCGGGGACTCCTACGTGCTGGACGTGCCGGGCGCCGTGCTTGGGCCGCTGGTCGAGCGCGGGCGCCTGCGCGCCACAACGGATTTCGCGGTCATCTCCGAGCTGGACACGGTCAACATCTGCGTCCCCACCCCGCTGCGCAAAACCAAAGACCCCGACATGAGCTACATCGACGCCGCCTGCCGGGAAATCGCCCACTACATCCACCCCGGCATGCTGGTGATCCTGGAGTCCACCACCTACCCCGGCACCACCGACGAGTTCGTCCTGCCGATGCTGGAGAAGTCCGGCCTGCGCGTGGGGCGCGACTTCTTCCTGTGCTTTTCGCCCGAGCGGGTCGATCCGGGCAACCCCAAGTACCAGACCGCCAACATCCCCAAGGTAGTCGGCGGCATCACGGCGGCCTGCACCCACCTGGGCTCTCTGTTTTACTCGCAGGCGCTGGAGCAGGTGGTGCCGGTCAGCTCGACCCGCGTGGCCGAGATGGTGAAGCTGCTCGAGAACACCTTCCGCATGATCAACATCGGCCTGGTGAACGAGCTGGCGATGATGTGCGACCGCATGGGGATCAACGTCTGGGAGATCATCGACGCGGCGGGCACCAAGCCGTTCGGGTTCATGCCCTTCTACCCCGGGCCGGGCCTGGGCGGCCACTGCATCCCCATCGACCCGTTCTATCTTTCCTGGAA
>JBEKWU010000112.1:0-16739 GCA_049512775.1 Bryobacteraceae bacterium
CGTAGTGATCCAGAACAACGTCAAGCTGACGTTGCCGGCCTCCGCCTCGGACTTCGCCGACGACAAGTCCGAGACCGGCGATCGCGTGATCCGCTACCGTCTGCCGGTGGGCGGAATTGGGGTGTGGCTGTTCTGGATGGGGATGGCCGCGCTGGCGAGCGGCGCTGCCGCCGTGGCCTACGCCTTCTTGGCGATGAAAGCTCCCGCGCGGACCGCGGCCCCGGCGCGCGCCTGATTCGTTCCGCCGGAACGTGGGACCAGGCCGGCGGGTAGCAGGTCAGTTTCCGGTATGCGACAACGCGGCCAAGTGGCTCGTAAACGCTGCGGCCTTTTCGGCGGGCAATGGGCGTCGGGGAGCAGAGCGCGAGCAACGATTTCCGGATGGGCCGTCACACGCCCCGCAACCGCCGTGGCAGTTCCGAGAGCTTCTAGGAGCTGGATGTCGAGCCGGAACCAGGGTGCCAAGTCAGATGGAGCCGTCAGGTGTGTGATTGAAGTGGTAGTAGCCCCACCTCTTTGCTCTCTCATCGAAGTCAGCGTAAAAGCCGTTCAGCGAGACGCCCATGTCCCCAGCGAATTTGTCGAGCCATTGCATAAGGCCATTTCGATACTGAGGGTGAAGAGCCCGGACGAAGGCTTCCCAGGTTCGGCGGACTTGCACCAGGGTGCCGTGAAGATGCAACTGGCTATCGAAGGCTACCGTAATCTCAGAGGAACCCGACTTGAGGTCCCGCGAATACGTCATGTGAGAGAGGGTCTTGTCGATGGCGCGGCGGAGCCGAGTGCTCGGGTCGAAGGGGCTCTCATCCCAGGTGACCGATGAGCACAAGTCAACAGCGTAGATGTTATCTCGGTTTCGCTGCGGCGGGACCTCTGGGTTTCTTCTGAACTGCGCCACACCTTTGTGGAAGAACTCTGCGAGATTTCGCAGGTGAACCAGGAATGCCTCTTGAACCTGATGGTTCAGGGGCGGACCATATCCCGCCGCCACCTGCTGAGCGGCCGCGAGCAGCGCCACATACTCCCACGCAACATGTTCGGGCGCATTCTGCCTCTGCTCCTCCGTCGGTCCAGGCCAAATCGTTCCCATGGAATTGAGTATACGGGGAAGGGCTGCCATCCCCGTCGTGATCACTTGAGCTCCCGCGATACCCCTATCTGGGAAGGGGGAAGGCGTTCCCGCCGGATTCGTCGGCCAATCGGAGGCAATCGGTGCCACCGTTCAGGTGTAGTCCGAAGCCCTTGGCTGCAAAGTCGGCACCCCAACCGTCTACCCTGTTACCGCGTCCCCGCCCCTCGTCCAAGTGCAGCCTGGGGCGGCAGTTGTCTACTCTTCTTCTACATCCTCCGGCAACCTGGCACTGAACACGACAACCTGTCCAGTTCTGGAACACACGATAGCGCGTTCGGCTTCGAGATCGATGTCCAAATCCTCGCCGCGCAGTCCCTGCCAAGTGGCCAGGTACTTCAGCGTTCCGAGCGCTTTCTCAGCTTTGAGCTTCTTCTTTACTCCGCCCCTCCAGTCCAGTCCAACCAGTTCGCCCCTGTCAGCCCGCTCGGCATCTTTCGGACGCTCAAGACGCTCTTGTCGCCCCCGCTCCCAGCACCAAATTAGACCCTCGTCCGGGCCCCGCCACTTATCGCCCCAAGTCAGGCCTTCGCGAATTGGTTGGTCAACGGAACGGCGCAATCGTGTGGCCATCTCATCCAATCTCCAGTCCCAGTGCCCTCCAGAATACCGATTCATGCATAATTCGAATCCCATACTGGCGTGCTTTCCTTGCCTTACCGGACTGAGTGAACGGGTCTGCCACCACGAGCAGGTCCAACTTCTTCGTCACCGATTCCGCGAGAATTATCCCGTGACCTGTAGCAAGTTCAGCGGCCATCTCTCGAGTGATCGCTTCACCCTTCAGCCGACACTGGCACTCTCCTGTGAAGCATACCAGTTTCCCTACAAGGTCCTCGGCGTTCAACACATCAACGGCTATTGGTTGCCGGTTCTGTCCCTCCGCCAGCTTCTGTGCAGCCGTTTCCAGAATCTCACCAAGATCTCGAGAATCAATGCCAAGCAGTGAGGCCACTTGGCTTAGGTCTCGACGCTCTGCGTCCGTCACAACGCCGTCGGCCAGCGCCGCTACCGCCAAACGCAGAAGATAGTCCCGATTCGCCTTCTGAATCTGGTTACCCGGGATGCCCCACTGCGTGGCCAGCTCAAGTAGGGCTTCCCCTTCTTCCTCGTCTACGCGACGATCCTCAAGCACGCGCGCGAGTAGATCGGTGTAAGCGAGCATGGCCGGGTCCTCGTCGTCCGGCGGGGCGTCAGGCGACACGCGTGTGAGCAGTCTCTGGAGATAGGCAGGTGGCTCAGCCTCGCGCCTCCGCGAGTCGTCCCGGGTCAGCAACCTCACCGACGATTTTGGAACGTCGGGCCAGACGATTGTGGGCCAATGGGAGATCTCCGCGGCAAGACGAGGCGCATCCTTCAGGAGTTTGACCAAGAGCTGAGCGGTTGCTCGTGCGTCGTGGCACGCCGTGTGAGCTTCTCCTTCTACTGCAATTCCGTAATCCGAACAAGCATAGGAGAGATTGCCCCCACCAGCCAGTTGCATGGTGCATAGCATGGGGCCATCGGGGAACGAGTACCCAAGGCGACCGAATTCAATCGCGAGGAAAGAGTGATCGAACCGCACGTTGTGGCCTGCCAGAGCGACGCACCCGTCAAGCACCTCAAGCAGCGCCCCAGCTATCTCACCAAACCGGGGCGCTGCGAGGATGTCGCGCGCGCTGAGCCCGTGTAGCCAGGTCGGGCCAAGGTCCCGTTCAGGATTGAGGAGTGTGACAAACTCGCGGAGGACTGTTCCGTCAGGGTTGATGACCAATGCAGCCACTTCGACAACGCGGTCGTGTCGGTGCGGCCTCAGCCCTGTCGTCTCAACGTCAATAACGCCAACACAAGCCATGGGCAGGCACCCTTGACGGCCGGAGGTTTCGGGGCGATTCTCAGTATATCTCAGTCAATCACTCGAACTGCGAGTGAGTGACGCAGAATCCAGTCGAATTGTTACCACTACGTGGCTGCGGTCCAATTCCGCGTGTCTCTGGAAACTCCGGTTAGACCTCGATTACCCCCGACTTCACCTCGATCTGGCGCCCAACTCCCTTAAGGTCACCCATCTGGAAGCCATGTCGCGGTCGGCCACCGTACCGATCACCCGTGAGTGGTCGCCAAGGATTTAGGAACCGGTTGGGACAGGTTCTGAACCACTTGGCCATGACACACCCTACCCGGAAACTGACCCACTACCGGCCGGCGCCTTGGGATCGGGGGTCCGGTCAGGGCAGATCGGCGCGCAGGCGTTTGGCGAGGCGCGAGGCGAGGCGCTTCATGTCGTCCCGCATGGGGGCCACGATGCTGTGCCGGTCGTCGACCTCCGCTTGCCACAACTGGCGCTTGCCCGAGCGGTCCTGGATGGTGGCGATGGCCTTCTTGGTGCCTTTCAATCCCACCACGCGTCCCGCCGCGCCGAACACCGGGTTCCCGCGCTGATCCTGGATCAGCACGTGCAGAACGGCGTCGGCCTCAGCGGCGCTGGCTGCCAGTTGCAGGCGGCCTCCCAACTCGCTGTGAAGCTGGTCGCGTAAGTAGCCGTCGAAGTCCGCCGGGCCTGGCTGGAGGTACAGCCTCTTCACGTCGGCGAGACGGCTGACGGCCGGCGGTTCGCTGGTTTCTTCCGGCACCGGAGGTTTGGCCGGGCCGGGCGCGGGCGGCTGTACGCTGGGAGGCGCTGGGGGCTTCTTGTCTTGCGGCGCCGGCGCGGGCGGCTTCACGGAAGGCGGCGGGACCGGCGCCACTGGCACGTAAGCGCCGCCAGCTCCCGCGGCAGGAGGCGGCGCCGGTGCGGCCGGAACAACGGCGGATGGATTCGAAGGGGGATGCCGCGGTCTGGAGAAATGCCAGAATCCGACGACACCGAGTGCGAGCGCCAGCGCCGCGCCTGGGATGGCCCACAGGATTCCGGGCCGGATCCCGGCGCGCTCCCGCTGGCCGCCGGATGCCGCGGGCGCTGTCGGCGGCGGCGGCGCCATCGGCATGGCGGGGGCGGCACAGGCGGTCTCCCTGGGCGGCTCGACGAAGACAATCTCTCTCGGCGGCGCCGCGGAGACCGTCGGCTTCGGAACGGCCACCGCGGCGGTCTCCCTCGCGCCCACCGGGATCGCGCCCGCCAGGTCCGGAAACTCAATGCCGCTGGCGAGCACGGCGGCCCGAAGATGCTCGGCGAAGCTGCCCGCATCCCGATGGCGCTTTTCCGGTTCCTTCTCGAGCGCGAGCATCATCGAATGCTCGACGGAGGAAGGCATCGACACCCCCAACTCGACCACCGGCTTCGGCCTGTCTTGCAGGTGCGCCCGCATCAACGCGTAATCGCTGGTCGCACTGAACGGCAGCCTCCCCGAGACCATTTCGTAGAACACGATGCCGAGCGAATAGACGTCCGACCGGGCATCGGCTTCCTGGCCCAGCACGCGCTCCGGCGCGAGATACTCGAGCGTGCCGATCACCTGCGCGTCGCGGGTCAGCTTGGGAGCGTAAAACACGCGCGCGATGCCGAAATCGGTGATCTTTACCCCGCCTTCGGGCGTGAGCATGATGTTGGCCGGCTTCAGGTCGCGGTGGAGGATGCCTTGGGCGTGAGCGTGCTGCAAGCCCTCCAGGACGCGAAGCAGAATGCCGGAAGCGGGCTGCCAGCCCAGAGCGCCGCTGGACCGGATCACCTGCTCCAGGTTCTTGCCCGGCACATACTCCATGACCATGAAGAACTGTTCCCCCTCGCGAAAGAACGAATAGAGGGTGGCGATGGCGGGATGGTTGAGCCGGGCTAGGGCGACCGCTTCAGTGTGGAAGCGCTCGTAGGTGTCGGGATTGGAGGCCAGTCCCGGTTTCAGGAGCTTGATGGCGACGTTCCGCTGCACCATCAGATCCACGGCGCGATACACGGAACCCATCCCACCTTCGCCAAGCTTCTCGACAATCCGGAAATTGCCGACCGTGCGGCCGATCATGAAGGAGTTCCTCCGTCCCTGCGGTCTCGTGAACCTTCCATGATAGTACGGGGCGGCGGGCCGCTCCCGGCGCCCCGGCCGGCCGCCTCGCGGGTGACGCGCGTTTGACACCCCCTCCGCCGCCCCTTATACTGAAGAATCTGGAGTAGATCTCGAAGCCGGGGTTGTGCTTGCGAACGGCTCCTGTGTTCCGGGTCGGAAAGCGAAATGCCAAAACGTACTTTTCAGCCGAATAATCGTCGCCGGGCCAAGACACACGGCTTTCGAGCACGGATGAAAACCAAGGACGGCCGGGCTGTTCTGGCGCGCCGCCGGGCGAAAGGCCGCTGGAAGCTTTCGGTCAGCGACGAGCGCACGGTTCGTTACGCCAACGCCGATTAAACCGATCGACCAGTCGTTCCCGAAAGGCTTGCGCATTCTGCGGCCGGCGGACTTTCGCCGGGTCTATGCCGAGGGGCTTCGGGTCTCGGGGCCGTACTTTGCGGCTTTTTGCCTTAGCCGGGCCGGCACGCAGGGGCCCAGGATCGGCTTGACGGCGCCGCGGGCGCTGGGCAAGTCGGTGATCCGGAATCGAATCAAGCGGCGGATTCGGGAAGCGGTTCGCCGTCAACTGCGTCAACTCGAGCCACAGTGGGAGATCGTGATCAACCCTCGGAGGGCTGTGCTGAAGGCGCCGTTCGCGGAGCTGGCCCGCGAAATCGGCCGGCTGTTTTCGCGATGCAAGCTCTGATCCTGTTGCTCCTGCGCTGCTACAAGCGGCTGATTTCGCCGCTGCTGCCCTCCGCCTGCCGCTACCAGCCGACCTGTTCCGAGTACATGTTCCAGGCGGTGGAGAGGTACGGCGCGCGGCACGGGGTCTGGCTCGGCTTCAAGCGGCTGCTGCGCTGCCACCCGTTCCACGAGGGCGGGTTCGATCCGGTGCGATGAACAGGAGAAGGGAAACTACTTAAGCCCATGGCGGACATCCCCAGCGGTACCAAACCAGGAGGACCGAACCCGCCCGAGGAGCCGTCCATGGAGAAGAGACTTCTCCTGGCGTTCCTGCTGATGGGAGCCGTGCTGTTCCTGATGCCCTACTTCTACAAGAGCTTCGGGCCGCAGGAAGCGCCTCCCAAGCCGGTGCAGACGGCGCAGAGCCAGCCCGCGCCCGCGGAGAAACCCGCGGCGCCCAAACCTGCAGAGACTCCGCGGCCGGCGCGGGTGGCACGGGCCAAGGCCGCGGCGGTGCGCGTCTCGGCGGAGAAGGAACAGATCTTCGTGGCCGAGACCGATCTGTACCGGATCGAGCTGTCGAACCGCGGCGCGGTGGTGCGCAGTTGGATTCTGAAGAAGTACCGGGACAGCGCGGGCAAGCCGCTGGAGCTGGTCAACGCCGCCGGGGCTGTGAAGGCCGGCTATCCGTTCTCGCTCTCCTACAAGGACACGGCCCCGGCCGTGGACCTCAACCAGGCGCTGTACGCCGCCAAGCCCACCTCGGACGGACTGGGCGTCGACTACGAGTACTCCGACGGCGACGTGGTGGCGCGTAAGACATTCCGGTTCCAGAAGGCCCGCTACCTCGCGGAGTTCACCTCGGAGGTGACCCTGGGCGGCGCGGGCCTGGCCCACTTCATCGAGTGGCGCGGCGGATTCGGCGACGCCTCCGTGCAGAACGCCGCCGGGCTACAGAGCAGCGTGCATTACGACCTGGCTTCCTCCAAACTCGTGATCAAGACCGCCAAGGACGCCAAGAACGGCCCGGTCACCGACTGGGGCTCGTACTCCTTCGCGGGCATTGAGGACAAGTACTTCGCCGCGGTCTTCCTCCCGCGCCAGGAGGGGCCGGTCGCGGTCACGACCATGAGCGACGACGTGGGCGGCGTGGCGCGCGTGGGCGCAGCCGTAGGAGGCTCGGGCGTCAACCGCTTCGCCCTGTTCGCCGGGCCGAAGGACCTGGACATCCTCAAGAAGGTCAGCCCCAAGCTGGAGCAGATCGTGGATTTCGGGACCTGGTTCGGCTGGCTGGCCAAGCCGCTGTTCCTGATCGTGAACTGGCTCAACAACAACCTGGCGCACAACTACGGCTGGGCCATCGTCCTGATCACCATCCTGATCAATTTCATGCTGCTGCCGCTGAAGTTCACGAGCATGAAATCGATGAAGAAAATGCAGGCGCTGAAGCCGCAGATCGACGCCATCAACGCGAAATACAAGAACATTGGGCTGCGCGATCCGCGGAAGGCCGAGCAGAACCAGGAGGTGATGGGACTCTACAAGAAGCACGGGGTCAATCCCATGGGCGGGTGCCTGCCCATGGTGATTCAGCTCCCTTTCTTTATCGCCTTCTACAACGTGCTGGGGATAGCCATCGAGATGCGCGGCGCGAGCTGGCTTTGGGTCAAGGATCTCTCCCAGCCGGAGGACCTGCCCATTCACATTCTGCCGGTGCTGATGATCGTCGCGCAGTTCGTGATGCAGAAGATGACGCCGACTCCCGGGCAGGACCCCACCCAGGCGAAAATGATGATGTTCCTGCCGCTGGTGTTCGGCTTCATGTTCTATAACATGTCGAGCGGTCTGGTGTTATACTGGCTCACCAGCAACTTGGTTGGGATTGTGCAGCAGTGGTTCATAAACCGGAGCATGCCGGCGCCGGTGCAGCAGGCAGTGCAGCCACCGGCTGGGAAACGCAAGAAGGGCGGGGGTAAAGGGTGAGCCAGAGGAAGTTCACGCTGTCCGGGGTGGAGTCGCGCGCCGGCGAGTTCCTGCGCGCGGTGATCGGCAAGGCCGGGTTCGAGGTCAGCTACGAGATCTGCGAAGGGGAGGCCCGGCATCCCGATTTCGAGAACCCGGACGTGGTGGTGAAGTTTTCGGGGCCGGACGTGGATCTGCTGCTGGCCAACAAGGCGGAAGTGCTGCTGGCGCTCGAGCAGCTCACCATGGAAACGTTGCGGATGGGGCCGGAAGACCACTCGCGGTTGTGCTTCGACGCCAACGATTACCGCATGCTGCGCATCGAGGAGCTTCGGCTGAGCGCGCTCACGGCGGCCGAGCGGGTCAAGCGCAGCGGCGCGCCGTTCCGCTTCAACCCGATGAACAGCCGGGAACGGCGCATCATCCATCTGGCGCTGCGGAACGAGGCCGCCGTGCGGAGCGAGAGCGCGGGCCTAGGACCGCAGCGCCAGGTCGTGATCTATCCGGCCAACATGCCGTCGACGGCGTTTCCGGCAGCCGAACCGGCCCGAGCGCCGATGCGCCGTGGGCGGCGCCGCTGATCCAGGATTGACCCTTACCGACACCATCGTCGCCGTCTCCACGCCTCCGGGGCGGGGAGGCCTGGGCGTGGTGCGTCTCTCGGGCGCCCAGGCGCGGGACATCGCCGCGCGCGTCCTCCGCTTCCGCAAGCCGCCGGAATGGGAGCCCTGGAGAGCGACGCTGGCCGAATTGCCCGACTCCGAAGGCCACGTGGTGGACCAGGTGGTGGTGACCTTTTTCGCGCCGCCGCGCTCGTACACCGCCGAGGAGGTGGTGGAGATCTCCTGCCACGGCTCGCCCGTGGTTCTGCGCCACGCGGTCGAGCGCGCCTGCGATTCCGGCGCCCGCCTGGCCGAGCCGGGAGAGTTCACCCTGCGCGCCTTCCTGAACGGCCGCATCGACCTGCCGCAAGCGGAGGCCGTCCGCGACCTCATCGAGGCCACCACCCTGTACCAGGCGCGCGTCGCCGCCCAGCAAGCCGGCGGCTCGGTCTCCCGCCGCATCACCCCGCTCAAGGAGCAGCTCGTCGAGTTGATCGCCCTGCTGGAGGCGGGCCTGGACTTCGCCGAGGACGATATCAGCGTGGCCTCCGACGCCGAAATCCTGGCGCGCCTCGAGCCCATCGCGGGCGGCGTATCCGGGCTGGTCTCGAGCTTCGAGTACGGCAGACTGGTGCACTCGGGACTGAATCTGGCTATTGTCGGGCGGCCGAACGTGGGCAAGAGCAGCCTGTTCAACCGCCTGCTGGAGCAGGACCGCGCCATCGTCACCGAAATCCCCGGCACCACGCGGGACCTGGTCAGCGAGGTCGCCGCCATCGAAGGCATCCCGGTGAAGTTCTTCGACACGGCGGGCATACGAGCGGGCCAGGATCGGGTGGAGACGCTCGGCGTCGAGCGCAGCTTTCAGGCCATGGCGGACGCCGACCTGACGCTGGTGGTGGTGGATCTCTCGGCGCCGCTCGAGCCCGAGGACCTCGAGCTGGCCGAGCGCGCCCGGAGCCAGGGCCGCTGCCTGCTGGTGGGCAATAAATGCGATCTGGAGCGGCGCGCCGAAACCGGCGAGGATTTCGTGGCGGTTTCGGCGCTCACCGGCGAGGGCATCGCGGCCCTGCGCCGCCGCATCGCCGAGGCCATCGCGCCCGCCGGCATCGAACAAGAGACCGGCTTCATCACCAGCCTGCGCCACGAGCGGCTGCTCCAGGAGGCGCTCGAGGCCCTCGAAAAAGGCCGCGCCGCCGTCGCGGAGCGTATCCCCCACGAAATGCTGCTGCTCGACTTCTACGCCGCGCTTCAGGCGCTCGACGCCATCACCGGCGCCACCACCGCCGACGACATCCTGAACCGAATCTTCTCGACGTTCTGCGTCGGGAAGTAGCCCTTACAGAGCCTCGCAAGATGCGGTGACAGACAGCACCGTCCACGCGGCGCGGAAAACGCGCCTTGGGACAGTGAAGTCAGCCACCGTATTTTGCGAGGCTCATTACGTGCGGAACAGCACTTTCTCGCTCTTAAACACCTGCACCGCGGCATAGAAAGCGATGCCGGCGTAGACCACGTTCGAGGCCATGGTGATGGCGAAGCTCAGGCGGTTGAAGTCGCCCTGGAAGATCTCTTTGATCAACTGGCAGACGTTGAACAGCGGGATCAGCGCCAGCAACGGGGTGAGTTGGATGCCCGGGAGCATTCCCGCAATCAGCGGGAAGATCACCGCCATCACCAGCGGCGTGAGGTAGCTCTGCGCCTCCTTGAAGCTCTTGGCGAACAGCGCGATGGCAACCATGATCGAAGCGGCCATGATGGCCGTCGGCACTAGCGCCAGCATCACCAGCGCGATCACCGACGGATCCAGCGGCATACCGCCCGGCTTGAGCATCTTCGAGGCCTTGCCGAAGTCCGCGTAGCGCAGCGACACCACCAGGCTCAGGATGCTCAGCAGGGCGGTGATGGCCACCGCGCTGGTGGTAGCGAGAATCTTGGCCAGAATGATTTCATCGCGTCCGGCCGGGGCCGAGAGCAGCACCTCCAGCGTCCGGCGCTCTTTCTCGCCGGCGGTGAGGTCGATGGCCGGGTACATTCCTCCGGAGAACATGAGCAGCACCACGACGTAGCCCAGCATGGAGCCCCAGAACATTCCCGCCATCTTCTTTGCGGGGGCGATATCGACCCGCTTGACCGTGAAGGGCGAGAGCACGTCGGGGGGCACCCCGCGCGCGAGTAGCTGCTGCCTGGCGAGGTTCTCCTTGAACAGGTCGAGCGCCGTGCGGATCTTGCCGGCGGCCACCCCCGAGCCCTCGCGGGTCTGGTCGGCGTAGATGCGCACCTCTTTGACGCCGCTGGGCAGCACCACCGGCTCCACTCCCGCGGCGATCTCCTTCTTCTCGACCGCAGCCTTCAGATCCGCCTTGGGAACGAGTCTGAAGCCCGCGCCGACGAGCGCGTTGAGCAGGCCCGGCAGCCGCTCGCTGCCCTGAACCGCGATGGTAACCGCTTCCTCGCCGGCTCGCTTCTCGGCCGAAGAGATGATTCGCCCCATGAACAGGAACAGCACCGGCATCGCCGCGACGGGAACCAGCACCATGCTGATGAGCGTGCGGCGGTCGCGGACCATATCGAGCATTTCCTTCCGGTAGATCGTGGAAATCGAGCTAAGACGCATGGTTGGTCCTCCTTCCCAACGCTTCCATGCCCAGCAGGCTGAGGAAAATCTCGCGCAGGCGCTCCTTGCCGGTGGCCGCGCGCAAGTCGGCCATCGTGCCGACGATCCTGATCTTGCCCTCGTGGATCACGGCCATGCGGTCGCAGAGGTACTCGGCCTCCTCCATCACGTGGGTGGAGAGAATGATCGACTTGCCGGCGTTCCGCGACTCCAGGATGAACTCCTCGATCACGCGGGCGGTCGGCACATCCAGCCCCGCGGCCGGCTCGTCCAGGATCAGGATGGGCGGGTCGTGGACCAGCGTTCGCGCGATGGCCACGCGCTGGCGCATGCCGGTGGAGAGCTTGTCCACCTGGGTGTCGGCGAACTTTTCGATGTCGAGCAGCGCGAACACCTCGCCAATCCGGCGCTTGAGGTTCCCGCCGTTCAGCCCGTGGAGCTGCCCGAAGAAGTTGAGCGTCTCGCGCGGGGTGAGGCGATGGTACAGCCCCATGTCGCCGGAGAGGAACCCGATCTGCTTGCGCACCCGCTCGGGCTCCTGGAGGACGTCGTGCCCGCCCAGGACGGCCGTTCCTTCGGTGGGTTTCATGACCGTGGCGAGCATGCGCAGGGCGGTCGTCTTTCCAGCGCCGTTCGGACCCAGCAGTCCGAAGATCTCCCGCTCCCGCACCTCGAACGAGATGTGATCCACGGCGTGGATCGTGCCCCGCTTGGGGTCAGTGAAGGTCTTGGTGAGATTGATGACTTGTATCATCCGATTCCGCCTCGAAAATCTCTTCAATGGTCCTGCCGAACAGGCGTGCGATCTCGAACGCCAGCGGCAGGCTGGGGTCGTACTTGCCGGTTTCCACCGCGTTCACCGTTTGGCGCGAGACCCGGAGCCGCTGCGCCACTTCCGCCTGCGACCAGTCGCGCTCGGCGCGCAGCACCCGCAGCCGGTTCTTCATCAGTACCGCCTCTTGGCCACCAGGTAGCTCACGGTGGCGAGCGCCACCATTACCACCGAGACCTCGGTGGGCGACATCGCGGGCACGAAACCGGCCTGGCGCAGCGTGGGGTAGAGAATCGCGAACAAAAACGTGCCCGCGAACGCCACCGAGATGGCCTCCAGGTAAATGCGCTGCTGCAACTCGTCCAGCCGCCGGATGTCTCGGATCATCGTCAGGATGTAGAGGACCCCCGGAAGGATGGCCAGCAGGAGCACCCCGATCCGCAGCGGCAGGCCCAGGTGAAACAGCCGCAGAAGTACCACCGAGGCCACCGCCCCGGCGCAGAACACCCCGGCCCAAACGAACTGGGCCACCGAGGCCCCCGAGCACCCGAGCCACCTGCGCTTCTCTGATGGCATGGCCCAAGTGTAAAGTAAGCTTGTCTAAGTGTCAAGTAGAGTATACATGGCGCGCTAGCGGTTCATCAGGACGGAGATGCCCTTCGACCGGGCGAGGTTCTCATTCCACAGCCCGATGTAGCTATCCAGCAGCAGCTTCATCGCCGCAAGACCTGCCCGTCCCGCTCGTCGGCGGCGGGGGAGACGATATCGCCCTCGATTCTCCCCGTCCCAGCAAGGGCGCCCAACCAGCCCGCCGGCCTGTCGGGGATCGGGGGCGGCGCAACCTGCGCCACGGGCTTGCCGAAGCGGGTGACGATCACCGGCTGGCGGGTCTTGCGGACTCGCTCCAGAACCGCCAGGCAGGTCGCCTTGAACGTCGAAATGGAAATCTGTTCCACGGGTTGCGTCCGTCTTTCTTCTGCATTGGACCATGGTCCGCACGGAGGACGTTGAACTCCACGTTGCATTGAATCGGAAGTGGTTGCGCCCTAAGCTGAGTACGTGAGGTTGCGCTTTAATGAAGCCAAGGCCACGCAGGCCGCTGCCCGTCTGCTTCAATTGCGTGGCGGACGGATGAGTTTCCTCAAGCTCATCAAGCTGCTCTACCTAGCCGACCGGGAGGCCTTACTGCGCTGGGGCCGTCCCATCACGACGGACTGTTACGTCTCCATGGACCAGGGCCCGGTGGTGAGCCGGATCTACGAGTTGATCCGCGACGAGCCGATGGAGGGACAGGGCCGCATATGGCGCGAGTTCATTTCGGCACCGTCGCTGGAGTACGAGGTCGAGCTGTTCAAACAGGCTCCGGGCGACGAGTTGTCTGTGGCGGAGGAGGCCCTCCTCGATGAAGTGTTCGCCGAGCATGGAAGCAAGAGCCGCTGGGCGCTGGTGAACTACTGCCACTCTTTGCCTGAATGGCAGGACCCCCAGGGCAGCGCGCTGGGGATCGAATACCGGGACATTCTTCAGGCCGGGCAGAAAACGCCCACCGAGATCGCAGCGGTCCTGGAGGAACTCGAGAGTCTCGCCTATGTGGAGTCTTTGCTGCGGCCTGTCTGATGCCGATGCGCCGCGGCGACACCTTCCTGCTGCCGCCTCCGGGCGGCCCCGTGAAGCTTCCGCTCATCCAGGACGGGGCGCTGGCATCGCCGCATATGCCGAAGAAGGTTGCGGCCTTCTGCAAACAAGCTTGGGGGCGCTGACGCTTACGGGTCGGTCCGCTCGGTGTCCGGGGCCGGGGCGCCGCGCAGTACCGCGTCCAGGATGCCGTTGATGAAGGCCACCGACTCGTCGCCGGAGAAGCGCCGGGCCAGCTCCAGCGCCTCGTTGATGACGACGGCGGCAGGGGTCAGGCCCTCGGTCATCTCGTAGATCGCCAGGCGCAGGATGTTGCGGTCGACCACCGGCATCCGTTCCAGGCGCCAATGCTCGGAATGCTCGGAGATACGGTGGTCGATCGCCCCGGAGGCGGCGACGGCGCCCTCGACGAGCGACTCCATGAAACAGTCGGGTGGGCCGGCGGTGTCTTCCTTGGTCTCGCTGTCCTCCTGGTACAGAGAGTCGTAGTAGGAGCGGATGGCCTCCTCGACCGGCTGCTTGCGGACATCCACCTGGAACAACACCTGAAGCGCCCGCTGTCTGGACCGGTGTCGGGAGGGCATGAGCCGCTAACTGGGCTGGCGCAACTGCGGCATGAGGTTGCCCATTTCGACGGCCGACATGGCGGCGTCGAAGCCCTTGTTGCCGCCCTTGGCGCCGGCGCGGTCGATGGCCTGCTCGATGGTGTCGCAGGTGAGGACCCCAAAGGTGATGGGCACGCCGGTTTCGAGCGCCGCCTGGGCCAGGCCCTTGGTGACCTCCGCGGCGATGTATTCATGGTGCGGCGTGTCGCCGCGGATGACCGCGCTGAGGCAAATGACGGCGTCGTGCCGGCGCTGCCGCGCCAACTCGCGGGCCACCAGCGGCAGTTCCCAGGAGCCGGGAACTTTCACGATCTCGACGTCGCCGGTAGCGCCGGTGCGGGCCAGCGCGTCCAGCGCCCCAGCCAGCAGGCGCTCGGTGATGATGCTGTTGTAGCGGCTGACGACAATGGCGAACTTCAAGCCCCCAGCACTGAGATTGCCTTCGATGACAGGATTGGACATATCACTCTCCCTGGAACACGGCCTCGCGCTTCTGAAGAATCCGGCCGCAAGACATATGGGATAATTGCTGGTGACGCTATTGCGCGGTTAGCGCCCGCCTCGAAACATCATACCGCATGGACCCCCGAAACATCCGCAACTTCTCTATCATCGCCCACATCGACCACGGCAAATCGACGCTGGCGGACCGCCTGCTGGAACTGACCGGGGCGCTCTCCCAGCGCGAGATGATGGAGCAGGTCCTGGATACCATGGACCTGGAGCGCGAGCGGGGCATCACCATCAAGGCCCACGCCGTCCGGCTGAACTACCGTGCCGAGGACGGCGAACTCTACCAGTTGAACCTGATCGACACGCCGGGCCACGTGGATTTCAGCTACGAGGTTTCGCGCAGCCTGCAAGCCTGCGAGGGCGCGCTGCTGGTGGTGGACGCCTCGCAGGGCGTCGAGGCGCAGACGCTCGCCAACACCTACCTGGCGCTGCACCACAACCTGGAGCTGATTCCGGTGATCAACAAGATCGACCTGCCGGTGGCCGAGCCGGAGCGCATCCGCGAGCAGATCGAGCAGGTGATCGGGCTGGACGCGAGCGGGGCCCTCCTGGTGAGCGCAAAACAGGGCACGGGCGTCCCCGAGGTGCTGGAGGCGATCGTGCACCTGGTGCCGCCGCCGAAAGGGCGGCCCGAGGCGCCGCTGCGGGCGCTGATCTTCGATTCCTGGTTCGATTCCTACCGCGGCGTGATCACGCTGCTGAGGGTGGTGGACGGCAGGCTGCGCATGGGGCAGAGGATCCGGCTGTGGGCCAACGGCACGGTGTTCGAGGTGGAGGGGCTGGGCTACCAGTCGCCCAAACCGGTGCCGTGCGAGGAGCTGTCGGCGGGCGAGGTGGGCTACATGTTCGCCAACATCAAGACGGTCTCCGACGCGCAGATCGGCGACACGGTGATGGACCACGACGACCCGGCCCCCGAGCCGCTGCCGGGCTTCGAGGAAGTCAAGCCGATGGTGTTCGCGGGCCTGTACCCGGTGGAGTCGCACGAGCACGGGGTGCTGCGCGACGCGCTGGAGAAGCTGCGGCTGAACGACAGCGCGCTCAGTTTCGAGCCCGAGCATTCGGCGGCGCTCGGCTTCGGCTTCCGCTGCGGCTTCCTGGGCCTGCTGCACCTGGACATCGTGCAGGAGCGGCTGGAGCGGGAGTTCGATATCGACCTGATCACTACGGCGCCGGGAGTGCGCTACCGCGTCGCGACGCGCAAGGGCGACGTCATCGAGGTCGACAACCCGGCCAAGTTTCCCGACCCGGCCGAGATCGAGCGGATCGAGGAGCCGATCATCGAAGCTACCGTGATCACGCGCGAGGAGTACCTCGGCGAGATCCTCAAGTTGCACGAAGAGAAGCGGGGAGTGCAGAAGAAGTTCGAGTACATCGGCACGGGGCGGGTGCTGCTGGTCTACGACCTGCCGCTCAACGAGGTGGTGCTGGATTTCTACGACCGGCTGAAGACGGTGTCGCGCGGCTACGCCTCGCTGGATTACCACCTGGCGGGCTACCGCGCGTCGCCGATGGTGAAGCTGGATGTGCTGGTGGCGGGCGAGCCGGTGGACGCGCTCTCGATCATCGTGCACCAGGACTTCGCCTACGACCGCGGCAAGTCGCTGATCGGGCGGCTGCGCAAGCTGATACCGCGGCAGATGTTCGAGGTGGCGTTGCAGGCGGCCATCGGCAACCGGGTGATCGCGCGGGAAACCATTTCGGCGATGCGCAAGAACGTGCTGGCGAAGTGCTACGGCGGCGACGTCACGCGCAAGCGCAAGCTGCTGGAGAAGCAGAAGGCAGGCAAGAAGCGCATGAAGCGCGTGGGCCGCGTGGAGATCCCACAAGAGGCGTTCCTGGCAGTGCTGAAGGTGGGCGGGGAAGAGGAATAGGGGCGGCGAAATTGGGGTGGTATCCCAGAGATACGTCGGGTGGGATATACTCAGATATATGCGTAGATCTGAGACGCGGCTCTCCAAATGGGGGAGCAGCGTGGCGGTGCGAATCCCCAAGCCGCTGCTCGAGGCGGCTCAACTGCGCGAAGGCGATAGCGTAGCTTTGGAGGTAGAAGGTGGAGCCATCATCATCCAGGCGGCTGTCGCCAGGCCGAGCCTGGCGGAGCTCGTGAAGGCGGTCAGCCCCAAGAATCGCCACCCGGAAACCGACTGGGGCAAGCCCAGCGGGAATGAGGCATGGTAAGCTCACGGCACTGGGTTCCCGAGCGGGGGGAGTTGGTTTGGCTGGCTTCGAGGTCGCGCGCGGGGCGGCGTCCGGCG
>JBEKWU010000113.1:0-16400 GCA_049512775.1 Bryobacteraceae bacterium
CGAGGGTGTTGTCTCTGGCAAGAAACATTCTATTGGGAAAGCAGCCCTCTCTCAAACATTTCTTCAGGTTTTGTTTCGACCGGGCCTGGGCGCTGTTTTTGCAAGTCCCTCTGAAGTCCCGCCAGAAACACTTCCAGGATTTCCGGCCGGGCGAGGGCTTCGGCGAGTTCGCTCAGCCGGGGCTCCAGGTAATCGCAGTCGATCTTTCCCTTGAATCGCACCAGCAGGCGCCGGGCGTCTTCGGCGTCTTTCTCGCGCTCGGAAACCAGCTTCATGAGAATGAGGTCCTCGAGCGAGGCCACGTTTACCATCCTGCCGCCCACCTGCATGGGCTGAGCGCGGCGAATGGCCTCCAGTTCCATAGGGAGCGCCGCAAAGATCAGGTCCGCGCGAACCCCTTGCGAGCTCACAACCGGCAGCACGCGCGTCTCCCTGGCAAAAGCCAGCGCATCCTGCGGCAGGGGGTGCATGCGAGCGGACAAAGTGGCAACGATGGAGTCGAATTCCGCGGGCTCTACCAATAGCGACAGGTGGATGTCCAGCGTGGACCTCGGCTCTCCCCACAGCGAGACCGCAAGGCCCCCGATCAGCATGTAGGGGACATGAAGCTCGTCGAGGATTGACGTGATCTCGAGGATCGCCGATTCGAGCTGCGTCATCGCCGTAACTGCGCCAGCGCGGCGCGCATTCTCTGAATGCCCAGCTTCTGGGGATCCGGATCTTCAATGCGGACCTCCGGAGGAAGCCAGTTCCAGATGGCGCCCAGGTCGGCCAGGATCTCCGCGGGATCTCTCGCGGGAGCGGGGTGCTCTCGCTCCCAGCGGTGGAACGCCTCCCACTGGCGGCGCCGGATCTCGAGTTGTTGCCTGGTCGCAGTCACTTATTGAAAATAGACGCCGACGCCGTTGAAGAATACATCCGTGTAGATTCCACGGTCGAGACCTGGCGCCTGAAACGTCACCGGGGTGTTGTATTGTCCGATCCAGATCCAGCCCAGGGGATAGGTCACGAATCCATTCTGACCCGTGCCGCTGGGCGGCAGCGTAGCGAGTATCCATCCAGGAATGGTGAATTGCCTGGCGGAAACGGGCGCAGTGCACTGGAACGCCGACCAGTTATCATAATCAGGATTCCTTATGGAATAGCCGCCGATGGTCACCTGTCCGTTCTGCATTCCGGGATCGCCGCCGCTCCACTGGACGGTAAGGTCGCTAGATCGGGGCAGGCTTTGGCCGCGGCTGATGTTCGTGAACTCCGCGGAGGGGATGCTGGTAGTCTCGGTCGCGGAGAACGCGCCGACATCTGTTCCGCCGGTGCCGGATACCGAGTATTGCAGGCCACTCCAAAGGAATCTCAACACCTGGCCGTTGAGCAAGGCGCCGTAAAATCCCTGATACACCCGCGGCACTGACATGGTGCCCTGGCCGACCAGGGTGAGCGCGGGGCCGGCATCGAGTTGTGCCGGGCTGGAATCGGCGAGGGTTGTGCCGTAGCTCATAACCCTACATCCCTGCGAACAGTCGACCGCGATGCAGTAACCCGACGAGACGCCGTATTCCGCCAGGCCGGCGCTCTGGGGAGTGTACCCGCTGAACGTGGCGAACGCAAGATCCAAATTTGAACGGTACGCCTGCCCGGGAGCAAAGGGTGAGTTCGAGTTCTCGAGGCGGACGTAGCCAAAGGTGGCGTTCTGCCCCGAGGCGAGCTTGTTCACCAGATCCTGTCCCATGATGGAATCGGAACAGGTCTGCCCGCTGGCGGATACCGCGATCGTGGCGACGTTGCTCAGTGTACCGCCGGCCCAAACGGCGACGGGCACGTGGCATCCCTGCACTCCCGTCGGAACCTGGAAATTGATCTGATCGAGCCCCGAACAACAGCCTGCTCGCCCGTGGTAGTTGACGGTCGCCGTGGTGTTGCCGACGTACACCCGGATCTCGCCAGGCACATCGCCGACCGGCGGAGGATAGGCGTCACTGGAGGCGATCGCGCCCAATCCCGTGCCCCACAGCACGCCCCAGTCGCCCGGATGGAACGTTTGGATGATGGTGTTGATCTGACCGCTCAGATTCGTCGCGATGGCCTGTCCCCAGCCCGTGGAGTTGTAAGTGTAGATTCCGAACGCGCTGCCCACAACCTGAATGGGCGCCGGCGCGCTGGTTTGCTTATTATACGTGACCGTGATGGTTCCGCTGCCAATAGGAGTCGTGGACGGCAGGACCGCGTTTACCTGCCACGGGTACGCAAAGAGTATGAGTGCGGCCGTCGACGTGCCGCCGACGGTGACCGTGACGGAGGTGCCGCCCAGTTCTGTCAGGAGCGGGAATTGAGTGGCGCTCACATACGGGCTCGGGCCCAGGCCGGTTCCGAAAACCGCGAACATGGATCCCTGAGCGACTCCCGAACCCGAGGATCCCGGACCGCGGTAGCTGGCGGAATTCACTGCCGGGCTTCCCGATCCCAGTACGGGTTGTGCCAATGCCAGGCTGGTCGCCATAAGGAGCACGGCGAGCAATGGGGCGAAACCTCTAAGCATCATGTCCTCCTGTACCCATCTCCGACGTAGCGCACAGACATCCGGTTCCAATTTGGGCTATCGAGGCCCCAAAACACCAAATCATTGTATCTCGGCTTCGCCCGATCCCGTGTGGCGCAGGCGGTTCCGCCTGCGTTACAGGCTTCCAAGCGTCATTGTGGCTTGCGAAGCTGGATGCCCAGTTCCCGAAGCTGCCGCTCGGGGACCGGCGACGGGGCGTCGCACATCAGGTCGGTGCCGCGGGCGGTCTTCGGGAACGGGATGACGTCGCGGATGGAACTCTCGCCCGCCAGGATCATCACCAACCGGTCCAGCCCCAGGGCGATGCCGCCGTGCGGGGGCGCGCCGTACTCCAGGGCCTCGAGCAGGTAGCCGAAACGCGCCCGCGCGTCCTCCTCCTCGAATCCGAGCGCCTGGAAGACCTTGGCCTGCACGTCGCGGCGATGGATACGGATCGAGCCGGAGCCGAGCTCGACGCCGTTCAGCACAAGGTCGTAGGATTTGGCGCGGCAGTGCGCCGGGTCGGTGGCCAGCTTGTCCAGATCCTCGTCGTGGACCGAAGTGAACGGATGGTGCGCCGCGTCCCAGCGCTTCTCCTCTTCGTTCCATTCGAACATCGGGAAATCGACCACCCAGAGAAAGCGAAAATCCTGCGGGTCGAGCAGCTTGTGGCGGTCGTTGTACTTCTGGCCGGCTTGCAGCCTGAGCTGGCCGCAGGCTTGCAGCATGGCCTCTTCGGGACGGCGCCCCTGCGGCGCTCCCATCCATCCGGCCAGGATCAGCAGGTCGTCGGGACCCACGCCGGTGCGGGCGCGCACCTCGGCCATGGGGGCGGGGAAGTCGCGCTCGAGCCGCTTTGCGTCATCGTAGACGCGCAGGCCGCGGTCGGCGCCTAGCGCCTTCAGCTCGTCGCGCTCCTTGCGGCTGGCGCCGCCGGCTTGCGGAACCACGATGGCCACCAGCGGGAGACCCTCGCCGGTCAGTCCGGCTCCGGAGAACAGGTCCTCGACCGTGTGGAACGGCGGCAGGCGCAGGTCGGGCTTGTCGATGCCGTAGCGGCGCATCGCCTGCGCGTAAGTCAGGCGCGGGAACGGAACCGGAATCGGGTGCCCGGCGACGCGGCAGATCGCCTCGACCAGCGGCTCGATCACCTCCAGAATACGTTCCTGCTGGGGGAAGGACATCTCCAGGTCGATCTGGGTGAACTCGGCCTGGCGGTCGGCGCGAAAGTCCTCGTCGCGGAAGCAGCGCACGATCTGGAAGTACTTGTCGAACCCGCTGATCATCAGCAGTTGCTTGAAGATCTGCGGGGATTGCGGCAAGGCGTAGAACGAGCCGGGCTGCACGCGGCTGGGCACCAGGTAGTCGCGCGCGCCTTCCGGAGTCGAGCGCGTCATGAAGGGCGTCTCGATCTCCAGGAAGCCCTGCGAGTACAGGAACTCGCGCACGGCGAAGGAAATCTTCGAGCGCAGCAGGATGTTGCGCTGCATGTGCGGCCGGCGGAGGTCCACGTAGCGATACTTGAGGCGCACCTCCTCGGCGACGTCCACGGTCTCCTCCATGGGGAAGGGAGGGGTGCGGGATTCGTTGAGGATCCAGAGCTTCTCGACGACCACCTCGACCTCGCCGGTGGCGATGGCCGGGTTGACGGTCTCGGGCGTGCGCAACGCCACCCGGCCCTCGGCCGCAATGACATACTCGGGACGGACCAGGCCCGCCTTCTCGTGCACGGTGGGATCCTGGTCCTCGTGGAAGACCAACTGGGCGACGCCGTCGCGATCGCGCAGGTGGAGGAAAATGACGCCGCCCAGGTCGCGCCGGCGGTGAACCCACCCCATCAGCAGGGCGCGCGAGCCCGCGTCGGAGGCGCGCAAGTGGCCGCACATGTGCGTGCGGCGCAGCTCGCCCAGGAAATCCAGCGGCACGCCATTGGTGTCAGCCACGGCCCAACCTCGCTCGAAGCTCTTCGCCTGTGACGCTTACCTGTTCGCCAGTCGCCATATTCTTTAGTGTGCATTTGCCGGAAGCGATCTCGTCCTCGCCCAGAATGAGCGCGTAGCGCGCCGCCAGCTTGTGGGCCAGCTCCAGGGCGCGCTTCAGCCGCGCCTCCGCCGCGATCTCGACGCAAATGCCGAGGCGGCGCAAGTCGCGGGCCAGCAGCGCCGATTCCCGCAGCGCCCGCTCGCCCAGCGGCGCGATCAGAAGGTAGAGTTCCGGCTTGAATTCCTCGGCGCGGCTTTCTTCTAGGCTCATGACCAGGCGGTCCTCGCCAATCGAGAAGCCGATGCCCGGCGCGTGGATCTTCGAGCCCAGGCTCTCGGCGAGGCCGTCGTAGCGGCCCCCGCCCAGCACCGAATTCTGCGCGCCCAGCGCGCCGTGGACGACCTCGAAGGTGGTCCGCATGTAATAGTCCAGGCCCCGCACCAGCCGCGGCCGCGTCTCGAAGGCGATCTCGCGGTCCGCCAGGGATTGCCGCACCGCGTCGAAGTGCGCGCGGCATTCCGCGCAGAGGTGATCCAGAATCGACGGCAACGCTTCAATGATCGGCTGATCCTCGGGGATTTTGCAGTCCAGCACGCGGAGGGGATTGGTCTCGACGCGCCGGCGGCAGTCCGCGCACATCGCCGGCGCCGCCTTGAGAAGCTCCTCGCGCAGCCGGGCAATAAACCCCGGCCGGCACTTCGGGCAGCCCACCGAGTTCAGCAGCAGTTGGAATCCCTCCAGCCGGATGGCGTGAAAGAACTCGACCACCATCTCGATGACTTCGGCGTCCACGAACGGCGACTCCGACCCGATGGCCTCCGCCCCGATCTGGAAGAACTGGCGGTAGCGGCCTTTCTGCGGGCGCTCGCGGCGGAACATCGGGCCCAGGTAGTAGAGCTTCTGGACGCCCGGGCGCTGGTCCAGCCGGTGCTCGATGTAGGCGCGAATGACCGAGGCGGTGGCTTCCGGGCGCAGGGTGAGGGAGGAGCCGTCGCGGTCCTCGAAGGTGTACATCTCCTTGGTGACGATGTCGGTCTCTTCCCCGACGCCACGCGAGAATAACTGGGTCTCCTCGAGGATGGGCGTGCGGATCTCGCGATAGTTGTAGGCGCGGAACACCCGCCGGGCCGCGTCTTCGACCGAGTTCCACACTTCGGTCGAAGGCGGCAGCAGGTCGCGTGTTCCTTTGACAGCCCGGATCAAATTCCCTCTTCCTTGCAGGCGGGTGCGAACCTTGAATGTCGAATGAAATGACTATGCTAGCACGAAAGCCGTCATCGGCCGGTAGGATAGGGCTCCAGCCCTGTCCCGGGGGTTGCCCCTCCCGCCGTCATTTGACATACACACAATTGGTGTGTATAGTTATGGTAGAGCATCGAACCAAGGAAACACTATGACCAAGCGCATCAACATCGTCCTGCCAGTGGAGACGCTGGAGGTCCTGGATCGGGTGGCGCCCAAGGGCAACCGCAGCCGGACGATTGCCGAGGCGGTGATTCATTACGTCACTTGCAGGGCCAGGACCAACCTGGCCGAGCGGCTCAAACAGGGCGCGCTAGCCAACGCTCAGCGGGACCTGGCGATTGCCCAGGAGTGGTTTTCTCTCGACGAGGAAGCATGGCAACCAAAAAGGCCGGCCGCAAAGCGCAAGAAGTAGGCTTCCCGCGCAGGGGCGACATCTACCTGGTCAACTTCGACCCCACCGTTGGAGCCGAGATCAGAACGCCCCGGCCGGCTTTGATCGTCCAGAACGATATCGCCAACCAGTACAGCCCCGTCACCATCCTGGCCGCCATCACCTCCAAGTTCGACCTCCCGCCTTACCCCACCGAGGTCATCATGGAGACCGAGGAGAGCGGCCTGTCCCAGCGCTCATCCGTCCTCCTGAACCAGATCCGCTCGGTTGACCGCCAGCGCCTGATCCAGCGCATCGGCCACGCCAGTCCCGAGACCATGCAGCGGGTGGACCAAGCCATCCACATCAGCTTGGGTCTGACCGAGTTGCCGAGAGCTTCATCGCCGCCAACAGCCCCAGGCACGACGCCAGCGAGATGAGGGCGCCCAGGCGCAGGCCGCGGGCGCGGTATTCGAACTGGAGACGATGCCGTCCGGCGGGCACGGATACCTGCTGAAAGGCCTGAGAGTAGCGACGAATGGGAACTGAGCGGCCATCCAGAAACGCCCGCCAGCCCGGGTAAAACTGCTCGATCAGCACAAAATCGCCGCCCGAGGCGGAGTCGAGAACGAATTCGCGGTGCTCGGGAATCCAGCGCGTCACTTCGACTTTGCCCGTCGCCCAACGGTACGCAGGCTTCGCGTCCCGGAACTCGAACACCGCGTCAAACGCCCGGGAAGGGATTTGGCGGAAATGCGGGCTCGCCAGCAGCGCCTGGTAGAACGGCCCGTCGCGCACGCTCATCACGTACCGGATGGCGAGTCTGTCCCAGATCGAGGGATTCGCCGGATCGAACCGGAACGTGCGTTCGCTGGTGAACGTGGCGCTCCCCTCGAGTTCCTTGATGTACTGGGCAGGCACCATCGGATCGGAGCCCTGGGGCGTGGCCACCCCGTAGTGCCGGACGTCCTTCAATGTGGGGTTGTCGTTCTCGGCCACGCGAAAGGTGGCGGCGGCCAGCATCCTCCGGTAGTCCGCGATGTCCGTCCCATTCCACCCTGCGGCGCCCGTGCGAGCGTCGGAGCGGTAAATCTGATCGATGCTGCCTTGGTCGGCATCGAACTTCCGGTTGGTGCCATAGACCTTCGCATCGGACCAGACCAGCAGCAGCAGGACCCCGGCCAGCGCCATCCCCCACCGCGGCCGTGCCTCCGCACGCAGTGCGACCAGGACGAGGCCAAAGCAAGCCAGACCCACGGCGACTTCCGCGAAGCTTGCCTCGCCGGCCAGAAGCGCGCGCCCCTGGCCCACCCAGACCAGGAGCTGGCGTAGCGTCCAGCCCAAGGCCACCACAAGCGCGGTGAGCCTCACCCACGGGCGTGACCTGCCCGCTGCGCGGCTCAGGAAATCGTCGAGCGCCACACCGGTCAGCAGCGCCGCCGCCAGCGGGATCGACGCTATCAGGTTCCACTCACGCACCATTTGGTCGAGCGGCGTGAGACGGCGGAAGAGCGCCGCGAACCAGCCAAACGGGTCCAGCATGATCAAGTGGCACCCGCCCACCAGCGCCAGCGCCGGCACGGCTGCACGCAGGCCCCGTCGCCACAGCAGCCAACCCACGGCAAACAGCGCCGCCACGCCGAGGTACAGGTACGGCTGATCGATTCCCGGCGGTGTGCCGCGCTGGTAGCCATAATAGTTGGGCATGACCAGCGTGAAGTACTCTCCGAGCGGAGGTATCCCGCCGTTGCCGAATCGCCCATATACGAGCTTCATCGAGGCGGCTTCCCCGGCCGGCAGAATCTGCACCATCGAGACCAAGAGCGAGAGCACCAGCGCGGCCAGGGTAGCCGGAGCGAGCCACAGCCGGCCCCGAACGGCCAGCGCATAGATCAGCACGCACGCGCACAGTGCCGCCCACGTGAAGCTGTATCCAGCCAGAAAGCACAGCGCCGAGGCGGCCACCACCTTCCACAGCGGGCGCCAGCTCTTCGAACGCGACGCCTGGTCGATTCCCCACAGCGCCAGCGGAATCCAGATGATGCCGCAAGTGGCCCCCAGGTGCTGCGCCTCGCTCAGCAGAAAACCGCTGAAGGCGAAGCTCGCTCCTCCGCAGATCGCAGCCAGCCAGCGCAGCCCACGGTCCCGCAGCCATAGGTACGTGAACAGAAACCCCAGCCAGAAGTGAAGCACCAGGAGAAGCTGGATGCTCATGAAGGTCATCCCGCCGCGCGGCCAGTTCACGGCGAACAGCAGCCAGTTGAACGGGTAGAACAGTCCGGCCTGGATGTTCCCGGCGAAACTGATGCCGCAATAGATCGCGGGGTCCCACTCGGGAAACCGCCCCGCGTGCAGGGTCTTGAACGCGTAGTTGAGCAGCGGGTAGTGAAAACCGTCGATATCCCAGATGAAGTGCACCCGCCGGAACGGCGGAAGGTACTCGAGGAAGAACAGCCAGGTGGTGGCCAGCGAGGCGAGGCCCACGATTCGCCGTTCCGTCCACCATGCCCTGCTTCGGAGCATCATGTCGTGAGGGTTCCCATTCTCGCATATCCGCGCGTCTGTTCCGCTACAATCTCTTCTATGCTGCCAGTTCTGCTCCTTCTCGCAGTAGCTGCGCCTGTCTTCGCGCAGAGATCCTTCGATGTCGATGCGCTTCTCAAGCTGGCTCGCGTCTCGGATCCCCAGGTTTCACCCGACGGCCGCATGATCGCCTTCACGGTGCAGACGGTGGATGTGGCCGCGAACAAGAAACCCACGGACATCTACGTCGTGCCGCTGGGCGGAGGCGAACCGGTCCGCATCACGCACGCCGGTGGCGTGAATGAGCGCCCGCGCTGGTCTCCGGATTCCCGGCAGATCGCCTTCATCTCCGACCGCAGCGGCTCCTCCCAGGTCTGGCGGATGAACCCCGACGGGACCAATGCGCGCCAGATCACCTTCTTCGCCACCGAGGCCGGCGGCGTGCTGTATTCGCCCGATGGTAAGAGCCTGGTGTTCACCAGCGAGGTCTTCCCGGAGTGCGGCGCCGACGACGCCTGCAACAAGCAGCGGCTCGAGGCCCAGAAGAACTCCAGCGTGAAGGCGCGCCTATACACCTCGCTGCTGTACCGGCACTGGAACCGCTGGCAGTCGGCCCAGCGCAGCCACCTGCTGGTGGTCCCCGTCGACGGCGGCGAGATCAAGGACCTCACGCCGGGCAATCGCGACGTGCCGCCGTTCTCGCTCGGCGGCCCCGACGATTACGCGATCTCCCCGGACTCGAGCGAGGTCTGCTACGTCGCCATCTCCGATGGGCAGCCGGCCGCCAGCACCAATTCGGACCTGTACGTGGTGCCGATGGGCGGCGGGGAGGCGAAGAAAATCACCGCGAACCTGGGCGCCGACAACTCGCCGGCGTATTCTCCGGATGGCAGGTACCTCGCCTGGCGCACGCAATCGCGGCCGGGCTACGAGAGCGACCGCTGGCGCCTGGTGGTGCTCGAGCGCGCCACCGGCAGACCCACCTCACTGACCGACGGCGTGGATCGCTGGGTGACCGGTTTCTCCTGGTCGCCCGACTCCGCGCGGCTGTTCTTCACCGTCGAGGACCGCGGACGCCAGGGAGTGCAGATGGTTCCCGTCCGAGGCGGGGGCGCGCGCACGATCATCTCCGCCAACAGCACCGTCGACGAGGTGCGGTCCGCGCCGGACGGCAAGACGCTCGTCTACCTCGAACAGACCGGATCGCGGCCCAACGAGATCTTCACCGCTCCCAGCGGCGGCGCCGCCCGGCCGCTCACCCACTTCAACGACGCGTTTCTGGCGGAGTGCCAGTTGCCGGCACTCGAGGAATTCTGGATCGAGGGCGCCGAGCAGATCCGCGTCCACAGCTTCCTGCTGAAGCCGCCCGGGTTCTCCGCGGACAAGAAGTATTCGGTGCTGTTTCTGATTCACGGCGGGCCGCAGGGGGCCTGGGGCGAGAGCTGGACCTACCGCTGGAACGCTCAGGTGTTCGCCGCGGCCGGGTTCGTGGTGGTGATGCCCAACCCGCGCGGCTCCACTGGATACGGCCAGAAATTCATCGACGAAATCAACGGCGACTGGGGCGGCAAGCCGTATGACGACATTATGGCGGTCGTGAACTACATGGAGAGCCAGCCCTATGTGGACGCGGGGAAGATGGCGGCCGCGGGCGGATCCTACGGCGGCTACATGGTGAACTGGATCCTCGGGCACACTTCCCGCTTCAAGGCCCTGGTTTCGCACGACGGCGTCTACGACCTGCGCAGCGAGTTTGGCGAGACCGAGGAGCTGTGGTTTCCGATGTGGGAATTCCGCGGCGCGCCCTGGGACAACGCCGAGCTGTACACCACGCTGTCGCCGAGCACCTACGCCAAGGAGTTCCGCACGCCCACGCTGGTGGTCCACGGGGAACAGGATTTCCGGGTGCCCTACGGTCAGGGACTGCAACTGTTCACCGCGCTCCAGCTTCAGAAGGCGCCGTCGAAACTGCTGTTGTTCCCCGACGAAGGCCACTGGGTCTTGAAGCCGCAGAACACCGTGCTCTGGTACAACACCTTCCTGGATTGGGTGAAGGAGTGGGTGAACCAGCCCTCCCCGCCCGCCCCCGAGACGCCGGCCGCGCAACCGGTGAAGCCATAGCGTGCCGAGGCCCCGCCAAATGGGCTACCATCACCGCTATGGAACGGATTTGCGAAGAACTGAAGGTCGTCGGCAAAGACCTGGCCGAGAAGGTGAAGGCGCTGATCCACGAAGGCAACGTGCGGCGGCTCATTATCCGGGACGAGAAGGGCCACACGTTCATGGAGATCCCGGTCACCATCGCCGCCGTCGGCGCGATCGTAGCGCCGCTGCTCGCGGCTCTCGGCGCCCTGGCCGGAATGGTGGCGCACTTCACCGTGGTCGTCGAGCGCACGCCCGAGCACCCCAGCGAGGCTCAGAGCCCGCAATAGAGGAAACAGACCGGCAGCCTGACCGGTTCGGTTACCATGAAGCTATGACGGCGGAGGAGTTGATCCGGGAAGCGGCCGTCCAAGTCCCGGAACGGGATCTGCGCGAGATTGTGCGCCGGATCGTGGATGCGACGCACCCCGACAAGATTATTCTGTTTGGCTCCGCCGCTCGCGGGGCCATGGGGCCGAACAGCGATCTGGATCTGCTGGTGATCAAGGCGGGGGACTACCATCACCGCGCGGTTACCGTGGACGTTCTCCGCGCGTTGAGCGGTATCGAATACCCCACGGACGTCGTAGTGGCAACTCCGCAGGAGGTGGAGCGGTACAAGGACAGCTATTGCCTGGTGATTCACCCCGCCATTCGCGAGGGGAAAGTCATCTATGAGAAAACAGCGGTACGATCCGGATGACCCGCGCGAGTGGTTGAACCGGGCGCATAGCAGCCTGGAACATGCGCGCAAGGCCGCGCCCGTAATCTACTTTGAGGATCTGTGCTTCAGCGCGCAGCAAGCCGCCGAAAAAGCGGTCAAGGCGGTCTTCATTCATCTGCGCGAGCCTTTTCCCTATACTCACAACCTCGGCAATCTGCTGGCGTTGCTTTCCCGGAAAGGAATTGAAATCCCTCCCGCCGTTGCCCGCGCGGACGAGTTGTCGCCCTTCGCTTTTGGAGCCCGCTATCCGGGTTTGGGACTGGAGACGGCAGAGGAAGAGTACCACGGGTTGCTGGAGATCGCGGATAGCGTCGTTGGTTGGGCGGAGCACATCGTGCTGGGGAAGGGTGAGGATTGATCCCACCCCGAATCTTCTTCTCCTGGGTCGGGTCCTTCTATCGAACGGCAACTACTGCTTCGAACCGTACGCCATGAGTTCGCGCCTGAGCATGTCCAGCGCGAGTTGGGCGGCCAGGGTGCGGATGCGGTCGCGGTCGCCGAGGAAGCGGATGCGGCGGGTGCGGCAGGCGCCGGGGCCGGCCAGGCCGACGATGACGGTGCCGACGGGAATTGCCTCGGTTCCTCCGGCGGGGCCGGCCACGCCGGTGACCGAGAGCGCGTAAGTCGATCCGGTGCGCTCCCGGGCTCCGCCGGCCATGGCTTCGGCCACCGGCTCGCTCACCGCAGTGTGCTCGCGCAGCAGGTCCTCCGGGACGCCGAGCAGCTCGGTCTTGATGCGGTCCGTGTAGGTGAGGAAGCCGCCCAGGAAGTAATCCGAGGCGCCGGAAACCGAGGTGATGCGCTCGGCCACCAGGCCGCCGGTGCAGCTTTCGGCCACGCTCAGCGTCTGCGAGCGGGCCCGCAGCGCCTCACCCACCACCACTTCGAGCGGGTCCAGGTTCTTCGCGTAAATCCAGTCGCCCAGGATGGCTTCGATTTGGGGGCCGACCTCGGCCAGCAGCGACTCAGCGTCGGCCGCGGTCGAGCAGCGCGCGCGCAAATGCACCTGGATGTCGCCGGCCGCCGCCAGGATGGTGGTCACGGGATTCTTGTACTTCGTGTAGACGGGTGCGATCCGCTGATCCACTTCCGATTCGGGCATCAGGGCGATACGGTAGCTCTGCGTGCGGATGACCTGCGGCGGAAGCAGCGCCCGCAGCCGCGGGAGGCATTCGGCTTCAAACATCGGTTTCAGCTCGTTGGGCGGCCCCGGCAGCAGCATGACCGCGCGCGCGCCGTCTCGAATCCACTGGCCGGGGGCGGTGCCGTTGGGGTTCGGCAGCGCTTCAGCGGCCTCGATGACGAGGGCTTGGCGCTTGTTGATCTCGGCCATCGCGCGATGGGTGCGGCGGAAGCGCCGCTCGATGGCGTCGCAGATGTCCTGGCGAAAAACCTGGGCGCGATGGAGCGCGGCGGCCACGGCGTCGCGCGTGACGTCGTCTTCGGTCGGCCCCAGGCCTCCGGTGAGAATCACGATTTCCGAGCGCGCGCAGGCGCCGCGAACCATTTCGGCCAGGCGCTCGCGATCGTCGCCCACAATGGTCTTGGCGATCACCTCGACGCCCAGCGCGTTCAGTTGGCCGGTGAGCCACAGGGAATTGGTATCGATCCGCTGCGGCGTGAGCAGTTCGGAGCCAACCGCGATGATCTCGGCGTTCATCTATGGAAGCGGCCGCCCCTGGATGCCGGCGTCCACGCGATAGAGCGCCGCGCTGGTGGCCACGATCATCGAGCGCGATGGAGTGAAGGCCAGCCCCACGATGCCGGGGCCGGACAGGAACAGCTCGGGCTTGCGGTCCTGGCCGATACGGACCACGCCGCGGCGCCCGCCCAGGGAGGCGGCCACGTAGAGCCGGTTCTCGGAGTCGAAGGCCAGTCCCTGCGGGCGCCCCAGCCCGCGATAGAAGACCTCGACATCGCCGGCGGGCGAGATCCGATAGACCGCGTCGAAGCTCGAGGTGGTCGGTCCGGTGGCATACAGGTAACCATCCGGGCCAAACGCCAGGTGGTAAGCCGCGATGGACGGCTCGAGCGTGGCGAACACGTAAATCTGCCGCTCCCGGCTGATCTTGAAGACCGTCCCCTGGCGGTCTCCGACGTACAAGTCCCCCGTCGGATCGAAGGCGATGCCGGTGGCCACGCCCATGCCCTCGACGTACACCGACATGTTCCCACCGGCCGTGGCCTGGTAGACGGTGCCATCGTAGCGGCTCGAGATGTAGAGCAGGCCCGCTTCGTCGAACGCCAGCGCGGTAGCGTTCATCACCTCGGACAGGAACGGCCTCAAAGCGCAGTTCAGGTCGATCTTGTAGACCGAAACCGGCGTCTTTTGCCCCCGCGACCCGCTGAACGTCGTGAAAATGTTCCCCACCGCATCCACCGCCGGATTGGCCACTGGGTGAACGCTGTCGGCGATGGGAATGCCGATCCCGCAGCTATAAGCCGGGCTGGCCTGCTCGCCGTTCCGTATAATCAGCTCGCCTGCCGAGGCCCCTTCGGGCACCCGGGCGATGATGAAGGAATCCGAGCCGATGACCACCGGCGCCTCGATGTCCCCGAGGGTCACGCGCGGCCGTTGCGATTTCACGAAGCCCCGGCCGCGGATCTGGAACTCGCCTCCGGCGATCGCCGCCGCCGGGGTGACTTGCGAGATCTCGGGACTCCCCTCTGCGTTCTTACGAATAGGCATACTCAATAGAGATTGAAGCATCCCGCCGTGAATAACACAAGCGCGCCATAGAGCCCCGCCATAATATCGTCGGCCACAATTCCGTAACCGCCGGGCAGCGACTCGAGCTGGCGCACTGGCGCCGGCTTCCAGATGTCCAGCAGCCGGAACAGGATAAAGGCCGCCAGCCAGCTCTTCCAGTTGAGCGCAGTCGCGCCGGCGATGGTGATCCACTGGCCCAGCACTTCGTCGATCACCACCCGGGTAGGGTCCTTCTGGCCGCAGGCCCGCGCCGTCCGGCCCGCGGCCCAGATGCCCGGCGCCATCCACACCAGCGCCAGTGCGGCGAAGTACAGCGGCCGCCAGCCGGCATACCGGGCCAGCAGAATCGCCGGCAAAAGCGCGCCCAGCGAGCCGGCAGTGCCCGGAGCGAACGGCGAGAACCCGCATCCGAACCAGGTGGCAATCGAGCTGGCGAGCACGCCCGCCGGACTAGCCCCCTTCATGATCTTCATCCTCCACCTCCGGCTGCGGTTCGGCGGGCGCCGGGATGCGGTACTTCTCCGCGGCCCAGTTGGCCAGGTCGAACAGGCGGCAGCGATCGCTGCAAAACGGCGCGTCGGGGCCGCCGGGCTCAACTTTCTTCTTGCAGATCGGGCATCTCATAGCACCACGAAGGGGCTTGGGTCCGGCTCGAGCAACGTCCCAACCACATCGTAATCTTGCGCCGCGGTGACGCGCAGGCGGCGGAAATCGCCCACCTGCGGCGCGCGGCCCTGGACGTCGTTGACCAGGCACACGCCGTCGATCTCCGGCGCCTGCGCGGCCATGCGCGCCTGCCAGAGCAAATCCGTCTCCGGCGACGGCCCCTCGACCAGCACCCGCACCTCGCGGCCGATGAGACCGCGGTTCCGCGCGCGCGAGATCCTCCGCTGGATCGCCATGAGCCGCCGCCTCCGATTGTAGACCGTCCGGCCATCCACTTTTCCGTCCAGGTGAAAACTCCCGCTGGTCTCCTCGTCGGAGTAGGAGAAGACGCCGAGCCGGTCGAATTGCGCCGCTTCCACGAACTGGCACAGCTCCTCGAAATCCGCGTCCGTCTCGCCGGGGAAGCCGGTGATCATGCTGGTGCGAATGGCGACGCCTGGGATCCTGCGGCGGATTCTCTCAATCAGCCGCAGGAAGACGCCGCCGTTCCCTCCGCGCTTCATGCGCTTCAGGACGCGCGCGCTCGTGTGCTGCAACGGCAGGTCGATGTACTTGACCAGGGCAGGCCAGGCGGCGATGGTATCGAGCAGCCTCGCGGTCACCTTGTTCGGGTAGGCGTAGAGGAAGCGGATCCACTTTTCCCGCGGGGTCTCGATCCTCGCGAGACGTTCGAGCAGCAGCGCCAGTCCGTCGTGGATTCCCAGGTCCTCGCCGTAGCAGGTGGTGTCCTGGCCGACCAAGTTGATCTCGCGTACGCCCTGTGCCAGCAGCCGTTCCGCCTCCGCAGCCACCGACTCCGGACGCCGGCTGCGAAACCGCCCGCGAAATTGCGGAATGACGCAGAACGTGCAGGGGTGATCGCAACCCTCGGCGATCTTGATGTAGGCGAAATGCCCCGGGGTGGAGAGCATGCGGAGTGTCTTGTCATCATACAAGTACGGTTGCAGCGGATCAGGGAGGCGAGCCTCCCCTTCGCAGGCGGCGACGATGGCGTCGAGTTCGTTGGTGCCGACGACCGCGTCCACCTCGGGCAGGCTGCGCCGGATCTCCTCGCGGTAGCGCTCCACCAGGCAGCCGGCCACGATCAGCCGCTTCAGCCCGCCCGTTTTCTTGTACTCGGCCATCTCCAGGATGGTGTCCACCGATTCCTGCTGGGCGGGGTGGATGAAGCCGCACGTGTTCACCACGATCGCCTCGGCGTCCTCGGGACGCGGTGTGAGCTCATGTCCGTGCGCGGCCAGTTGCCCCATCATGACCTCGGTATCCACGAGGTTCTTGGGGCACCCCAGACTGACAAACCCTACTTTCAAGTGCGTATCCGTGAGGGCGGAGCAGAATCAGTTCTCAGGATAGCAGAGGTGGCGGCGTCATAACGCCATCCAGAATTGTCCAATACAGGATGAGCCTGAACGGGGAGTCCGTTTCCAATGGTCAATGAGCCTGAAGCGACGGTTTGTTTCCAGGGCATGATGAGCCTGAAGCGGAGGGCCGGCGGAAGCGG
>JBEKWU010000114.1:0-16146 GCA_049512775.1 Bryobacteraceae bacterium
GGGGGCAAACGGAAACGCATGCGGCCAGGCGTTGCCTGGCCGTGGGATTCAACCTATCGGGTCCTAAATTGTGTAAAGGATGTCACTGGACTAAAGTGTCAAGGATGTCGCCGGCTTGACAGTCCCTGGGGGCGGGGGCGGCCTGCTTTACGGGGGCGCTACCGAATCTTGACCGCCGTTCCGAGGTAGCGGATCCAGGTCGTGCACTCCTGGTGGAAGTAGAAACGCACGAAATAGGTGAGGTTCGCCGGATGGCTGCCGGTCTTAGAAGTTGAGATCTCCAGGCGTCCGGAGGTTTCTCGCAGACCGCCATGATTTGCCAGGAAAAGATCGGGTTTCATCGGGATCATGGTGAGCACGACACCGCCCTCCTCGGCCTTCCCCGACCAATCCGGCAGCTCGCTGTTCAGGTACTCATCTGCGCTCTCGCCCAACAACTGGGGATGTCTGACCCGCGCCGCCACGGCGCCGTCGCTGTCAACGGAGAGAATTCGAAACGTCAGATCTCCCCGCCGTGACGGAAACGCCAGGCAGGAACTGTCTTCCTGGACCGGACCCGCCAAGAGCCAAGTCCCGACCCAGGCCCTCAGACTCGCGGTCCGCGCTTCGGAACCCCCGAGTTCGAGCCTGCCCTGAAACTCGGCTAGACTGATGGGGCTTCCGGCTTCAGCTAACATGCCCCGGACATAGTTGATGGGAACAGCGAAATTGAGGGTCTCCGAGGCCACCATCTTGAGTGTCACGACACCCACGGCCGCTCCAGCCGAGTTCAGGAGAGGCCCACCGCTATTCCCCGGGTTGACAGGGGCATCCGTCTGAATGAGTCTGTAGCCGAGGCCGGGATCATCGCGGATGGCACTCACGATTCCAGATGTCACGGTTGAGGTGAGTCCGAGAGGATTGCCCACGGCTATCACTGGTTGCCCGACCATTAGATCGCTCGAGTTTCCGAGCTCGATTTTCGGTAGTTCGAATCCCGCGACTTTGAGGACCGCCAAATCCTTGCGCGCGTCGAAGGCCCGCACCAAGAGGGAGTCGAACATTTCCCCGGTGGTCAATCGGATTCTGACCCCCCGCTGGCCTTCGACGACGTGCACGCACGTTACGATCAGGCCATCTTGGGATATGATGAAGCCCGCTCCCGATCCTTTGTCACCCTCGATCGTCACCACGGCCGGCAGAGCTTTCTTGGCAATCGCGGAGATGTCCGGGGCCTGTGCCAGCAACCTCACGCCCCACAGCACGAGCAACACTTTACACCCGATTGCGGCCATGCAGTCTCTCAGATCGTCAGAGGGTGAGGTTCTCTATAGGGCACCCCGAAGCCGGGCGCCCCCACGACTTGGAAGCGGCAAAAGCCGGGGACTCAGGCCCGAGCTACACATGCCGACGAGATGATGGCAATCGAGACCTCGACTGGACTATCCTAACTTCCAAACCTACCTTTTCGGGTAGCTGCCTAAGCTTTGCAGCAGCCGCGGCTCGGCGAGTCGCTCCGGAGCGTTCAACCGCAAGAGCCGCACCGCCTCTCCCGTGCGCGGGTCGATCGACGTAATGTCACTGCTTTTATGCCTGTTGCACAGTACGCAGGCGTAGGCCAGGTTTCCAGAAGTGGAGGAGCCGCGGAGTTGCTCGCTGATCTCACTGGCCACGAGAGAGGATTTGGCGGGCCCTCGCCTTGGCCATTCTCAGAATGTGCTCCAACTCCATGAAGTGGTCCAATTCCGCCTTTTCTTCCGATGATAATCGGGCCGCCTTCCGACGCTCGATCAACGCAGCGACTCTCCGCCGAGCTTCCGGCGAGGGTCGAAAATGAGCGACCGCCCCCGGCGTAGTGCCGGAGGCAATGAAGTCGATAATATCGAGGTAGGCGGGGTTGGGGACGCTCATCAAGCCCCCTCCACCAGGGGATTGCGCACGATGATGCCGGGGAGTCGCGAGTAGTCGCGATCGGCGGTCCAGATCTCCCTCACGCCGGCGGCGCGGCAGATCGCCGCGACGCGCGCGTCGTGAACCAGCGGGCCGGCCACTTTGCCTGCCTCCAGCAGCGGCTTGAGATGTTCCCAGTATCCCGGCGCCTCGCCGATCAGCCGCAGCGAGGGACTCTCCATCCAGTAATCCACCTGGAGCGCGGCGTCCCCGAGCGGCGTGGGCGGCCGGTAGAGCTTGGCGAGTCCCGGCGCACCGAATGGACCAGGATGGTGGCGTCGAGGGCGATCAGCCGCCGTGGCCCTCGTAGATCATCGAGCGGATGGTGCTCCAGTCCTCCCCGCAGGCCAGCCCCTCCCCCGGGGTGGTGACGGTCTTGAGGCGGAAGCGCCGACCCGCAGGGGGCGATGCACGCAGGACCAACCGGACTCCCCGCTCCACGACTTCGCGCAGCGGGATGCCGTGGCGTGCCGCGTACTCCTTGGCCTCCCGGAACAGGGCATCGGGGATCTCGACGGTGGTCTTCATCCGGCTTCTCAGGCCCAGTAGGCGACGCCGGGCTTTTCCTTGATGACCAGGTTCTCCAGGAAGCGGACCGCCTTGGTCAAGCCTTCCTCGGCCGACATGAGGCTGTCCTCGTGCTCGACCGAGAGCACGTAGTCGTAGCCGTACATGCGCAGGGTGGAGATGAATTCTCCCCACCAGTCGGCGCCGTGGCCATACCCGACCGTGCGGAACATCCAGCCGCGGTTCTGCTCGTCGGTGTACTTCTTGGTGTCCAGAACGCCGCACTTGGGCAGGTTGTACGGGTAGAGCTGGGAGTCCTTGGCGTGCACATGGAAGATGGCGTCGCCGAGGATGCGGACGGCGGCAATAGGATCGATGTTCTGCCAGAAAAGGTGGCAGGGGTCGAAGTTGCAGCCGAGGCTGGGGCCCGCGGCGGCGCGCAGCTTGAGCATGGTCTCGGGGCTGTAAACGACGAAGCCGGGGTGCATCTCGAGCGCCACCTTGACGCCATGGCCGGCCGCGAACCTGGCCCGCTCCTGCCAGTACGGGATCACCACCTTCTCCCACTGCCAGGAGAGGATCTGCTGGAAGTGCGGGGGCCAGGCGCAGGTGACCCAGTTGGGGTACTTCGCCGTCTCGCTGTCGCCGGGGCAGCCGGAGAAATCGACCACCACGGGCACGCCCAGCTTCTCCGCCAGCAGGATTGTCCGGCGGCTGGTTTCCTGGTTGAGGCGAGCGACCTCCGCGTTGGGGTGCAGCGGATCGCCGTGGCAGCTCAGGGCGCTGATGGACATGCCGTTGTCGTCGAGCTTCCGCTTGAACTCGCCGAGCGCGCCGGGATCGTCGAGCATGGAGAGCTTGCAGTGGGGATCGCCGGGGTAGTTGCCCGTGCCCAGCTCCACGGTGCTCACGCCCAGGGCCTTCAGTTTCGCGATGACCTGGTCGAGGGAAAGATTGGCCAACAACGCCGTAAAAACGCCGACTCTCACGGGGATTCCTCCTTGAATCGAGTAGCTCGAAAGCCAGTGAACAGAATAGCAGAAAAGCGGATGCCGGCTGCCGGCGCGGCGTGTCGTTGCCACAAGCGCTTCCCACGAAGCGGGTAGCATGCGACGTGCGCATTGTAGGGGCAGGGAGGCCGAAGCAATTGACCCCGGTGCTTGAACGGATGCCTCGTGGCTGCCGTCACGGCCTCGAAAAGACAACGTGGTTCTTCGATTTGGAGTATAAATGTGATTCTATGCCCCGCATCTTCGACAACATCGACCAGCAGTTGCTCCCGGCCTTGTGCCAGACCATCGACTTGTCGGACCGGGCGGATTTCTGTGTCGGCTACTTTAACCTGCGCGGGTGGAAGCAACTCGATAGGTACATCGACCGGTGGTCTGGTGGTGAGGACCACTGTTGCCGGCTCCTCGTCGGCATGCAGCGTCTCCCCGAGGACGAACTCCGAGACGCCCTTCGCCTCATTCGGGCCGACGAGGGAATCGACAACCAGACCGCTCTGCGATTGAAGAAGAGGCTCGCCGAGGAGTTCCGGGCGCAGCTAACAATCGGCACGCCCACAAACGACGACGAGCGGGGCCTGAGGCAACTCGCCGCCCAGATCCGTGCGAAGAAGGTTGTTGCTAAGTTGTTCCTGCGCCACCCGCTGCATGCGAAATTGTACGTGCTCTTTCGGCCGCAGGACCCTGTCAGCCCATCGGTGGCCTACCTGGGGAGCAGCAACCTTACGTTCGCCGGGCTGTGCATGCAGGGCGAACTGAACGTCGACGTCCTCGACCACGACGCCTGCCAGAAGCTGGCGCGTTGGTTTGAGGACCGATGGAACGACCGTTGGTGCGTCGACATCTCCGACGATCTGGTCAAGATCCTCGGGGAGAGTTGGGCGAGAGAGGAACCGATCCCACCGTACCACATCTACGTCAAGATGGCCTACCACCTCTGCCAGGATGCGCGGGAAGGCCTGCTTCAGTTCCGCATCCCGAAGGATTTTGGGAATAAGCTCTTCGAATTTCAGGTTGCCGCTGTCAAGATCGCTGCGCACCACGTCAACAAACGTGGTGGGGTCCTTTTGGGCGATGTGGTGGGGCTTGGCAAGACCCTGATGGCCACGGCGCTGGCGAGAATCCTGGAGGACGACCAGGACCTCGAGACGTTGATCCTGTGCCCCAAGAACCTCGTCGGCATGTGGGAGGACTACAGGGAAAGGTACCGCCTTCGCGCCAGAGTCCTTTCGTACACGCGGGTCCTGCGGGAGTTGCCCGAGATGCGCAGGTATCGGCTGGTAATCCTCGACGAGAGTCACAACCTGCGAAATCGAGAGGGGGCGCGGTACCGCGTAATTCACGAGTACCTGCAGAAGAACGAGAGCCGGTGCATCCTCCTCTCCGCCACGCCCTACAACAAGACCTATCTGGATCTGTCCAGCCAACTGCGCCTTTTCGTTTCGGACGACAAGGACCTCGGCGTCCGGCCCGAAGTCCTGCTCCGGGAGATCGGTGAAACGGAATTCATCCGGCGGTACCAGTGCTCCCTCCGCTCGCTGGCGGCATTCGAGAAGACACAGCACGCGGACGACTGGCGCGAATTGATGCGGCTGTACATGGTGCGGCGCACCCGAACCTTCATTCGGGACAACTACGCTGAGGCCGACCCGGTCAATGGCCGCAAGTACCTCGTCTTTGAAGACGGCTCACGCTCTTACTTCCCAGACCGGATGCCCAGGACGGTCAAGTTCAAGGTTGACGACGCCGATCCGAATGACCAGTATGCCCGCCTGTTCGCGCCCGACATCGTGGATATCATCAACCACCTGCACCTGCCGAGATACGGGCTCGCCAACTACGTTGCGCCGGCGCCGGACACGGCGCCCACCCAGGCCGAATCGAGGGTCCTCCAAGACCTATCACGCGCCGGGAGGCGGCTCATGGGATTCTGCCGAACGAATTTGTTCAAGCGGCTCGAAAGCAGCGGGCATTCTTTCCTGCTCTCGGTCGAACGCCACATCCTCCGCAATTACATCTTCCTCCACGCGATCGAGAACGGTCTCCCTGTGCCTGTCGGAACCCAAGGTGCCGAACTCCTCGACACCCGCGTCTGTGACCAGGACGCTGACTCGTCCGGCGAGGATCTGTTCGGCGAAGACGACAACAACGGCGCGGCGGCGGACATGGCGAAGCCGATGCGCTCCGAGGCCGATTTCCGCCGACGCGCCGCGGAGGTATACCAGGAGTACACCGCGCAGTACAGGCGCCGGTTCGGATGGCTCAGTCCCAAACTGTTCATCGAGTCGCTGACCAAAGCCGTACGCGATGACGCTCTCGCTCTCATGCGCATCTTCAGCCGGTGCAGCCAGTGGGACCCCGATCGAGACACCAAGCTTCGCGCACTCGAAAAGCTGCTTACGTCCAGGCACCCACACGAGAAGGTGCTGGTCTTCACCCAATTCGCGGATACGGTTCTATTCCTGGAGCAGCAGTTGAAGCGTCGGGGCGTCAACCGGATCGAGGGTGTGACAGGGGACTCGCCCGACCCCACCGCACTGGCCTGGCGCTTTAGTCCGGTGAGCAACGAAAAGGTGGACCAAGTCAAACCTGGGACGGAACTTCGGGCATTGATCGCGACCGACGTCTTGAGCGAGGGCCAGAACTTGCAGGACTGCGCCGTCGTCGTCAACTACGACCTCCCATGGGCGATCATTCGGCTGGTCCAGCGGGCCGGCCGCATCGACCGTATCGGCCAGAAGTCGGACAAGATCCTCTGCTACTCCTTCCTGCCCGCCGATGGAGTCGAGCGCATAATCAGGCTGCGCAACCGGGTGCGGCAGCGGCTCACCGAAAATGCCGAGGTCGTGGGCACCGACGAAGCCTTCTTCGACGATGATCGGAACGACCGAGCAATCCTGGATATCTACAACGAGAAGGCCGGTATTTTGGACGGTGACGACGAAGGCGAGGTGGACCTTGCGTCGTATGCTTATCAGATCTGGAAAGACGCCGTGGCCGGTGACCCTGGACTCCAGAAGACGATTCCCGAACTGCCCCCGGTAGTCTACTCGGCACGCGCCTACGAGGGGACGTCAGCCAAGCCAAATGGAGTGCTCGTGTACGTCCGGACCGCGGAGGATAACGACGCGCTGGCTTGGGCGGACCAGGCAGGGAATCTGGTAACCGAATCGCAATTGTCCATTCTCAAAGCGGCTGAGTGCGCTTCGGACACACCGGCCCTTCCGCGAATGGAGAATCACCATTCTCTCGTCGCGAGCGCGGTGCAGCACATTGCGGAAGAGGAGAAAACCCTCGGCGGCACATTGGGCCGGCCATCGGGCGCACGATTCCGGACGTACGAGCGGCTGATGCGGTACGCCCTGGATCTGAAAGGCACGCTATTCGACACGGCCGAGCTTCAGCGTGCTATCGAGGAGATCTACCGGTACCCCTTGCAGCAATCGGCTGTCGACTCGCTCAACCGCCAACTCCGAACCGGCGCGAGCGACGAAACGCTCGCGCAACTCGTCTCAGCGCTTCGGGATCAGGGCCGCCTCTGCGTGATCTCGGAAGAGGACGAAGCGCGAGAGCCCAGAATCATCTGTTCGTTGGGCTTGTCGCCTCAACCGACAACCGGATAGCCTATGCCACTTGATCCCGCTCGCGCCCGCCACCTGTTAAAGGAGTCGAACCTCCGCAGCCTCTTCATCGAGGAACTGGGCTGGGACCGTTACGGCGAGCGGATTCAAATCCCGATAGGTGTTGAGATGTTTCATCTCGAAGGAATAGCCCACAAGCGGGATTTCGCCGTCTTCCGTTGCGCGCCTGCGACCGGCGGCGGCATCCCCCCGCGCTCGGAGCGGCTCAAGATCGACCGGGCGCTTGCCAAGCTCCACTTCCAACACATCATCATCTATTCCGACGAAGCTCAAACGATTCAGGTGTGGCAATGGGTAAAGCGCGAGGCCGGCAAGCCTGCCGCATGCCGCGAACACACGTACTGGCGGCAACAGACCGGCGAGTCGCTGATTCAGAAGCTTCAACACATCGCCTTCAGCCTCGCGGAAGAGGAAGAGCTGAACCATATTGCGGTGACGGTTAGGACGGGAGCGGCGTTCGACGTCGAGCGCGTCACCAAGCGGTTCTATGAGCGATTTCGGGCGGAACACGCAGCCTTCCTGGAGTTCATCAAGGGTATACCGGACGAGGAGATGCAGCGCTGGTACGCCTCGGTGATGATCAACCGCTTGATGTTCAACTACTTCATCCAGAAGAAGGGGTTTCTGAACGCGGATCACAATTACCTGAAGACGAAGCTCGGGGAGTGCCAGCGGGTCGGCCGCGACCGCTACTACACGGGCTTTCTGTGCCCACTGTTTTTTGAGGGCTTTGCAAAGAAATCCGCCGAGCGTTCAGCCGCGGCAAACAGACTTCTGGGGCAGGTGCCGTACTTGAATGGCGGCCTTTTCCAGAAGCACCAGATCGAGGAACTCCACGGCGCGAAAATCCAGATAGGTGACGCGGCATTCGAGCGGATCTTCCAGTTCTTCGAGCTGTACCAATGGCACCTGGACGAACGCCCGAACCGCCGCGACGACGAGATCAACCCGGATGTCCTCGGCTACATCTTCGAGAAGTACATCAACCAGAAGCAGATGGGAGCGTATTACACCAAAGAGGACATTACCGGCTACATCGCGAAGAACACCATTGTGCCGTTTCTGTTCGACGCCGCCCGGAAGGACTGCGCTGTGGCGTTCAAGCCGAACGGTTCCGTCTGGGTCCTGCTCAAGGAAGATCCGGACCGGTACATCTACGATGCCATGAAGAAGGGCGCCGGTCTGGACCTGCCGGTCGAGATCGCGGCGGGCCTCTCCGACGTCTCGATGCGGGGTTCGTGGAACAAGCCCGCGCCTCCTGAGTTCGCCCTGCCAACCGAGATCTGGCGTGAAGTGGTTGCGCGCCGCGGGCGGTATGAAGAGGTCCAGGCGAAGATGGCCTGCGGGCAGGTTCAATCCATCAACGATCTCATCACCTGCAACCTGGACATACGCCAGTTCGCGCAGGACGTGATCGAGAACTGCGAAGGTCCGGAACTCCTTCGGGCATTCTTTCACGCCATCGAGCGGGTCTCGGTGCTCGACCCCACTTGCGGTTCCGGCGCCTTCCTGTTCGCGGCGCTCAACGTTCTCGAACCGCTCTACGAGGCTTGCCTGGACCGGATGCAGGCGTTCCTTGACGACATGGAACGCTCCGGGCAACCGCACCGGCCGGAGAAATTTAGCGACTTTCGGAAGGTGCTGGAACAGGCTGCCCGGCACCCGAACCGGAAGTACTTCATTCTCAAGTCGATCGTAATCAACAACCTCTATGGTGTCGACATCATGGAGGAGGCGGTCGAGATCTGCAAGCTGCGGCTGTTCCTGAAACTGGTGGCCCAGGTGGAACAGGTCTCACAGATCGAACCACTGCCCGACATTGATTTCAACATCCGTGCCGGGAACACGCTGGTCGGCTACGCCACCTACGAGGACGTCAAGCGCGCGGTCGGCAGCAAGTTCGATTTCGAGGGCGCGCTGGAACGGATTGAGGAAAAGGCCCAGGACGTTGAGCGCCTGTTCGGTCTCTTCAGAAAGCAGCAGACTGAGCTGGGCGGTTCAGTCGCAGCGGAAGACAAGCAGGCGCTCCGCAGGCGCCTCGCGGAGCTTGAGGAAGAACTCAACTGGCACTTGGCCGGGGAGTACGGGGCCAAGAAGGCGGGCTACCAAGGATGGCTGGCCACCCACCAGCCCTTCCACTGGTTCATCGACTTCCACGCCATCATGTCCAGCGGCGGTTTTGATGCCATAATTGGAAATCCGCCTTATCTAGAAAAGAGCAAGTTGGGTGGGCGATATGCCCCGATGGGCCTGACAACGACGACTTGCCCTGACATCTATTCCTGGGTGGTCGAGCGCTGTCTTGCACTCAAGAACAGCGCCGCGAGGCTCGGCCTAATCGTGCCGGTCTCCATCGCAAGTTCTGGAGCGTTCGACCCGCTTCGGGACGCATTGTGGGCCCGTCCCGCAACCCTCTGGCTCGCTCACTTTGCGAACCGTCCAGGTCAGTTGTTCGAGGGCGCTCAGAATCGACTGACGATCATGCTGCACGCGCCCTCCGCTGATGGGTCGGCGACAGCCTTTAGCACGAGGTATCACCGTTGGGATGCCAAACGGCGAGAGCGTGATGATCTGTTCGGCAAGATTCAATACCAATACCTCGGCAACTCCCCTCGGTCTTTTCACGGCGTGTTTCCCAAGGTTGGCGATCCCTGCGTGGTGTCGGTGCTGGCGAAGATGCAGAGCACCAAGACTGTCGCGCACTACTTGATGAAGAGTGCAGAGCACCCAGTTTACTGGGTTCGTGTTCCAGGCTACTTCTGTCAATTCTACCTGGAGCCGCCGTCAGCGCGACCCGAGGGTGGGGGGCCACCGAGACCTCGCGGCGAGTTGAACTCGATATCTGTGGCCAACGCTCGCCAGCGGCGTGTTTTACACGCGATCCTAAACAGCACGGCGTACTACGTGTTCTTTTGCGTCCACACCGACGGGCGTCATATTAACCCGTCAGACGTTCGTGAGCATCCGCTGGACCTCGGGATGTTCTCCCCACCGGTTTTGGGCGAGCTGGACAAGCTGTCCAAGACTCTGGAAGAATCGCTCAATGCGAACGTTTCTTTGCGGCGCAAGACCGGCCTCCTGATCGAATCCTACGATTCGGGACTCTCCAAACGAATCCTCGACGACATTGATCGAGTTCTCGGGGACCAATACGGCTTCACCGCCGAGGAACTGGACTTCATTGTCAACTACGACATCAAGTACCGCCTGGGACGGGACGCCGAAGAGACGGACGGAGATGGGGAGTGAGCGGCGGATTCCCGATGCGGTTCTTGATATCCCGGCATGCCGAAGAGGAGATGGTGCGGCGCCAGATTCCTCGCGAGTGGCTGGACTCGGTTCTGGAGAGCCCGGAGCAGCGTGTGCCGCAGCCTGGCGGCAAAGGCATTCTCCAGTCGCGTTTTACCTCCGGGGATGGGAGAATGTACTTGTTGAGGGCGGTGGTCGCCACGGAGAAAGACCCGCCGGTGGTCGTGACGGTGTACCGGACGAGCAAGATTGAGAAGTACTGGAGGCCGGAATGAAGGTCACATACGATCCGGAGGTGGATGTACTCAGCATCGTACTGAGCGATGCCCCCGTTGAGGAGAGCGATGAGGACAAGCCTGGCGTGATCCTGGATTACGACAATAGCGGCAACGTCGTCGGCCTTGAGATTCTGGACGCGTCCAAGCGCATGGGGAATCCCATGTCCGTGGAGTACGCCATCGCGCGGTGAGCGGGGAGGACGGCGTCTGACAGCAGCGCGGCTCGGTCCGGACGACCCGAGGTACCCTGCTTCCCTACGCGGATTGTCTAGGGGCAGGGCGCCAGAGGCGGCCTACATCGGGAACCTCGAGATCCTCGCGAGAAGGAAGGTGGCGCTGTTCTGCTCGGTGCAGTGCCCCGGCAGCCTGATCATCGGGGCACATGACTTGGCGCAAGCGCTGCGGCGCTCTGAAATTGCGGTGGTAAGCGGATTCCAGTCTCCCGTCGAGCAGGAGTGCTTCACCATTCTTCTTCGAGGCCCGGCCCCCCTCATCCTGTGCCCGGCCCGCAGCATCGACCGCATTACGATTCGGCCCGAATGGCGGGCGCCGATCAAAAGTGGCCGCTTGCTCCTGCTTTCCATTTTTGCGGAATGTCAACGACGCCCAACAGCTCAACTCGCCATGGAAAGAAACCGGCTGGCCGCTGCACTTGCCGACATTGTGTTCGTGGCTCACGCGGCGCCATCCAGCAGGACCGCTCAGTTCTGCCGTGAAGGGTCGGTGGGCGCCAAGGCGCTGTGGACTCTCGACGATCCTGCCAATACCGAATTGATCTCACTCGGCGCGAGGCCAGTGACGCCCCCCGAGGCTCCTCTGATCTTCGCCGGGCCAATATAGCCCCCCTTCCGTCTCTCTTCCCGTCCAGTCGCTTCGGGGGTCAACCGAATCCAATCATTGATGGCCACCTGAAAACAGGGTTGCCCAAGTTCACGCGGTGGTAGCTGCGGCATCTCGCTTGCCAGCAGTCTGCTGCGGGGATCGCAGAACGACTCCGGGAAAACTTGGAAAGTCACCGCTCTTTGCCTGGGCGGCTCAGGAAAACGCGGCTGTCACGGGCGGAGAATGGTGACAGGAGTGTCTGGGTTTTCACGGGCTCCATCGTCGAGAGCATCCGTGCGCGGCGAATTGCCTGGAGCCTGGGAGTTTAGGGATTGAGTGGCCTGTCCCCGAAACTCGGTAAGATACGAAGTGAATGCGAGCAATTCTGTTTACGGCGGGTCTGATATGCGCGCTCGGCGGCGCGGCCCAGGAGAAGGCCAGGCCGGGACTGACGGCCGAGGCGATCATCGAGAAATCGATCCAGGCCAGCGGCGGCCGCGCGGCGATAGAGAAAGTGACCTCGATGGTGTTCAAAGGCGTGATGGGGACCTCCGTGGACGAAATGCACAATCCGGTGGAATACTACGCCAAGGCGCCGAACAAGCGGCTGATCGTGATGAACTTCGAGGAGGCCGGCGAAATGCGGCAGGGGTTCGACGGCAAGGTGGCTTGGAGCCAGATGCCCATGGAAGAGGCCGTCGAGGTCACCGGAGCGCAACGGGCGAACGTGGAACGGGAGGCGGTGTTCAACGCCGCGCTGAAATGGCGCGAGCTGTATCCGAAGGCCGAGCTCAAGGGCAAAGAGAAGGCCGGGGATCGCGAGGTGTACGCCATCGAGCTGACCCCGGCGGCCGGCAAGCCGGTGATCCAGTACTACGACACGGGAACGTTTCTGCTCGCGGGGCAGTCGGGCAACTTCGAAACGCCGCAGGGGCCGATGGACATCAAGGTCGAGTACTCGGATTACCGTGACATCGGCGGCGGCGTGAAGGCGCCCTTCCTGACCAGGCAGGTGATGGGGATGGGCGAGGTGATCATGAAGGTCACCGAGATGAAGATCAACGTCGAGATCGGGGACGCGAGGTTCGCCAAGCCCGCGCCGGCGAAGTAGCTCAGCGCCAGGCCTTCCAGACCAGCAGCGCGACCCCGGCGAGGAAGCCGAGCAGCGCCTGGTATTCCTCATTCCTCAGATAGAGCCGCCAGCGGAACCGGTCCCCTGCGCCGGCGTGTTTGAGCCTGGGCCACAGCAGGGGGAGGCGGGCGGCGTAGTCCCGGTACTCGGGGAACAGATCGCGCAGATGCTGTTCCTCCAGCTCGATGGCCGGCAGGTACACCAGCCCGAACACGGCCGCAAACAGCCCGGCCAACAGCAGGCGCCGGGAGGCGATGACAAGGCCCGCGGCCACGATCAGCGTGCCGAGATAGAGCGGATTGCGCAGATGGCCGTAGGGTCCGCTAGTGGCGAGTTTCTGGTCCTTGGCCAGATGCCCGGCGGCCCAGCCGCGCAGCCACAGGCCAAGGACGGAGACGGGCAGCCCGGCGGCGAGCGAGCGCGGAGTGGGCGTGGCGAACCAGGCAAAGGCCGCCACCAGGAGAAACCCGGTGGCCACCCGCAAGCGGGCCACCAGGTCGGCGTAGGGCTTGGGGAACCAGGGGCGGCGCATCAGAGACCGGAGCCAGCCGGTTTGGACTGGGGACGGAGGCGGGCCTTCAAGGCATCGAATACCTGGTCCGGAGAAAGGGTTTCCATGCTGGGATCGAGCGCCGCGCGGCGCTTGTGGCTGGTGACCGCGCCGGGGCTGCGCAGGACCGTGAAGCTGCCTCCGTAGGGGCCGTTGCGGGCCGGATCGGTGGGGCCGAAAACCGCCACGCCGGGCTTGCCCAGGGCGGCGGCGAGGTGCGTGGGGCCGCTGTCGCAGCCCAGCACGGCGGAGGCGCGCCGCGTGGCGTGAATCAGGCCGGGCAGTCCCGAGATGTGGACTACGGCGTCCGGCGCGCCCGCCAGCAGCGTCCGGGAACCCGGGGGGCCGTTCAGCACCAGCGGAAGGCCGAGCTCGTCGCGCAGCCTGCGCGCCAGCGCTTGGTAGGACTCCATCGGCCACTGCTTGGCGCCCCAGCCTGCCTGGGGGTTGCTCAGCACGAAACCGCCCTCCGGCAGATCGCCTTCCGGAATGCCATCCGGCACAGGGAATTGGAGCAGGATGGTGGAGGCGCCGGCGGCGGCGGCCAGCTCGAGATTGCGGTCCACGACGTGAACCCCGTTGGCGCGGACGCGGCTGGAGTAGAACAGGGCGGCGAACTTCTCGCGCACCTGCGATTGGTGGAAGCCGAAGATGCGGTCCGGGCGGGCGAAGGAGGCGACCAGCGCGGATTGAATCAGCCCCTGAAAGTCGACGGCGAAGTCGTAGCGGGCGTGGCGCAGGGCGCGCCAGGCATCGGCCACGCTGCCGGCCTTGCGGCGGTCCAAACGGATCAGGTCATCGATGAACGGGTTGCCCTCCAGCAACTGAGCCCACCTCGGATGGACGACCCAGGTGAGGGTGGAACCGGGGAAGCTGTGCTTGAGGGTGGCGCAGGCGGGCAGCGCATGGATCACATCGCCCATCGAACCGATCCGGACGACCAGGATTCGCGGGCCTGCGCTACCACGTTCACTTCTGCGGGCCGTGAACATGCTGTATCAGTTCCTGGGTGCGGCGCTGGTCGGCGGCCTCCTCTTGGAGGAACGCGTCGGCTGCGATGGTCCCGCCGAGTATCACGTAGTCTACCACGCGAAGTGCGGCGACCAGTTCGGCGCGCGCCCGCGCGGGAAGCAGAGGACGCGGCGGGTCGTGGACCGCGACGAACAGCGCTCCGCCGGGAGGCGCGATTTCTTCCAGGCGCTGCGCATGCGCCGCCAGTAGAGGATCGAAGAAGCCGGTTACCAGGGTCACGGTTCTCCCGGCGGCGCGGCACTGGCGGACGGCGTCGGGGGCGAGTTCGGCGGGGATGATTTTCGCTCGGGTGTCCACGTCTGTTCCTATTTCACCAACTCCAGCGCCGCCTGCGCCACCTGTTCCGAAGTGACTGCCTTCATGCAACGGTGGTCTATGGGGCAGTCGCGCAGCATGCAGGGGCTGCACTCGACGGGTTGGCGCACGATGTGCGCGAAGGGGCCGGCGGGGGCGGTGGCGATCCAGTCGGTGGGGCCGAACACCACCACCGTGGGCACGCCCAGCGCCGAGGCGACGTGCATGGCGCCGGAATCGTTGCTCAGGAACACGCGGCACGCGGCGGCCATCTCGACGAATTGCTCGAGCGTGGTCTCGCCCGCCAGGTTCAGGACGCGGCAGCCGCTGCGGCGGAGCTGCTCGGCCAGGAGGCGGCCGAGCGTCTGTTCGCTGGGCGAGCCGAACAGGGCGACGGCGGCGCCGAGCGAGGCGGCAAGCTGGGTCGCGGTTTCGACAAACCGTTCCGGGAGCCATTGCTTGGCGCGGCTGTTCTCGGCGCCGGGGCTGATGCCGACGACCGGCTGGCGAAAACCCATCGCTGCGAAGCGTTCGCGGCCGATGCGGCGGGCCTCCTCGGCGCCGCCGAGCAGAATGGGCGCGGCGGGCGGCAGTTCGGGGATAATCCCGGCGCGGCGCAGCAGTTCCAGGTAATAGAAGCTCTCGTGGCGCGGAATCTCGCCGGCTTGGGGCGGCGGAATGGCGGCGGTGAGCAGGAACCCGCGGCCGTCGCGATCGTATCCGATGCGCTGCGGGATGCCGGCCAGGCGAGCGATCAGAGCGGCTTCAAACGAGTTGGGCAGCAGGATGGCGGCGTCGAAGCGCCGCTTGCGCAAACTGCGGGTGAGGCGGAGCCGTCCGGCCAGCGTGCGCGGAGCGGGGATGTGTTCGTCGCAGAATGGCTCCCGGCGGTACAGGCCCGCGACCCAGGGGCGGGCAAGCACGGCGATGTGCGCCTGGGGATTGTGCTCGCGGATGGCGCGCAGCGCGGGCAGGGACAGCACCGCATCCCCGACCCAATTGGCCGCGCGCACCAGGATGTTGGACCACGCCACCTCACTAGACTAGCGAAGAATTGACGCCGGTTCCGACTCACACACACTCCAAGGCGACCAGAGAAATGTCGTCTTCATAGTCGTCGCCGCCCCTCCACACACGGAGAGCTGATTTCAGCTCTCCCACCGCCAGGCTCAGATCCAGGCGGGCGGAGGCCTCCAGCAGCGCTAGCAGGCGAGCTTCTCCCAACCGCTCTCCCTTCCCGTTGGCGCACTCCGTGATCCCGTCCGAGTACAACACGAGGCGCTCCCCGGCAGCCAGATCCAGCTCCACGGAGTCGTAGTCCATGCCCGCGATCACGCCGACCGGGAACCCGCCTTCACCCACCGGGACAGCCTCTCCTCGCCCGGTGAGGCGAATGGGGCTGGGATGCCCGGCCTGGCTGAGGCACACCCGGCGCGTCGCTGTGTCCAGAACGCCGTACACCATGGTGAAGTATCGGCCGCCGCTGCTCTGAAACCGCTCGTTCAAGTCGGCAATCACTGCGTGCGGCGGTGCGATCTCAGAATCCCCGGAAGACGACCTGGCCCGCCGCACCGGGCTGCCGTACCCGGGCGCCAGCACCCGGCTCAGAGTGACCGAGAGCATGGCCGCCGGAATGCCGTGCCCGGAGACGTCCAACTGGTAGAACGCCAGGCGTCTTTCGTCCAGCGGGAAGCAACCGAAGGCA
>JBEKWU010000115.1:0-15953 GCA_049512775.1 Bryobacteraceae bacterium
CCTGCCCGTCCCGTTCCTGACGGACGACAATCACCAGCACCTTTTTGTGCACATCGATGCCCGCGGTCGAACCATATACTGGCTCCATAACCAAACCTCCTGGGGATCGGTGTCGGCAGAGGACCGGTATCGAAAACTCAGTCACCCTCACGGGTTCTCCCGGCGCGATCGCCAGGACATCCCACTCATCTCTCCGTTCCGCGGTCCCAGATCAAACACATGAGTCGGCAAGAGTGCCGACTCGGCAGGCTGAAGCCCGCGCCACGTCGTGAGCATTGCGTCACTCAATTACACGAGCCTCAGTAACTGCCTGTGGAGGGCGGCTTGGCCCGCGGCGTGGGTGGAGCAGCTCAGGCACGGGTCGTAGGCGCGCACCACCGCCGAGGCCCGGTTCAACATGCCTTCCTTCAGGTGTTTGCCGTCAAAGCGCCGTTTCGAGGCCGCCGAGTTTCTTGGCGGAGAGTCCGATCATCCGAGCGCCGCGAAGAACCGCCTTCTGCCTACACGGGAGATGCGAATGATGCTCGCCAGAGTACCTTTCGGCAACATCAGCGCATGCCGACCACGCGCCTGAGTTCAGTGAGTTTAGAGGCGGTGAGTGGGATTCTCTTTCGATTCGCCTCCACGGACTTGATGTAGCCGCGGATCATCTCGGCTGTGTTGTCGAGCGCGGCGGATTCCGTTTCGCCGAAGCTCGACATCCGATGCAACTCCTTCACGTAGGTCACAAACGCCCCGGCATCCTCGTCATACCCCGATTGATCGTAACCACCTTGGTGGTGGCCAATGGATGGTGCGCATAGGCGTACGGATCCGGGGCCTGCGTGCGGTCTTGAGCTCAGTCCTGGACTTGAGTGGGGACTTCGGATGCAGATGCGGGAACGGTGCGTGGTGGGCCAACCGATCGGGGATGGGATTCTTCAACAGTAGGTGCACCATCACTTTTACAATACCCTCAGCCGGGAGCGCCATCGCGCTACGAGCGCAGCTCGTCCAGTACCTTGCCGTCCTGCGCGACCAACTGGATTTGCAGGGTCGCCCGGCCGGCGGCGTGGGTCGAGCAGCTCAGGCAGGGGTCGTAGACCCGCACCACCGCCGAGACCCGGTTCAGCATGCCTTCCTTGAGGTGTTTGCCGTCGACGAAGTGCCGGCTCACCTGCTCGATCGAGCGGTTGATGGCCAGGTTGTTATGCCCGGTGGCGATGATGAGGTTGGCCCAACGGATGGCACCCTGCTCGTCCACCTTGTAGTGATGAATCAGGACGCCGCGGGGCGCCTCGGCCATGCCCACTCCCTCGAGGGAGTTCACGCCGGCGTGGGCGCGCACCCGGGTGTCCAGGATCGCGGGATCGTCGAGCAGCGCGCCGATCCGCTCCAGCGCGTACACCGCCTCGATCAGCCGCGCGTAGTGGTAGTGGAACGAACTGGCCACCACCTTGCCGTAGCGCTCGCGGTACTCGGACAGCTCCCGGTCGGCTTCCGGCGTGCCGCAGCGCTCGGCGACGTTGAGCCGCGCCAGCGGCCCCACGCGGTAGATCCCGTCGGGATACCCCAGCGGCTTGTAGTAGGGCGCTTTCAGGTAGGAGAACGGAAGAGCCGCCTCGCCGATGGAGGCCTGGTAATCGGCGGCGCGCATCTGGTCCAGCACGATGTTGCCTTCGGCGTCCGTGAAGCGCAACTGGCCGTCGTAGAGTTGGAGGCCGCCGGAGGCGTCCACCAGTCCGGCGTACATGGTGGGCGCGTTGCCGAAGGTCGAGATCTCTTCGGCGAACCCATCCAGCAGGCCCTTGAAGAACTGGAGCGTGCGCCGGGCCACCGCCTGCGCTCCGGGGAGCTCTTTGAGGATGCGGTCCCGCACCGCGGGCTCCAGCGGCGCATTCACTCCCCCGGGCACGGTCCAGGACGGATGAATGCGTTCCTTGGCCAGCCCTTCGATCACCTGCTGGCCGAACTTGCGCAGCGCAATGCCGTCCCGCACCAGCTCGGGATGGGCCTCGAGCAGTCCCAGCACGTTGCGGCGGGCCGGGTCGGAGTCCAGGCCCAAGAGCAGATCCGGCGCCGAAAGATGGAAGAAGCTCAGCGCGTGCGACTGGACGAACTGGCCGCAGTGCATCAGTTCCCGCAGGCGCACCGCGGTCTCGGGGATCCGCACGGCCATGATGGCGTCGCAGGCCTTGACGGAGGCCAGCAGATGGCTCACCGGGCAGATGCCGCAGATGCGCGCGGTGATCCCGGGCATCTCGTAATAGGGCCGGCCCTCGACGAACTTCTCGAAGCCGCGCACCTGGGTGACGTGGAACTGCGTGCCGCTGACCTTGCCGTCCTCGTCCAGGTAAATGCTGATCTTGGCGTGGCCCTCGATGCGGGTCACGGGGTCGATAGTGATTTTCCTCATGCGCGTGGCCTCACCCAAACTTGACCTTCGAGCCGAGGTCGGGCAGGCGCCCTTCCAGCAGCTCGCTCAACACGAACAGGATCGACTTGGCCGGCGGCGGGCAGCCCGGCAAGTGCACGTCCACCTTCACCACTTCCTGCACCGGCAGGGCCCGCTTCAGCAGTTTGGGCACGCCGTCGGTGGGCACCCCCGCGTTCCGGTCGCAGCCCTCGATGTACACGCGGTCGAGGATGTTCTTCGCCGGGATGGCATTACGCATGGCCGGGACGTTGCTGGTCACCGCGCAATCCCCCAGCGCGACGACCAGTTTGCTGCGCTGCCGGAGGAGCTGGACCTTGGCCAGGTCGTCCTGGCTGGAGACCGCTTCCTCGACCAGCGTCACGTCGACGCCCTCGGGGAACTTCTGCGCGTCCACCGGCGGCCCGTAGACCAGCTCGATGCGCTTGGCCACCGCCTCGAGCGCCTCGTCGATGTCCAGCAGCGACATGTGGCACCCGGAGCAGCCGTCGAGCCACACCGTCGCCAGTTTGATCTTCCTCATGCTTCCACCCCGCGTCGCGCGGCCAGCTTGGAGATGTTCTCGTGACTCTTGGCCATCTCCTCGACCGCCCACCCTTTCTCGGCCAGCGCCCCGGTGGGGCACGCTTGCACGCACTTGCCGTAGCTCGTACAGGTTTTGGACTGGCCCCAGGGCTGGTTCATGTCGCTCACCAGCATCGAGCGGATGCCGCGCGAGGCGATATCCCACACGTGCGCTCCCTCCAGCTCCGCGCACACCCGCACGCAGCGCGTGCAGAGGATGCAGCGGTTGTGGTCCAGCACGAACTTCTGGTGCGAGACGTCCACCGGCAGGATCGGATAGCTGTAGGGATAGCGGACGTGCGATACGCCCAGCCGCGTGGCCATGGATTGCAGCTCGCAGTGGCCGTTGGAGACGCAGACCGAGCAATAGTGGTTGCGCTCGGTGAGGAGCAGTTCGAGCACCATGCGCCGGTAGCGCACCAGCTTCTCCGAGTTGGTGGTCACCGACATGCCGTCCTGCACCGCCGTGGTACAGGCTGGCATCAAGCGTCCCACGCCGGACACCTCGACCACGCACAGGCGGCAAGCCCCGGCCGCCGACAATCCCTCCAGGTAGCACAAAGTGGGGATGTACTTCCCGCCGACGCGCGCCACCCCCAGAATGGTCTGGCCCTCCCGCGCCTCGACCTACTCACCGTCGATTCTAATCGAAATCTTTTGCGCCAAAGCCATGGTTCCCTCAGCCTCCTCAGTCAGTCGCCTTGATATCGCAGCGCAAGCAGCGGTTGGCCTCGTCCAGCGCCTCGAGGCCGGTCAGGCCGACCGTCACTTCCTCGAAATTCCCGACCCGCTCGAGGGCGGGCAACTGGCCGGGCGCCTGCCGCGGGCATTCGCTGACGTGCACGGGCGGGGTCTGATCGAATTCCCACTTCCGGGATAACTTCGGAATGCGCTTGTCTTGCATCAGCCGCTGGTCGATGTTGCGGGCGGCTTTCTTGCCGTAACCCATCGCGTTGGAGACGTTCCAGGCGCCGCTGATCACGTCGCCGCCGGCGTAGAACTTGTCGCGGCCGGTCTGGAGCGAAAACCGGTCGACCTCGACTGTGCCGGACTCCTTCAGGGTAAGGCCCGAAGCGCGGGCCACGTCCAGGTCCACCTTCTCGCCCACGGCCAGGACTACGGTGTCGCACTTGAAGGCCTGGATCTCCTCGGTGGGAACCGGTTTGCGGCGGCCCGAGGCGTCGAACTCGCCCAGCTTGGTTCGCACCACCTCAATGGCCTTCACGGCGCCGTGGATGCCCACGATGCGGTGCGGCGCGGCCAGGTAGACGAAGTTGGCGCCCTCGGCCTCGGAGCCTTCGACCTCCTCCTTGATGGCGGGCATGTCCTTGCGCTCGCGCCGGTAGATCATGGTGACCTCGGCGCCCATGCGCAGGGCGGTCCGGGCCGAATCGATGGCCGCGTTGCCGCCGCCGATGACGACCACTTTCTTGCCTAACGGCACTTGCTCGCCCTTGGAGACCGCCTCCAGGAACAGCCGCGCCGGCATCACGCCCTTTAACTCGGTGCCGGGCACCCGTACCCAGGATTCCTTCCAGGTGCCGATGGCCAGGAACACCGCGTCGTGCTGGTTGTCGAGGTCGTTCAGCGACATCTCGAACCCCACCGCCGTGTTGTAGACGAACTTCACCCCCAGCCGCTCGATCAGCTCGATCTCGCGGTCGAGCACGCTTTTCGGCAGGCGGTATTCGGGCAGGGCGTAGCGCAACATGCCGCCGGGCCCGGGGTTGGATTCGTACACCGTGACCTCGTGGCCAAGCAGCGCCAGGTAGAAGGCGCAGGTCAGCCCGGTGGGGCCCGCGCTCACCACCGCGACCCTCTTCCCGGTCGGATCGAGTTTCTTCGCCACAATGCGCTGGATCAGCGCCGGGTACCGGCCGGACTGGTAGATGGCGTCGGCGATGAACCGGTGCACGTCGCGGATATTCACCGGCTCGTCGATATTCATCCTGCGACAGCGGTCGTCGCAGGGGTGCTGGCATACGCGGCCGGTGGAAGCCGGCAGCGGGTTGTCCATGACCACCGACTCGAAGGCCTCCTCGAGCCGGTCTTCCTTGTACAGCTCGAGGAAGCGCGGGATGTTCATGTGCAGCGGGCAACTGTTCTCGCAGGGCGAGAGCGCCAGGTTCTCGCACACGCCGGCGCGGCAGCGCTTGGCCCGGATGTGGTCCTCGAACTCGTGGCGGAAATGCCGCATGGTGGTCAGCACGGGATTGGGCGCGGTCTGCCCCAGGCCGCACAGCGACATGTCGCGGATCATGCGGCCCAACTCGTCCAGGCTGTCCAGATCCGCCTCGGTCCCGTTGCCGTCGGTGAAGGCCCGGAGGATCTTCAGCGCCTTGTCTTGCCCGACGCGGCAGGGCACGCACTTGCCGCAGGACTCGGAATGGGTGAACTCGACGAAGTAGCGCGCCACGTCTACCATGCAGTTGTCTTCATCCATCACCACCATGCCGCCGGAGCCCATGATGGAGCCGAGCTTGGCCAGCGTCTCGTAATCCACCGGGGTGTCGAACATCTCCTGGGGGATGCAGCCGCCGGAGGGCCCGCCGGTCTGCAAGGCCTTCACCTGGCGGCCGTTGGCGCCGCCTTCGCCGGCGTCGTAGACGAAGGTCTTGAGCGGAGTGCCGAGCGGCATCTCGACCAGACCGGTGTTGGTGACCTTGCCCACCAGCGAGAACACCTTGGTGCCCGGGCTCTTGGTGCTGCCGGTTTCGGTGAACCAGGCCGGACCCTTGGCGACGATTGGCGCGATGTTGTACCAGGTCTCGACGTTGTTGATGTTGGTGGGCTTTCCGTACAGGCCCTTTTGGGCCGGAAAGGGCGGGCGGGGCCGGGGCCGGCCGGAGCGTCCTTCGAGCGAACCGATCAGGGCGGTCTCCTCGCCGCAGACAAACGCGCCCGCGCCCTCCACCAGCGCGATACGGAAGTGGAACCCACGGCCGAGGATGTTGTCCCCGAGCAGGCCGTATTCCCTGGCCTGCTCGATGGCCCGCGTCAGCCGGTGCACCGCCAGCGGGTACTCCGCCTGGACGTAGATGATGCCTTCGGCCGCCCCCATGAGGTAGCCGCCGATGATCATTCCTTCCAGCAGCGCGTGGGGGTCGCTCTCGATTTCGTTGCGGTTCATGTAAGCGCCCGGATCGCCCTCGTCGGCGTTGCAGATGAGGTACTTGGGCTGGGCCTTGGCCTTCCGCAGGGCTTCCCACTTGAGGCCGGTGGGATAGCCGGCGCCGCCGCGCCCGCGCAGCTTCGAGGCCTTGATCTGCTCGATCACCACCTCGGGCGTCGAATCGATGAGAACCTTGTAGAGCGACTGGTAGCCGCCCACGGCGATGTACTCCTCGATGTCGTCGGCGCTGATCAGGCCGCAGTTGCGCAGCACGATCTTCTTCTGGCCCCGGAAGAACGGCACTTCGCGCCAGGAGGGGATCTCGGGGTAGCCAGAGCCGTACTTCACCTGGCCCGTCAGGTGGTCCCAGTCCTCGATCTTGCAGAGCGCCAGGTCCTGCGGGATCCGCCCCAGGTACAACTCGTCCAGGATGTGGGGCACATGGTCGGGCTGTACCCGCCGCAGGATGACCAGGGGCTTGCCGGGCAGCCAGAGGTTGACCAGCGGCTCCTGGGCGCAGAACCCGAAGCAGCCCAGCCGCGCCAGTTGCACGTCCAGGCCGCGCTGGTCGATCTCGTCGGCGAAGGCGCGGTAGACGCCCTCGGCGCCGTTGCCGGTGCCGCAGGTCCCCATGCCCACTGCGATGCGCGGCTCATAGGGCAGGAGCTTGGCCAGCCCGGCTTCCTTCACCGCATTGAATGTGCCGATGTCTTGGATGCGCATCAGTCCCCGCTTTCTTTTTCGAGTACGTCGATCTCGTTGCGCAGCGCCCGCTCGTTCATGTGGCCGAAGATCGAATGGTTGATCTCGACCACCGGGGCCAGGGCGCACTGGCCGAAGCAGGCCACCGTGCGGATGGTGTACTTGCGATCGGGCGTGGTGAGGGAGAGCTTGTCGGCCTCGGGTTCCTCGGTGGGCTGGTTGAGCCCCATCTCCAGCTTCAGCCGTTCGAGCAGGCCGCGCGAGCCGCGGGTGTGGCAGGCCGTACCGCGGCAGACGCAGATGGTGTTGGCCCCCTGCGGATCGAGGTTGAACAGTGCGTAAAAGGTCACCACACTCTGGAGTTGCGCCAGCGGAATATCGGTCTTGGCGGCGATGTGCTCCAGCACCTCCCCCGAGAGGTACTTGCTGGGATGGCGCTCCTGGACCTTCTCGAGAATGGTCAGCAGCGCTCCCGGCCGGCCGCTGTGTTCCGCAATCAAGCGGTCGACGAAGTCCTGCTCCTGGAGGGTGAGCTGAGACTGAGATTTCATGCGCAATTCCTTTCCTGGGTTGAACCTGCGGTTTTTTTCAACTGCGCCCCAGCGCCTGGCGACGCCGGAGTTTCAACCTCTGTTGTCCGAAAGAAGCACTAACCACCAGGGATACACGATCGGCGGGGGCGGCGTGGATCGGGCAGGGGCCCCAAGCAGGGGGTGGGTATTTGTACTACGATACGAAGTCGAGGGGTTCGAGAGGTCCGCGTCCCAGGGTCGGGAGACGACACCGATGAGATCCATTGCTACAACCGTGTGTACGGCGCTGATGGGCGTTGCGTTAAGTTGGGCCGCGACGGGCGCCGGCGAGCCGCAGACGGCGATCCCGGCGCTCGAAGCGCGCATTACGGCCCTGAACCAGGAATTGCTGGCCGCCGGCGGACCGCCGCCGGCCGCCGCGGCAATCATCGCGGAGCGCTCCGCGGCCCTGCGGGCGCTGATCCAGGGCGATCCGGCGCGGGCGCTCGCGCTGGCGCTGCCCGAGTCCACGGTGGAGGATCTGAAGCGGGCGTATCCGCAGCTTGCTTCGAGCCTGGAAGAACGAGGCGAGTGGAGCGGGCCGATCACCGAGTTGTACGCCGACGACTTCAAGAACGGCGCCAGCCGCCGCCTGCTCTGGCTGCGAATCGCGGAGGGGGAACTGGATCTGCATTTCGCTTCCGGCGAGCCGGTCCGTCTGAAGACCGGCGACCAGGCCAGGGTTCAGGGCCTGCGAGTGGGGATGACGGTAGCGGTGGTCTCGGCCAGCGTGACGGCGCCCGCACCCGCCGCCAGCGCGTGCAACACGACCGGCGAGCAGAAGATCGCGGCGCTGATGGTCACTTACCCTGGCGTCACCATACCGTCCCTGGCGCAGGCGGGGCTGCGGGAGATGCTGTTCGGTACTTCGGGCCAGTCGCTGGATGGCTACTGGAGAGAGGAGTCCTACGGCAAGACATGGGCCACGGGCGACGTGCTGGGCTGGCTCCGATTGAACCAGGCCTACAGTTGCGACGACGCCAACCGGCTGGCCAACGCCGCGCTTTCCGCCGCGGCCAGCGTGGCGGACTTGAGCAAGTACAACCGTTTCCTGCTCTTCTTCCCCGGCCCGTGCGATTCCTACCTGGGGATGGGCACGGTGGGCTGTTCCGCGGGGTTCTCCTTCGCCTGGCTCCCCATCGACCAGTTCGAGCCGTCCCAGGAGCTCCAGGTGACCGCGCACGAGGGTGGGCACAACTTCGGCCTGAACGAGGTCATGGGGAGGCGGTACGAGGGGGAGGCGCTGGGCGCTCCCAACGACGCTGGCGTCCGCACGACCTACTATGACCCGTTCACGGCCCAGGGGAATTTCTTGGGCATTATGGGCCATCACAATGCGCGCGAAAAGTGGCAGCTTGGCTGGCTCGGCGCCGACGAGGTGACCACGGTGGAGCAGCCCGGAACTTACCGCATTGCTCCGCTGGCGAGTACTTCGGGAGGTCTCAAGGCACTGAAGATCCGGCGTGGGGACCTGGATGCCTGGCTGTGGGCCGAGTATCGCCAGCCGACCGGCTTGTACGAGTCGACCATGCCCGCGCAGGTTTTCACGGGTGCTCTGATTCACTACGAGGACAGCGTCAACCAGGATACCTCCAGCATCTTCGGCAACACCGATCTGCTGGACTTCACGCCAAGTTCCCAATCCACCAACCGCAACGACTTCACGGATGCCGCCCTGGCTGCCGCGCAAAGCTGGAGCGACCCGTGGACGCCGGAGTCGATCGCGGTGACGGCGGCCGACGCCGACGGGCTTACGATCCAGGTCGGCCAGGATTCCTGCGTGACGCTTTCGGCCTCGTCGGCAATCTATGGTGGCTGGGAGGATGGCGGAAGCGTGCAGGTGACGGCGCCCTCCTCCTGCAACTGGCAGGTGCTGGTTTCCCCGGCTGGATCCTGGATCACGCTGACTTCGGCGGACAGCGGAACGGGCAACGGCACGGTGAGCTACCAGGTGGCTGCACTGGCGCTGGCGCAGGTGAGGCAAGGGGTGCTTTCCATCGGGCGCAGAACGTTTCAGATCACGCAGGACGGGCGGATCGGGCCTCCGAGCGGCGCCGCGGTGCTCCCCGCTTCGGGCGCGGGCTATGTCGAAAAGTTCAGCTTCGTCTATACCGACCAGCTCGGCGTCCAGGACATCGCACGAGCCTGGGCGGAGTTTCGGGACAGCGGCGGTACGCGTGTCTGTTCCGTGTTCGTGGATACCTCCACGGGCAGTGTTAGCCTCCAGGACGAGTCCGGAGCTTCCAGCGCCCTCGAAGGCGCCCTGGGTTCCTCCACCGTGCTCGAAAACGGGCACTGTTCCGTAGCCTTGTCCGGGGTTTCCTTGGCGCAGGCGGACGGGGAACTGTTCGTGCGGGCGCCGATGACGTTCAAGCCCGAGTTTGACGGGGCAAAGGAGGTGCGGCTGTCGGCTGCAAGCCGTACCGGGCAAGTTGGCTCGGCGTCCGCGCTGGGCCAGTGGACCGTGGGCGAGCTGCCGGGGCTTGCGCCGGAGATTACCGCCGCCGGCGTTGTGAATGCCGCCAGCTATCAGGGAGGAGCGGTGGCGCCGGGGGAGATCGTGGCCATATTCGGAACCGGTCTCGGGCCGGCCCAGATTGCTTACTCGAGTTACGATGCGACGGGCAACCTGGGCAATCTCGCGGGAGGCACGAAGGTCTTTTTCGACGGCGTTCAGGCGCCGGTGATCTATGCGCTGGAAGGACAGGTGAGTGCGATTGTGCCCTACTCGGCCGCCTCCGGCACCAAGGTGCGGGTGGAGTATCAGGGGCGAGGCTCCAACGAGGTGACGGTGCCGGTGGCCGCGGCTGTGCCTGGCATCTTCCGCTACCCTCTGTCGACGCAGGGGGTAGTGGTGCAGGAGGCGGGCTTCAACTCGGATCAACTGCCCGTCGAGAGGGGGCAGATCGTCTGGTTCTACGTGACCGGGGAAGGGCAGACCGTGCCCGCCGGCGTGGATGGCAAGCTGCCGCTTGCCCCCAACTGGCCCGCGCCGGCCGACGCCCTGACGGTCACCTTCGGAGGGGTGCCCGGCAGGGTGGATTTCAAAGGCCTGGTCTATGCGGGGGTGCTGCAACTGAACGTGTGGGTTCCGGCGAACGCGCCGGTGGGCAGCAACGTGCCGCTCACGGTGACGGTGGGAGGCATATCCAGCCCTGTCGGCACGACCATCGCGGTGAAATGAAGAAGCCGAAACCCATCAAGATCTCACGCCAGGCGGTCCGCAAGAGCATCCGCAAGCCGATGCCGCCGCCGGCCAAGGTGTACAAGGACCGCCGGAAGGCCGACCGCGAGCGGGAGATCGAGAAGGAACAGCTGGAGGATCAGGGCAACCGAGGGACTGCCTAGGCCGTCCGCGGTGGGGACGGCCCAGGCTGTCCCCGGTTGCGGTCACGGGTTACTCCCCACCGAACAGGTCGAGCTGGTTTTGGCCCGGCGCCTCGGCGGGGGCGCCCGCTTCGGAGGGCGCCAGGGCGCCGTCCAGCAGGTCGCGCATGTCGCGATGAGCGGCCGGGGGGCGCACCGAAGTCCCTTCCTCTCCCGGAACCAGCAGCAGCACATCGGCCAGCGCGATCCGTTCGTCCTCGACCAAATCCGCCGAGTGAGTGCTGAGGAAGAGTTGCCGGCCGGAGCGGCGCTGGATGCCGGCGAGCATGGGCAGGATGCCGCGGACCACCTCGGGGTGGAGCGAGAGCTCGGGCTCCTCGAGCAGCAGCGGGCCGTTGCCGTCCAGGGCGGCCCAGAGCAGGGCCATCAGGCGGAGCGTGCCGTCGGACAACTGGTCCTCGGTCTGCCAGGCGCCCTGGGGACGCCAATGGCCGTAGCGGGCCCGCAGGCGGGGGGCGCCGCGCGGATCCTTCCACAACTCCAGGTCCCGAAGCTGGGGGACGACGGCGCGGAGAGCTTCGAGGATGCGGCGCAACCGGGAGTTGCGGGTGCTCTCGGGGGCGGAGGCCATCTGCTCGAGCAGGTCTCCACCGAAGGGGTCGTCGGGCCGGGCGGGGAGGCGCTCCCGCACCCACTGCGGAATAACCTGGAGATAGCGGAGAGAAGCGAAGAACCCGGCGACCTCGCGGAACTCCCGGTTCACGCTGGCCTGCTCGAGACAGGTCTGGGTGAGGCGCTCGGGATCGGCGAGGTCGGCTTCGTCGGGGCGGTTCAACAGGTCGCTTCCCTGGTGCGCGACGCGTTCGCGGCAAATGGCCGGTTTGCGGAGGCCCTCCTGCGAGAACTCGAGCGCGTACTCCCAACCGGGCAGGGTTTCGTCGCCACCGATGCGCACGGCGATGGCGATCTCAGAGTGCTGGCGCGCGGCCAGGCAGCGCAGGCGCGAGACCCCGCCGCGCCGCCGGACGGCCTCTTGAAAACCACCGCCGCCGGGCGCGGCCAGATCGTGGAGGAAGCGCAGGGCGTCGAGCAAATGGGACTTGCCGGAGGCGTTGGGGCCCACCAGCAGCACCCGGCGCGAGAGGCTGGCCTCCACCCGAGTGAAGTTGCGCCAGTTTCCTAAGTACAGGTGAGTGAACCGCAGCGCCGGCTGTTTCATGCCCATCAGACGTCGATATGATTCGAGAAGAAGCGATCAAGCGCCAGCTTGTGCCTCTCCGAGATGGTTCGGGAAAGCTCGCGCATCTCGGCCTTCGGCAGCGGCTGGAAGTTCCTGGCGACCGCGACGTTGGCGTCGATGTACTCGAGCCTGGCCATGCTGACCACGGCGGCGGCCACTGGAAGCGACATCGAGTAGCGCAGCAGCTTATCGGCGGGCGCTTCGCCGGCCAGCTTGTCTTGGGCGAAGATCTTCATCGCGAGCACGCCCATCTTCTTGCGCCGTGCCGCCGGCAGCGCGACCGACTGGAAGCTGACCTCCGGCGTCTTGTTCCAGGCGAAGCCGCCGGCCAGCGCGGCGTTGAGCGCCATCTGGGTGCAATCGAAGTCGTGGCGTTCGAGCGCGGTCTTGAGCAAGGCGGGGTCGCTGTGGCAGGTAATGCCGATGGCCCGGGCCACTTTCTGGTCGCGGAGCCTGTACAGGGCTTTGAGAACGCCTTCGGGCGCCTCGATGGCGGCGAGATCCTTCTCGTCGGCGAGGCCGTGGATGTGGAGCAGGTCGACGTGGTCGGTCTGGAGGCGATTCAGGCTCTCCTCGACGGAACGCATCGCCTGTTCGCTCGTTCGCGGCTCGACCTTCGTGGCCAGAAAGACCTCCTTGCGGCGGGTCTTCATGACCTGGCCGATGCGCCGCTCGCTCTCGCCCCTGCCGTAGGATTGCGCGGTGTCGATGTAGGTGATGCCCAAGTCGAGCGCGCGGTTCAGAGCTTCGATGCCCTTCTCCTCGGGGTAGGAGAGGAAGCGGCTGCCTGAGCCGAACGCCAGAATGCTCACTCGGGCGCCGGTGCGTCCCAACACGCGCGTCGGCAGCGGGGTAGGGGCAGCGAACGCCGCCGAGGCCGCCAGGCCGCCCAGGGACGTGGCCTCCAGAAACTCCCGCCTGGAAATGCTCATGGGTACGCCTTTACGCTCAAAGCGTACCACAGGACGAAGATGCGCTCGCAGCCCTATTGGCGGTCGTAGACCGCGGTCACGGGCTCATTGACCGCCGCGGGCGTGTACACTTCGGTCAGCGTTTTCCCGTCGGCCGAGACGGCGAACTTACTGGTGCCCAGCGTCTTTCCCTTGTCCTTTTCGACCATCTCCATGGTCCGCTCACCGGTGCGTTTGAGCGCCAGTGTGAGTCCCGGGGGAACGGTGGGCCCGGTGGCGGGGTAGTCCTTTCCGTCGAGCTTGGCATTGCAGACAACCTTGTAGTCCACGATGGTCAGAGTCAGCCCGTCTGGGCCGTAGGGGGCGAACCCCAGTACCATCGGAGAGCTGATTTTCACCTCCGTGCTCCTCCAGGTTCCCAGCAGCCCGCTTTCTCCCGCGATGCGCTCATAAACGGCGGTATCTTGAAAGTTCTCGCCGTTGGGTTTGGTTCCTTTCGAGATCACGGTGCGCGTCTTGCCGTCCGCGGACACTTTGATCGTGTCCGTGTTGAGGACCTTCCCGCTGAGCCGGGTGACAACCTCCCAGGTCCGTTCATCCAGTTGTTTCCACGCCGCCGTGTAGCCCAGCGGAGCCGGATACTCCCGGCCGTCGGGCTTGAAAGTGTACGTCAGGCCCTCTGACGAGACCTGGATCGCCCCGGATGCGGTGCGCTCGTACTTCACGGTGTCGCCAGTGAACTTGCTTTTCGCCGGGTTGAGCTTCCAGGTCCCGACGAAAGGGTTTTCCGCCGCTACAATGCCGGCTGCCAACGCCAGCGCAGCCAGGCACGCTCTTCGAATGCTGGTTGGCACGGTAGTTCCCTCCTCCTTGCTCCAGCCCCGGGCAACGTGGGGGGAGGCGCGGAACTTCTCTCCATGACACGCCTCCAAGGGGCTCCCAGGGCCGTGGCATCAATCATGCACCACCGGAGCGCCGGATGCAATGGCGTGGGACGGCCGGCGGCAGCCGGCCGCTGGCTCGGCGCAGGGCTACTCCACGGTGACACTCTTGGCCAGGTTGCGGGGCTGGTCGACGTCACAGCCGCGGCGGACGGCGATGTGGTAGGCCAGCAACTGGAGCGGGACAACCTCGAGAATGGGCAGCAGCAGGTCGAGCGCGGCGGGAACCTCGATGACGTAGTCGGCGAGCTTACGGACTTTCTGGTCGCCCTCGACCGCCAGGGCGAGCACGAGTCCTTCGCGTGCCTTCACTTCCTGGATGTTGGAGAGCGTTTTCTCGTAAAGGATGCAGCTCCGCTCGCTGGCGGGGTCGTGGGCGGCCAGCACGACCACCGGCAGGTCCTCGCCAATGAGCGCGTTGGGACCGTGCTTCATCTCGCCGGCGGGGTAGCCCTCGGCGTGGATGTAGGAGATCTCCTTGAGCTTGAGTGCGCCCTCGAGCGCGATGGGGAAGTGAACGCCGCGGCCCAGGAACAGGAAATCGCTGGAGCGGAACAGCTTGCGCGCCAGCTCCTCGTAGAACGGATCGTGGGAGAGCACGGTTTCCAGCTTGCCGGGAATCCGGAGCAACTCCTGGGCCAGGGAGCGCGATTCATCATCGTCCAGCGCGCCGCGGGTCTGGCCGAGATGCATGCCCAGGATGAACAGGGCGGCGAGCTGGGTGGCGAAGGTCTTGGTGGAGGCGACGCCGATCTCCGGCCCGGCATGGGTCAGCAGGGCGCCGGTGGCTTCCCGAGTGACCATCGAGCCGATCGCGTTCGAGATGGCGATGGTTGTGGATCCCTTCCGCCGGGCTTCGCGCTGGGCGGCGAGAGTATCGGCGGTCTCCCCGGATTGCGAGACCACGATGGTGAGGACCTCGGGACCCAGAATGGGGTCGCGATAGCGGAACTCGCTCGAGTAATCGACCTCGACGGGCATCCGCGCGAGGCGCTCGATCATGAACTTGCCCACCAGGGCGGCGTGCCAACTGGTGCCACAGGCCACGATCCGGGCCGCCCGGAACTCGCGGAACTCCTTGGGCTGGAGGTCCATCTCGTTCAGGAACACGCGGCCGGACTCGAGCCCCACGCGGCCCACCACGGTGTCGCGGACGGCCCGCGGCTGCTCGTAGATTTCCTTGAGCATGAAGTGCTTGTAGCCGCCCTTTTCGGCCATGATGGGGTCCCAGAGGATGTGCGACACGGTGCGCTTCACCGGGTGGCCGTCGAAATCGCCGAGGCGGACGCCGTCGGGCGTAAGGACGGCGATGTCTCCGTCGGCCAGGAACAGCACGTCGCGGGTGTGGCTGAGAATGGCGGGAACGTCCGAGGCCACGAAATACTCGCCGTCGCCCAGGCCGATCACGGCAGGGGGGCCCGCGCGCACGACCACGATCTTGTTCGGGTCCAGGCGCGAAACGATCGCCAGCGCGAACAGTCCGGAGAGATCGCGGACCGCCTTGCGAACCGCTTCCTCCAGGGTGCCGTCCGAGTATTTCTCGATGAGGTGGGCGATGACCTCGGTGTCGGTCTCGGTGTGGAATTCGTGCCCTTCGGCGAGTAGCTGCTGCTTGAGCGCAACGTAATTCTCGATAATGCCGTTGTGGACCACCACGATATCGCCCTTGCAGTCGCGGTGCGGGTGGGCGTTTTCCTCGGTCGGACGGCCGTGCGTGGCCCAGCGGGTGTGCCCGATGCCGCAGGATCCGTCGACAGGGTTCATGCGGATGGCTTCTTCCAGATTGCGCAGTTTCCCCGAGGCGCGGCGCACTGCCAGACTGCCGTCGGCGCAGAAGACCGCCAGCCCCGCGGAGTCGTACCCGCGGTACTCGAGCCGGTGCAGGCCATCGAGGATGATGGGCACCGCCCGGCGGTTGCCGATATAACCGACAATTCCGCACATAATGCTTATTCTATCCCGAGCGGTTTTCGGGGCAGGGGGGCTATTCTACCACCCCCCGCAGTCGCGCAGGCGAATCCCCTAGTACCACCTGAGCGGCAACCCTAGTCCGAAGTTCCATCCCGCAGCGGCGAGTATCTGACTGAGGGTGCGGGTGATGGCCCTGGAGGCAGGTTCCAGTTTCTGGCTACACGCCGAGCAGTTCGAAGGCCCGCGCCTGTAGCGGAGTC